>NZ_JBNHIE010000012.1:0-146493 GCF_059093025.1 Arthrobacter sp. 210 2
CCTGTCGAAACCCCGTCAGGTTTCGACAGGCTCAACCACCGTTTGCAAATTCAGGATTCCCAGACAATCTCGTCGTCCACCACGCCGTCTTCGTCCGCGGAGGCCACCAGGACTTCATCGGTGAAGTGCTGGCCGAGCGTAAAATCCATCACGAAGTAACGTTCCGGCTGGCCCGGGTAGATCCCCACGTGTCCCAGCTTCAGTGCCTTGAGGAACACATCCTTGGTGAGCTGGCTGCGGTTCTCCACGCCGAAGACCTTGTGCAGGTGCTCATCCTTGAGGGCGTTGCAATGGAACTGCAGGTATTCCTGCGGGCTGGTGCCTTCCTGGTCCAGCTCCTCGGCGATCATGTCCCGGACCTCGTCCACCAGTTCGGGCAGGAACCGCAGGCGGTAGTCCACCTTGCGCAGTGCGGCTTCGTCAAAGTGGTCGTGGGCGGTGATGTTCAGGTCGAGTTCCAGTGGATGGCCGCGCAGCTCATGTTTGGCGGCGATCAGGTGATCCCTGCCGTGATTGAGCTCAATCTCGCCAAAGTGCTGGCTCGCTACCTTGTTCATATTCTCAACATAGACCCGAACAGCGGTGCATTCCAGCGTTCAGGCCTAATTCACTGAGGTGCGCATTCCGGCGAGCGTCTCTGCCAGCAGGTCGACAAACAGCTGCACCCGCGCGGTTTTCCGGTCATTGATCAGCAGCGCGAAAACGTTCCGGGCCAGCCGGATTTCGGGGACGTCCAGCACCACCACACCCGCCGGCTTGTTCCGCAGTGCCAGTTCGGGAACCAGCGCCGCCCCCAGTCCTGCGGCTGCCATCTCCAGGCTGGCGTGGAAGTCGTCGCTGTGCGCCACTACGCGCGGATGCAGGTTGCAGCCCGCGAAGAGCCGTTCAATGACCATGGCGTCGCTTGTGCCGGGGTGGTGCATGATCCAGGGCATCTCGGAGAGATGGTCTGCCGCCACCTTCGCGTCCGGACGGAAGCCCCAGCCGGCGGGCAGCACCACCCGGAAGTCGTCGTCGCCGATCCATTGCCTGTTGATGGTGGCGGGCCAGGCCACACCGGTCTGGCCCACCTGGAAGACCACGGCGAGGTCCAGTTCACCGCCGGCGCGCAGCCCCTGGATGGTCTGGCCCGGCTCGGCCACGGACACCTTGAGGTCGATGCCCAGGTTCTTCCACGCGGGTTTCTTCAGGATCCGCGGCAGGACGTACGTCGCCAGGCTGGGGAAGATGCCGAGCCGGAGTTCCTGGCTGGCGCTGTCCTGGGTTTTGGCGGCGGCAGCCATCAGCGCCTCGATGTCCGTCAGCACCTTGGCCGCGTGCCGGGTCATCACGACGGCGGCCTCCGTGGGGACCACGCTCCGCGCCGAGCGCTGGAACAGGACGACGCCGGTGTCGCGTTCCAGGGCGGACATCTGTTGGGAGACGGCAGAGGCCGTATAGCCCAACGTTGACGCGGCGGCCGCGAAGGAGCCCAGCCGCGTGACCTCCATCAGGGTCTTCAGGTGTACCGGATTTACCACCAGCCCACAGTACTGCACCCATCCGCGCCATCCCCGGCTTCGAATTGCCCTCTGTATATCCAACCATTGGCAAATGTTCAGCAGAGGAGCATGAATTGTCACCAGATCCAGCAGCAGGTGGAGGCGGAAGGCGGCGCGTGGCCGTCATCGGCAGCGGCGTGGCCGGACTGACCGCCGCCTACGTCCTTAACAGGCAGGACGACGTCACGCTCTTCGAAGCGGATTCGCGGCTGGGCGGCCATGCCCACACCCACGACATGCCACAACCTGACGGCACGATCCTTGGCGTGGACACCGGGTTCATCGTGCACAACGAGCGGACCTACCCCACACTGCTGCGGCTGTTCGCCGAGCTGGGCGTCGAAACCCAGGACTCGGAGATGAGCATGTCCATCCGCTGCGACGGCTGCGGGCTGGAATATGCCGGCGCCCGCGACGATGCCCGCGGAATCTTCGCCCGCCCGTCCAGCCTGCTGCGGGGCCGGTACCTGCTGATGCTGCTGGAGATCACGCGCTTTTACCGCAAGGCACGCATGCTGCTGAACACCGCTCCTGCCGCCGCCGTCAGAGGCGAAGCCGACATTCCCGAACAGACCCTCGGCGAGTTCCTGGCCCGCGAAAACTTCAGCCCGTACTTCATCTCCCACTTCATGACCCCGGTGGTCAGCGCGGTATGGTCCTGCGACCCCACTACGGCGCTGGCCTACCCGGCACGGTATCTCTTCACGTTCCTCCGCCACCACGGAATGCTTGGCGTCAAGGGCTCTCCGCAATGGCGTACCGTCACCGGCGGTTCCGGCCGGTACGTGGAAAAACTGGCCGCCACCCTGACTGACGTCCGGCTCAACACCCCTGTCACCGCCATCCGGCGCCTGCCCGACGGCGTGGAACTCGCAACGGACCGTGGGCTGGAAGACTTCGACGCCGTCGTGGTTGCCACGCACCCGGCCCAGGCACTCGGCTTCCTGGCCGACGCCACGCCTGACGAAAAAGAGGCATTGGGCGGGATGCCCTACTCCGTCAACCACACCGTGTTCCACCAGGATCCTGCTGTGTTGCCCTCCGCCGACAACGCGAGGGCGTCCTGGAACTACCGGCTCCCGTCCTGCGGGGCCAGGCCGGACAAGGTCCTGGTCACTTACGACCTCACCCGCCTGCAGCGGCTTGAACCCGGTGACGGCCGCCCCTACCTGGTGAGCCTGGGGGAGTCGGAACTGATTGCCGGCGACGCCGTCCTGGAACGCATGGTCTACGAGCACCCGCAATACACCCCGGAATCACTGCAGGCCCAGCAGGCGATTGCGGCGCTCAGTGACAGCCGCATTGCCTATGCCGGCGCATACCTGGGCTGGGGCTTCCACGAGGACGGTGCGCTCTCCGGCGTCCGGGCCGCCGAAAAGCTGGGCCGGCACTGGGTTCCCGTGCTGCCCGCTTCCGTTACGGCCGCCGGGCCTGCAGCGTCGGATGACGGCGGGCGGAAACTTGCTGCAGCGGGCGAACCTGCATGACCACCGGCTCAGCCATCTACCGCACCTCCATTTCCCACGTGCGGCACAGCCCGCTGAAGAATGCTTTCACCTACCGCAGCTACAGTTGGCTGGTTGACGTTGACCGGCTTCCCCGGTTGCCGTTCCTGCTCCGGCCGCTGGCCGTGTTCCGCGCGGGAGACCACCTGGGGAATCCGGACGCCACCATCCGCTCGAACGTGGAGCGGTACCTGCGGACGCAGGGGATAGAGCCCGACGGCGGCGCCATCCACATGCTGGCCAGCGCCAGGGTGTTCGGCCACGTCTTCAACCCGCTGACCCTGTTCTGGTGCTACCGGTCCAGCGGCGAGCTGGAATGCGTGGTGGCGGAAGTCCACAACACCTACGGCGAACGCCACTGCTACCTGCTGCGGACTGATCCTGCGGGCCGGGCCTCCGTCCCCAAGGCTTTCTACGTCTCACCCTTCAATGACGTGGACGGCCAGTACCGCATGAAGCTGCCCGCTCCGGATGACCGCCTGGCTGTGTCGATTGTGCTTGAGCGGGAAGGCCACCGGCCATTCGTCGCCACCATGGACGGCCGCCGGCACGCGGCCACCGTTCGCAACATTCTCGCCGCGGCGGTCGCCGTACCGGCCGCGCCGCTTCTCGTATCCGCACTCATCCGGGTGCAGGGCATCAAACTCTGGGCACGCCGGCTGCCCGTCGTCGCCCGACCACTTCACCCCTCACAGGAGGCAGTTCAATGACACTGATAGACGATAACGGGACTGCAGCTGCGCTCGGGGACAAACCCGTGCGGCACACTCCCGCAGCGTGGACCGCTGCAGGTGTGCCGGCGTCGCCCGCCACCATCGACGGCGAGGTGTGGCCCGGTGTGGCCCAGCCGCCGTCGGGCGCCAAAGCGGCCGTGGCCGGAAAGGCCGCCGGACTCCTCTTCAAAGGCGCCGTTAAGCGCCTGCCCCTGCGCGTCGCATATCCGGATGGATCCGTCCTGGGCATCGGCGGGGAGGACGCGCCGGTGATGACCATGCGCCGTCCGGAGGCGTTCGAAGCCCGGATCGGCGCCCACGGCCTGATCGGCCTGGGCGAGTCCTTTATGGCAGGGGACTGGGAAGCCGATGACCTGGCGGGTGTCCTGGAGGTGTTCGCCGCTTCCGTTGGCACCCTGATTCCGGCGCCGCTGCAGACGCTGCGGTCCCTCTACCTGCCGCGCACGCCCCGGCAGGAGCGCAACGCGGAGCAGAACACCCGGAGCAACATCTCGCGGCACTACGACCTCTCCAACGATCTGTTCTCCAGCTTCCTGGATGAAACGATGAGCTATTCATCAGCGCTGTTCCCGCTCCAGGCGGGTCCGCTGTCCTCGGTGGGATGGGACGCGCTGGCGGGAGCACAGGCGGCCAAGATTGACAGGCTGCTGGACAAAGCGGGGGTGGGCGCCGGAACGCGGCTGCTGGAAATCGGCACCGGATGGGGTGAGCTGGCCCTGCGGGCAGCGGCCCGCGGGGCCACCGTTTACAGCGTCACCCTGTCCAGCGAGCAACAGGCGCTGGCCCAGGACCGGATTGCGGCCGCCGGTTACTCGGACCGGGTCACGGTTGCGCTGCAGGACTACCGGGCCGTGGAAGGGGAGTTCGACGCCGTCGTCTCGGTGGAAATGATCGAGGCGGTGGGCTACGAATACTGGCCCATCTACTTCCAGACCATCGACCGCGTCCTCGCGCCGGGCGGCAGGGTGGCCATCCAGGCGATCACCATGCCGCACGGCCGGATGCTCGCCACGCGCAACGCCTACACCTGGGTGCACAAATACATCTTCCCGGGCGGATTCCTGCCGTCCGTCCGCGCCATCGAAGGCGTGACGCAGCAGCACACCACGCTAAGGGTGCGGGAGCGGATGGGCATGGGGGACCACTATGCCGCCACCCTCCGGCTGTGGGAGGAACGGTTCCTGGAGGCTTCCCGCGACGTGGGCGAACTGGGCTTCGACGCCGTCTTCCAGCGGATGTGGCTGTTCTATCTCTGCTACTCCAGGGCAGGATTCCAGTCCGGTTACCTGGACGTGCAGCAGATCGTGCTGGACCGCCGGGAGGCGCAGCTCTAACTTCCGTGCGTTTGGTCACCAGGAGGGGTTCCGAAGGTCACTTCGGGGCCCCTTTGTGGTGTGTTTACGCAGGTCACCACCAGGACCGACACGCCGTCTTTTCCACGACACGCTGGGCGTTAAATGTGGCTAAGTACTCCACAGCATGTGGATTCCGTCCGCGAAATCGCCGGGATTCCGGACATTTTGGCGGCCCCTGCCTGTGGATTAAAGGTGCATTAAATGACATACTTGTAATACATCATCTTGGGGTTCCTAAGAGGCGTCTGCACTAGATGTAGTATCTAGATACAGCTTGGGCGGGAACACCGGACGAGCAAGTTTTCCAGAAAAGGGGACAGGAACCATGACCGTAACGGTTTACACGAAGCCTGCTTGTGTTCAGTGCAACGCCACCTATCGCGCGCTCGACAAGAAGGGCATCACCTACCAGAGCGTTGACATCTCCCAGGACGCCGAGGCCCTCGAGCGCCTGAAGTCGCTGGGCTACATGCAGGCGCCCGTTGTGGTCACGGACCAGGACCACTGGTCAGGCTTCCGTCCGGACAAGATCGAAGAACTGGCGCTTTCCGCCGTTTCCTCCGTGGCCTAAGGGGCACGTTTTTCCTGCCGGCAACCAGCAACCAGCTGAGGTGACTCCCATGGCAGCACCAACAGCACAGCAGAACCACACGGCTCGACAAATTCACGCGGCTCAGCGCGTGGAGGTGTCCCCGCCGGCACCGCAGCAGGATGCCGCAGGACAGGTCACCACCGGCAGCCAGCTCATCTACTTTTCCTCGGCATCCGAGAATACCAGCCGCTTCGTGTCGAAGCTTGGCCGCGATTCTGCCCGGATTCCGTTGTACTCCAGGGATGCACCCCTCCTCGCCACCCGGCCTTTTGTGCTGGTGGTGCCCACCTACGGCGGCACCGGGGGAGAGGGCTCCGTTCCCAAGCAGGTCATCCGGTTTCTGAACAACCCGCAGAACAGGCAACTGCTCCGCGGGGTCATCGGCGCCGGCAACACAAACTTCGGGGACAACTACTGCCTGGCGGGGGACATCATTGCCGCCAAGTGCGGAGTGCCGCACCTCTACCGCTTCGAATTAATGGGCACGCCAGACGACGTGTCCCGTGTAAACAATGGATTGGACACGTTTTGGACACGACTGTCGCAGACACGGAAGTAACCAGGGCCCAAAAGCCTGAGATGCCGGCCGCCTACAAGGGCCTGGGCTATCACGAGCTGAACGCAATGTTGAACCTGTACGGCCCCAACGGCGAGATCCAGTTTGAGGCTGACCGCGAGGCTGCGCACCAGTACTTCCTGCAGCACGTTAACAACAACACCGTGTTCTTCCATGACCTGGAAGAGAAGCTCGAGTACCTGGTCAAGAACGACTACTACGAGCGCGAAACGCTGGACCAGTACACGATGAACTTCATCCGTGACCTGTTCAACCGTGCGTACAAAAAGAAGTTCCGCTTCGAGACCTTCCTGGGCGCGTTCAAGTTCTACACCTCCTACACGCTGAAGACCTTCGACGGCAAGCGTTTCCTGGAGCGCTACGAGGACCGCGTCTGCATGGTTGCCCTGCATTTGGCGCGCGGCAACGAGCAGCTCGCCCTGCAGATGGTGGACGAGATCATCGAGGGCCGTTTCCAGCCGGCCACACCCACGTTCCTGAACGCGGGCAAGAAGCAGCGCGGCGAGCTGGTCTCCTGCTTCCTGCTGCGCATCGAAGACAACATGGAGTCGATCGGCCGTTCCATCAACTCCGCGCTGCAGCTGTCCAAGCGCGGCGGCGGCGTGGCTTTCGCCCTGACCAACATCCGTGAGGTGGGCGCGCCCATCAAGCAGATCGAGAACCAGTCCTCCGGCGTCATCCCCGTGATGAAGCTCCTCGAAGACAGCTTCTCCTACGCCAACCAGCTCGGTGCCCGCCAGGGTGCCGGCGCGGTGTACCTGCACGCGCACCACCCGGACATCTACCGCTTCCTGGACACCAAGCGCGAGAACGCTGACGAGAAGATCCGCATCAAGACCCTCTCGCTGGGTGTTGTCATCCCGGACATCACGTTCGAGCTGGCCAAGAAGGACGAGGACATGTACCTGTTCTCGCCGTACGACGTTGAACGCGTCTACGGCATGCCCTTCTCGGACGTCTCCGTCACCGAGAAGTACTACGAGATGGTGGACGATTCCCGGATCAAGAAGACCAAGATCAAGGCGCGCGAGTTCTTCCAGACCCTCGCCGAGATCCAGTTCGAATCCGGCTACCCGTACATCATGTTCGAGGACACGGTGAACCGGGCCAACCCGATCGACGGCAAGATCATCATGTCCAACCTGTGCTCGGAGATCCTCCAGGTCTCCCAGCCCACCACGTACAACGATGACCTGTCCTACGACGAGACCGGCAAGGACATCTCCTGCAACCTGGGCTCGCTGAACATTGCGAAGACCATGGATTCGCCGGACTTCGGCCTGACCATCGAGACGGCTATCCGTTCCCTCTCGGCAGTGTCCGACATGTCCAACATCACCTCGGTGCCGTCCATCGCCAAGGGCAACGACCAGAGCCACGCCATCGGCCTGGGCCAGATGAACCTGCACGGCTACCTTGCCCGCGAGCGGGTCCACTACGGCTCCGAAGAGGGCCTGGACTTCACCAACATCTACTTCTACTCGGTGGTGTACCACGCCATCCGGGCCTCCAACCTGCTGTCCATCGAGACGGGCCAGACCTTCGGTGGCTTCGAGAAGTCCAAGTACGCCTCGGGTGAGTTCTTCGACAAGTACACGGAGCAGGAGTGGGTGCCGCAGACCGAGAAGGTCCGCGAGCTGTTCAAGAACGTGCACATCCCCACGCAGGAGGACTGGCGCGCGCTGAAGGCTTCCGTCATGGAGCACGGCATCTACAATCAGAACCTGCAGGCTGTTCCGCCCACCGGTTCCATCTCCTACATCAACAACTCCACCTCCTCGATCCACCCGGTGGCGTCCAAGATTGAAATCCGCAAGGAAGGCAAGATCGGCCGCGTCTACTACCCGGCGCCGTACCTCACCAACGACAACCTGGAGTACTACCAGGACGCGTACGAGATCGGCTACGAGAAGGTCATCGACACCTACGCCGCTGCCACCCAGCACGTGGACCAGGGCCTGTCCCTGACGCTGTTCTTCAAGGACACCGCCACCACGCGCGACATCAACAAGGCCCAGATCTACGCCTGGAAGAAGGGCATCAAGACGATCTACTACATCCGTCTCCGCCAGCTCGCCCTGGAAGGGACTGAGGTGGAGGGCTGCGTCAGCTGCATGCTGTAGTTGCACCTTCAACTAACTTGTGAAGTACGACGGCGGGCGCCCGCCCGCCGTCGTACGCTTTAACTTAGAGAAACCCACCCAACGTTTAGGGGATGACATGACCGAGAAGGTCAAGCTGCTGAGCCACGTCGAGGCCATTAACTGGAACCGCATCCAGGACGACAAGGACGTGGAGGTCTGGAACCGGCTCGTCAACAACTTCTGGCTGCCGGAGAAGGTGCCGCTGTCCAACGACGTCCAGTCATGGAACACCCTGACGCCCGCTGAGCAGCAGCTCACCATGCGCGTATTCACCGGCCTGACCCTGCTGGACACCATCCAGGGCACCGTCGGCGCAGTTTCGCTCATCCCGGATGCGCTGACCCCGCACGAAGAGGCCGTGTACACGAACATCGCGTTTATGGAGTCGGTGCACGCAAAGAGCTACTCCTCCATCTTCTCCACGCTGGCCTCCACCAAGGAGATCGACGAGGCGTTCCGCTGGTCCACTGAGAACTCAAACCTTCAGAAGAAGGCGCAGATTGTCATGGACTACTACCAGGGCGACGACCCCCTGAAGCGCAAGGTCGCTTCCACCCTGCTGGAAAGCTTCCTGTTCTACTCCGGCTTCTACCTGCCGATGTACTGGTCCTCACGCGCCAAGCTGACGAACACTGCTGACCTGATCCGCCTGATCATCCGCGATGAGGCTGTACACGGCTACTACATCGGCTACAAGTTCCAGAAGGGCCTGGAAGGGCTCTCCGAGGAACGCAAGCAGGAAATCAAGGACTACACGTTCGAACTGCTCTTCGAGCTGTACGAAAACGAAGTCCAGTACACGCACGATCTTTACGACGGCGTCGGCCTGGCCGAGGACGTCAAGAAGTTCCTGCATTACAACGCCAACAAGGCGCTGATGAACCTCGGCTACGAGGCAATGTTCCCGTCCTCCGTTACTGACGTGAACCCGGCGATCCTGTCGGCGCTTTCCCCGAACGCTGACGAGAATCACGACTTCTTCTCGGGCTCGGGTTCGTCCTACGTCATCGGCAAGGCAGTCAACACCGAGGACGAGGACTGGGACTTCTAATTCCCCCTGTCGTCTAGTTGGACGTCTTCTTCCAAGTAACTGCCACTAAGCGGGCCCTGCACGGTAAATCGCGCAGGGCCCGCTTTGTCAGCCTCCCGGGAGGGGAGTGGCCCTCGGCAGTCCGCACATCACGTTGGACAGCGTCGGACCACGGATGCCGTACCCGCCTTCCGGAACGGAATTCTTCCGCGCCCGGAGGGGTTCAAGCAGTATGGCCCTTCCCCTTCCCCGGATTTCCATTCTCGACCGTGCCAACGCGCGGGACGGGTTTCCTGCTTCGGACGCCCTTAATCGGGTGCTGGAACGGGCTCAGCGGGCCGAGGACTGGGGTTACCGCCGCTTCTGGGTCGCAGAGCACCACGCGGTGCCAGGCATCGCCGGTTCCGTTCCGGCCGTGCTGATGGCCGCTGTGGCTGCCCGGACGCACTCCATCCGGGTCGGTTCAGGAGGCATCATGCTTCCCAACCACCAACCACTGGTGGTGGCAGAACAGGCGGCCACGCTGGAGGCTCTGCATCCCGGGCGGATCGACTTGGGCGTTGGCCGGTCTGTCGGTTTCTCCCCGGCGATCCGGAATGCGCTTCGCGCCGGGAAACAGGACGCGGAGCAGTTTGAAGACCAGCTGGCCCAACTGCTTGCTTACCTGTCCGGAGCCGCGCCCATCACTGCCCGGCCGCGGAATGATTCGGCTACACCGGTATTCGTGCTGGCCACCGGTTCGGGAATCGATAGTGCAGCCCGTGCCGGCCTGGCTGTGGTGCTGGGCGGGCCGGCCGTGTTCCGGACGGATCAGAACGGCACACTCCCGGCGCTGGAAAGGTATCGCTCACAGTTCCGTCCATCACGTTGGTTCGAGCGGCCGTTTATCCTGGTTTCCGCCAACGTAGCGGTGGCCGCCACCCGCCAGGCGGCAAGGGAACTGCTTCTGCCCGAAGCCGTCGCGCTGGCCCGCTCCAGGACCACCGGCGAATTCGCTGCCTTGGCGCCCGTGGGTCCGACCGAGTGGGCCGGGCTGAGTCTCAGGGAAAAGGAAGCTGTCGAAAGCAGCCTGTCCACGTCGCTTTACGGCACGGCCTACGAGGTGCGGACTCAAGTCCAGCGCCTTCTCGCCACCTCCGGAGCTAACGAGTTGCTCGTCACAGGCGGAGCCTTCGACGTCGCGGCACAGGCGGAATCCGATCGGATCCTGGCCGGGCTCTTCCCCCAAGACGAGCGCCGCAGCATGGACGACCGCTGTGGTTTCGCGGCATCGCATTGACGCCCACCTGACTTGACGCCACCTAGCGCCCTCCCACCGGGGGAGCAGCCAATCCGGCCTAGCCCGGTCCTGTAAATGGGGTGGCGGTGGAGGAGCTACTGCTCGGCGCCGCCGTGCAAAGGGTCGTCGCCGGCGTCGCTGTCTGGTGGCCGGTCAAATGGTTACCTGCTTCTAACGTTCAAAGACTTTCGGGTGGCCGGCTGGCTGCTTCGAGAGCATCACGGGCAGCAGCAAGCTCGTCGTAGGCGATGACCCAAACCGCGCCTTTTGGCGAAAGACCAGGGTCGTTACCTCCTTCTGCTCCACTTTCGCCAATCTCACGCCGATACTCTTCCGCCGCCTGGCGTTCCGTGTCTTCCGCTACTCGCACTGCTTCTTCCAGGTCTCTTCTGTTCATAGAATTAGAGCCCTCTCTTGGTGCTTCATAGGGGCGGGCTCAGTGCTCGTCGTAGTGGTCATCGTGAGCGGCGTGCCGGTGCCCATCGTGCAAATAGTCCACGTGGCCGTCGTGCTCCATAGTTTCGTGTCCGCACCCGGGGCCGTGCTGGTGGGAATGTTCGTGATCTGCGGACTTGTGCTCAGCCCTGGAATCATCGGGGTCGATCGGTGAAGCGTGTTCGGGAGTGATTGACATTGCCCTTTCCCCGTTCGTTCGTCGCTGCTCCTGACGTATGCGGCACGACCTTTCGTCGATTGCACCGCTTTCCTAGGCCAGAAACTCTACGCCGGGAAACGCGCCGACCGGAAGAGTGGCAGCAGGGAAAGCGGGTCAGGCGGAGGGGCCAAGCCGGACTCCGGCTTCGGTTCCGAGGGTCCCCGTAATCACATGGTTGGCCACTGGTGTAGGCGAAGGTGACCGCTATCGGGTTGCTGTGCGCCGCCGGCCCGGACCTCGGCACCTATCCTGTCCTGGTCCGGGGGAGTAGATTCAAACATGTTGCTGCCGGGCAGGATCACCAACCGTGCAGCCAGCAGCAGCGCCCGACCATCGGCCGGCAACAGGGACGCGGTGCATCCCAGGACGGGACCGGGCATTTCTGATGGGAGCTACGATGCGTGAGATACTTCTTCCGTCCGGTGAAGCTGTCCCGGCGCTCGGAATCGGAACGTGGGGAATGGGAGAGCACCCCGGCAACGCCGCGCGCGAGACGGCGGCGATCCAGATGGCCCTGGACCTTGGGATGTCCGTGGTAGATACCGCCGAGATGTATGGGAATGGCGCCGCCGAGGAACTTGTTGGCAGGGCGCTGGCAGCACGCCGCAACGAAGCGTTCCTGGCCACCAAGGTCCTGCCGCATCACGCCACCCTGCGCGGAACCATCGCCGCTTGCGAGGGCAGTCTGCGTCGCCTCGGAACGGACAGCATCGACCTATATCTACTGCATTGGCAGGGCGCGGTTCCCTTGGCGGAAACGCTCGAAGCCTTCGAAGACCTGCAGCGCGCCGGAAAGATCCAGCACTGGGGCGTCAGCAACCTCGACGTCGCGGATCTGGAAGACCTTATGCGACAGCCCGGCGGCCAGAAGGTCGCGACCGACCAGGTGGTGTACAACCTGACCCGCCGGGGCATCGAGTTCGATCTGTTGCCCCGGTGCATCGGGCGGGGCATCCCGGTGATGGCGTACTCGCCCCTGGAGCAGGGCCGAATGCTGGACGATCCCGTGCTGGTCCGCATCGCAAGCGAACACAATGTCAGCCCCGCTCAGATCGCCCTCGCCTGGGTGCTCAGGCAGCCGCTCGTCCTGGCGATTCCAAAAGCCTCAAGCCCGCACCATGTTCAGGAATGCCGAAACGCACTCGACGTTCGGCTCATGCCCCGCGACCTGGCCGACTTGGATCGTGTTTATCCCCCGCCCACTCGCAAACGCGTGCTTGAGGTGATCTAGCGCCGCCTTCGGGAATGCTATTCCGGGCACGAGGCCCGTCAATCCACACCAGGTAATTGTTCGGGCCACCCACGTGGAACAAGGCTGCGAAGCCTGCAGCCCTGGTGTCCTTAAAACAGCGGCCAAGGCACCGCGGGCATGTCACCGCTCGGAGCCGGAAACCGCCCCGTCAACCGTAACCGGGTGCAGCGCGCGCCGAGTGAGGCAATTTCTTCGGCGTTGAGCAACTTCGCGAGGTTTCGGCCCAGCTCACCGTGCAGTCCTTCGATGACGCGATCGACGCCGTCGCATTCCTGGTCGGTCAGGCTCTCTCCCAGCCACCCCCACAGCACCGTGCGCAGCTTGTGGTCACGGTGAAAGGTGAGTCCATGGTCCACGCCGTGCCGGTGTCGGTCTGGCATGGCAAGGATGTGATCGCCTTTGCGGTCAGCGTTGTTGACAACCACGTCGAATACCGCCATGCGCCTGAGCTCCGGTGTGTCCTCGTGGACGAGGGCGACCATCCGTCCCGTCTCATCCTGGCCCTTGAGGACATGCTTCCACCCGGTCTCCGGTACGTCGCCGGCAGCAACGAGATCCACCGCGTTCTGGTCGGGGTCGGCGTCCTGCCACAGCTGCACCATTCCCTCGCCCAAAGGACCATCGCGGAGCCAGGTGCGTGGCACGACGTTCCAGCCGAGGACCTCCGAGACCAGGTAGGCGGCGACCTCCCGGTGGGCAAGGAAGCCGTCGGGAAAATCCCACAGCGGTTTCTCCCCGGCTATCGGCTTATAAACAACCGTGGTGTCGCCGATGGTGCCCACAAAGGTGGCATTCGACGCCGTCCTGATCCGCCCCGTGAGCGTCAGCTCGGCAGTCAGCAGGTCGGGCGCGGGCATCAGACCTCGGGCAGCGTGCAGACGTGCCCGTCGGCGTCCACGGGATAACCGCAGAGCGGGCATGCGGGACGCCCGGCGCCCACCACCTCACGGGTCCGCTTGGCGAATGCGCGGGCGGCGCCAACCGGCATCCGCACCAGCAACATTTCGGGCACTTCGCCGCCGTTCGCATCAAGCGGTTCGTCATCCTCATCTACATCGATGATCGGGTATGCCTCTATGACCACCTGCGCCGTCGTCGGGTCCCAACCCAGGGTCATGGCACCGGTTCGGAACTGCTCCTCGACCGCCTCGAGCTGGTCATTGTCGACGAGTTCGATGGGAGTACCGGTGGGAACGCTGAAAGGGTTGCCCTCGAGGGTGAGGAGCTGATCGAGGATTTCGTCAATCTTCTCTGCAAGCTGGGCCGACTGCTGCTTCTCCAGCGCAATGCTCACAATTTGCTTGCCCGTGCGTACCTGCAGGTAAAACGTGCGTGACCCTGGAACGCCGACGGTACCGATGACAACCCGGTCAGGCCAGGCAAACTCGTGAACAAGTGTGGGCATGTCAGTATTTTAGGCACATAAGGTTACTGCGCCGTCTGTCCGGCACCGCCACCCACCGGCGCATCGCCGGAGTTGACGCCTTTCGACAGCCATGACAGATCCCCTGCGTCGGTGTTTGTTGCATAGACGCTCGGCCGAACAGCACCATAGTGCACGATCGATACGGAGGCCGGGCCCACGTTGATGCGCTGGAACAGGTCGAGGTGCATACCCAACGCGTCGGCAAGGATTGATTTGATGATGTCACCGTGACTCACTGCCACCCACACGGCTCCTGGCCCGTACTCGGACTCGAAGGCTGCATCGTGCCGTCGGATTGCTGCTACCGACCGGGCCTGCATCGCCGCCATGGATTCACCGCCGGGAAACACGACGGCGGACGGCTGCGACTGCACGGCCGCCCACAGGTCTTCGGTGGCGAGATCGGTGAGCATGCGGCCCTGCCACTGGCCATAATCGCACTCGGTGAGATCGGGATCGGTGGGCGCAGAAGGACTACCAGCCTGGCGATCGAGGATGAGCTGGGCGGTTTGCCGGCAACGCTCGAGGGGGCTCGATACCACCCCGGCTAAGGGCACGGCTGCGAGTCTGTCCCCGGTCAAGGCCGCCTGCTCGCGCCCGAACGGGTCCAAACTGACGCCGGCCGCCCTGCCCGCCAGCAGTCCAGCGGCGTTGGCTGTGGTGCGGCCATGCCGCACGAGAATAACTGTCGCCATCCATACAGCCTAACCAGCGTTCTTCGCTGAAAGTGGCAGAGCACCGCAGAACTCAGTAGCGTCGTTCCCGCAAAGCATTCTCCGGCAGTTAGGTACTCCTTGGGCAAGAACAGTAAAAACCGTCGCTCCGGCAAGGGTTCGGCGGGACAACGCCGCCCGGGGCCGGTCTCCCTCAGTTCCTTCCGTGCCGCCCGCGCGCTGGACGCATTGGCGCCGGCCTATGTCCAATGGTTCGACGACGGCACCCCCGGAGCGGGCGCCGCTGCCCTGCAATACCTGAAGCTGATGGAACCCACCATCAGCCGCTATCTGGAGACCACTGCTGCGCCCGACGTGACAAGCTTCGACCCGGCTGCCCTGGCCAACGCCGTCGCGGAGGAAGTCACCACCGCCGGCCGTGTGCAGGACCCCGAAACCGCTGACCCGGAACAGGCTGCCCTGATCGTTGATTCTGTCCGCAGTTACCTCGAGTTCCTGTCTGAAACCGGCCGGTGGACCGGGCCGGCGGAGCAGTTGGCCGAAGCCCTGGACTTCTTCGACAGCCTCGCCGACCGCGACGACGGCCATGAGTCCATCGAGGTTCCGGACATTCCCCAGGAGCAGGCACTGGCAGCCTTCACCGCACTGCCTCTGATCCAGAAAGCAACAGCCCTGCTTCGATGGATCGGCGACGGGAAGCCTGTGACCGGAACGGGCGCTCTTCGCCTGAAGGACATCGAGGAAGCCGCCGCCTGCGTCGGCGTGTCGGCCAGGGGCGGCACCAGGCGGGCAGACGAGCCCGACGACGTCCCCACCGTGCGCAGCATGTACGACGTGCCCCTGCTTGCCGAAATCTGGGCCACGCTTCAGACCGCCGAGCTAATAACGGTCAAGCCGACGAAAGTGGTGCCCTTCGAGGATCCCGCGCACTTCCTGGACGGCAGCGTCGCGGAGCAGCTGGACGACTTCACCATGTTCACGTCATGCTTCCTGGAGCACGCCGTGCTGCGGCTTGATCCCGAGGAGCCCTGGGAGCATCCACTCTCCGCAGTGCAGGTGTCCATCCTGCTGGCGGCAGCCACGGCGGAACCACCGTCAGTGGAACGCATGAAGGCAGCCCCAGATCGTGCGCAGGAAGCCGAGAAGGCTGCCGTCACCGAATTGACCAGGGTGGCCATGGCCCGGTTGGAGGAACTTTCAGAGCTCGGGCTGCTGACCATTGACACCCATTTCCGGGTGCCCCCGGTGCTTATCGGCTGCGTCGCAGACACTTTCGACCATCCATCGCTACTGGCAGAGCTTGGTCTGGGAGCGGCTCCGGACGATGAAGCGGAAGCGGGCTGACAGCCGGGTTCAGCCGCCGACGACGTCGAGCGCCAGGAGTTGCGCGCCCTCACCTTCGGCGATGATCGCCAAAGCCGCGCCCGCCTCAGCAGGGAACACGAGGTCCGTGATGGTGGCCAGCCCGTCCCGGGCGAAGACCTCCACTGAGCAACGGTCAAGGTAGGCGCGAAGGCGGAGGCGGCCGTCCTGCAACGGGACGGCCACCGTCTCAACGGAGGCGAAGGTTCCGTGGAAATCCACGTGCCCCGACGCGCTCCGGTCCAGGCGCAGCATTCCTTCCGCCACATCGTAGGTGAGCAGCGTGGCCTGGGCGCCGCCCGCGCGGAGCATCAGTGCCACCCGCGTCGCGGTGCCCGGCTCGAACTCAACATCGATGCGCGCCACTGTCCCGGTGACCGGAAGTTCCAGCGTCCCCGGCACCAACCGCTGCGGTCCCAGGTGGAAGGTTCCAGACTCCGATCCCTCGAAGGGATCGACAGCCTCCTGCCGGAGCACCACCTTGCCGTCCACCCGGGTCAGCGTAACTTCCCGCGGCAACGACATTGCACTCCGCCAGCCGCCGGTGGGGGTGGAGCCCGCGTAGTCCCAGTTGTTCATCCATCCGATCATGATGCGCCGGCCGTCGGGCACATTGCTGAAGGAGACGGCGGCGTAGTAGTCACGTCCCCAATCCAGCCAGCCGTACTCGCGCATCCGGCTGCCGTCCTTCTGGAGGCCCTCGGTGACGGTCGATTCGGACCTGAACGTCACGCCGTCGAACCCGCCCAGGAAGTACTGCCCGGCTGAGCCGCCGGCAATTCCTCCCGGGTTGATGTTCACGATGAGGACCCACTTCCTGTCCTCCGGGTTCCCGTCCACGGGCAGCTCGAACAGGTCGGGGCACTCCCACACTCCGCCGGTGGCGTTCGCAGGCCCGAACGTGCTCAGGTACTCCCAGGCCTTCAGGTCCGCGGACTTGTAGAGCACCACCTGCCGCTCCACCGCCTCGACGGCGGCCATGACCCAGTAACCTCCGGCGGCGCCGTCGTACCAGAAAACCTTGGGGTCCCGGAAATCGGCCGAGGCGCGGTCCAGGACCGGGTTGCCCTGGTGCTTGGTCCAGGTCCTGCCCTCGTCCACGCTGTAGGCCAGGGACTGGGCCTGCCGGCCGGCCAACCGCGAGTCACCACCGTAGGCGCTGGTATAGACGGCCACGAGCGGCGGGTTCCGGGCAGTGCCGAATCCGCTGCTGTTGTTCCGGTCGAATACCACTGAGCCGGAGAAGATGGCCTCCTGCGCGTCGCAGGGAATGGCCACCGGCTGCTCCTCCCAGTGCAGCAGATCCCGGGAGGTGGCGTGGCCCCAGGACATGTTGCCCCAGTCCGTGCCGAAGGGGTTGTGCTGGTAGAAGAGGTGGTAGGTCCCGTTGAGGTAGACCAGCCCGTTGGGATCGTTGAGCCAGTTGCGTTCGGCGGTGTAGTGCCATGCGGGGCGGAACCGGTCCCTCGACGGAACTGTCGGGGCGGCGGCGGACGCGGGAGCCGCCGTCGTCGTCAATGGATTCATTGTGGCCTAGCCCTTCACGCCGCTGGAGGCGATGCTGTTGACGAAGGAACGCTGGAAGGCGATGAACAGCACCACCACGGGAACGGTGATGAGGGATGCGTACGCCATGACCTCGCCCCAGGAGACGTTCAGCTGGAAGAAGTACTGGATGCCGATCATCACCGGGCGCAGTTCCTCGGACTGGACCACCATGAGCGGCCAGAGGTAGGAGTTCCAGGCCGGCAGGAAGGTCAGGATCGCCACGGTGGCGGTGGCTGGGCCGGACAGCGGCATGACCACCTGGCGGTAGATCTTGAACCAGCCGGCGCCGTCGATCCGCGCGGCCTCGTCCAGTTCCTTGGGAATGGACTCGAAGTACTGGTGGAACAGGTAGATCGAGAAGGCGTTGGCGATGAAGGGGATGATCTGGACCTGGTATGTGTCCAGCCAGCCCTTGGAGAATTCGAGGCTGAAGCCGTTCAGCTCGAAGTAGGGGAGCTGGTTGACCCACCACACCAGCGGCAGGGCGAGGGTTTGGAAAGGCACGATCAGCGTGGCGAGGATGGCGGTGAACACGATCTTCTTGCCGCGGACCTGCATGCGGGACAGGGCGAAGGCGCACAGGCTGTTGACGAAGATCCCGAGGATCACGGTGACGGCGGAGACGCCCACCGAGTTCAGCAGGAAGCGGGCGGCCGGGACGCGGTCGAAGACGGCGGTGTAGTTGTCGAAGGAGATGTTGCCCACCGGCAGGAATGCGGCCAGGGAGGACATGTCGCCGAAGATCTGCTGGTCCGGCTTCAGGGAGGACACGAGCATAAAGACGATGGGGAACGCGGCGACGACGGCGAAGAGGATCCGCACCAGCATGGTGCCGGCGTTTTTCAGGAGCAGTTGGTTTTTCATGTCAGTCTTTCTCCCGCGTGAGGTAGCGCTGCACCGCGGAGACGATCAGCACGAGGACGAAGAACACCAGCGAGATGGCGGAGGCGTAGGAAGTTTCCTGCTGCCGGTAGCCGGACTGGACAGCCTCGTAAATGATGGTGGTGGTCGAGTCCATGGGACCGCCCTGGGTCATGACGCTGATCTGGTCGAAGAGCCCAAGGGCCTGGATGGTGATGGTGACAAGGACCAGGCTGCGCGTGTGGAAGAGGCCGGGCCAGGTGACGTAGCGGAACTGCTGCCACCGGCTGGTGCCGTCCAGCTGCGAGGCCTCGTACAGTTCACCGGAGATGCCCTGGAGCCCGGCGAGCCAGATGATCATGTGGAATCCGGCCGCCTGCCAGATGGACAGGATGATGATGGCCGGCATTGCGGTGTTGGGGTCGCCGAGCCAGTCCGGGCCGTCGATCAGGCCGAAGCTGACGGCGGCGAGGATCTCGTTGATCAGGCCCTCCTTGCGGTACATGAACAGCCACAGCAGCGAGACCACCACCATGGAGGTGACCACGGGCAGGAAGTACACGGTGCGGAAGAAGTTCACGCCGCGGAATTTCTTGTTGATCAGCAGCGCCATCACCAGGGCCAGGCCGGACTGCACCGGAACGATGACGACGGTGAAGTAGGCGACGTTGAGCAGGGCACGGTAGAACGTGGGGTCCGAGAAGAGCCGGGCGAAGTTCTCCACGCCCACAAATTCGACCGGACGCGGCGAGATGAGCCGCGCGTTGGTGAAGGCCAGGCCGAAGCCAAGAATCGCAGGGATGAAGATGAAGGCGAGCAGCAGCACCGCGGCCGGAGCGATCATGCCCCAGCCGCTGAGCTGTTCGCGGCGGAAGCCAGGGCGGCTGTGGGACTTGGGGGCCTTGCCTTTCGCGTTCGACGGCGGCAGGGCAGTTTCAGGGGTGGCTGGACTTGGGCGTGTGGGAAGGGAAGCAGTTGCCATGAGGGTCTCCGTGGGTCGGGCTGCCGGATGGCTGCGGGGAGCAGCCATCCGGGGCTCCGGCTAGTTCTTGTAGCCGCCGTTGGACTTGATGTTGGCGTCGATCGCCTTCACGGCGTTATCAAGGGTGGACTTCGCGTCCGCCCCGTTCAGGATGTCCTGCACGGCCTTCCCGTATTCGGTGGCGATGAAGGGGTAGGCGGGTGTCTCGGGCCGCATGACCGCGTATTCGCGGGAGAAGTCCATGAAGATCCGGTTGGCGCCGCCCTGGGCGAAGGCCGGAATCTGGGCCGCCGCCTCTTCGCTGGCAGGAATCGCGCCGGTGGCCTTGGCCACTGCGGCAATGTTTTCCGGCTTCAGGGAGTAGGAGAGGTAGTCCATGGCTGCCTCGGCGTTGCTGCAGCCGCTGGTGACGCCCCACTGCCAGGAGGCGCCGCCGATCTTCGGGCCCTCGCCGAGGTCCACCGGCGGCATGACGACGAGGTCGTCGCCAAGGGCCGCCCTGGCCTTGTCTCCGGCCCACGAGCCCGTGTAGACGATCGCTGACTTGTTGTTCAGGAAGTCCTGGGTGGAGTCCTTGCCGCTCTTCTTGGCCATGAAGCCCTGGTCCGCGAGGCCGCGGAACCACTCGGCCCACTCCACCGCCTTGTCGCCGTTCAGTGCGCCCTCTGCACTTTGGAAGCCGTCCCTGTTCACCAGGTCGCCGCCGAACGACTGCAGGAGGGGGGAGTAGCCGTACGGAAGCCATTCGCCAGTGCCGGCGGTGCCCAGGTCCAGCGGGTGCTCCCACGTGCCCAGAGCCTTGAGCTTGCTGAGGGCATCCTGGAACTCTTCCTTGGTCCACGGCTTCTCCATGGTGGCAGGGCGTACGCCGGCGGCCTTCAGGTCAGAGGCGCGGGCCATCATGGCCAGGGCGACATCGTAGTAGCCAACGGCGTAGGGCTTTCCATCCCATTCAGCCACGGTGCTGGGGAGGTGCTTGGAAAGGTCCGCATCCAGTTCGAGGGGCTTCAGGTACCCGGCCCAGGCCCAGTTAGGCACGTTGGGGCCGTCAATGTCCACGATGCAGGGCAGGTTGCCGGCCGCTGCTGCGGAGACCACGGAGTCGTTGTAGGAGTCCTGGGGGAAGGCCTGGATCTTGATCTTCACGTTGTCCTGGCTGCCGTTGTAGGAGTCGACGATCTTCTGGACTGCGGCCAGTTCCTCCGGGTTGCCGGCGTTGTGGGTCCAGAGGGCGATCTCACCGGAACCTTCAGTAGAAGACGATGCACTGCCCTTGCCGCAGCCGGCGAGGGTGGCTGTGAGGGCGGCTGCGGCTATGCTGGTCGCCAGGATCTTGGTGAACTTCTTGTTCATGGGTCGGTCTTTCTGCTTGGACAGCGGGGGATTGATGTAGGTCCTGCAGGGAACGCGGCCGCTGCAACGGCTGCGTTCCCGTTTTTAACGGGGGTTTTCTTGCGCCTGGGTGTCAGTTCCGGGGCGGAGCGACGGACTCCCGCTCAATGACGGGGCAGGAAATCTTTTCCTGCCTCCGCGGCGCCCCGGCGTCCTCAAGCTCCTCCAGGAGTTTCAGGACAGCCCACCGGCCCATCTCATAGTGGGGGAGGGCCATGGTGGACAGGCCCGGCCAGAGGCCGTCGGCGATGAGCTCAAGGTTGTCAACGCCCACAATTGAAACGTCAGCCGGAACCTTCAGGCCAAGGTGGCCTGCCGCCTGGTAGGCGCCCATGGCCATCTGGTCATTGAAGCAGAACAGCGCGGTGGGTGGTTCCGCCCGGGACAACAGCTGAAGCGCCGCTTCCCGGCCTCCCGCAGTGCTTGGATGTCCGGCCACCAGGCAGTCCGCGGGTAGTTCCAGTCCATGGCGGACAAGCGCTGCGCGGAACCCTGCGAGCCGCCCGTGGGCGGCCGGAATATCGTCCTCGTTGTTGACCATGGCAATCCGGCGATGACCGGCCGTAACCAGAAGTTCGGCCGCGGACTCGCCGGCGCCGAACTCGTCCGGCACCACAGAGGACAGTGCGGGGTTGTCCGGGGTGGCGTCGAGGACAACAGTTGGGGCTGCACCCAGTTCGCCCGGGACGGACACCTGCTGGTTGAACATGCGGGCGTAGACGATGCCGTCCACCTGGTGCTGCTGCAGGGCCCGGATTTCCTGGCGCTCCAGCTCATTGTCCAAGCCGGAGTTGACCACCATCAGCAAGTACCCGTGCTCCGAGGCGGCGTCCTGGGCGCCCTGGATCATGGCACCGGCAAAGGGCGTGGTGGTGATCTCGTCACTGACAAGGCCGAGGATCTGTGAACGCTGGTTGCGCAGTCCGCTTGCCAGGCGGTTCGGTGCGTAGCCGAGGTCACCGGCTACGGCTTTGATGTGTTCCACAGTCCGGGCGTTCACCCGGGAGCTGTGCGCTTCGCTCAGGGCATGCGACACGGTGGTTACGGAGACGCCGGCAGCTTTCGCCACGTCCCGGATGTTGACCTTTGTCGCCATTGACTTCGTTCCTTTGCAAAACGTTTTGTATGTTGCTTGCATCACTATATGCAAAACGTTTTGCAACCGTCAAGGCCTAGAAGCTGGTCACCAGTTCGCCGAGTACCTCCTCGAGCCTGTTCGGGTCGGTGGCGTCGTAGTAGTGCGCCCCGCTCGCCCTGGCGATTTCAAGCAAAGTGGGGACGTCGGCGTCGGGCCCGTATGCGAGTGTAAAGACGAGCACCGGTGTCGCGTGGTTCTGATGGCTGAGCTGTTCGGTGAGCCCGGGAAGGTCTCCGGGGTGGGTGGAATCATTCTTGCCGTCGCTCAAAAGCACAATGGTGTTGATGGAGCTGTCTTTGTAGTCCTTGGCCTGATCGCCGGCGAAGCGGCCAACCGCTTCAAAAAGCGGCGTAGCGTCCACGGCCTGGAGCCCGTCGAGCTTGGCGATGATGTCTTCTTTATTGGTCTTCAGCGGGGCTACCGGGCTGACGATGCCCGGCTGCAGGGGGCCGTCATCCACATGGGAGAACGCGGCCAGCCCAATCTCGTCCTCACCCACGAAATGGTCCAGTGCCTTGACAACGGCATCCTTGGCCCGCTGCAACTTGGTCACTCCGGTCTCCTGCACCATGGACTCGGAAACATCCAGCAGGAACAAGGCCCTGGCCCGCTTGCGGACCTCGTGGAAGCTGTCCTGCATGGCAACAAGCGCCTCCGCCTTGGGGAGTGGCAGCGGTTGGAGCGTCTCAGCGTACCGGCCGGTTGCCGCCACGGTGGCGTTCAGCTTTCCCTGGATGCTGCGGTAGCCGGACGCCTTGACGACGTCCTGGCCCTGCTCCGTCACCGCGAACGCGAGGAAGTCCAGCGCGGCCAGACGCTGCTGGCTCTGTACCCATTCGCCGTCAAGGATTACTGCCGGGTTGTCAGCCACGTGCACGCCGTCATTGGGGTAGATGGCCCGGAGGGGCTCCCTGGGCACGGGTCCGGACTGCTTTTTTGTACCGTCCTCGCTGACCACTCCCCGGTTATAGTCCCAGACCGCCTTTTCATCCACGATCACCGCGGAGAGGAACTCCGCGACGTTCCCGGCGTCGTCAGCTTCCCTGGCGTGCCACAGGAAGTGCTCGGGAGTGGCCATGTAGTGGCTGGTGCCCAATTCCACGGCACGCACCTTCTCCACCAGGGACGGTGCATCCAGGTCCATGTCGTCCAAGCCCCCAAGGCTGCCTCCGGCGGCACCGTAGGAAGCAGCAAGGGCCATCAAGCCCGACGTTGAGACGAGCGGACTGGCCTTGCCGAACTTGAATTTCCCCCAGTCGCCATGGCCGAGGCGCTCCCAGACGTCCTGCTCTTCGGACATTTTGAAGACGTCAGACCACGACGGCGGTGTGCTGTCCCAGCCGAGGGCGCGCACCATCGTCTCCGGCATGGCGACAATGATCGCACTCCGGGCGATGCTGGTTCCTTCCTGGCCGGCAGGGCTTCCGGTGGCATCTTCCCCTGCGATCCGTAACCACGCGGAGGAATCCGGCACCCACATGGAGGGCCTGTCGCCGGCCGGAACGCCTGGGAACTGCGACCCCACCTTGCCGGCAGCGACTCCCGATTTTTCCTGGGTGACTGCCGGCGTCACGCATTTACCGTCCACGCTGCGGGGTTTCGCGGTGTACGCGGCCGCCAGGGCGCGGACCATCTCGGCGTTCTCGAGCGAAGTGAGGATGTTCAGGGAGATGCAGGGCGAGGCCCCGGCAACGGCGGCAGGATTGTCCTGCGTCAAGGGCTCGGTTGCTGAAGGCGTGTTGCCATTCCCCCCGGACGTGCCCCCGTCCCCTGGATCGGGAAAGAGCATGGTGCGCAGCACGAATGCGCCGCCAACGATGAGAAGGGCCACTGTGGCCGCCGCTGCGATCCAGATCCATCGCGGATAGATCGGGTCAGTTGCTGCGCGTCGACGGCCCATGCTCGTTTCCTTTGAAATCCGCCGGGTCACCCCGGTGTGAATGCAAATTATGAAACTGGCCCGCGGCAGTCACACCGCGGGTGCGCCTAGCCCCCCGCCCGGATGCCCCCGCAACTGGATACGCATTCTGAGGATAACCCCGCCGGGCGCAAAGATTCAGGTCGTTGATGGAATTTTGTGGGTTCCAGATCCTGGCGTACATGCTCTGGATCACGAAGGGTGCCAGGTCTACATTGGTAATTGGCTTATGCAGAGGGCCTACCCGCCGCCAATCCAGGAGGGGACCATGAGCCCCACACCAAAACAACCAATCACCGATGACAGCATCCAGGTCCGACAGGTTAACCACTACCAGTTCAGCTGGGTGGCCGGGGACGCCGGAAAGCCGGGCACCTGGACCCTCCAGCTGGTCCTTGACCAAGGGGCGTGGGAGGAGGTCCTTACCCTTGACGCAGAGGACGCCGAGGTACTCCAAGGCCTCCTGAAACGCTCAGCGACCGTGTACTACGACGTCCGCCGACGCACACTGATGTTCGGGACAACGCCGGCAGGGCAGTAACTGCCTGCCCGCACCGTCAGTCCAGGCCCGCATTAAGGATCCGCAGGGCGTTCTCCTGCGCCTCCAGTGTTTGCTCAGCCACCATCTCGCCGCGAAGGTGGCCTGCGCTAGCAATGATGTTTCGAAGTTCCGTGACACTGCGTGCTGTGCCGGCGTCCCGGTGCGCCATGTCGTGGCAGTTGGCGCACAGGGGCACAAGGTCCGCGACGGGGTCCAGTTGGTATCCGTTGCCCAGCAGGGATGCCGGCACAGTGTGGTGGACGTGGATGAATCCTTCTCCGAGTTCACCGTAACGCGCCTCGAAGGAGAAACCACAGGCAGCGCATGACGTGCCATGGAACGCCAGGCATATTCGCCGCGCGTCCGGGTCGCGTTCATAGCGGTTCACTTCAATACTGCTGACCGCCTCCACCGGGTAGGTTCCTGGAACCAGTTCGTTGATGGTGGCGGCGGCAGGTCCCAGCTCCCGCCACAGCAGGCGAAGCCCAGGCTCCGCCGACAACGGGACCGTCGTCGGTTGGCGGATCGCGTTGCCCCACCGGACGCCGGGCACTGCTGTGGCCAACACGTCCGGCCTTATCTGCTCGCCAAGGGGCAGCAAGGCGTCGAAGACGACACCGACATACTGCCCGTCTGCCTGCGCATCCTGGCGATGCCCCGCTTGGCAGATCCCGGTGAGCACAGCACCGTGGCCGATCAGGCCGCTGCCTGCGTCACTGCTGCCGTGGAGGAAAAGCCAAACTTCCGTTCCGGGCCCAATGTTCCGGCGTCGATTAATACCCCAGCGGACAAAAAACCGGCCGGCTTCCCTGACCTGCTCGACGGCGTCCCGGTAGTTCCACGGGTTCCGCCCGTCCGTATTCCATCCCAGAATTACTGCTGCCACTGCTTTAGCCGGGCAGCCGGACTAGATGGGTTCCTTGGCCAGTGCCTTGGTTTTGGCGGGCGTTTCACGTCCGAGACGCTCATCGAGCGTCACCCGTAGCCTGGCCGCTGCAACCTGGACACGGTGCTCGGCAGGCGTGCCCTTCTTCTTCGCCGGTTTGGCGGTGGTGCTCCGGGGAGTATGGACATACCGGTGTTCAGATGATGCAGCGCTCATTGTCCAACCTCCTCAGTCTTGTGCTTACCAGTCATTTCATTGTCGCCCATGTCTCCATCGGAGTCCACGGACGGGACATCCTGGGCGGAGTCGTAGTCCTCCCCGTTCTCATCGCCGGAGACGTTCTTCCAGGCGATATCGAACAACTCGAGTTCCTCCTCGCGCGCCAGTTCGCTCCGCGCCAGAACTTCCAGCGTTGCGAGCCCCAGGGCTTTGGTCCCTTCATCGTCGTCCAATGCGCGGTCCAGCGCCCACTGGGTCCGCCGCCACCATTCGGCGCGGCTGTCAGCTTCGGTCTTCTGCCTCAGCGCCTGCACGTCCGCTTCCCGCTTTTGATCCAGTGCCGTCTTGTCTGCAGCCGTGCGCTGCTTGAGGGTGCGCCAGTTGATGTAAAAAGCCAGAAGGGCCGCAATGAGAACGGCCAGGGGTCCCAGACCGGCAAGTATTACCCACCAGTCAGCCGGCCCTGAATGGACTACGACGTCGAGCGGGCTGGGGGAGGGGGCGGGAGTCACCCGACCAGCATAAGTGGCGGGATGAAACCCTAAGCGTGTTCTTCTTCCGGCAACGAGTACGAGGAGCCTGACGGCGTACGTGACAGCAGCCCGAAGTCCACCAGGTAGTGGCGCAGCAGCACTACGTCGTCGGTATAGCTGAGGAGCCGTTCATTGACCTGTCTCTCCGTCAGGGTTTCACCCGGCTTGATGGCCTGACTGACTATCCAGGCCAGGAGCTCCCGCCGCTCTGCCTTATTAGCGGGATACCTCTCAATCCTGCCCAGGCGCATGAACCGGTCCAAACCTGTCTGCGCCTGCCGTCGCGGTTGCTGCCCCAGAAGGTCACGGAACATCGATCCGGATGCCTCCAAATGACCGGAAGCATTCCGTTCCACAAGACCGGAATCAAGCAGGGCAGCGACGGCCCGCTTTCGCCGTTGATCGTTGGCATCACCAGGGACCTCGGCGCCGAGCACTATGTGCGCGTACGCGGCTCGTGCGTCATCGTTGGCGAGAGCTGCCATCACACGCCGCCAGTGCGGTCCGCTCATCCTCTTGCTTCCAGCCACTCCGTTGTCCTTACTCCACATCCGTCCCGACCGTATTGCGAGTGAACGAAAAGCGGCGGCCCGGATGGACGGCGCCTCTCCGTCAGACGGCTGTGTATCCCCCATCAACGAGGTAGTAGCCACCGGTCATGAACGATGCGTCCTCGGACAGGAGGAAGGCAACGAGGTGTAAGCGCCGTTCCCCAGGGCTGCGACACTTCCGTGAATGGAGGCCATATTCACGATGGCGCACTTGTCCGCGCCGGCAGCGAGCATCTGCGGTATCTGGTACCGCATGCCGTACAGCACACCGTTGAGGTTGATGCCGATGACCTTGTCCCACTCGTCCAGGTCGGTTTCGCCGGCGGGTGCCTGCTTGCCGCCGATGCCCGCATTGTTGACGGCTAAATGGAGGGCCCCGTAGGTGTCAACGGCGTGGCGGACAACCTTCTCGGCGTCCTCCTTGTTCGCCGTGTCCTGGCGGACGGCCGAGGCGGTCCCGCCGTCGCCAACGATTTCCTGGACAACGCGCTCCGCCGCCTCCAGATTGATGTCGGTTACCACCACGCTGGCACCCTTGGCGGCGAGTTCCTTACAGATTGCCTCGCCGATGCCGGAGCCGCCTCCGGTGACCAGCGCAACTTTGCCCGTGAACTGTGCCATGCTGTCCTCTCTCTATGGGCTACTGGAAGTCGGCGAGCCAGAGATCCGGCCCGAAGACTTCGTACTGGATGTCTTTCGCCGGAATTCCCGTAGCGATCAGGTCGCTCCGGACGGCTTGGAGGAACGGCAGCGGGCCGCAGAGGTAGTACTCGGCGTCGATCGGAAACTCCACCGCGTTGATATCCATGAACCCCTGGAATGAGGTGCCGCCTGGACCTTCATTCGGATTCAGGAACCAGGTGTACAGGGATCCGTCAGCCAGCAGGCTGAGGTCTTCGATGACCTGCCGGCGGAGCGGAAACGAGGCCGGACTGTCATCTGCATGCAGGAACATCACCTGGCGCTGCGAGCCGGCCTTCACCAGGTGGGACAGCATTCCGGCCATCGGAGTGATGCCGATCCCTGCGCTCGCCAGAACCACCGGCCTGTCCGTGTACCCCAGCACCACGTCGCCGAAAGGCGCTGACAGCACCACTTCGTCGCCCACCGTGACGTCGTTGTGCAGCAGGTTGGACACCTCGCCGTCGGGAGTGCCCAGCCCGTGCACCCTTTTGACCGCGAAATGCCGGTGTTTCCCGTCGTCCGCGCGGGTGAGGCTGTATTGGCGCGGCTGATGCACGCCGTCGTTCATGAGCATTTTGATGGTCACGTACTGTCCGGGCAGGGAGGGCTTGACCTCGCGTTCGTCGGTCCTTTCCACCACGAAGGTGACCACATCCTCGGTCTCCTGGATGCGCTCGGCCACCCGCCACGTCCGCCAGATGGTGCCCGGTGAAAGGTGCACCGCGTTGTAGAGGCCACGTTCCTTGTTGATCAGCATGTTCGCCATCAGCCAGTAGACCTCGTCCCAGGCCTCGGCAACCGGCGGGGTAACGGCGTCGCCCAGCACATCGACGATTGCCCACATCAGGTGGTCATGGACGGTCTGGTACTGGTCCGGGCTCAGGCCGAGCGAGACGTGTTTATGGGCAACGCGTGACAGCAGGTGGTCAGGCAGCTGGTCCGGTTTCTCCACTAAATACCTGGCGAACGCAGCGATTGATCCGGCCAGCGCCTGCTGCTGGCGGCCGTCCGCCTGGTTGCCCCGGTTGAAGAGACCGTCCAGCAGGTCCGGCCGCGCTTCGAACATGTGCTTGTAGAAGCGTTTGGCGATCTCCCCGATATGCTCTCCGACCACGGGCAGGGTCGCCTCGATGACGGGACGTGACGTGTCAGAGAGCATCATCGGTCCTTCCGGAATGTCCTGGCAGCGGCCAGCCTTCAGGGGTGCAAATCTAACAGCATTGGCACCCCGGGAGAAGAGGCAACCGACCGGTCCAGGCAGCCGAAAACCCCTTGTCCTCGGCCTGGAGTTAGGCAACGATGGTGATCTACTCCAGGAGGCGGCCATGGTCCAGCTGGGCAAATTCGAAAAGTACCTAATCGAGGAATTCTTCGACGACTACCGGGCCGGCGACATGACCCACCGGACCTTCACCCGCCGGGTGGCATTCATCACCGGGAGTATGACCGCCGCTTCCGCCGCCATGCTTCTCGTGGGCTGCACGCCCGAGGAGGTCCCGCGCAGTACGGACCCCATGCCCACGCCCAGCCCGTCATCCTCGACGGCGGGCAACGGCACGTCGACGTCGGGCGCCGTCCCGGGAGCCAAGAGCCCCCTGTCCGTTCCGGAGGGCACGCAGGGGATAACGACGTCGACCGTCACCTTCCCCTCCGGCGGCACGGACATCAGCGGCTACCTCGCCCGGCAGGACGGCGCCGCGGCTGGTCCTGCCGTAATGATCTGCCACGAAAACCGCGGGCTGACGCCCCACATCCAGGACGTGGCCCGCCGTTTTGCCAAGGCAGGTTACAGCGCCCTGGCGCTTGACCTGCTCAGCAGGGAAGGAGGAACGGCGGACATGGACCCGGACGCCGTGCCGGGTGCGCTGACCAGGGCCGGTACACCGCGCCATGTGGGCGACTTTGCCGCGGCCTTCGACTACCTGGCGGCACAGGACTTCGTTGACCATGCCCGCATCGGCATGAACGGCTACTGCTTCGGCGGCGGCATTACCTGGCAGGCGGCCACAGAACTGAGCGGCCTCAAAGCCACTGCCGCGTTTTACGGACCGGCCCCGGACCTCAACAAGGTTCCCGCCATCAAGGCGGCCGTCTTCGGCGTCTACGCGGAGCTGGACCAGCGCATCACCGGGGCCATGCCGGCACTCGGCGACGTTTTGGCCGCAACGTCGGTAACCCATCAGCTCACCGTCTGTCCCGGCGTCGACCATGCCTTCCACAACGACACCGGCGAGCGCTACAACGAAGCGCAAGCAACGGCCGCGTGGAACGACACGCTGGCCTGGTTCGGGCAGCACCTTTAGTCCCGCGGACGGCTGGTTTCCACCCCTGCCGTTCATCAGTATGCTTACTATTGTTGGGTAAGCCGATCACGAGGAAGGCATCATCATGACTGAACAGAACCTCCCTGACGACGAGCTGGAAGTTGTCGAGGAAAACGACGTGCTTCTCGACGAGACTCCCGGCGCCGCCGCATCCTTCGAACTCGACCCCGTCTCCGGCGAACCGGACAACTACCCCGGTGCCGCCGAAAACAATCCGGACCGCTGGCAGGAAGATCCCCTGCTCCAGGACGAGGCCGTATCCGGCGAAGAAGAGGACTTTCTCAGCGATCAGACACTGCGGGACGAGACGGCCGAAGCCCGGTATGAGGCCGGCGACGAGCAGGTGCCCCCTGGCACGCCGACCCTCGGCCAAGCCGTTGCAGACGTTGACTTTGGCGAAAACCCGGGCGGCGCGGAAGCCGAGGGCAGCGACGACACGGAAAACTTCGGCGGTTCCCCGCTGAGCGAATTCGATCCCGACGATCTGGAACGCTAAAGCCAACAGCATCTGGCCTTCGGCCCAAAGTGGGCTAAAATACTAAGCAGACTGATGAATATCGGTTGGCAAGATCAAGACTGAAGGAGTTTCACATGAACTTGGGAAGCATGATCAAGAACGCCGCTGGACGATTCGCAGGCAGGGCCGAGACCGGCGGAACAGTGCGCCGGCGCGGCATCGGCGCACCAGGACGCACCCCGCACACAACCGGTGCGGTGGGCGGCAGGCAAAGTGGCATCGCCGGCAAGATTATGGGAATGCTCAGGCGGCACTGACCCCCAGATGACACACCACAAGGCAGGTTCCTCCGGAGCCTGCTTTTTGGTTTCCCCTTCAACCATGCGTGAACTCATTGTCCTTGGAACTGCATCGCAGGTCCCTACCCGCACCAGGAACCATAACGGATACCTGCTGCGCTGGGACGGCGAAGGCCTGCTCTTCGACCCCGGCGAGGGCACCCAGCGCCAGATGATCCATGCCGGTGTATCGGCAACCCAGATCACCAGGATCTGCCTCACCCACGTCCACGGCGACCACTGTTTCGGCCTGCCCGGCGTGCTGTCCCGCATGGCTTTGGACGGGGTCACGCATCCCGTACACCTCCACTATCCCGCGTCCGGGGAGGATGTGGTCCGGGCCCTCGTTTCCATCAGTTCGCCCGGGATCGACCTGAGGCTCCAGCCCCACGGCGCGTCCGGGGCTATTGCTGAAGGGCTGTACGTCCGGCCATTGAAGCACCGCATCGAAACCTACGGCTACCGGCTCACGGAACCTGACGGCCGCACCCTGTTGCCCCACCTGCTCGCGGCAGCGGGCATTGAAGGCCCTGACGTGGGGCGCCTGCAGCGCGAAGGCTCCCTCGCCGGCGTCGGACTGGAAGACGTCAGCGTGCCCCGGCCCGGGCAGCGCTTCGCGTTCGTCATGGACACCGCGCCCTGCACGGGCGCCGAAGAGCTGGCCGACGGCGTGGACCTCCTGGTCGCCGAGTCCACCTTCAGCGACGACGACGCCGGGCTGGCGCACCAGTACCGCCACCTCACCGCCGGGCAGGCAGGAGAGTTGGCGGCAGGCGCCGCTGCCGGCACCCTGGTCCTCACGCATTTCTCGTCCAGGTACGGCGACGACCTCACCATGCTTGCCGGGCAGGCCGCTGCGCGGGCGGGCAGCACCCGTGTCATTGCCGCCCACGACCTGCAACGGCTTGCCTTTCCCCGGCGCGAGCGCTGGCAGGAGGGCGGCGTCCCGGCGGGGCCGGCCGTGGGGCGCGGGAGCATTGCCAAAGCGCACAAGGAGGATCACAGTGAAATACGTGGCAGCAGTCCGGAAGCTGGCCACCCGACCCGGCGTGGAGGCCGACAATGAGCGCAACTTCCGAAGAAGTGTTTGACGTAACTCCCGAAGACAAGGAACCCGCCCTCAAACGGGTACTCGGCCCCAAACTCCTCCTGCTGTTCATCGTCGGGGACATCCTCGGAGCCGGCGTCTATGCCGTGACCGGAACCATGGCAGGGACAGTGGGCGGCATCGTCTGGCTGCCCTTCCTGCTGGCGTTCGTGGTGGCCACGCTGACAGCCTTTTCCTACCTTGAACTGGTCACCCAGTATCCGCAGGCAGCGGGGGCCGCGCTCTATACGCACAAAGCATTCGGGATCCACTTCGTCACCTTCCTCGTGGCCTTCGCCGTGGTCTGCTCCGGCATTACCAGCGCGTCGACATCGGCGAACGTCCTGGCCCAAAACTTTTTCGGCGGGCTGGAGATCAACGGGGTGATGGGTGATCCGGGGCAGGGCGTGATCACTGCGGTGGCCCTCGCGTTTATGCTCCTGCTGGCGGTCATCAATCTGCGCGGCGTGGGGGAGAGCGTCAAATTCAACGTGGTGCTGACCCTGGTGGAGATGATCGCGCTGTGCATCGTGATCGGCGTCGGCTTCTACGTTATGGCCCAGGGGACAGGCAATCCGGGCGAAATCTTCGTGTTCAACGACTACCAGGACAAGGGACTGTTCCTGGCCGTCACCGCCGCCACCTCCATCGCCTTCTTTGCCATGGTGGGCTTCGAGGACTCGGTGAACATGGTGGAAGAAACCCGGAACCCGGAGAAGATCTTCCCCCGGACCATGCTGACCGGGCTCGGTATCGCCGTGCTCCTCTACATGCTGGTGGCGGTCTCCGTGGTCAGCGTCCTGACCCCCACCGAGCTTGAAGGCATCCGGGAAGCTGAGGGAGCCGCGCTCCTGGAAGTGGTCCACAAAGGCTCCCCCGACTTCCCGATCGACCGGGTCTTCCCGTTCCTGGCCGTCTTCGCCGTCGCCAACACAGCCCTGATCAACATGCTGATGGCCAGCCGCCTCATCTACGGCATGGCCCGGCAACACGTCCTGCCGCGGGCCTTGGGGAAGGTGCTGCCCGTTCGCCGCACCCCCTGGGCCGGCATCGCCTTCTCCACCATCCTCGCGCTGGGCCTGATCCTCTATGTGACCAGCGATCCCGAGAGCAACATTGTGGCCAACCTGTCCGGCACCACGGCGTTCCTGCTGCTGTGCGTCTTTACCGTGGTGAACGTGGCCTGCCTGGTGCTGCGGCGGAAGCGGGACCCCGACCGGAAGGTGTTCTTCACCTCGCCCGGCCAACTGCCCCTCGTGGCGGCACTGCTCTGCGCGTTCCTTGCCGGCCCGTGGGTGGGCCGCAACGTGATCCAGTACCAGATTGCCGGCGGACTGATGGTGATCGGGGTTGTCCTGTGGCTGGTTACCTGGCTGGTCAACCGGCGGACAAACGACAGGGATTCCAACGACAGGGATAGGGTTAACCCATGACTGCCTCTGCAGAATCAACAGTTACTTTCGACGGCCGCTTCGCCCGGGAACTGGCGGAATTGGCGGTTCCCTGGCAGGCGGAGGAAGCCCCCGACCCGCAGCTCCTGGTCTTCAATGAAGCGCTCGCACATGAGCTGGGACTCGACCCGGACTACCTGCGCATGCCCGAGGGCGTCCGGCTCCTGCTCGGCAACCACCTGCCGGAAGGGGCAACCCCCGTGGCCCAGGCCTACGCCGGACACCAGTTCGGTGGCTACTCGCCGTTGCTCGGCGACGGCCGGGCCCTGCTCCTCGGCGAGATCGTGGACGCGAACGGCCGCCTGCGGGACATCCATCTCAAAGGCTCGGGCCGCACACCCTTTGCGCGGGCAGGCGATGGCCGTGCCGTCGTCGGTCCCATGCTGCGCGAGTACCTGGTGAGCGAGGCGATGCATGCGCTGGGCATCCCCACCACCCGCTCGCTCGCCGTGGTGGGCACCGGACGGCAGGTGCGCCGGGATGACATGCTGCCCGGCGCGGTCCTGGCCCGTGTGGCCAGCAGCCACCTGCGCGTGGGAAGTTTCCAGTACGCGCGGGCAACGGACAACATCGAGCTCCTGCGCCGGCTGGCGGACCACGCCATCGCCAGGCACTACCCGGCCGCTGCCGAAGCAGAAAACCCGTACCTGGCCCTCTTTAAGGGCGTAGTGTCCGCCCAGGCCTCGCTGGTGGCGCAGTGGATGCTGGTGGGGTTTGTCCATGGTGTGATGAATACGGACAACATGACCATCTCCGGTGAAACCATCGACTACGGACCCTGCGCCTTTATGGACGCCTTTAATCCCGCCGCGGTCTACAGCTCCATCGACGTCGGCGGACGCTATGCGTACGCCAACCAGCCCGTCGTGGCCGAATGGAACCTCGCCCGCCTCGCCGAAGCGATGCTGCCGCTTTTCAATGAGGACCAGGAACAGGCCGTTGCCCCCGCCGTGGAAGCCCTGGGCGAATTCCGGAAGCAGTACAGCGATGCCTGGTTCAGCGGCATGAAAACCAAGCTGGGCCTCCCGGAAGCCCCGGCCGGAAGCCCTGGGGACGCCGCAGCATCGGAGCTGGTGGACGGGGTTGTTGCGCTGCTCAAGGACGGCCCCGTCGATTACACCCAGTTCTTCCGGAACCTCGGCCAGGCAGCGCGCGGGAACGTCCGGCCGGCCCGCGGCATGGTCCTGGACCTCGCCGCGTTCGACGCCTGGGCCGGGCAGTGGCTGGCACTGGATCCCGACGCTGACCTGATGGATTCGGTGAACCCGGTGTACATCCCGCGCAACCACCTCGTGGAGGAAGCGCTCGCGGCCGCCACCGAGGGGGACCTTGATCCGCTGCACCGGCTGCTGCAGGCCGTCAATGCTCCCTACGATGAACGCCCGGGCCTTGAACGCTACACGGAAGGCCCGCCGGAAGACTTCGGCACCTACATGACCTTCTGCGGTACGTAACCCGGAAGGGCCGGGAACGAGACAAGGGCGGCAGCCGGGATATCCCGGCTGCCGCCCTTGTCTGCGCTGCTTCGGTATGCGAGCGAAATTACGCTACGCGGACGAAGGAAGCTCCACTGAGCCAGCTAATGGAGTGGACCTCGGTCTTGAAGCCGTCAACGCCGCCGCTGACAACCTGGCCGTTACCGGCGAAGACGCCCACGTGGCCGGCGGTGATCACCAGGTCACCCGGGGCGGGGGTGCCCACCACGGAGCCGTACTGGTAGAACTGGCCCGGGGCCAGGTCGCCCACGGACTTGCCAACGGCGCGGAGAGCCTTCTCCACCATGGCGGTGCAATCCTGCTGGACGCCGAGCTGGCCGTAGGCGTTGGCCAGGATGGCTGCGCCGGTGCCCGTTCCGGTGGCAACGGGAGCAGCCGGTGCCGGTGCCGGGGCCGGTGCCGGAGCGGGGGCGGTGGAGGCGTAGGAGATGTTCATGCCGGTGTTCGCGGGAGCGGATGCGGCCTGGACCGGAGCGGCGGCGGGTGCTGCGTATCCGGCGCCCGGGATGGTGATCTGGTCGCCCGGGTAGATGATGGTGGAGATGTCCAGCCCGTTGGCCGCGAGGACATCGTTGAGGCTGACGCCGTTGGCGGCCGAGATGGCGCCCAGGGTGTCACCGGAAACAACGGTGTGGACGTTGGAGGCTGCTGCTGCGGGGGCGGCAACTGCGGCGGCGGGCGCCGAGTAGGCCTGGACGTTAGTGGCTTCGGTGCTGTCCGGGCCGGTCACGCCTGCATGGGCCGGAGCTCCGACGCCGAACGCGATGCCGGATGCAGCGGCAACTGCGAGGGCCGGGCGGCCGAGCGTCCGGGCCTGGGACTTGGCGGAAACAGCCAAACCCTGAAGCACGATCGAGCGGGCCGGAGTCGCGCGGTGACGGGCGGTGATGGAATTTTTTGACACGGTTGATCGCCTCTCCCATGCCTGCGGGGTGAGCTGTCGGGTTCGGGTTGGAGATACCCGGCCGAAAGCAACCCCGAACGGAACGAGGCGCTATCGACTTAACCCCAAGGCTTTGAAAAAGCCGCGGAAACTTGGTTCCCCCGTCCCTGCCAACAGGAAAGCGATTGAATCCCGTATCAGCGGCAGGGCTCGGCATGCTGAGGGGAATGTCCCGCTTGGGAGGGACACGTGAAAGACCATAACCCGCCCAGCCGCTGATTGTCACATTTGGATAACATACGAGGTCCTCCTCTCAGATTAAGCAATCGTTTTGACTGTCGGCTAAGATGCCGGGCTGACCTCGCCTGATAGTCCGCTGCTAACCCTGCGCGCACGAGCGCGTAACAAAGTCATAAAGTTGCGCACGTAACACCGCTCCTGCGGGAACGCGGATAGGTCCCTGCTTGGCGTCGACGGTGACATGGAGGGGCAGTACAGTGCCCACCTTGTCCTCCGCAATGGCATGCGGGTCACAGCGGGCGGGGCGGATATGCAAGGGGAGCTGACGGGGGCCGTCACCCGCCGTGAGGGTGAGGTTTTCCGGCCAGGGATTCCGGGGCGCTTCGGCCAGCAGGGGAGTGCCGCCAATGCTCCGTATCGTCAGGGACCGGGCCGCCTGGTCCGGGTTTTTCCCACCTGGTGCCGGGTGCGGGGCCACCACAAGATGGACGACGGCGGTGCGCGCGTCCGGTGCCACCTCCAGCTGTGTGCCCAGGCGGATGTCCGCCACGGCGGCTACTGCGGCGGCGAGGCAGAGTTCGCCATTGTTGCGCCGGAGGACCCCGAATGGATCTGAGGCGTTGAAGGTCAGTTGCCGGCGCCGGGACTGTCCGGGTGAGGTCACGAGGACGGTGGCCTTCGCCGTTTCTTCGTCGGGGGAGGGGTGCCCCTCGCACGTTGCAGCAGGAAGCGCCGCCGGCAGGCTTTTCGGCTGGCCGGGCGGCAGTTCGATGCCACCCCCGGCGGGCATCCAGCCGATCGCTCCTTTGAAAAAGGGAGAGACGACTTCGGCCTGGCTCACCGTCACAGCAGCGTCTGACGTATTGGTGAGCTGCAGCTGGACCTCAGGCGTGCCATATTGGTCCCGTGACTGGTTTAGCTCGACAGCTATGTGTCCTTGCCCTGCTGCGACAGTCGGTGCCGGCCCGGTAGCCCGCGGTGCTGCGAAGGGTGTGCATGCCGACGTTGCCTGTACCGCCGCCAGCGCTGCCGCCGCGGCCAGGAGCCGCAGGCGGCGAAGGCGTGGAAGGTGCGCTCCAGTGCCTGCCGATGCGCTGTGCCCGCCCATGGAACAAGTCTAGGATCGGCACTGCGCCGAGGGCGGAAATCCCGTGCTGCGCGACCGCTGCCACCAGATTCCGCTGAGCACAACAAGCAATGTAACGATGTGGCTACTGTGACCGCTGGGGCGGTTGTGCCGCCGGTAGGCTTCGGAACTATGTCCCCGTTCGTGACCAATGCGAGATCTCCCTTGCTGGGAGGCCTGCTGGCCGTTGCCCTCGCCACCTCGGCCGCGCTGCTCCCGGCATCAGCCGTTGAGATGCCGCCCGGCGGGTATCCGTCCTGGGAGGATGTGCAGAAGGCGCAGCAGACGGAGACCGGCAAGGCCGCCGAAATCTCCAGGATCAATGACCTGCTCAACGGCCTGCAGAGCCAGTCCGAGTCGGTGGGGAGCGCCGCAGTGACATCGGCTGCGGACTATGCCGTGGCCGACGCCGCCCTCCAGTCCGCCACCGCCAGGGTGGACGCCTTGGCCGCGCAGGCTGCCCAGGCAAACGGTGAACTGCTGCAGCACAGGAGGGAGATCGGCGCGCTGGCCGCCCAGTCCTACCGCACTGGCGGGACAGCCATGGGTTTCTTCGTGGCCCTGGACGCAGCACGTTCCGCGCAGGATGCCGTGGCGCGACAGATCGGGAGGAGCAGCGGCGCAGCGGGGAACTGACCGCACAGCTTGCCTCCCTCAAGGGGACGACGGCGGCAGTGGAGGGGGAGTACCGGCAGGGCCAGGCGGCGCTCGCGGCCTATGAGGCAGCCCAGGCGGCAAAGCGGGCAGCCGCCGAGGAACAGGCCCGCCGGCAGGCGGCAGCCGGCGCCAGTGTTGCCGGTGCCGGAACCCGGAATCCGCCGGCCGCGAATCCCGGGCTCCTGAATCCCGGCCCTCCCAATCCGGCCCCTCCTAATCCGGCCCGTCCTAATCCGGCACAGGCGAATCCTGTCCCGGCGGCTCCCGCCGCTCCAGCACCTCCGCCGGCGCCTGCTGTCCCGCCCGGCCCGCCCGCCGTCGTCGTACCTTCCATACCCGGCGGCGCCGTCAACGATCCGGCGGGGGCAAAGACCTATGCCTCCGGCCGCCTGGGCGCCTATGGCTGGGGCCAGGACCAGTTCCTGTGCCTCGCCCAGCTCTGGACCAAGGAATCCAACTGGCTGACCACCGCCACCAACCCCTATTCCGGGGCCTATGGAATCCCGCAGGCGCTGCCGCCGGGCAAGTATGCCAGCGCCGGCGGCGACTGGCTCACCAGCTACCGCACGCAGATCGACTGGGGCCTTGGCTACATCCGTGAACGGTATGGCTCGCCGTGCGGGGCCTGGAACCACTCCGTGGCTAAAAACTGGTACTGACCCGCACTGGATGCACGGGCGGTTACGCTTTTCACATGCCTGATTTCGAACGGTTCCGGATCATGCTCGAGGAGGAGCGGCAACGGAAGGTGGCCCTGCTCCCCTCCCTCCGCGCGGATATCGCCTCGGCCAACTCGGCCCGCCAGGACTCGAACGTGGACGACGAACACGATCCGGAGGGCGCCACCATCGCCTTCGAACTCTCGCAGGCTTCGGCGCTGCTGAAGCAGAGCAGCGCAGGCCTGGACCAGGTGGAGGCCGCCCTCGCACGCCTTGCGGCCGGGACCTACGGCAGCTGCGCCGTCTGCGGTGAAGCCATAGCCGAAGGGCGGCTGGAGGCCCGGCCCTGGACGCCGTATTGCATCAACCACGCTGCGGCGGGCCGGCAGTGAGCAGCACCGCGGACACTGTCACGGCTGCGGCAGGATTCGTTGACCGCACGCTGCAGAATGAGGGTGCCTGGTACCGGGCGGACGACGTCGGGAGCAGGCTGGGCGGGGCCCTCGCCTCCTACGGTTCCTCGGTGGGCGCAGTCCGGGGAACCGTCCGCGATGCACTCCGGAAGTACAAGGACCTGGACCATGACGGGGTGGTGCTGCTCGCCTCCGCCCTGTGGGGCCAGCCGAAGCCGGGTGCCCGGCCCGTCTTCGAACGGCGGCTGGCGGCCGTGGTGCTGCTCCAGTCCAGGGTGGGTGTCCTCCGGCACTCCGACCTGACCCGGATGGAGGGCTTCCTCCGCTCCGCGCAGACCCGGGAACTCGCCGATCCGCTGGTGGCCGATGTGGTGGTGCCGCTGCTTGCGGGGCTGCCCGACCGGGACCGGCAGCGGGCGGACGTCGTCCTGGCCCGGTGGCGGAAGGACCCGGACACCCGGCTGCGCCAGGCAGCGGCCCTGATTGACCAGCAAGCCAGACCGGAAGCCCCACCACAAGGAGACACCCATGAACGAGCCCTTTGACCTGGAACGCTTCCTCTCGGCGCAGGACAGCGGCGGAATCTATGATCAGGCGCTGGCAGAGCTGCAGCTGGGCCGAAAATCCGGCCACTGGATGTGGTTCATCTTTCCGCAGATTGCGGGCCTGGGGCACAGCGCAACGTCCCGGACATACGCCATCAGTTCGCTGGCCGAAGCCCGCGCATACCTTGAGCACGACGTGCTGGGACCGCGCCTGCTCGAATGCGCCCAGGCACTCACCAACCACGCCGGGCGCGCCGCAGAGGACATCCTGGGCGGCATCGACGCCCGCAAACTGCAGTCGTCCATGACGCTTTTCCTCCGCGCCGCGCCCGGCGAAACGGTGTTCAAAACCGTCCTGGCCCAGTTTTTCGACGGCCAGCCGGACGAAGCCACCGACGCCCTGCTGGCTGAACAGGACGGCGCATAGCCGTTACGGCGTGGGGCTGCCGCCGTTGACGTTCAGCGTTTCACCAATGACGAAGCTGGACTCCGGAGAGGCGAGGAACACGTACGCGGGCGCAAGTTCCGCCGGCTGCCCGGCGCGGCCCAGGGGAGTGGACTGCCCGAACTCCGGCAGGTCCTCCTTCGGCTGGCCGCTGCTGACCTGCAGCGGGGTCCAGATGGGCCCCGGCGCAACGGCGTTCACCCGGATGCCCTTGGGCGCCAGCTGCTGCGCCAGGCCCTTGGTGAAATTGTTGATGCTGGCCTTGGTGGTGGCATAGTCCACGAGCGTCGGCGACGGGTTGTAGGCCTGCACGGACGTGGTGTTGATGATGGTGGACCCGGCAGGCATATGCGGCAGCGCGGCCTTGGTCAGCCAGAACATCGCATACACATTGGTCTTGAGCGTGTGGTCGAACTGCTCGTCGGTGATATTGGCCAGCTCCTCCTGCGCCACCTGCTTGCCCGCGTTGTTGACCAGGATGTCCACGCCGCCCAGCACGGCCACCGCCGTGTCCACGACCTCGCGGCAGACTACCGGGTCCTTGAGGTCCCCGGGAACCTTGACGGCCTTGCGGCCCGCGGCTTCGATGATGCCGGCAATCCGGGCAGCGTCCTCCTCCTCCTGGGGCAGGTACGACAGGACAACGTCGGCCCCTTCCCGCGCGAAGGCGATGGCCGCCGCCGCGCCGATCCCGGAGTCCGCCCCCGTGACGATCGCCTTCCGGCCCTCCAGCCGTCCGGTGCCGCGGTAGGTGTCCTCCCCGAGGTCCGCCTTGGGCGTCAGCTCCGCATCCAGGCCGGGCTCGGGCTGGTGCTGTTCCGGCGGGGAGATCTGCTCGTAGGCGGTGACCGGGTTACGGAAGGTGTACTGGTCTGTCATGGTGGTCCTCCTGGTGGTTGGTGGATTCCAAAAGCTAAGTATGCTTACCGTTCAAGCCTAGGCATCGAGCGGCCACCTGCCAACCCGTGATTACACCCGCTGGACTTCCACGAGGCGCACTTGCGCGAGCTTGCCGCCGTCGACGGTCGCCGTCATAAAAGTGCAGGCGGGCTGCCGGCGGCGGTCCGTGGGGGAGCCCGGGTTCAGCAGCCGCAGGCCTCTTGGGGAGGTTGTGTCCCAGGGGATGTGGCTGTGCCCGAAAACCAGGACGTCGGCATCCGGGAAAAGGGCCTCGCACCGCAGCTCCCGCCCCTTGGCCTGCCCGGTCTCATGCACCATGGCAAAACGGACGCCTTCCAGGGTGATGTGCGCCGTTTCGGGGAGGCGGCTGCGCAGGTCCGGGCCGTCGTTGTTCCCGTACACGCCCACCAGCGAACGGCTTCGCTGTTCCAACCGGTCCAGCAATGCCGCCTCCACCCAGTCCCCCGCATGGAACACCACGTCGGCGTGCTCGACGGCGGACCATACCTGGGCGGGAAGGTCCCTGGCCCGTTTGGGGACATGGGTATCGGCAATCAGGAGGAGGCTGAGCGGCATAGGGAAATCCTGCCACGCGGGGCCTGTTCCGGCCCGCTGCGTGGACGTAATCTGGGGGCTGGAGGTGATTGCCATGGAGGCAGCGCAGGGTGACCGGATCATCGTCCACGGAAGGACTGTGGGATCCACGGACCGTCACGGGGTGATCGTTGAAGTGCGTGGCCAGGGCGGAACGCCGCCCTACCTGGTCCGCTTCGACGACGGACACGAAACCATCATGTACCCCGGCGGTGATTTCGCCGTCGAACGCGGGCACGGCACCTGAGGCCGGGCGGTGTGCTGGGCCCAGGATGAATGAGCTGGCAGACTGGCGTGATGGATCATTCACCGGCCTCCGCAGCATCCTCCACTCCGCCCGTCCGGACCGGTCCCCGGGATCCCGGTGACGCCTGGGTGGAGGGGGAGCGCGGCCGCTACTGGGGCCGGTTCGGCGCTGCGGGAGTGCTTGCCTATGACCCGTCCAAAGGCGTTCTGCTCCAGCATCGGGCTGTCTGGAGCCATAACGGCGGTACCTGGGGGTTGCCGGGCGGGGCCCTCCACGAAAACGAAGAACCCGTTGACGGCGCCCTCCGCGAAGCCTTTGAGGAAGCGGCGGTGCCGCCTGCGGGCGTGGACGTGCTCTTCACCTCGGTGCTGGATCTCGGCTACTGGTCCTACACCACCGTGGTGGTGCTGGTGCGGGAGCCTTTCGATCCGGTGATCAGCGATCCCGAGAGCATTGAACTGCTCTGGGTTCCGCTGGGCGAGGTGGAATCGAAGGAACTGCACCCCGGTTTCGCGGCGGCATGGCCTGCCTTGCGGGAGCGGCTGGCGTCCCCGTAGAGCGCGCTGCCTAGTAGTCCGGGCCGTATTCGGCGGTGACCAGGATGGGAAGGTGGTCCGAGTTACCGCGCGGAAGTGTCTCCACGCTCTGGATGTCCAGGCCCAGGGACGTCGCGAAGTCGAAGTGGCCCTTGAACACCTTGTACCGGGTGTAGGTGCGGCGGTTGCTCAGGGACAGCGCATAACCCGAATTCTTCATGTGGATATCAAGGTTCTTGGTGAAGAACGGGTAGTTGAAGTCGCCCACCATCAGGGTCATCAGGCCCTTGCCCATGCTCAGCAGCTCGGCATGGGCGGCATGGATCTGCTTGCGGCGAAGCGAATTGGACGCGGTGAGCGGGGCGGCGTGGAACGATCCGATCACCAGTTCATGCTGCGTGTCATTGTCCATCACCCGCGTTCCGATCAGCCTCTCATGGGCCGGTGCCAGCACCCTGTCATGCATCGACTTCTTCAGCGCGAAGGACTGGGTGTCCAACGCGGTGAAGCGGCTGGTGCGGTAGTAGATGGCCAGACCCAGCCGGTTGCCCTTGGTGGTGTCCGCCAGGTGCAGGGGACCCAGGGTTTCCGGCAGGTCGCTGGAATCCACCTCCTGGAGGCACAGCGCATCGATGTCATGATTCCGGGCCAGGGCGAGGAGCTCGCCGCTGGCCTTGTGCTTGCGGAGGTTGTAGCTGATGACGCGCATGGAACACCTCTTCCGAGGGATGCTGACAGGACCAGTTCCTGAGTCTAGTCCGCTGCCTTCCTCCACGTTCAAACATTTCAATCCGACCCGCTGGCCGGTCCTCCGGCCCCAGCGGATAGAGTTAGTGCCAATTCACTGAGATCCGCCGAAAGGTCACCGTTGACTGAAGAGCTTCCCGAACTGGCGCACGGCAATGCCTACTACCAGAACCTGGGCGGTGGCCGCTTCCGCTCCACCATCCACGCGCAGGGCGCCTGGAACGTCCACGAGCAGCACATGGCACCCGCGTCCGGCCTGATGGCTGACGCCCTGGAACGGCACGAGCCGCGGGCGGACATGCGGATGGCACGCCTGAGCTACGAGATCCTGGGGCTGATCCCCGGCGGCGGGTTCCACATCGAAACCTCCACCCTCCGGCCCGGGCGGACCATCGAGCTGTTGCAGGCCGAACTCGTTGCCGACGGCCGGACAGCCATCCGCGCCACGGCGTGGCGGATGATCACCAGCGATACCGCCGCGGTGGCAGCCATCGAGGACACGGCCATTCCCGGGCCCGACGACTGCAAACCCTATGACGGTTCCGCCGTTTGGCCCGGCGGCTACATCAGGTCCCTGGAGATGCGCGTGGCCGAAGGGCACCGGCCGGGGGCCGGCAAAGTCTGGCTCCGCACCGACCATCCGTTGACGGACCGGAACGACAGCAGCGACCTGGCCCGGCTGATGGGGCTGGTGGACACAGCCAACGGCATCGCCGCCCGGGTTCCGCCCGGCAAGGACAGCTACGCCTTTCCCAACCTGGACCTGCAGATCCACATGTACCGCCGCCCGGAGGGGGAGTGGCTGGGCCTGGACAACGCCGTGTCCTTCGGCCGGGACGGGATTGGACTGACGTCAACGGTCCTGCACGACCGGCAGGGCCCGTTCGGCCGCGCCGAGCAGATCCTGACGCTCCGCAGGACCTGACTCCTCTGACGGCCGCCCCGCCGGGCCTCCCCGGTTGTATCGTTAAGTATCGTTGTATATCGTTCGCGATTCACAGAGGAGACCATCATGCGTGGCTCGTACCCGGCGTATGGATTCGGCGGCACCAATATCGACGGCCTGTGGCAGGCTGTGGACGAACTGCGTTCCCGATTCGAGAAGCGCGCCGGCACCCGCGCCGGCAAGGGCGAAGTGCGGGCGGCGGTTCTGGCCCTGCTGGCAGAGCGCCCCATGCACGGCTACCAGATCATCCGCGAAATTGAGGACCGGAGCGGCGGCAGCTGGAAGCCGAGCGCGGGCTCCGTCTACCCCACGCTTCAACTGCTGGCCGACGAGGGCGTCATCAGTGCCGAGGAGTCCAACGGCCGCAAGATCTACAGCCTCACCGAAGCCGGCCGGGAGGAAGTTGCCCGCGACCACCCATCGGCTCCATGGGACGCAGCAGGCCCCCACGGCGGAGCCGAGTTCATGTCCCTGCCCAAGGCAGGCGTTGAGCTCGCCCAGGCAGCAGCGCAGGTGAACCGCACGGGATCACCCGAACAGGTGAGGCAGGCCGTGGCGGTCCTCGAGGAGGCACGCCGCCGGATGTACTCGATTCTCGCCCAGGACTGACGCGGGTGCCGTCCATCCCCCGGGGCCGGTCCGCTCCGGCACCGGGCGCGGGAAACACCCGTGCCCGCTACCGCCGCATCCTCCGGTTCGCTGCCTGGCACCTGGCAATCACCTGGTGGTTCGAACTGTTCCTCCCCAGGATCGGGCTGGCCAGGGTTGCCGCACGGACGCGTTCGCCGAGGATGCAGCGCTTCGCCCGGCGTTTCCATGTCCTGGCCGTGGACCTGGGCGGCCTGATGATCAAGGTGGGCCAGTTCCTGTCATCCCGGCTTGACGTTTTGCCACCCGAGATCACCGAGGAGCTCGAGGGCCTTCAGGACGAGGTTCCGCCGGTCCCTTTCCCCGCCATCCGCGCCCTTGCCGAGTCCGAGCTGGGATTCCCGCTTGAGCGGGCGTTCGCCATGTTCGAGGTAACTCCGCTCGCCGCCGCATCCCTGGGCCAGGCGCACCGTGCACGGCTCCTTCCTGACGACGCCGATGAGTTCGGGATCAAGGACGTTGTGGTCAAGGTGCAGCGTCCGGGGATTGACGCGATCGTCGACGTCGACCTGGCCGCGCTGCGCAGGGTGGCCGGATGGCTCAGCCACTTCCGGTTTGTCTCCGAGCGTGCCGACATGCCCGCCCTGCTGGAGGAATTCGCGCAGACCAGCTTTGAGGAAATCGACTACCTTCACGAGGCTGCCAGCTCCGAGCGTTTCGCCGCCGATTTTGCCGGCGACGTCCGAGTGCAGGTGCCCCTGCCCGTCTGGGAGCGGTGCACCCGCCGCGTCCTCACCCTCGAGGATGTCACGGCCATCAAGATCACCGATGTGGCTGCGCTTCGTGCGGCCGGCATCGACCCCGCGGCGGTGGCTCCCGTCTTCGCCGCGGTCATGTTCGACCAGCTGTTCACCAACGGCTTCTTCCACGCCGACCCCCACCCCGGCAACATCTTCGTCACCCCCGCACCTGCCGGCGCCGGGGAACACCCGTGGAAACTGACGTTCATCGATTTCGGCATGATGGGCGAGGTCACAGCCTCAGCCCGCACCGGCCTGCGCAGGCTCCTGATCGCTGCCGCAGCCCGTGACGGCAAAGGACTCGTTGCCGCCATCCGTGACGTGGGCGTCCTGGTACCGGCGGCCGACACCGTGGAGCTGGAGCGGGCAATGACGCATCTCTTCGCCCGGTTCGGTGGGATGGGTTTCGCGGAACTCCGCGAGGTGGATCCACGCGAGTTCCGTGACTTCGCGGTGGAATTCGGCGACGTGGTCCGTTCCCTGCCATTCCAGCTGCCGGAGAACTTCCTGCTCATCATCCGCGCAGTATCGCTGACCTCGGGGGTGTGCAGCTCCCTGGACGCCCGCTACAACCTCTGGGACTCGGTGGAACCGTACGCTGCCCGGTTGCTGCGTGACGAGCGCGGCAACATCGTGCAGGACGCCGCCCGGCAGGCGATTGACGCCGGGGGACTCGCCCTTCGGCTGCCCGGGCGGCTGGACGGCCTCATCACCCGGGCTGAGGAGGGGAACCTCGCTGTTGCCAACCCGCGCCTTGAGCGGCAGGTTGCCCGGCTGGACCGCACGGCCCGCCGTTCGGCGTCGGCCGTGGTCTTCGCTGCCCTTCTCATTGCGGGGGCCCTGATACGGGCGGATGACTCCGCAGTGGGCAACCTGCTGATGGCAGCGTCCGTGGTCCCGCTGCTCCACGGCCTGTGGGTGGGGCGCCGCGGCCTGTGATGCGGGGGGCTGAACCGTGTCGAACACGATGCCGCGATGTAAATGACCTGGAAGGCTACGGCGTAACCTAGGTGGGGCTTGTCCGCCGGCAGCTCCCCGAAATGGCTGCGGTAGAACGGGGCCGAGTTTGAGCCAGACGGCGTCAATCACGGCGAACGCCGCGGCAACAACAAGGAACAGCAAGACCACAAGGGAGCCTAGCAACATGCATGACGCCGGACCGGGACCCCGCACACTGACAGTGGTGCGGCAGGAAGCCTCGCTGGGAGCAGGCCGTGACCTGGAATTCGGGCTGGAGCTCCTGGCCCGGGCCAAGTCCGGGGAGATCGGGCCAACCCTGCGGCTCTACCGGCCCGCCCCCACCGTCGCCTTCGGCCAGCGCGACACCCGCCTGCCGGGATTCGAAGCAGCCGCGCAGGCATGCAGGGACAACGGCTTCGAGCCGCTGGTGCGCAGGGCCGGGGGACGCGCCGCCGCCTACCACCAGGGGACCCTGGTGGTGGACCACATCGAGCCGGACCCGGATGCCATTGCCGGCTCCAAGACCCGGTTCGGGCACTTCGGGGAGTTGTTTGCCCAGGCGTTGCGCAGGGCAGGGGTACAGGCGGCTGTCGGGGAAATACCCGGTGAATACTGCCCCGGAGAGTTCAGCGTTCACGGCACTGATCCCGCCCGCCCGGCGCACCGCGTGAAACTCGTGGGCACGGCCCAGCGGGTGGTTGCCGGCGGGTGGCTTTTCAGTTCAGTGATCGTGGTGGAAAACTCCGCACCGATACGGAAAGTCCTGACCGACAGCTACGCAGCCTTGGGGCTGGAGTGGGACCCTGCCACGGCCGGGGCGGTGGACGACCTGGTTCCCGGCGTGAATGTGGAGGCCGTGGTGGATGCAGTCCTGCAGACGTATGCGGGCCATGCCACCCTGGAAACTGCTTCCTTCAGCAGCCTGGGGGCATGACCCGCAACGGTTCGAACGGCCGGGCGGCCGCGGTGGTTATGCTGCCAGGCGCGTCTTGACCTCGGCGGCGGAGGGGTTGGTGGCGGCTGTGCCGTCCGGGAACAGGACCGTGGGAACGGTGCGGTTGCCGCCGTTCAGCTGCTCCACGAGTTCGGCCGTGCCCTCCACTTCCTCGATGTTGATCTCGGTGTACCCGATGCCCTGCGCGTCCAGCTGCTTCTTGAGCCGGTTGCAGTAACCGCACCAGGTGGTGGAAAACATGGTGATGGTGCCGGATTCGGGAGTGAAGTCCACAGAATTCTCCTCTGCGTCGATGTAGGTTTCGTTCCTGTCAACGGTAGCGCGCCGCCCGGTATTCCCCCTGCCCGGAGGTCCCGGTGCCGCCTGGATGACAGTATGTGGCGCCGATGGCATGCTGGAGCCATGTGTGGACGCTATGTGATGGCACGTGCCGTGGGGGACCTCCTGGCAGAGTTCGACGCCGAGCTGGAGGACGAGGTGAGCATCCCGCCCTCCTGGAACGTGGCGCCCACCGATGATGTCCCGATCGTCCTGGAACGGCTGATCGACGACGGCCCGGCCCGTAAGCAGGTACGCCAGCTGCATGTTGCAAAGTGGGGCCTGGTCCCTTCCTGGGCGAAGGATCCCGGCATCGGGTCACGGATGATCAACGCCAGGAGCGAATCGGTGCTGGAGAAGCCGGCCTTCCGCAAGGCCGTGCAGTCCCGGCGCTGCGCCGTACCGGCAGACGGGTACTACGAATGGAAGCAGGGCCCCGGGAAATCGAAGCAGCCCTACTACGTGCATCCCGGAGAGAACCGGGGCCTGGTCTTTGCCGGGCTCTACGAATGGTGGAAGGACCCGTCCGTCCCAGCCGGGGAACCGGGGCAATGGCTGCTGTCCACGTCGATCCTGACGACTGATACGCCGCCTCCGGGCAGTGAGTCGACGGTCTTCGGAAAGTTGACCGCACTGCATGACCGGGTCCCCCTGCCCATGGACAAGGCGACCATGCAGGCCTGGCTCGATCCCGACGTGGACGACGCCGCCGGGCTGGTGGACCTGGTGCGGTCGGGGGTCAAGGACGTGGCAGCGGACTGGCGGGTGGAGTCCGTGGGCAAGGAGGTAGGCAACGTGCGCAACAACGGGCCGGAACTGATCCAGCCGGTGGAGGCCCTGTTCTAGCAGGCCGGGCTTATCCAGCAGGCCATGCGGCGCTGCCGCCGGCCTATACGGTGACCGCGCCGCCGTCGTCCACTGCCCAGGTGGGGTTGTACGCAACTTCCCAGCGGAAACCGTCGGGGTCGGCGAAGTAGCCGCTGTAGCCGCCCCAGGGCTGCGTCACCGGCTCGGCGATGATGGCGGCCCCCGCTGCTGCTGCCTCCGCCATGACCCGGTCCACCTCTTCCGTGCTGGCAAGGTTGTGGCTCAAGGTGATGCACGGCACCGGACCCGGGGCGCTGACGCCCGCCTCGGCCTGCATTTGCCGGGCGTCCCACAGGGAGAGCACCAGGCCGTGGTTTACCTGGATGAAGACGACGTCGCCCGGGACCTCCTGGTGGACCGGCCAGCCGAGGCCCTCAACATAGAAGGCGCGGGACGCCGGGACGCTGCGGACACCTAATGAGATGAAGTCGACTCGGGGCTGCATGCTTCGATACTGTCAGACGATGGCAACAATTCAAGGAAACGATAGAGACGCTTTGGCCGACAAGGAACAGCTCGCTGCCGTCCGGGTTGCTGTTGACGAAGTGGATGAGCAGATTGTCACCCTCATCGCCCGCCGCGAACGGCTGATCCGCATCGCCGGAACCCTGAAGGGCGACGACGCTGAAGTCCGCGCGCCGGGGCGGGTGGAACGGATCATCGAGCATGTCCGGTCCGCGGCCGAAAAGAAGGACATCGATCCGGACATCGTCGAATCGACCTACCGCGCCATGATCTCCGGCTTTATCGAGCTCGAGATGCGGGTCCACAAACAAAACAGCTGACCCTTTACAGGTCAGCTCACGCCTTCTTACAGTGCTTCATCCACCGGAACGCCGGACTGGAATTCCCGGCCGTCCGCCTCGCTGAAGCCTGTCATGACGTGTGACTTTCCGAGCCCATTGATGGCCGCGAGGGGAAAATGGCCGGTGATGGAGTTCTCTGAGTGGGTTACGCCCGAGAGGTCGTAGTTCTCTTCCGTGCTTTGCTCGTGGCTGAACGAGTAGAAGGCGATGGGTTCGCCGTTCATGAATTCAATGCCGAGCCGCCGCTGGGAGGAGTAGTCCGGGCTGGCCGCAACAAGCCCCACCACGTAGGCGCCGGAGCCTGGAATAGTGCCGTCCAGATCGAAGGTGGCCACCAGGGTTGAGTCCTGGGCTTTGATGCTGACCTGCTTGAGGAGTGCGTCTTTGGTGTCCATGGCACAATCCTGCTCCCTGGCGTACGGTCCGTCCACCCCTGTGCTGAGGAAACGGAGGAAGCCGGCGAGGCTTCCTTGCCCACCTGTGGATGCGTTGGCCGGGAACCCGGCGTAGACTGGATATATTCGAATAAATATTCGAATAGTTTCAGTTTCACCGGGAGGCGCCCATGGGCATGTTCAGCGAATCCGTTGATGTTGCCTGCGCTCCTGACGGCCAACCGGTAAGCCTTACCTGGTCAGGGCGTTCCTACACTGTCTGTGCTGAACCCGTCCGCTGGTATGAACGCCGGCAATGGTGGGATGAAGTCAGCCGGGCACCGCTTGGAAGCGGGCAGGGAGTGGTTGACCACGAGATCTGGCGTGTCCAGGTACTGCCGGTTGACGGCCGCGAACGCACCGGCAGGGAGCAGGACGAACCGCTCACCCTCGACCTCACCCGGCACATTGGCAGCGGCCGCTGGCGGCTGCTGCGGATCCATGACGGCCTCCGACCCACAACAGCATGAGCTTTACGCATCTTCACGTCTCCACGGCGTTCAGTGCCCACTATGGAGTCTCCTGGCCGGAAGAACTTGCCCAAAGCGCGGCAGCTGACGGTGCCACAGCGCTCGCCTGCACTGACCGCGACGGCCTGTACGGGACCATTAAGCACCTCAAGGCATGCATGGCGGCAGGAATCGATCCCATTGTGGGGGTGGACCTTGCAGTCTTTGACGACGACGGCGATCACCGCACCCAAGTGGCGGGCAGGGTGGTGGTGCTTGCACGCGGCCATAACAACGGGGCAGGGTACCGTGCCTTATGCCGGCTGGTCTCTGATGCCCATGCCCGGACCTCCGGGAAGTCCGGGGGAGCCGTACCGGTGGCTGTCACGCGCGCCGAGCTTGCCTCCCGGACCCTTGACTACCACACACTCAAGCCGGTATTGACCGTCCTGCTCGGGCCGGATTCGGACGTCGGCCTGGCCATGGGAGGGCGGAGATACCTCCGGCCCCGGACACTGTTCAAGCAGTGGCTGGACGTCATGCCCGGCGGGACCGTGGTTGCCGAGATTGTCTCGCAGCTAAGTCCCCCAGGTTCCCCGCTGAGTACCTCCCACGCTGTGCGTATGCTCCGGCTCGCCGAGGAACACCACATCCCGGCGATCCTGACCAACGCCGTCAGGTACTGCGCCGCGGATGGAGCGCCCACTGCCGATGTGCTTGACTCTGCCCGCACCCTGAAGTCCCTGCCGGAACTTGCCAGGGAGCCCCTGCTGCAGCCCACCGGCCAGGGATGGCTGAAAACATCGGCCCAGATGCTCCAGCTTGGCAAGGAGATCATTTCCGCAGCAGGATTTGGCGCCGCAGACCTCAAACAACTGATGACCCAAACCGAGGCGCTCGCCGATCTGTGCCGGATCGATCCCACTACGGACATGGGGTGGAAACAACCGGTGGTTCCGGAGGCTTCGGTGATCGGGATCAACCAGGACCCCCATGATGAACTGGTCCAGCGTTGCCACGCCGGAATCGGCAGGAGGTTCCCCGGGATAAGCGGAGCCGGGGAGAGGGCCATGCTTACCCGGCTGGAGCATGAACTGGGCATCATCCGGAATCTTGGCTTTTCCTCCTACTTCCTCACCGTCGCTGAAGTGTCACGGATGATCCAGGAGATGGGCGTCCGTGCTGCTGCCCGGGGATCGGGGGCTTCCAGCCTGGTGAATTACCTGATTGATGTCAGCCAGGTGAACCCCCTCCAGCATGACCTGATCTTTGAACGCTTCCTTTCCCAGGACCGTGCCACTCTTCCGGACATAGACATCGACGTCGAAAGCGCGGAGCGCCACAACGTGTACCGGCGGATTTTCGAGAGGTTCGGTTCCGAACGGGTCACGCTGATGAGCATGCAGAACGGCTACCGCGCCAGGGGTGCCGTGCGCGACGCCGGAATGGCGCTGGGCATGGACGACGGCGAGGTAGGGGAGATTGCCAAGCAGTTGTGGCGGTTCTCGGCCGGAAAATTCCGGGAGGCGCTGCAGGAAAAACCTGAACTGCGGGAGTTTGCCGGAAGGGTTGAGCGGCGCGATGCTGCCGGAAACCAGCAATTGGACCTGCTGGTTGACCTGACTGAACGCCTTGACCGGCTGCCCCGCCACATTTCCATGCATCCCTGCGGCGTGATCCTGGGTGATGCCACCCTGCTGGACCGCACCCCGGTCCAGCCCAGCGGTCTCGGGCTGCCCATGAGCCAGTTCGATAAGCACGACATGGATCCCATGGGCATGCTCAAGCTCGATGTCCTGGGTGTCCGGATGCAAAGTGCCATGGCTTTTGCTGTCCGGGAGATCATCCGCATCCATCCCTCGAAGGAGGACGTGGTGGCTGCCGGGAACCATTCTCCCGGGCAGGGCGGGTCGGGACCTGACTACATCGCGGACAACGGCCACATCGACCTCAATGCAGTGCCCCTGGATGATGAAGCCACGTTCGAGCTGATCAGGAGCACGCACACCCTTGGCTGCTTCCAGATCGAATCCCCGGGCCAGCGTGAACTGATCGGCAAGATGGCGCCGCGGGAGTTCAATGACCTCATCATCGATATTTCGCTGTTCCGTCCCGGGCCCATGAAATCTGACATGGTTCGGCCCTTCCTGGAACACCGGCACGGATTCGCCCCCGAGGTCTACCCGCACCCTCTCCTGAAGCCTGTTCTTCAGGAAACCCACGGGGTGACGGTTTTCCACGAACAGATCCTCAGGACATTCGACGTGATGACCGGCTGCGGGCTTGCGAAGGCCGATGAGTTCCGCCGGGCCCTCAGCAGCGAGGATGGCGAATCCCAGGTTGAGGAGTATTTCCGCAAGCACGCAAAGGCCAAGGGCTTTTCCCCCGACGTCATCGACAAAGTATGGGAAACCCTGAAGTCCTTTGCCAGCTTTGGGTTCTGCAAAGCGCACGGAGCTGCCTTCGCTGTCCCCACCTACCAGTCAGCATGGTTGAAAGCGCACCATCCCGAGGCATTCCTTGCAGGATTGTGGGAGCACGATCCCGGGATGTACCCCAAGCGGCTGCTGGTGGCGGAAGCCCGAAGGCTTGGCATCCCGATCCTTCCCCTGGACATCAACCTGAGCAAAGCCGAATACCGGGTGGAACGGGTCAGGTCAGGGCAGGATGCCGGCAAGCTGGGGATCCGGCTGAGCCTTAATGGGATTTACGGGCTCTCAGCAACGGAGTTGAAAAGAATCGTCGCAGGCCAGCCCTACGACTCCCTGGCAGACCTTCGGGCACGGTCAAGAATCAGTAAGCCGAGCATCAAGCGGCTGGCGCAGCTTGGCGCCTTCGATTCCCTGCACCGGGAGGCGGGAGGCACGGCCAACCGGGCTGACCTGGTGCACCATCTGCAGAAGCTCCAGGCAACCAGCATCAGCAAAAAGGGGGTTGAAGTCCTTGAGGGGCAACTGTCCCTCCCGCTGGGCGATGTTGAACTGCGCAACGTCAGCCCGGGGCTGCCGGCACCCACGCTGGTGGACAATGTCAGGGCGGAGCTTGACCTGATGGCGGTTGATGTCAGCTCGCATCTGATGGACAGCCACCGGCCCATGCTGGACAGGCTGGGCGTCATCACTGCAGACAAACTCCTTGGCCTGCGCAACGGCACGGAAGTGCTGGTGGCCGGCGTGCGGGTTGCAACCCAGACGCCTCCCATGAGGGGCGGCAGGAGGGTTGTCTTCATCAGCATCGACGACGGAACCGGATGCATCGATTCGGTGTTTTTCCACGAAGCGCAGGAAAAAGCCGGCATGCTCCTGTTTGGCACCCGGCTGCTGTTGATCCGGGGCACCACGCGCCGGACGGGCCCCCGGGGGATCAGCCTGAGCGCCAGCATGGCCTGGGACCTGAGCAGGACCGAAACCCTGCCGTTTCCGGACCCCTCCACGCCCGGGCAGGATGTGCCCCACCCCCTGGACGGGATCAGCAGGAGCCTCGCCATCACGGGATTTAACGGCTGAGCATGCCGTGCGCCGCGTTGGTCGGCCCTCAGTTGAACCGATAGCATTGACGATGGCTGGCTGTGGTCCCCGTACGCCACAAGCTATGAAGCCTTAACTTTGAATAGGAGACACCCGTGTCAGATGCCCAGCAGATCACCCTTCTCGTCGATGGCGAAGAGACCAAGGTGACTACCGGGACAACCGGTGCGGAACTCTTCTTTGAGCGCCGCGACGTTGTTGTGGCCCGCGTTAACGGCGAGCTGAAGGACCTGGACCAGGAACTTCCGGAGGGCGCCGACGTCGAAGGCGTCACCATCGATTCCCCCGACGGGCTGAACGTGCTCCGCCACTCCACCGCCCACGTCATGGCCCAGGCCGTCCAGCAGCTGCGCCCGGACGCCAAGCTCGGAATCGGGCCTTACATCACGGACGGCTTCTACTTCGACTTTGACGTCGCGGAGCCCTTCACCCCCGAGGACCTCAAGACCCTCGAAAAGATGATGCAGAAAATCATCAATCAGAACCAGAAGTTCGTCCGCCGCGTGGTCAACGAGGACGAAGCCCGCGAGGCCATGAAGAACGAGCCCTACAAGCTCGAGCTGCTGGGCAAGAAGAACGAGGCCGCCGAAGCCGGCGAAGGCGTCAACGTCGAGGTCGGCGCAGGCGACATCACCATTTACGACAATGTGGAACGCAAGGAAGGCACCACCGTCTGGTGCGACCTCTGCCGCGGCCCCCACCTGCCCAACACCAAGCTCATCTCGAACGCCTTCGCCCTGACCCGTTCATCCTCCGCATACTGGCTGGGCCACCAGAAGAACCAGCAGCTGCAGCGGATCTACGGCACGGCGTGGCCCACCAAGGATGCCCTCAAGGCCTACCAGGAGCGGATCGCCGAGGCCGAACGCCGCGACCACCGCAAGCTCGGCTCCGAACTGGACCTGTTCTCGTTCCCTGACGAGCTGGGTTCCGGCCTGCCTGTGTTCCACCCCAAGGGCGGCATCATCCGCAAGGAGATGGAGGACTACTCGCGCCAGCGCCACGTCGAAGCCGGCTACGAGTTCGTCTACACCCCCCACATCACCAAGGGCCACCTGTACGAGGTTTCCGGCCACCTTGACTGGTACAAGGAGGGCATGTTCCCCGCGATGCGCGTCGACGAGGAACTCAATGCCGACGGCACCATCCGCAAGCCGGCGCAGGACTACTACCTGAAGCCGATGAACTGCCCCATGCACAACCTGATCTTCAGGTCCCGCGGGCGCTCCTACCGCGAGCTTCCGCTGCGACTGTTCGAGTTCGGGTCCGTCTACCGGTACGAAAAGTCCGGCGTGGTGCACGGCCTCACCCGGGTGCGCGGCATGACACAGGACGACGCCCACATCTACTGCACCCGCGAACAGATGAAGGACGAGCTCACCAAGACGCTGAACTTCGTACTGGGCCTGCTCAAGGACTACGGGCTGAACGACTTCTACCTCGAACTCTCCACCAAGGACCCCGAAAAGTACGTCGGCGACGACGCCACCTGGGAGGAAGCCACCAGGACCCTCGCCGAGGTGGCCCAGGAGTCAGGGCTGGAACTTGTCCCCGATCCGGGCGGAGCAGCTTTCTACGGTCCCAAGATCTCCGTGCAGGCAAAGGACGCGCTCGGCCGCACCTGGCAGATGTCCACCATCCAGCTGGACTTCAACCTGCCGGAACGCTTCGAACTCGAATTCCAGGCGGCCGACGGCACGCGGCAGCGGCCCGTCATGATCCACCGCGCCCTGTTCGGCTCCATCGAGCGGTTCATGGGCGTGCTCACCGAGCACTACGCCGGTGCCTTCCCCGCCTGGCTGGCGCCCGTCCAGGTGGTGGGCATCCCCGTGGCGGAGACGTTCAACGAGTACATGTTCGACGTCGTCGACCAGCTTAAGGCGGTTGGCATCCGCGCTGAGGTGGACACGTCCTCGGACCGCTTCCCGAAGAAGATCCGTACTGCCAGCAAGGACAAAATTCCCTTTGTCCTGATCGCCGGCGGCGACGACGCCGAAGCCGGTGCCGTGTCCTTCCGCTTCCGTGATGGAAGCCAGGACAACGGCGTGCCGGTTGCAGAGGCAGTCAAGCGGATCACGGAAGCCGTCCGTAACCGGACCAGCTAGGGAACGGAACAGCACCGTGCAGGAGAACACAGGCGCCGGGTATCCAGGTGATGCCGGCGTTACCGACGACTTTGACCTCGCCGGTGTCCCGGACGCCTTCCAGCGCCTGTGGACTCCGCACCGCATGGCCTACATCAAGGGCGGGCAGCACCAGTTCAAGAATGAAGATGACTGCCCTTTCTGCGTGGGGCCCGGCCGGACCGATGAGGACGCACTCATCGTTTACCGCGGGAAGACCTGCTACGTGGTGCTGAACCTCTTTCCCTACAACCCCGGGCACCTGCTGGTGTGCCCCTACCGGCACATCCCGGACTACACGGACCTGACGCTGGAGGAGACGGCGGAGTTCGCCGAGCTTACGCAAACGGCCATGCGGGTCCTGCGGAAGGTGGCGAATCCGGGCGGCTTCAACCTCGGCATGAACCAGGGCGTGGTGGGCGGCGCCGGGATCGCCGCCCACCTGCACCAGCACATCGTTCCGCGCTGGGGCGGGGACGGGAACTTCTTCCCCATCATTGCCCAGACCAAGGCCATCACCCAGACCCTCGACGAGGTCCGCCAGCAGGTGGCCGACGCCTGGCCCGGGGAGACGGATGCTGAATAGGCACGCCCGCGGTTTTTTCACCGCCCTGTTCACTCCGCTTGCCCGCTGGCTCCTGAAGATTGGTGTTTCGCCCGACGCTGTGACCATCATCGGTACGGCCGGTGTGGTGGTCGGGGCCCTGGTGTTCTACCCGCTGGGGCAACTCTGGTGGGGAACACTTTTCATCACGGCTTTTATCTTCTCCGACGTCCTGGACGGCATCATGGCCAGGATGCAGGACGTCAAGAGCCGCTGGGGAAACTTCCTCGACTCCACCCTCGACCGGATCGCCGACGGCGCGCTCTTCGCGGGGCTGGCCGTGTGGTTCTTCACCGGCGGCGCTGATACCCCTATCGCCATGGCCGCCATGGTCTGCCTTGTCCTGGGCATGGTGGTTTCCTACGCCAGGGCCAAGGCGGAGTCGCTCGGGTTCACGGCCAATGTGGGGATAGCCGAGCGCGCCGAACGCCTGGTTTCGGTCCTGGTGGTGACCGGGTTCACCGGACTGGGCCTTCCATCGGTGGTGCTGCTGGTGACCCTGGTGCTGCTCGCGCTGGCAAGCTTCGTCACCGTGGTGCAGCGCGTGGTTTCCGTCCGCAGGCAGGCCCAGGCGGAACCGTCACCGGCTGATTAAGCATGATTAAGCCGGCCGGCCGCGGGGGGACTAGTATTAGGACTGCCCGGTCAATGGATCCGGCAAATCCGTGTGTGCACAGTCCGGCACTTGCCGCCTGCACGCCCGGCGAAGGTCATCTATCTACCCATAGGGGTTTTTGTGTCTACACCTGATGTAAGCAGCGAAGCCGGTTCGTCCGCGAACAGCGTCACGGGCAGCAGCCGCGTGAAGCGGGGCATGGCTGAGATGCTCAAGGGCGGCGTCATCATGGACGTCGTCAACGTCGAACAGGCCCGCATCGCCGAAGACGCCGGTGCTGTTGCTGTGATGGCGCTGGAACGCGTTCCGGCCGATATCCGTGCCCAGGGCGGCGTGTCCCGCATGTCCGATCCGGACATGATCGACCAGATCATCGATGCGGTCTCCATTCCGGTCATGGCCAAGGCCCGGATCGGCCACTTCGTCGAGGCCCAGATCCTGCAGTCCCTGGGCGTGGACTACATTGACGAGTCCGAGGTCCTGACCCCGGCTGACTACGTCAACCACATCGACAAGTGGAACTTCACCGTTCCCTTCGTCTGCGGTGCCACCAACCTCGGTGAGGCGCTGCGCCGCATCAACGAGGGCGCGGCAATGATCCGCTCCAAGGGCGAGGCCGGCACCGGCGACGTCTCCAACGCCACCGGGCACATGCGCCAGATCCGCTCCGAGATCGCCAAGCTCGCTGCGCTGCCCGAGGACGAACTCTACGTCGCGGCCAAGGAACTGCAGGCCCCGTACGAACTGGTCAAGGAAGTCGCCGCTGCCGGCAAGCTTCCGGTGGTGCTGTTCACCGCCGGCGGCATCGCCACCCCGGCCGACGCCGCCATGATGATGCAGCTGGGCGCGGACGGCGTGTTCGTCGGCTCCGGCATCTTCAAGTCCGGCAACCCGGCCCAGCGTGCGGCCGCCGTCGTGAAGGCCACCACCTTCTACGATGACCCGGACGTCATCGCCAAGGCCTCCCGCGGCCTCGGTGAAGCCATGGTAGGCATCAATGTCGACGAGATCCCCCAGCCGCACCGCCTCGCCGAGCGCGGCTGGTAATTTCTCTTCCTTACGGCAACAAACCGCGACGGCGGCGAGTCACCTTTGCTGGTGACTCGCCGCCGTCGTCGTTGGTTGAGCTTGTCGAAACCTGTCGATTGCTCCGTAACTGTCGTTACCAAGCCCGAAAACGACAGTTACGGAGCAATCGATTCGGACTACTCGAGGCCGCGGCGCTTTAGCAGCGGTTCCAGTCTTGCTTCGCGGCCGCGGAGGGTTCGGAAGGAGTCCAGCGGGTCACGGCTGTTGCCTTGGGACAGCAGCTCCCGGCGGAAGCGTTCGCCGTTGGCGCGGGTGAGGCCACCGTTCTCGGTGAACCAGTCCACCGTCTCGGCGTCCAGCACTTCGCTCCAGATATAGGAGTAGTAGCCGGCCGCGTATCCGGCACCGGCAAAGATGTGCTGGAAGTAGCCCGTCCGGTACCGCGGCGGAATCAGGGGATGGGCAATGCCCGCGGCGGCGAGGGCCTTCGCCTCAAACTCCAGCGCGTCCTCCGGCACATTGCCGGGCTCCAGCACATGCCACGCCAGATCCAGCAGCGCGGCGCCCAGGTACTCCGTGGTGGCGAAGCCTTCACCCCACAGCCGGGATTCGTTGAGCCGCTCCACAACATCCCGGGGAAGCGGCTCGCCCGTGGCGTGGTGCCGGGCATAGTTTGAGAGCACTTCCGGCCACATGATCCACATTTCATTCACCTGCGACGGGTACTCCACGAAGTCGCGGGGCACGGACGTGCCGGAAAACCGCGGATACGTGACGTTGGAGAAGAGACCGTGCAGGGCATGCCCAAATTCGTGGAACGCCGTGCGGAGCTCGTCCAGGGTCAGCAGTGTGGGTTCGCCGGCCGGCGGCTTGGAGATGTTCAGGTTGTTGATGACCACGGGCCGGGTCCCGAGCAGGGCTGACTGGTCCACCAGGGAATTCATCCATGCTCCGCCACGCTTGGACTCCCGGCTGTAGTAGTCGCCCAGGAAGAGGCCCAGCCCGCTGCCGTCCTCGTTGCGGACCTCCCAGACCCGGACGTCCGGGTGGTAGCCGGCCAGGTCCGTCCGCTCATGGAACGTAATGCCGTACAGGGACGTCGCGGCAAAGAACACCCCATCGGTCAGGACCCGGTCCAGCTCAAAGTACGGGCGGAGCGCCTGCTCATCGACGTCGTACTTTTCCCGGCGGACCCTGGCCGAATAGTAGGCCCAGTCCCAGGCCTCCAGTGGATGCCCGGCAACGTCTGCCAGCGCAGCGGCCTCGGTGTCCGCGTTACGGACAGCTGCCGGTGCCAGCCGGTTCAGCATCGACTGGACGGACCCGAAGTCCGGTGCGGTCTGGCGGTCCACCACCAGCTCGGCGTAGTTGGCAAAGCCCAGGAGGGAAGCCTTCTCCGCCCGCAGGCCGGCCATGGACCGTGCCAGATCAAGCACGTCAAGGCTTCCCCCGCTGCTGCCGCGGGCCACCGAAGCCTCAAAAAGACGACGGCGGACGTCCCTGTCCTCGAGCGCTGCCAGGGCCGGCTGATTACCGGGCTGGATGAGTGTGAGCAGGAATTTGCCCTCATGGCCCGCCGCCCGGGCCGCTTCGGCTGCGGCGGCAACATCATCCGCCGGCAGGCCCGCGAGTTCCCCGGCGCTGTCCAGGAGCAAAGCCGCGGACTTCATGCCTTCCTTGACCCGCTGGCCGAATTCGGTACCGAGGCGGGCAAGTTCGGCATTGATCGCCATCAGCCGTTCCCGTCCGGGATCGTCGAGCTGGATGCCGGACTGCCGGAACTCCTTCAGATACTCCTCCACCAGGCGGGCGGACTCGGGGTCACACGCGGACGCATCAACCGCCGAAAACCTCTCGAACAGGGCCCGGTTCAGGAAGATCTCGTCCTGGTGCGCCGAGAACCGGGGTGAATATTCGGTCTCGAGGGTGCGGATCTGCTCCGAAGCATCTGCGGACACCAGCGTGAAGAATGCCGCGGCTGCACGCTCCAGGAGCCGCCCGGACCGTTCCATCGCCACCACTGTGTTGTCGAAGTCTGCCGGTGCCGGATCGTCCACGATCGCCCGGATTTCGGCCAGATGTTCGGCAAGCCCGGCCTCGAGGGCTTCCGAGTAATGCGAGGCATCAATCGCGTCAAAAGGCGGAAGCCCGTACGGCAGGGGACTGGGGACCAGAAGGGGGTTCGTCGTCATGGGGTAAACCTTTCACAGCAAGGCACGCTTCTCAATGTGGGGAAATATCACCCCCCGGGGCGCTGACCTCTTTAGAATGGCGGCTATGGGGACCGTAGCCGGCAAGGCGCCGGGGCGCATCAGCGCCCGCGCCTTGGCGATGTCATTGGCCGGAGCACTGTGGCTGACCGGTGCGCTGGCAGGCTGCGGGCTGCTCGCCGAGCAGGACGGGACTCCGTCCGCACCGGCGGGTTCCCCCTCCGCCGTAACAGCGCCGGTGGCAGGGGCAGCGTCCGGTACCACCCCGCCAGCCACGCCCACGCCCACTCCCACGCCCGGAAAGGGCCCGGACTGCCCGGTCCTCCGCTGTACGTCCGTGCTGGTCACGGGAGACATGCTGGTCCACGCCGAGCTCTGGCAGCAGGCACAGCAGGACGCCGCTGCCGCCGGCAAGCCAGGCCTGGACTTCGTGCCCCTGCTGGAGGGCCAACGCCGCTACATCAACAACAGCGACCTTGCCATCTGCCACCAGGAGACACCCGTGGCGGTCCCGGAGGGGCCTTTCTCCGCCTACCCATCCTTCAACGTCCCGCCCCACATCATCACAGCCTCCAAAGCGGTGGGCTACCAGGCGTGTACCACGGCGAGCAACCACACCATCGACCGCGGCACGGACGGGCTGCTGCGGACCCTCGACGCGCTGGACGCCGCGGGCCTCAAGCACACAGGCTCGTACCGTACGGAAACGGAATCCCAGGGGATTTTGATCCTGCAGACACCAGCCGCAAAAGTGGCTGTCATCCAGGCCACCTATGGGCTCAACGGGCTCGTTGCGGAGCACCCCTGGCAGGTGGACATGCTGGACGCGCCGGCCATGATTGCCAAGGCCGAAAAAGCCCGGGCACTGGGTGCGGATATCGTTCTGGGAGCCATGCATGCGGGGGACGAGTACGCCAGCCAACCGAACATGCAGCAGCAGGACGTGGCGCACGCCCTGGTGGACAGCGGGCAGTTCAACCTGATCTACGGGCACCACACCCACTCGGTACTGCCGATCGAAAACTACAAGGGCACCTGGATCGTGTACGGGCTGGGCAACGGCGTCACCGAGCTCTCACCCTGGCATGTGGTCAACAATGAGGGCCTGCTGGTCCGCGCCCAGTTCGGCCAGGATGCTTCCGGCAGGTGGGCTGCCACGGACCTCGCCTGGGCGCCCTCAGTGATGGTCCGCGACCCTTACCGGTGGTGCTCGGTGGCCGCGGACGCGCCGCAAGGACCGTGCGCGGGACCGGAAGCCGACGCCGCAACCCGGCAGCGGACGGTGGCCGTAGTGGAGTCGATGGGCGCGCCGGCCGCCGGCGCGCACGAACTCCTCATCACCCGCGGGCCGTAACAGCTCAGCGCGGCCGGCGCGCCGCGTGCTCCCTCGCCAGTTCAGCGAACCGGTCATCCGGCTGGCCGGGCTCAAACGTTCCGAACTTCCGTTCAGCTGCGGTGCGGATCAGGAAATCGGCAATGGCAGGGTTTTTCGGCAGCAGCGAACCGTGCAGGTAACTGGCCACGATGTTGCGGTAGCGGGCTCCTTCGTGACCGTCGTTGCTGTTGTTGCCGGTCCCCTTGGCCACGGTGCCGAGCGGACGGACCCCGCTGCCGAGTGTCGTCTGGCCGCTGTGGTTTTCGTAGCCGAGGACTTCACCGAACTCGGGCGTCGATACCTTGACGTTTCCGATCAGGCGTTCGTCGGTGCCGTGGGTTTCCACGTCAAGGATGCCGATGCCGGGGATCACGGCGCCTGTGCGGGTCTTGAAAAACCGGCCAAACAGCTGGTACAGCCCGCAGATAACCAGCATGGGAGCGCCGTCCTCCGCCAGGTCCTTGAGAGCGCCGGCCCTTGACTGCAGGTCGTCCTGGATGACCAGCTGGCCGCTGTCCTGGCCGCCGCCGCCCACGATGATGTCCACGTCATCGGGAAAAGGATCACCGACGTTGTATTCGAGCAGTTCGGGCGTGTACCCGTGCCAGCCGATGCGCCGCTGCAGGACCAGGGCGTTGCCCCAGTCGCCGTAGATGTTCATGTCGCGCGGGTAGAGCTGCACCACCCGGAGGGTGCCCTTGCCCTCAGCCGCGGCGGGTGTTTCAGTGCTCAAGAGACAACCTCCACGGTGGTGATTTTGGACAGTTCACGGCGGATGGCCAACATGGCGGTGTAGGTGCAAAAGATGCGCTTGGGCTTGCCTTGGGCCTCCCGGATGAACGCAGCCAGTGCCGGCGCGATCTCCGGCTGCACGGCGCCGGTGCGGACGTCGTCGTATTGCAGCCGGAGCGCCATGTCATACGCCCGGGATCCGGTCAGCTGGTCCACGCCCTCCTCGCGGAGGGAGTCGAACTCCACGTCCCACAGCCATGACATGTCGCGGCCGTCGGCGTAATTGTCATTGATGGCGATCATCGTGGCGTAGCCGCCGGCGGGGAAGGACTTGAGGCCCAGCCGGAAACCGCTGGGGTTCTTGACCAGCACCAGGTCCAGGGGCTGGCCGTCCACCGTGAGGCTTTCGCCGCGGCCGAAGGCAGGCGCAACCTGGGACAAGGCCTCCAGCAGGGATTCGTGGTCCGCAGTTGCCGCTCCGCTTCCGCAGATGCTCCGCGCCAGGGTCAGGGCAGCGGCCGCGTTGAAGATGTTGTACACCCCCCGGAGCTTCATTCCGGTGGTGACCGTGACGCCGTCGTACTCAAAGTCGGCGCTGTCCGCGCCAACCTTTCGGAGTACGACGTCGGCGGCGGGCTTTTCCGGAAGCCACGCCGGGGCGGGGCTTCCGGGGGCAGCGCGCATGTCGTCGTCGTTGGGGAACGTCCCCAGCAGCGAATCGTCCAGGCCGAAGTACCTGACTTCCTGCCCGGTGAGGGTCTCGGCGATCCTGGCCACCCGGGGGTCTTCACGGTTGAGAACAACCGTCCCGGTGGTCTTGGCGGCGATGTGCTGGAGCAGCTGCGCCGTCTTATCGATTTCACCAAACCGGTCCAGCTGGTCGCGAAGGACGTTAAGCAGGAGGCAGTAGCGCGGGGGCACGCTGTTGACGAAGTGGACGGCGTGCGCCTCATCCAGCTCCAGGACCGCGATATCGGCTTTAAGCCTGCCCCGCCAGTCCACCTCGCCCAACAGGGCAGCGGCGACGCCACGCGTGAAGTTGCTGCCGGTGCGGTTGGTGAAGACCTTGAGACCCTGGCTCTCCAGCAGTTCCACCACCATTTTGGTTGTGGTGGTTTTGCCGTTGGTACCGCTGACGACGGCGACACCGTGGGGGAGGGTGCTGAGCGTCCGCCGCATGAAGCCGGGGTCGATTTTTTCGACCACCAGGCCCGGCAGGGCGGAACCGCCGCCCCGGAGCCGGGACGCCCGGCGGACCAGCTTGCCGAGCGGAACACTGAAGGAAAACATGATTCGAATATATCCCAGCAGCGGCATGCAACCGCCGCCGGGGTGCTTCCCCGACGGGCAGAAGTGCGCGGTCCCCGTATGCTGGATGGATGACAAATTCCCTTTCAGCTGCTTCGGCGCGCCTTGGCGCAGGCCTGCGGATCGGCGTGCTGGCGCTCCAGGGCGATTTCCGCGAGCACCTTCGGGCAGCGGAGGCATCCGGCGCCGAGGGTGTCAGCGTCCGCCGTCCCAAGGAACTGGACGGACTGGACGGACTGATCATTCCCGGCGGCGAATCAACGGCGATCGACAAACTGGCCCGTGCCTTCGACCTGGCGGAACCGCTGCGGGAGCGCATTGCCGAGGGACTGCCCGTCTACGGATCCTGTGCAGGCATGATCCTGCTGGCCTCTGACATCGCCGACCCCGCCACTGACCTCGCCGGCCATCCGCAGCAGACATTCGGCGGCCTGGATATCACTGTCCGGCGCAACGCCTTCGGCCGCCAGCGTGAGTCCTTCGAGGCGGACCTTGAGTTCAAGGGCCTGGATTTCAGCGCCACGGATTCGAGCGTCGCCCCGGTCCACGCCGTCTTCATCCGCGGGCCGTGGGTGGAACGGGTTGGCCCGGACGTGGAAGTCCTGGCACAGGTGGAACCGGCCGACCCCGAGCACGCGTCCCACGCTGTCCCGCTGCCCGGGACGGCTAGAATTGTTGCAGTGCGTTCCGGCCACCTGCTGGCCACCTCCTTCCACCCGGAAGTGACTGGCGAAAAACGCGTACACGAACTTTTTATCCGCATGATCAGAGGAGAAGCGTAAAGCATGTCAGGCCACTCCAAATGGGCGACGACCAAGCACAAGAAGGCGATCATTGACAGCCGCCGCGCAAAGTCGTTCGCCAAGCTGATCAAGAACATTGAAGTTGCAGCCCGGATGGGCGGCCCGGACCTCGCGGGCAACCCCGGCCTGGAACTGGCGGTCACCAAGGCGAAGAAGACGTCCGTCCCCAATGACAACATCGACCGCGCCATCAAGCGCGGGGCCGGCCTCACCGGCGAAGTGGTGGACTACACCGAGATCATGTACGAAGCCCGCGGTCCGCAGGGCTCTGCCCTGCTGATCGAGTGCCTGACGGACAACAAGAACCGCGCCGCCTCCGAGGTCCGCCTCGCTATCTCGCGCAACGGCGGCACCATCGCCGATCCCGGCTCCGTCAGCTACCTCTTCACCCGCAAGGGCGTGGTGAACCTGCCGAAGAACGGACTCAGCGAGGACGACGTCCTGATGGCGGTCCTGGATGCCGGCGCCGAGGAAGTCAAGGACAACGGCGACACCTTCGAAATCCACTCCGAGCCCGGCGACCTGCCTGCCATCCGAGAGGCGCTGAAGGAAGCCGGCATCGAATACGACACCGACGAGGTGGAGTTCGTGCCGTCCATGCAGGTGGAGCTGGACGTCGACGGTGCCCGCAAGTTCCTCAAGCTCGCCGATGCCCTTGAGGACCTCGACGACGTGCAGAACGTCTACAGCAACGCCGACCTCACTGACGAAGTCCAGGCCGCCCTGGAATCCGAGTGACGTTTGGCCTTGCCTGCTGAAGTCCTGCGCCCGTGACGCTGCGCGTACTGGGCGTGGACCCCGGCCTCACCCGCTGCGGAATCGGTGTGGTGGATGTCGAACGCAACAGGCGGGCCACCATGGTTGCGGTCGGTGTGGTGGGAACCTCCCCGGAAGAGACTCTTGACCAGCGCCTCCTCGTGATCGCCCTGGCCATCGATGAGTGGCTGGACCGCTACGAGCCGCAGGTGCTCGCCGTCGAACGCGTCTTTTCCCAACTCAATGTCAGCACCGTAATGGGCGTGGCCCAGGCGTCCGGGGTGGTGATCGCCGCCGCGGCCCGCCGCGGGATTCCCGTTGCCCTGCACACACCGTCCGAGGTCAAGGCGGCAGTGACAGGCAGCGGTTCGTCCAACAAGGACGCGGTCACCAAGCTGGTCACCAAGATCCTCCGCTTGGACGCCCCGCCACGCCCCGCCGACGCCGCGGACGCCCTCGCCCTTGCCATCACCCACGCCTGGCGTGCTGGCAGTGGCGCATCCGTGGCCACCACGGGCCCCGGGAGTTCATCGCTCACTCCGGCGCAGCGGGCATGGGCAGAGGCTGAAGCCAAGGCGCGGCGCGCACGCTGAATGTCCCTGCCCCTTGCTAGGGTATTCGTAAATATGTTCGGATAGCCGGCTCTTTACCAGAAGCCCGGCAGACACCAGGAGCCCGGCTTTGATCAGTTTCCTCCGCGGAACCGTAGCGCACGTAGGCCTGTCCACGGCCGTGATTGACCTCAACGGTGCCGGGATGAGCGTCTACGCCACCCCGCAGACCCTCAGCGGCCTGCGCACCGGTGAGGAAGGAAAGCTGTTCACCTCCCTGATCGTCCGGGAGGATTCCCTCACCCTTTTTGGTTTCGCCTCCGACGATGAACGCGAAGTGTTCGACGTGCTGCTCAGCGTCAGCGGAGTGGGCCCCAGGCTGGCGTTGGCTGTCCTGGCAGTCCATGATCCCGAGGCCATCCGGGTTGCAGCCCACACCGGCGACAGCAAGACCTTCACCAAAGTTCCCGGCATCGGTCCCAAGGTGGCAGGCCGGATCGTGCTGGAACTGGCCGGAAAGCTCGTCCCGCACGGCACCGCCGGTTCGGCGGCGGCGCCCACCGCCGCCGAAGCCGCCTGGAAGCCGCAGGTGGTTGCAGCCATGACCAGCCTCGGCTGGTCTGAAAAGGACGCGTCAGCCAGCATCGACAAGGCGTTGGCGGACGATCCCGAGGTCTCCTTCCGCGGCAACGTCCCGGAGATTCTGCGGACCACGCTGCGCTGGCTCGGCCAGGACGGGGCGCGCGCCGGCAACCGTGTAGGCAGCCGTGGCTGAACCGTCCCTGGTGGCGGCGGGGGAGGAGCCGGAGGAACGTGCCATCGAAGCCGCCCTCCGGCCCAAGAACCTGCACGACTTCGTGGGCCAGCACCGGGTGCGGAAACAGCTCTCGCTGGTTCTGCAGGCATCACGCATGCGGGGCCGCAGCGCAGACCATGTGCTGTTCTCCGGGCCGCCCGGCCTGGGCAAGACCACCCTTGCCATGATTGTCGCGTCCGAGATGAACGCCCCCCTGCGCATCAGCAGCGGTCCCGCCATCCAGCACGCCGGCGACCTCGCGGCCATCCTCTCCTCGCTGTCCGAAGGCGAGGTCCTGTTCCTCGACGAAATCCACCGTATGTCCCGCCCGGCCGAAGAGATGCTCTACATGGCCATGGAGGACTTCCGGGTGGACATCGTGGTGGGCAAGGGCGCCGGCGCCACGGCCATCCCGCTGGAACTGCCCCCGTTCACGCTGGTGGGTGCAACAACCCGTGCCGGGCTGCTTCCCGGGCCGCTGCGCGACAGGTTCGGCTTCACCGGACACCTGGAGTTCTACTCCGTGTCCGAACTGGAGCTCGTCCTGCGCCGCTCGGCCGGGCTGCTGGACCTGAAGGTGAACTCCGCCGGCTTCACCGAAATCGCCGGCCGTTCACGCGGAACGCCCCGTATCGCCAACAGGCTGCTGCGCCGCGTCCGGGACTGGGCGCTGGTCCATGGCATCGAACAAATCGACGCAAGGGCAGCCTCCGCTGCCCTGGACATGTACGAGGTGGACAAGAAGGGGCTGGACCGCCTGGACCGTTCGGTGCTTGAGGCGCTCATCACGAAATTCGGCGGGGGACCAGTGGGGCTTTCCACCCTGGCCATCGCCGTCGGCGAAGAAACCGAAACCGTGGAAACGGTGGCCGAGCCCTTCCTGGTCCGTGAAGGGCTTCTTGGCCGCACCCCGCGGGGCCGGATCGCCATGGCCCCGGCCTGGACGCACCTCGGCTATGCCATCCCGTCCGGTGTCTTTGCACAGGAGCAGCTGGACCTGTTCGACCCCGGGACGGGCAGCGACGAAGCGGCAGGGGATTGGGCTCCGGAAAGCCAATAGCAGGCTCCCTTCAGCTTTTCCCTTTAGACTGGTATGACGCCCGGCACGTTCGGGTCTCTGTTTCGTGGGTGGCACCGGCCCCCTGCGTCGCTGGGGAAGGAACCGGTCAGGCCTCTGCCTGCCTGAGGGTCCTGCCCCGGCCGGAGCGAAGCCGATGTTGCTGGAAATTCAGCTAGCTAAAAATAAAAGGACGGAATTCCCCTTGGATCTAATGTCAATTCTCCTGTTCGTCATGCTCGGCGTGTTCATCTTCATGATGTTCCGCCGCAACAAGAAGACGCAGCAGCAGCAGGCGGAGCTCCAGTCGAAGTTCGCCCCGGGCGTCGACGTTATGACCAGCTTCGGCCTCTTTGGCCGGATCGTGAGCATTGACGAGGCCGAGAACAAGGTCACCCTTGAGCTTTCCCCCGGCAACCTGGCCACCGTGCACCGCCAGGCCGTCACCAAGATCGTGGAGCCGGCCGCAGTACCGGTGCCGGAAGCCGAATCGCCCGCCGTGCCCGACGATGCCTCTTCCCTCACCGTCCAGGACAGCGGAAGCACCGCTGTGCCGGCGGAGACGCCGGACGAAACCCTGAAGCGACTCAACGACGAGGGCAAAAAGGACATCTAGTCCCGCACCGCTTTTCACCTCTACCGCAGCGGATCACCGCCGGTGCACGCAACAGCAGGCACCGGCGGTTCCTCCGTGAATAAGAGAAAGATCGACAATGGCACGAACTGGCCCCAAGAAACCAGGCCTCAGGGTCCTGGTCTGGCTCGGTGTACTCATCGCCGCGCTGACCGCCGTCCTGGCCGGCGGCACCCTGGCCGGGCAGGCAAGCTGGGCGCCCAAGCTGGCTCTGGACCTCGAAGGCGGAACCCAGATGATCCTGGCGCCGAAGGTCGAGGGCGGTTCGGACATCAACGAAGAGCAGCTCAACCAGGCGGTGGCCATCATCCGCCAAAGGGTTGACGGCTCAGGCGTCGCCGAAGCCGAGATCAGCACCCAGTCCGGGCGCAACGTGGTGGTCAGCCTTCCCGGAACCCCCTCCAGCCAGACCCGCGACCTGATCCAGGCGTCCGCTGACATGAACTTCCGCCCCGTGCTCCTCAACGGAGCCGGTGCGCCGGTCCCCGAGGAGTCCCGGGCGCCCGAAGACCAGCTGCCCAAGCCAACGGCCGAGCCCGCCAACAGCAGCGACATCAACTGGATCACGCCCGAGATCTACCGCCAGTTCGAGACCCTGGACTGCGACAATCAGTCGCAGGACGAGCAGGAACGCTCCGACCCGGCCAAGCCGCTGGTCACCTGCGAACCCGCCACTGACACCCAGCCTGCCATCAAGTACATCCTGGGTCCGGTTGAGGTCAAGGGCAGCAACATTGTCACCTCGTCCTTCCAGTTGCAGCAGGGCGCACAGGGAGCCGTCACCAACGACTGGGCAGTCAACATCCAGTTCGACGGCGAGGGAACGGCCAAGTTCAAGGAAGTCACCGAACGCCTGAACCAGTTCTACGTGGCCGCCGGCGGGGAATCGGGCACCGACCCCAAGGCCCAGTTCGCCATTGTCCTGGACGACCAGGTCATCTCCGCACCCCGTTCGCTGGCTGTCATCACCGACGGCCGTCCGCAGATCACGGGCGGCTTTACGGAGCAGACGGCCAAAGCACTCTCTGACCAGCTCCGGTTCGGCGCCCTTCCGATCAGCTTCGAAATCCAGAGCGAGCAGCAGATTTCCGCCACCCTGGGTGGCGAACAGCTGCGCATGGGCCTTCTGGCCGGCCTGATCGGGCTCCTGCTGGTGGTGGTCTACTCGCTCTTCCAATACCGGGCGCTGGGCTTCGTCACCATCGCCTCCCTGGTGGTGGCCGGTGTCCTCACCTACCTGGCCATCGCCATCCTCGGCTGGACGGAAAACTACCGCCTGTCCCTGGCCGGCGTCGCCGGCATCATCGTTGCCATCGGCCAGACAGCGGACTCCTTCATCGTCTACTTCGAACGCATCCGCGATGAGCTGCGCGAAGGCCGCGGCCTGGTGTCCGCCGTCGAGAACGGCTGGAAGCGGGCCAAGCGCACCGTCCTTGCCTCCAAGGCAGTCAACCTGCTGGCCGCGCTCGTCCTGTACTTCGTAGCAGTGGGCAACGTCCGCGGGTTCGCCTTCACCCTGGGCCTGACCGCCATCGCGGACCTCATCGTGGTGTTCATGTTTACGCACCCCACGCTGCAGCTGCTGGCCCGCACCAGGTTCTTCGGCGAGGGCCACCCGCTGTCCGGCCTTGACCCCAAGCGCCTCGGAGCCGTGCCGCTGTACCGCGGTGCCGGACGCCTGCGCACCCCGGAGGACAAGCCGTCCGTGGTCCGGGCCAAGAACGCCGGCGCGGCGGCGGAAGCTGAACGCAGGATGACCATCGCGGAACGCCGCCTGGCGGAGAAGCAGGAGCAGCTTGCCGGCTCCTCGAAGACCGCAGCGAAGGAGAACAAGTAATGTCCGGCTTCGCCAACTTCGGTAACGAGCTCTACACCGGAAAGCGTTCCTACAACTTTGTGGGTTCCAAGAAAATCTGGTTCATCATCGCCGCCGTCGCGGTGGCCCTGTCCATCATCATCCCGGTGGCCAAGGGCGGCTTCAACCTCGGCATTGAATTCCGGGGCGGATCCGAGTTCACGGTCTCCAACGTGAAGACCACGGACGCAGCCCTGGGCGAGAAAGCCGTCACGGACGTGGTGGAGGGCAGCGTTCCCCGCGTGGCCAACGTGGCCGGAACCACCATGCGGATCCAGACGGATAAGCTCACCGATGATGAGACACTCCGGATCAAGGAGGGCCTGACCACGGCGTACGGCGTCACCGACAACGAGGTGACCTCGACCTTCGTGGGACCCACCTGGGGCGCCGACGTCACCAAGCAGGCACTGATCGGCCTGGTGATCTTCGTGCTGCTGGCCGCCGTACTGATGGCACTCTACTTCCGGACCTGGAAGATGTCGCTTTCGGCGATCGCGGGCATGGTGGTGACCATGTTCATCACGGCCGGCGTCTATGCCCTCAGTGACTTCGAAGTGACGCCGTCGGCCATCATCGGCTTCCTCACCGTCCTGAGCTACTCGCTCTACGACACCGTGGTGGTGTTCGATAAGATCCGCGAAAATACGGCAGAACTGGACGCCTCAACGCGCCGCACGTTCGCGGAGGAAGTCAACCTCGCCGTGAACCAGACCCTGGTCCGCTCGATCAACACCATGATGGTGGCCATCCTCCCGGTGGGTGCCATTTTGTTCATCGGTGCAGGCCTGCTGGGTGCGGGTACTCTCCGCGACCTTTCGCTGGCGCTGTTTGTCGGCATCCTCATCGGCACGGCCGCCACGATCTTCGTCGCTGCCCCGATGTACGCCTGGCTGCGGCAGAACGAACCGGACCTCGTCAGGCAGGCCAAGCGCGTGGAGCACCGCCGGGCCAGCACCACGGAGCGGCCCGCTTCGGCTGAACCTGCCCAGGCCTGAGCAGGCGCAATCCCACGAACGGGCGCAACACCCCAGGCTGATTGCGTGAAAGCCGGCAAGGGCCGGACACCACAGGTGTCCGGCCCTTGCCTGTTCCTTCGGCGGACATTTAGGGGCCGGTTATAAAAGTCGCCGCCGCGGGGAATAGACTGAGGTAATTAAGACGGTGGTGAGGGGTGCTTCATTGGAAGAACGTTCGGCGTCGGCGCCAACGGCACAGGGAGACAAGAATCCTGCCGGTGTACAAACCGGGGTTGCGGCATCAGCGCGCCCAGGCTCATTGGTGCCCGTTGACAACTCGGGGTCCCGCCCCACATTCCCCGGACGCAGGGAGCGCACCCGCTCCAGGCTGGCCCGCCTGACCGGGCGCGGCACCGCCACCTATTCGCCCATCCTCGAGCCGCTGCTGAGGACCGTACGGGCCAACAACCCCAAAGAGGACTTCGACCTCATCCAGCGCGCGTTCGACGTCGCGGAGCAGAGCCACCGGGGCCAGAAACGGAAAAGCGGCGATCCGTACATCACGCACCCCGTGGCAGTGGCCACCATCCTCGCCGAGCTGGGGCTCAGCGGAACCACCCTGGCAGCTGCCCTCCTGCACGACACCGTAGAGGACACCCCCTACACCCTCGCTGACCTGAAGCGGGACTTCGGCCCCGAAGTAGCCATGCTGGTTGACGGCGTCACCAAGCTGGACAAGGTCAGCTTCGGCGAGGCAGCCCAGTCCGAAACGGTCCGCAAGATGGTTGTCGCGATGGCCAAGGACATCCGTGTCCTGATGATCAAACTGGCCGACCGGCTGCACAACGCCCGCACCTGGCGCTTCGTCTCCGCCGAATCGTCGGCACGCAAGGCCCGTGAAACCCTGGAGATCTTCGCTCCGCTGGCGCACCGCCTGGGAATGAACACCATCAAGTGGGAGCTGGAGGACCTCTCCTTCGCCGCACTGTACCCCAAGGTGTACGAAGAGATCGTGAGGATGGTGGGGGACAGGACTCCCGAGCGCGAGAAGAGCCTGAGCGTCATCCGCGACCAGATCACCGAGGACCTGCGCACCGCCCGGATCAAGGCCACCATCACGGGGCGGCCCAAGCACTACTACTCGATCTACCAAAAGATGATCGTCCGCGACAAGGACTTCGACGACATCAACGACCTCATGGGCGTCCGCGTCCTGGTGGACTCCGTCCGGGACTGCTATGCAGCCCTGGGCACGATGCATTCGCGCTGGAACCCGCTGCCCGGCAGGTTCAAGGACTACATTGCGATGCCCAAGTTCAACATGTACCAGTCGCTGCACACTACGGTGATCGGCCCCGGCGGCAAGCCCGTGGAAATCCAGATCCGGACCCACGAAATGCACCGCCGGGCGGAATACGGTGTGGCAGCACACTGGAAGTACAAGGACCAGCCCAACCGCACCGCCGTGGGCCCCGGCAGCCCCCGTGACGGCGACATGGGCTGGCTCCGCTCCCTGGTGGACTGGCAGCAGGAGACCTCGGATCCGGGCGAGTTCCTGGACTCCCTGCGCTTCGAGATCAATGCCCGCGAGGTGTTCGTCTTCACTCCCAAGGGTGAGGTCATGGCACTTCCGGCCGGCTCCACCCCTGTCGATTTCGCCTACGCGGTCCATACGGAAGTTGGACACCGCACCATCGGCGCCCGCGTCAACGGGAAGCTGGTTCCGCTCAACAGCGAACTGAACCACGGCGACTGGGTGGAAATTTTCACGTCCAAGGCCGAAGGCGCCGGGCCCAGCCAGGACTGGCAGCACTTCGTCAAGAGCGCACGTGCCCGGAACAAGATCCGGCAGTGGTTCAGCAAGGAACGCCGCGAAGAGGCGATCGACCGCGGTAAAGAACTCCTGACCCGGGCGATGCGGAAGCAGAACCTTCCGCTGCAGCGCCTGATGACGCACGAGGCCCTGGCAGCGGTTGCCGAAGAATTCAAGTACGTGGACATCTCCGGCCTCTACGCCGGTGTGGGCGACGGCCACACCTCCGCCCAGTCGGTGATGGAGAAGCTCGTCGAAAGCCTCGGCGGCAACGAGAGCGCCGACGACGACATCTCCGAAGTCAGCATCCCCACCCAGGTCACCAAGGCGCGGTTCTCGGATTCCGGAGTGGTGGTCCGCGGCGTCGGCGACGTCTGGGTCAAACTGGCGCGCTGCTGCACCCCTGTCCCGCCCGACCCCATCCTGGGATTCGTGACCCGCGGCTCGGGCGTATCCGTGCACCGGACGGACTGCACCAACATTTCGGACCTGAAGGACCAGCCGGACCGGATTGTTGATGTGGACTGGGCACCCACCCAGTCAAGCGTGTTCCTTGTTGAGATCCAGGTGGAAGCCCTGGACCGCAAGTCCCTGCTGTCCGACGTGACCCGGGTGCTTTCAGAAAACCACGTGAACATCCTTGCCGCCAGCGTCCACACATCCACCGACCGTGTGGCCATCTCAAAGTTCGCCTTCGAGATGGGCGACCCCAAGTACCTGAGCCACGTCCTCAGCGCCGTCCGCCGGATCGACGGTGTCTTTGATGTCTACCGCACCACTGGAAACAAGCGCCGGAGTTAGCCGGGCCAGCTTCTCCAGTGCCGCCCTTTTGTGCGGCACCCGCGGCGACGCCTCGATTGCGAGGACCAGCAGCCGCAGCCGCACGTCCTTCTGCGGACGGGCCAGTAACCGCTCAAGCGTGGGCACGGCGCGCTCAGCGTCGACGTGCAGCGCGACGTCCAGTGCCGTCCGCAACGGACTGGACACCATCAGGCCGCCCAGGCTGACGACGTCGAACGGCCCCAGCTTGACCTCGTGGAGGGTGCAGCCCCTGGTATTGCGCAGGCTCGACACCCGCCGCTTGGCATCCACCAGCAGCGCAAGACGGTCCGGCTCGGCTGCGCAGCCGTAGATCCAGGCCGCCGTCATGCGGCCCGCCACCACCCGTTGCCTCACTGATGCAGGAACGGCGGACGCAGCAGCCCTTGCCCGCAGCTGCGGGGAGGCCGGCACTTCCGGCAGGGTGTAGCCATGCTGATGGAAGCGGGCAAGCAGTCCGTCCGACGCAAGCGACTGCAGTTCCGGCAAGGCAAAGGGCATGCCCGGCGCATACAGCTCGGGAAAGCGGGGCGCCGCTGTGGAACCGCCCGGCGGCGGGTCAATGCCTGCTGCGGCAGTGGAATGAAACGATGGTGTCGCCATCCGTCCATCCTGCCGCGAACCCCGTTAACGGGAACAGGCCCGGTTCCGGTTTTGTGGAAAACCGGGACCGGGCCTGTCCGCTAAAGGAACAGCCGGAAGGTCAGGAGAGCTCGCTGGCCGAACGCTGGATCTGGTCAAGCCACGCCTGGCGGGCCCCGAGGGCTTCCTGCGCAGCCTTGATCTTGCGCTGGTCACCGCTCTTTTCCGCCTTGGCCAGGTCATCCTGCAGGCCGGCGATGGCGGACTCGAGCTGGGACAGGGCGCTGTTGGTGCGTGCCTTACGCTCCGGGTTGGACCGCTGCCACTGCTCTTCCTCCGCGTGGCGCACGGCGTCCTCAACCTTGCGGAGCCCGGCCTCGATGCGGCCCATATCGGCGCGCGGCACCTTGCCGGCTTCTTCCCAACGGTCGCGGACGGACTGCAGTGCCTTCTTGGCGGCTGCAAGGTCCTTGACCGGAAGGATTGCGTTGGCTTCCGTCAGGAGGGCTTCCTTGACGGTGAGGTTGGCGGCGTACTCCTGGTCGATCTCGTCGTTGGCGGCCTGCCGGTTCGTGAAGAACACATCCTGCGCGGCACGGAAACGGGCCCACAGGGCGTCGTCGTCCTTGCGGCTAGCCCGCGGGGACGCCTTCCACTGGTCCATCAGGCGGCGGTACTCACCGGCAGCGAAGCCCCAGTCGGTGGACGTGGACAACGCCTCAGCTTCGGCAATCAGCTTTTCCTTCGCAGCCTTGGCTGAGGAGTTGTTGCTGTCCAGCTGGGAGAAGTAGGCCCTGCGGTGGCGGTCGAAAACGGTGCGGGCGGCGCGGAACCGCTTCCACAGGGCGTCTTCGTTGCTGCGGCCCAGGCGGACGCCGCTCTTCTGCGCAGCCTTCCAGCTCTCAAACAGCTCGTTCATGCGCGCGCTGGATGTCTTCCACTGTGTCTGTGCCGGGTCCTGGCCGGAGATCTGCTCTGCTTCAGCCACGATGGCTTCGCGGGCAGCAAGCTCGGACGCCCGGACGGCGTCGTGCTCGGCCTTCTCCGCCTTTTCGAGTTCGGAGATCTGCGTGGAAAGGCTGTCCAGCCGCGCCTCGGCAGCGCGCAGGTCACCCACCATGTTGCGTTCGGCGAGCTGCTCCCGCAGGTGTGTCACCGTTTTCTGCATGTCGATGCTGGGGGCCTTGGAGCTGACGCGCTGTTCAAGCAGCACAATCTGGGCCACCACGTCGTCGTATTTCCGCGCAAAGTACGCCAGGGCCTCGTCGTCGCTCACGCCGGGGTACTGGCCCACGGGGTGCTCGCCGCCGTCGATGGTCAGGAAGACGTGCCCGTCACCTTCCACGCGTCCCCACTTCGAGGCCTCTGCCAGCGACGTGGCCGGCGGTGCCTGGACCGGAGCCACGGCCGGCGCTGCTGCTGCCGGCTTGGGACGGGAGGCGAAGGCTGCGGGGGACGGGGCGGACGGCCGGGGGCCGGGGGCCGGTGCAGGTGCGGGCGCGGCGGCCGTTTCGGGAACCTCGGCGGAGGGGCTTTCCTCAGCCGGAGCCTCATCGGCCGGAGCTTCCTCGGCCGGGGCCTCCTCGGCCGGCGCTTCGACGGCCTCCGCGGCGGGGGTACCCTCTTCTGCGGGGACCTCGGCGCGTACTTCCGTTTCCGGTGTGCTGGCTGCTTCAGTTCCTGCGAGGTCCGTGGCGTTGGCCGCCGCTTCGGTCAGGTCTGTTGCTGTTTCGTCGGATTTCTGACTGTCTGTCACCGCTAAAAGTCTTTCGCTTGGAGGGAAATACTCACGTTCTGCACCGCGGCCACGTTGGCCCGGCTTCCTACTTCAGAGAAAACGAGTCTATCGTGACTGGTTCAACAGGCGCGCCGTCTGTGTCGCTGCTGCCCGGCGTGATCCCCGCGGCAGCAATATTCGACACCACGTCCAGTCCCGACGTCACCCTTCCGACCACCGTGTAGCCCCCTGCCGAGTCAGCCGGGATGGCAGTGTCCTTGTAGACGATGAAGAACTGCGTGCCATTGCCGTAGGCGTTGTTCCCTGTCCTGGCCACGGCGATGGTGCCCGCAGGATAGGTATTGTCGGCCGGCGTGTTTTCCAGGGGGCCCCAGGTGTAATTGGGATCGCCCTGCCCGTCGCCCGTGGGCGAGCCGCACTGCAGGACGCCGAAGGCATCCGCGGTGGTGAGCCGGTGACAGGTCTTTCCGTTGTAGAAGCCCTCATCGCTGAGGGACTTGAAGACCGCCGCAGCCTGCGGGGCGCTGGTGCCGTCCAGCTCCACACCCAGCGGGCTTCCGTTCAGGACCAGGTCACCGGTGAAGGTCTTGCCGGCGGCGGTATCGGCGGCCGGGATGTTGGGGCCATTGGTGGGTGGGGCTGACGTGCTGGCAGAGGGGTCAGCCGAGGCTGACGGATCGGTCAGGCCGGCCTCGGCTGCAGCGAACTCGTCCTCAGTCGGGTTGCCGGCGAAGGCAGTGAGCTGGAGGACGACGGCGAGCACCACGGCGGCGGTTCCGGCACCGGCGGCCACGAGGTTGTCGCGCTTGCGCCGCTTCTCCTGGTCCCGCCTCAGCTCGCGCTTGGCTTCCATCTGCTGGATACGCCGTTTGGCTTCGCGGGCACTGCGTGAACTGGCCGCCAAGGGTCCTCCTCATTGTCGGGCTGCTGCGCCATCTGGTTGTCGGGCTGCTGCGCAGGGGCATGTTGGCCGCAGGCACAGTTTTCTGACGGCCGAGCCCTGCCGGTCCGGCGCATTAGAGATGCACACGGATGACGCATAAACTGACTGCCGCACATAGTTTATGCATGACTGGCTGGACTGCCGCGGTTCCGCGCCCACAGCGGGCGAAATGCGGCTGCATCCGGCGCACCAAGAGGAGAACTTCCATGGCACGCACCGCCTCCCTGTCCGGATTCCCCGAGTGGCTTCCCGAGGAGCGGCTGGTGGAACTCCATGTCCTGGACACCCTGCGCCGGGTCTTCGAACTGCACGGGTTCGGCTCCATCGAGACCCGCGCCGTGGAGACGGTGGGCCAGCTGCTGCGCAAGGGTGAAATCGACAAGGAAGTGTACGGGCTCAGCCGGCTCCAGGAGGACGAAGGCGCCAACCCCGTCAAGGGAGGCAAAGCCGATCCGCACGCGCTTGCACTGCACTTCGACCTGACCGTCCCCTTCGCCCGGTACGTGGTGGAGAATGCCGGCTACCTGGCGTTCCCGTTCCGCCGCTACCAGATCCAGAAGGTGTGGCGGGGTGAGCGTCCGCAGGAAGGCCGTGCCCGCGAATTCACGCAGGCGGACATCGATGTGGTGGGCGACGGCGAACTGCCCTTCCGCTACGACGTTGAGATCGCGCTGGTGATCGCGGAGGCGCTCAGCGCGCTGCCCATCCCGGACTTCAGGCTGCGGATCAACAACCGCAAACTCGCCGAAGGCTTCTACCGGGGCATCGGCCTTGAGGACACCGCCGGCGTGCTGCGCAGCATCGACAAGCTCGAAAAGGTGGGCCCTGCCAAGGTGGCGGAGCTGCTGAAGGAAGAACTGGGTGCCACCGATGAGCAGGCACAGAAGGCGCTGCAGCTGGCCGGTATCCGCACTGAGGACACGTCCTTCGTGGCCCAGGTCCGGGCGCTGGGCGTCGCCAACGACCTGTTGGACGAAGGCCTGAACGAGCTGGAACAGGTGATTGACGCCGCTGTCCAGCGGGCCCCCGGCAAGGTGGTGGCAGACCTCAGCATCGCCCGCGGCCTTGACTACTACACGGGAACAGTGGTGGAAACCGTCCTGGTGGGCCACGAGCAGCTGGGCTCCATCTGCTCCGGCGGCCGTTACGACGCCCTGGCATCCAAAGGCAACCGGAAGTTCCCGGGTGTCGGGTTGTCCATCGGCGTTACCCGGCTGGTCTCCCGCATCCTGAGCCAGGACCTGGCGAAGGCTTCCCGTTCGGTGCCTACCGCGGTGCTGGTGGCCCTGGCGAACGATGACAGCTGGGACGCAGCCCAGGATGTGGCAGCGCAGTTGCGCAGCCGCGGCATCCCCACCGAGGTGGCCGCCAAGGCGGAAAAGTTCGGCAAGCAGATCAAGTTTGCTGACCGGCGCGGCATCCCGTTCGTCTGGTTCACGGACGACGACGGCACCCACCAGGTCAAGGACATCCGGTCGGGGGAGCAGGTGGCAGCCGCGCCCGAAACCTGGGCGCCGCCGTCGGAGGACCTCACCGTCCAGGTGGCCACGGCCGCCCAGGTGGCAACCGCAGTCTAAGACGGTTCTTCCGCCCCGGGTCCGCCGTGCGGTGACAGCCGCCGTCCAGCGGGTAAACTCGGACGGGACCGTTCCTGGAGTGGTTCCTTTTAAATTCCCACTGCTTTCCTTCTGTTCTCTCTAGAAAGGTGTGCTGTGCTGCGCACACATGACCTCGGATCCCTTCGTTCCGAGCACATTGGACAAACCGTAACCCTGGCCGGCTGGGTGGGCCGCCGCCGTGATCACGGTGGTGTGGCATTCGTTGACCTGCGCGATGCTTCGGGCGTGGCCCAGGTTGTGGTCCGCGAGGAAGAGGTCTTCCACGGCCTGCGCAACGAGTACGTCCTGCAGATCAAGGGCACCGTTTCCAAGCGGCCGGAAGGCAATGAGAACCCGGCGCTTGCCACCGGTGAGATCGAGGTCATCGCCGAGGACGTTACGGTCCTGAACACCTCGGACCCACTGCCGTTCCAGATCGACGAGCACGTGGAAGTGGGCGAGGAAGCCCGCCTCAAGCACCGCTACCTGGACCTCCGCCGCCCCGGCCCCAGCCGCAACCTGCGGCTGCGCTCGGAAGCCAACCGGGTGGCCCGCGAACTGCTCCACCGGGACGGCTTCGTGGAGATTGAGACCCCTACGCTGACGCGTTCGACGCCGGAAGGCGCCCGTGACTTCCTGGTTCCGGCACGCCTGGCCCCGGGCTCGTGGTACGCGCTTCCGCAGTCGCCGCAGCTTTTCAAGCAGCTCCTGCAGGTTGGCGGCTTCGAGAAGTACTACCAGATCGCCCGCTGCTACCGTGACGAGGACTTCCGCGCGGACCGCCAGCCGGAGTTCACCCAGCTGGACATCGAGGCCAGCTTCGTGGACCAGGACGACATCATCACGCTGGGCGAAAACATCGTCCAGGCGGTGTGGAAGCTCATCGATGTGGAGATCCCCACGCCCATCCAGCGGATCACCTATGCCGATGCGATGGCCCGCTTCGGTTCGGACAAGCCGGACCTTCGCTTCGGCCAGGAGCTGACCGAGCTCACCGAATTCTTCAAGGACACCAACTTCGGCGTCTTCAAGGCCCCGTACGTGGGTGCCGTCGTCATGCCCGGCGGGGCGTCCCAGGCACGCCGTGCCCTGGATGCCTGGCAGGAATGGGCCAAGCAGCGCGGAGCCAAGGGCCTGGCCTACGTCCTGTACAAGGAGGACGGCGAGCTGGCCGGCCCGGTGGCCAAGAACCTCACCGACACCGAGCGGGCCGGCCTGGCAGACGCCGTCGGCGCCAAGCCGGGCGACTGCATTTTCTTCGCTGCCGGCGAGAAGACGCCGTCGCGTGCACTCCTGGGTGCCGCCCGCGTGGAAATCGGACACCGCACCGGTTTGATCGACCCCAGCGCCTGGGCGTTCTGCTGGGTAGTGGACGCGCCCATGTTCGAACCTGCTGCCGCAGCCGTGGCCTCCGGCGACGTGGCGGTGGGTGCCGGCCAGTGGACTGCCGTCCACCACGCCTTCACCTCGCCCAAGCCCGAGTTCCTGGACACCTTCGACAAGGACCCCGAGTCAGCGCTGTCCTACGCCTACGACATCGTCTGCAACGGCAACGAAATCGGCGGCGGCTCCATCCGTATCCACCAGCGCGACGTGCAGGAGCGTGTCTTTGAGCTGATGGGCCTGGACAAGGAGGATGCCCAGACCAAGTTCGGCTTCCTGCTTGAAGGGTTCAAGTACGGCGCGCCCCCGCACGGCGGCATCGCCTTCGGCTGGGACCGCGTGGTTTCCCTGCTGGCGGGAGTGGACTCCATCCGCGACGTCATCGCCTTCCCGAAGTCCGGCGGCGGCCACGACCCCCTGACGGACGCTCCGGCCCCGATCACGCCGCAGCAGCGCAAGGAAGCCGGCGTCGACTTCAAGCCTGAGGCCACCAGGCCCGTCGAGGTGAAGAAGGCAGAAGCGGTCGCCAAGTAACGGCTGACGGCCATACGGCAGGAGGCTCCCCGGCATGTCCGGGGAGCCTTCTGCCATTTATGAAGGAGATGAAGGTGCCGGGCATCCACGCAACACGTTTTGCGGTCGAGACGGCCATGGATGCTGCCTGGCCTGCTGTGGAACGGCACGAATCGGGCGGCTGGGTTTTCCGGGCCGCGGATGGAGTAACGCAGCGCGCCAACTCCATTTGGCCGCGCCGGATTCCCGACGGCGGTTCCCCTCACTTTCCGGCTCTGCTCCGGGACGCCAGGTCCTGGTACCGCAGCCGGCGGCTGCCGGTGATCTTCCAGGTTTTTGACGATGCCCGCACGGCACCCCTCAACGATCTCCTGGATGCGGAGGGCTTTACGCGGCAGTCGGAGACGCTGATCATGACAGGGCGGCCTTTGGCGGCTGCGGCGGCGCCTGACCGCACCGTCGAACTTTCAGCCCAGCCATCGGATGAATGGCTGCGGGTGTGGTGGGACGTGGACGGCCGCGGTGGTGCGGAGGCTCTGGCAACCGCCCGCGGAATCCTGGAAGGCTGCCCAGCCCTGTACGCCCTCGTGCGGGACGACGGCGGCCGGCCCGCCGCCGTCGGACGCCTTGCCCTTCCGGACAAGACGCAGGGGTGGGGTGGGATCTACTGCATGGCCACGCATCCGGACGCCCGCCGCCGTGGCCACGGCACGCGGATCCTCGACGCGTTGCTGCAGGCCGCGGCCGAACGGGGGCTGGAAGGCTGCTGGCTGCTGGTCACCGCCGCGAACCGGGCCGCCCAGGAGCTCTATGCAAAGGCGGGGTTCCAGGAAACGGGACGTTACCTCTACCGGCAGGAACGGCCCAGGCGGCACCTTACCGGCTGCTGACTATCCGGGCTGCGCGTCGGTCACCTGCACGCGGACGGAACAGGCATCTGCCGCCGCTTTTTTCACGACCGCTGCCTTGGGCTCGGCTACGTCGAGGTAGGCCAGCCGCGGCAGGCGGGCGTACTCCTGCAGAGCCGGGTGCGCCAGGACCTGGTCCGCCAGCGCCCGGTCGCCGCCGGGAAGCAGATATTCGAAGGATCCCCGGCCAAACACTTCAGCGGCCTGCACCGCCACCGCCTCCACCAGCGCATCGGCCTGGTTGGACCGGCGCCGGGCGAAGCGCTGCTGGGACTGGCCGCCGGCCGCCGTCCGGGACTGGACGTACCGTGTGCCCGCCTTTGAAGCCAGCAGCTGCCCTTCGGCGGCGATACCCAGGCCATAACCGCCACGGCGAACCAGCAAGAGACCAAGCCGGCGGGGCTGCGATGCGAGCGACGCCAGGCGTTCCACGGCATCCGACCCGCGTCCTGGCCTCCCATCCACGGGCCACGGCGCCTGCAGGAGCGCTTCGGCGCCGTCGGCAGCCACAAGCCGCAGCCCGTCGTCGTCATCGTGCAGCACGCAGCCGCCATGCGCGGCGCCGAACCGCTCCACCCAGCCGGCCAGCCGGCTGCCGGGAACGAAAGCGGTCCGGACGGAAGGCGGGCGGTTTCCGGCAGCAGCTCGGGCGGGCATGGCGGGATCCTTTGGTAGGCAGCTGGGTGCCGGCAGGAAAGCCGAACGACTGGAAGTAGCCTATCTATGTGGATGATCTCTTCGGGCACGGGCCCGGTAATGACGACGACGGCGACGACGATGCGCCTGCCGCCGCCCGGACTGCCGGGGGAGGGGGTAACACTTCCCCCCGCGGTCCGCTCGCCGTCCGGATGCGTCCCCGCACCCTCGACGAGGTAGTTGGCCAGCAGCACCTCCTCGGCCAGGGCTCGCCCCTGCGCCAGCTTGCTGCAGGGGCGGGAGCAGACACCTCGGGCCCCGCCGGTCCCACCTCGCTCATTCTCTGGGGCCCGCCGGGAACCGGCAAAACAACGTTGGCGCACGTGATTGCCCGCGGAACGGGCCGGAAGTTCGTGGAGCTCTCGGCGATTACTGCCGGCGTCAAGGACGTGCGGCGCGTCATGGACGACGCACTCACCGCCCGGGACCTCTACAAAACCACTACGGTCCTGTTCCTGGACGAGATCCACCGTTTCAACAAGGCCCAGCAGGATGCCCTGCTTCCGGGGGTGGAAAACCGCTGGGTGGTGCTGGTGGCCGCCACCACGGAAAACCCGTCGTTCTCCGTGGTCTCACCGCTGCTGTCCCGTTCCCTGCTGCTGACGCTCCGCCCGCTGACGGACGGGGATATCGAAGGGCTGATCCAGCGCGCCGTCGCTGATCCGCGCGGACTGAACGGGAAGGTGGACCTCACCGGGGAAGCACTGGACCATTTGGTCAGGCTCTCAGGTGGTGATGCCCGGCGTGCCCTGACGGCCCTGGAAGCTGCGGCAGGTGTGGCCTTCGGTGACGCGGACGATGCGGGGGAGGGGCCGGTCGCCGTCGACCTGAAGCACACGGAACGCGCACTGGACGTCGCCGCGGTAAGGTACGACCGTGCGGGCGACCAGCACTATGACGTCATCAGTGCTTTCATCAAGTCCATCCGCGGCTCCGACGTTGACGCAGCCCTGCACTATCTCGCGCGCATGCTCGAAGCCGGCGAGGACCCCCGCTTCATTGCGCGCCGGATCGTGATTTCGGCCTCCGAGGATGTGGGTATGGCTGATCCCACTGCACTGCAGACTGCGGTGGCGGCGGCGCAGGCCGTCCAGCTGATCGGCATGCCCGAGGGCAGGATCATCCTCGCCGAGGCCGTGGTCCACCTGGCCACGGCACCCAAGTCCAATGCCGCCTACATGGGGATCAACCAGGCCGTCGCCGACGTCCGCGCAGGCCTTGGAAATGGAATCCCCGCGCACCTGCGCGACGCGCACTATCCCGGTTCGAAGCAGCTGGGCCATGGCGTGGGTTACAAGTACGCCCACGACGCCCCGCATTCCGTGGCCACCCAGCAATACCCGCCGGACGACCTGGTGGGAAGGGACTACTACAAGCCCACCGGGAACGGCGCCGAACGGGACATCGCCGTCCGGCTGGAGCGCCTGCGGAAGATTGTCCGGGGGAAGTAACCGCCGTGGTAGGATAGATGTTTGTCTGGCAAGGCACGGACGCGCAATCCCCCCGAATTTCTTCGAGTTGGTTATGCCCTGTGCCCAGTAGCAAAAGGCAGCGGTTGGCCGATGCTCTCCATCGTGGAGGCCAGTAACACTGACACACCGCAGATATTGGAAGGACACAAGTGGCTAACAACACTCGTGCTCGCCGTCAGGCCCGCCTCTCGCGGTCCCTCGGCATCGCTCTGACCCCCAAGGCCGCCAAGTACATGGAGCGCCGCCCGTACGGCCCCGGTGAGCATGGCCGCGCCCGCAAGAAGCAGGACTCCGACTACGCCGTACGTCTGCGCGAAAAGCAGCGCCTGCGCGCCCAGTACGGCATCCGCGAAGCACAGATGACCCGTGCCTTCGAAGAAGCACGCCGCACCAAGGGCCTGACCGGTGAGAACCTCATCGAACTGCTCGAAATGCGCCTTGACGCCCTGGTCCTGCGTGCCGGTTTCGCCCGCACCATCGCCCAGGCCCGCCAGCTGGTTGTGCACCGCCACATCATGGTTGACGGCATCCGCGTTGACCGTCCGTCGTTCCGCGTCGGCGAGGGCCAGCTGGTCCACGTCCACAGCCGCAGCGAAACCATGGTTCCGCTCCAGGTTGCAGCAGCCGGCGCCCACCGCGACGTCCTGCCCGCCGTTCCGGCCTACCTGGACGTCAAGCTCGAGGCACTGCAGGCCCGCCTGGTCCGCCGCCCCAAGCGCTCTGAAATCCCGGTGACCTGCGAAGAGCAGCTCGTCGTCGAATTCTACGCACGCTAATCCCAGCAGCGTATCCAAAGAAGCCCGTGGCAAGCGCCACGGGCTTCTTTGTATGTAAGGTACTTGGGGGACATCCGCGGAATGCGCTTTTCGGCGCCGCGTGCAGGATGTTGCGAACCACAGAATTTCGAGGAGATGAACGTCTATGTCTGGTGGCGATATTGCCGGCCTGATCGCTGCCGGGGTGTTTGCGCTGCTGGTGCTGCTGCTCGCCGTGCCCATCCTGAAGCTCGGCAAGGTCTTCGACGAGGTACGGACTGCCATCAGGTCCATCAGCGACGGCGCCACGCCCCTGATGGATGAGGTCACCGCCACGGTATCAACCACCAACCAGCAGCTGAAGAAGGTGGACGGCATTTCATCCAACGTCTCGGACGCCTCCGCCAACCTCTCGGCTTTGTCCTCCCTGGTTGCCGCCACCGTTGGCTCGCCGCTCATCAAGGTGGCTGCGTTCAGCTACGGTGTCCGCACCGCGCTGGCCAACCGCAAGAAGCCCGCTGCCGGCCGCCGCAGCCGCTAAGTCCGGAAAGATCTAAAATGAAACGACTTGTTTGGATGGGAATCGGCGTGGCCATCGGAGTCATCGCCTTCCGCAAGGTGAGCGAAGCGCAGTCCAACCTGGGGCCGGAAGGCCTCAACCGGGCAGTGGGGCGGCTGGCGGACGGCGTCTACGACTTCGCCGACGCCGTCCGGGCCGGAATGCGGGAACGGGAAACGGACCTGCGGACCGCGCTCGGCGTCGAATCCGGGGAAGTGGCCCGCCGCTGACCGGCAGGCAGCCGCCGGCCAACCGCCTGAACCACCGGCAGGAACCGCCTACCTGGGGTCCTGCCACCTGAACGAATATTTCCGCGCCGTCCAATGCGCGGACCAAGAAGGGTATGAAACAGCTCATGAAGTCGCAGGAGATCACAAAGCGCTGGGTTGACTTTTTTGTCAGCAAGGGCCACACAGCGGTTCCCTCCGCGTCGCTGGTCTCCAGCGACCCCTCGCTGCTGTTCACGGTGGCCGGCATGGTGCCGTTCATCCCCTACCTCACGGCCCGCGAAGAAGCCCCCTACTCCCGCGCCACCAGTGTGCAGAAGTGCATCCGCACCGGCGACATTGAGGAAGTGGGCAAGACTGCCCGGCACGGCACGTTCTTCCAGATGTGCGGCAACTTCTCCTTCGGCGACTACTTCAAGGAAGACGCCATCAAATTCGCCTGGGAGCTGCTCACCAAGAGCGTTGACGACGGCGGCTACGGACTTGCGCCCGAACTGCTCTGGGTGACGGTCTACGAAGAGGACGACGAAGCCAAGGAACTCTGGCTGAAGAACACCGGCGTTCCCGCCGAGCGGATCCAGAAGATGGGCAAGTCGGACAACTACTGGCACACCGGCCAGCCCGGCCCGGCCGGCCCCTGCTCGGAAATCTACTACGACCGCGGCCCCGCCTACGGTGTTGAAGGCGGTCCGCTGGCGGATGAAAACCGCTACATCGAGATCTGGAACCTCGTGTTCATGCAGTACCAGATCGAAAATGTGCGTTCCAAGGAAGACTTCGATGTGGTGGGCGAGCTGCCCAAGCGCAACATTGACACCGGCCTTGGCATGGAGCGCCTGGCCATGATCCTGCAGGGCGTCGAAAACATGTACGAGACGGACCAGGTCCGGCCCGTCATCGACAAGGCCGCCGAGCTGTCCGGCAAGGAATACACCTCCGCCGAAACCGACGAGGATCCGCACCACACGGACGACGTCCGGATGCGCGTCGTCGCCGATCACATCCGCTCCGCCCTGATGCTGATTTCCGACGGCGTCACCCCCTCCAATGAAGGCCGCGGCTATGTCCTGCGCCGCCTCATCCGCCGTGCCGTCCGTTCCATGCGGCTCCTGGGTGTGGAGCAGGCCTGCCTGCCCGAGCTGCTGCCCGCCTCCCGGGACGCCATGAAGGGCGTTTACCCGGTTGTCGAAACCGACTTCGCACGGATCAGCCGCATCGCATACGCGGAAGAGAAAGCCTTCCTGCGCACTATCGCCTCCGGCACCGCACGCCTGGAAGACGCCGTCAAGGAGTCCAAGGCCGCGAACAGGCCGCTGTCCGGCGCAGACGCCTTCACCCTGCATGACACCTACGGGTTCCCCATCGACCTCACCCTCGAAATGGCTGAGGAAGCCGGGCTCAAGGTTGACGAAGCCGCGTTCCGCAGCCTGATGCAGGAGCAGCGCCAGCGTGCCCAGGCCGACGCGAAGGGCAAGAAGGGCGGCCACGCCGACCTCTCTGCCTTCCAGGAGATCCTTGGCCAGGGCGAGACGGTCTTCACCGGCTACACCGAGCTCGACGGCGAATCCCGCGTCCGCGGACTGCTCGCCGCCGGACGTCCGGTCCAGCAGGCCGCAACGGGCGATGAAATCGAGCTGGTGCTCGCGGAAACCCCGTTCTACGCCGAAGCGGGCGGACAGGCAGCCGATACCGGCCTCATCACCGGCGACGGGTTCGTCGTCGAGGTCCTCGACGTCCAGCGCCCGCTCAAGGGCCTGAGCGTGCACAAGGCGATCGTTCGGGAAGGCGAAATCGGCGCCGACTCGCTGGTCCGCGCCGCGGTGGACCGCGACCGCCGGCACGCCGCGGAGCAGGCCCACACCGGCACGCACATTGTGCACGCTGCGCTGCACCAGATCCTTGGCCCCGAGGCCACCCAGCGCGGCTCCTACAACAAGGCCGGCTACCTGCGCTTCGACTTCGCCTGGGGCGAGGGCCTGAGCACTGCCACCCGCTCGGAAATCGAGGAAGTGTCCAACCTCGCCATCCGCAACAACTACTCCGTGGAGACCAAGGTGATGGGGCTGGCCGAGGCCAAGGCCCTGGGTGCCATGGCACTCTTCGGCGAAAACTACGGCAGCGAAGTCCGCGTGGTGGAGATCGACGGCGCCTGGTCGCGGGAGCTCTGCGGCGGAACCCACGTTGCCAACACCTCGCTGATCGGCAGCCTCTCCCTGCTGGGGGAGCAGTCCGTCGGTTCAGGAAACCGCCGGGTGGAGGCCTTCGTGGGCATGGACGCCTTCCGCCACCTGGCCGCCGAGCGTGCGCTGGTGACGGAGCTGACCGACATGCTGAAGGTTCCCTCCGGGCAGCTCGCCGACAGGATCGCCGCCACCCTCGCCAAGCTCAAGGCCACCGAGAAAGAACTGGACCGCCTCCGCAAGGAGCAGCTCGCAGCCTCCGCCGCACAGCTGGTGAACAGCGCCAGGGACGCCGCAGGCGTCAGCGTTATCGCCCATGACGCCGGCACGGTCAGCGGCGCCGACGACCTCCGCGGCCTCGCCCTTGACCTGCGGAACCGGCTCGGCTCCGCCGCAGCCACCGTAGCCGTCGCAGGCGTGGCGAACGACCGTCCCATGATCCTGGTGGCAACCAACGAGGCAGCACGGGCGGCCGGCGTCAAAGCCGGCGCCCTGGTCCGGCTCGCTGCCGGCATCCTTGGCGGCGGCGGGGGCGGCAAGGACGACGTCGCCCAGGGCGGCGGCACGGACGCCGGCAAAGTGGGCGCTGCCCTGGCAGCGGTCGTTGACGCCGTCGAACGGCGCTAACCCTGCCATGACCAATCCTGCAGCTGCCGGCGGCTACCCCCAGGGCGTGAAACTGGGGGTGGACGTGGGCACCGTCCGGGTGGGCGTGGCCATCTGTGACCGCGACTCCATCCTGGCAACGCCCTATAAAACGCTGGACCGCAACGCCAGGAAGAACTCGGACGTCCGCGTCATCGCCAAGCTTGCCGAGGAACTGGAAGCCGTGCAGGTCATCGTCGGTTTGCCCCGCACCATGAAGGGCGAAGAGCACTCGTCCGCACGGATGGCCACGGAGTACGCCATGCTGGTGGCCACCGAACTGGCGGCCCGCGGTCTGACGGTGCCCGTGAACCTCGTGGATGAACGCCTGAGCAGCGTCACGGCCCACCGCAGCCTGCACGAAGCTGGCATGAGCAGCAGGAATCACCGTAAAGTAGTTGATCAGGTCGCGGCGGCAGGTATCCTTCAGCACGCCATCGACATGCAGAAAGCCAGGGGAGCGGATGTCGGCTCACGCGTGACACCGCCTTCCCCGTCCGTGGGCCTGGGGGTCGGCGAGGTGGACGAGTCCGTCCGCGCTACCCCGGGGGACACGGCCCCATCTTCAGATAATGGAAGGCAACAGTGAGCCCTGCCAACATTGACGACGCTTCCGGCCCCTTGGACGCCGGGGCAGCGAGGCCGCTGACCCGCAAGGAAATACGGGCACGCGAAAAGAGCCTCAACACCGGCGGCCAGGGAACTGTTCCCGAGCAGGCGTACGAGACCGGACACGATGTTCCGCCACTGCCCGTGGAACCGCCGGCCGTACCCGCACCGCCCGTTCCTGAGGCTCCCGTGGCTGAGCCTGTTACAGCGGCCCAGCCGGTACCGGCCGCTCCCCAGTCACCCCCGTCCATCCAGGAGGCGCTTCCGGACGAGGCGGACCACCAGGATGATGCGCATGACGCCTACGCCGAACCTGCCTTGGTGGGCCACCAGTATGCCGCAGACACGCAGTATGCCGACCATGCCCACCACACGGGCGGGTACGACTACCCGGACCATGGCCAGGAACATGGTGAGGCCGCCCATCATGACGTCCACCACCCGACCCACTACGAGGCGCATCACGACGGCGGTACGCACCATGAGTTCCTTCCCGGTTCATCGGCAGCGCAGGTAGTGGCCAAGCCGTCAAAGAAAGTCCGTCGCCGCCGCAGGCTGCTGGCGCTGTTCCTGACGCTCGCCGTCTTCGTTACGGCTGTAGCGGTGGGCGCCCAGTTCCTGAAGCCCCTCCTTGGCACCGACAAGCCCAGCGATTTCCCGGGCCCGGGTTCAGGCGAAGTCCAGGTGACCGTCGACAATGGAGAGGGCACCCGGTCGGTTGCCGCCGACCTCGAAAGCAAGGGAGTGGTGGCCAACGCCGACACGTTCCTGCAGGCGTTCGCCGCTTCCGGGGGGATATTGTCGCCGGGCGACTACACCTTCAAGGCCGAAATGAAGAATTCGGACGCCGTCAACGTCCTGCTTGGCAAGGACAAGACCAAGGTCATCTACTTTGCCCTGAGCGCAGGACTGCGCGTTGGCGAATCACTGCAGGCCATCTCCGAGGGATCCGGCGTTTCCGTGCAGGACCTGCAGGCATTGAGTGACCAGCCGCAGCAGTTCGGCCTGCCCGCGAACGCGAAGAACCTCGAAGGGTACCTGGCCCCGGGTGAGCACCGGTTCCCGCTTGGCACACCGGCGAAGGACATCCTGCAGGCACTGGTCAAAATAACTGTCGACGAACTCGTATCGCAGGGGATCTCGGATCCTGCCAAGCAGTACGAGGCCGTCATCGTCGCCAGCATTGTGCAGGCAGAGGGTGGCCAGGCCGAATACGGTGACGTGGCAGGGGCCATCTACAACAGGCTCAAGCCCAACGACCAGACCAACGGCTTCCTGCAGGTGGACTCGGCCGTTACCTACGGCCTGGGAACCAAGAGCTACAACTTCACGGACGAGCAGCGCCAGGACAGCTCCAACCCCTACAACACGTACGCAAACCCCGGCCTTCCGCCGGGCCCCATCGGTTCGCCGGGCAAGACCGCCATCGATGCGGCCGCCAGGCCCAAAACCAATGACTACCTGTACTGGGTGACCATCAACCTGGATACCAAGGAGACCAAGTTCTCCCGCACGCTCGCGGAACACAACACCTACGTGGAGCAGTACAACGCCTGGTGCATGGCAAACGTGGGCCGCTGCGCATGAGCCTGCGGGCTGCCGTCCTGGGCCACCCGATCAGCCACTCGAAATCACCGGCACTGCATCTTGCCGCGTACGCGCAGCTGGGGATCGGGATCAGCTACACGGCCATCGACGTCACCGAAGGCCTGCTGCCTTCGCTGATGGGACAGATCCGTGACCAGCAGGGCTGGCGCGGGCTCTCGGTGACCATGCCGTTGAAGACCGCCATGCTCAGCCAGGTGGATGAAGTACGGGGCGTCGCCAAGACGTTGGGCGTGGTGAACACGGTTTCCTTCGAAGACCATAATGGGACGCGGAGATCCATCGGCTCCAACACCGATGTGGCCGGCATCGTCAACGCGGTCCGCCACGCCGGCAGCGCAGCAGCACCTTCAGCCGTCGTCCTCGGGGGCGGGGGGACTGCTGCATCAGCCGTCGCCGCCCTCAAGGAACTCGGAACGGCCCACGCCCAGGTCTTTGTCCGGGACACGTCCCGCACCGCAGACGTACGCGCGGCAGCGGAAGCCCTCGGCGTGGACCTGGAGATCCGCAGCCTCACTGACGCTGCCCGCCCCACGGCAAGTGCCGACGTCGTCATCTCCACCCTGCCGCCGCGTGCGGCGGACGGACTTGCGGCTGAAGTGGCGGCGCTGAAGACCCCTACCCCTGGCGTGCTGCTGGACGTGGCGTACGATCCCTGGCCCAGCCTGATAGCCACGGTGTGGCAGTCAGGCGGCGGCGCCGTGGTGCCCGGCCTGGAAATGCTGCTGTACCAGGCCGTGGAACAGGTGCGCCTTTTCACGCGCCGTGGAGATGACGTTAATGCAGCTGTCATAGATGTGATGTGTGACGCAGTCGGCCTTCCCCGACGGGCGTTGTGACCGCCCTAGTGGCAGGATGGAAATTATGTTGCGTTGGTTGACTGCCGGGGAATCCCATGGTCCGGCTCTGATGGGAATTATTGAAGGCGTCCCCGCCGGTGTGGAAATCACCAGCGGGCACATCGCCGACTCCTTGGCACGCCGCCGCCTGGGCTACGGGCGCGGCGCACGCATGAAGTTCGAACAGGACGTTGTGACCATCCTGGGCGGTGTCCGCCACGGACTGACCCAGGGCGGTCCCGTCGCGATCCAGGTGGGCAACACCGAGTGGCCCAAGTGGGAGCAGATCATGTCCGCGGATCCGGTGGATCCCGAACTGTTGGCCGACCAGGCCCGTAATGCGCCCCTGACCCGGCCACGGCCGGGCCACGCCGACTTCACAGGGATGCAGAAGTACGGGTTCGACGAAGCCCGCCCCGTCCTGGAACGGGCCAGCGCCCGGGAAACCGCAACCAGGGTTGCCATGGGCACGGTGGCTGCGCAGTTCCTTAAGCACCTCGGAATCGAGCTTGTAAGCCACACCGTCTCCATCGCCAGCGTGACGGTCCCCGAGGGCCGTCCGCTGCCCGTTCCCGCCAACGTCATCGCGCTTGACGCCGATCCGCTGCGCTGCTTCGACCGGGAAACCTCGGACGCCATGGTGGCTGAGGTGGACGCGGCGCACAAGGAAGGCGAAACCCTTGGCGGCGTAGTGGAGGTCCTCGCCTACGGCCTTCCCCCGGGACTGGGCAGCTACGTGCACTGGGACCGCCGGCTTGACTCCAGGCTCGCCGCCGCCCTGATGGGCATCCAGGCCATCAAGGGAGTGGAAGTAGGCGACGGTTTCCGCACCGCAGCACGCCGCGGTTCCGCCGCGCACGACGAAATCGTCCGGGACGCCGACGGCAGGATCGTCCGCACCACCAACCGCGCCGGCGGCATTGAAGGCGGCATGAGCATTGGGGACGTCCTCCGCGTCCGGGCCGCCATGAAGCCCATCGCCACCGTGCCCCGGGCACTGAAGACCATTGACATCAGCACCGGCGAGCCCGCCAAGGCCCACCACCAGCGTTCCGACGTCTGTGCCGTCCCGGCCGCCGGCGTGGTGGCCGAAGCCATGGTGGCGCTGGTCCTGGCCGAGGCCGTGACCGAGAAGTTCGGCGGAGACTCCGTGGCGGAAACCGCCCGGAACATCAAGGGTTACCTGGACGGGATTCCGGCGTCCCTGGACTCGATCGGACAGTAGTGCCGCACCGCAGCAATACCGGTCCTGTCGGTGACCGGCCGATTGTCCTGATCGGTCCCATGGCAGTCGGCAAATCCGCCATCGGGCAGCAGCTGGCCCAGCAGTTGGGTGCCCCGTTCGTGGATACCGACGCCGTCATCGTGGCGGGGCACGGGTCCATTGCCGATATCTTTGCCGGGCGGGGGGAACATGCCTTCCGCGAGATTGAGGCCCGAACCGTGGCCAACGCCGTCGAGGCCGCCGAAGGGACCACCAGCGTGATCTCGCTCGGGGGCGGCGCCGTCCTCGACTCCGGGACCCAGCAGCTGATTGGCCGCTGTACGGTGGTCTACCTCGAATGCGACGCCTCCACGGTGGCCAGCCGCATCGCCCGCAATTCCGGGCGGCCACTGCTGGCCGGTGACGCCATGGGCCGCTGGACAGCAATGTTCGCCACCCGCAAGCCGGTCTATGAACGGCTGGCAGACATCACCCTGGACGTGCGCCAGGGCTCGGTTACCGAGCTTGGCGCCCGGCTCGAAGCAGCACTGCGGACCTACGCAGCTGCCCAACAGGAAGTTGAAAAGTGAGCACCGAATCAACAGTGATCAAGGTCACCGGCGAATCCGCCGCCAATAACTACGACGTCGTCGTTGGACGCGGGCTGCTGGGCGAACTTCCCGGGCTGCTGGGTGAGCGCGTCCGGCGGGTCCTGGTGATCCACCCCCGGGCGCTTCGGCTTACCGGCGACACCGTGCGAGACGAACTGGCGGAAGCCGGGTTCACCTCACTGACGGCCGAGATACCGGACGCCGAGGAAGGCAAGCACATCCAGGTCGCCGCTTTTTGCTGGCAGGTGCTGGGGCAGAACGATTTCACCCGCTCCGACGCCATTGTTGCCGTCGGCGGCGGCGCGGTCACGGACCTTGCCGGTTTCGTGGCCGCCACGTGGCTGCGCGGTGTCAAGGTCATCCACATGCCCACCAGCCTGCTCGGCATGGTGGACGCCTCCGTTGGCGGAAAGACCGGCATCAACACCGCCGAGGGCAAGAACCTTGTGGGCGCCTTCCACCCGCCCGCGGCGGTCCTCGCCGACCTGGACACGCTGAACACGCTGCCCAAAAATGAGCTGATTTCCGGCATGGCCGAGGTCATCAAATGCGGTTTCATCGCCGACCCGGCCATCCTGGACCTGGTGGAAAAAGACACCGCCGCCGTCGTGGACCCGCAATCGGACACGCTCCGGGAACTCATCGAGCGGGCCATTGCCGTTAAGGCGAATGTGGTCTCCCAGGACCTGAAAGAGTCGGGACTGCGCGAGATCCTCAACTATGGCCACACCCTCGGCCACGCCATCGAACTCGTGGAACGCTACTCCTGGCGGCACGGGGCCGCGGTATCCGTGGGCATGATGTTCGCCGCCGAACTGGCGCGCAGCGTGGGGCGCCTCAGTGACGCGGATGCCGACCGGCACCGCAGCATCCTGGACGGCATGGGTCTTCCCGTCACCTACCGCCGGGACCGTTGGCAGGGCCTCCTGGACGGCATGCGCCGCGACAAGAAATCCCGCGGCGACCTGCTGCGCTTCGTTGTGCTGGACGGCGTGGCCAAACCGGGGATACTTGACGTCCCGGACACGTCCCTCCTGTTCGCCGCCTACCAGGAGATTGCTTCCTGATGCAGGGCGACATAACAGGAACGGCTGACTGGCCGGAAGCCGGCTTCCCCGGGATCCGGATCAACCCGGAGACCCTGCTGCCGGAAATCGTCAACGAGGACGCATGCCGTGCCGCTTTGGCGGACTCCACCGATCCGGCCGACCGGATCTTTGTCCTGATCGTCGAGGGACATGCTTCGGAAGCGGCGGAACTCCTGGCAGAGGCCCGCTTCAACGATCCCGAGTCATTCCGCCTGCGGACTTTCGAGGCCGAGGTGCTGCGGGTTACCCACCGGACGGACCGCGCCCTGGAGCTCTTCCGCCAGTTGCTCGGTGAGTTCCAGGGGACCGACCGTGAAGCCCTGGTCCTGCATTACCTGGGCAAGACGCAGTACACGGCCGGCCACATGTCCGCGGCCGTTGAGGCATTCACCCGCGCACTGGATCTCCGGGTTGCCCAGTCGGCCGACGCAGCCCTGATCTACTCGTCAACGGTGGCCCTGCAGCGGGCGCGGGACGCCCTGGACCTGGCCTGCTGAATCCGGGTCTCCAGCCCGCCGGCAAGCTGCCGCGTATTTACCGGTAGAATAGTTTTTGGATTTTTTCGAACCACGCGATTTTTGACAAACACGCGCCGGCGAGCCGTATGGCATGACTGGCCGGCATAGAACGTCTGACCACGTAACCAGACACAGAAACCAGAGGAAACCAGTGGCAACCACTAACGACATCAAGAACGGAACGGTCCTGAAGCTTGAGGGCCAGCTCTGGAACATCATTGAATTCCAGCACGTCAAGCCGGGCAAGGGCGGAGCCTTTGTGCGGACCAAGATGCGCAACGTGATGTCCGGCAAGGTTGTGGATAAGACGTTCAACGCCGGCCTCAAGATCGAGACCGCCACGGTGGACCGCCGCGACTACCAGTACCTGTACCAGGACGGCGCAGACTTCGTCTTCATGGACACCTCCGACTACGACCAGATCACGGTCTCGGGCGCCACGGTGGGCGACGCCACCAACTTCATGCTCGAAAACCAGATGGTCAACATCGCCATCCACGAGGGCACCCCGCTGTACATCGAACTGCCGCCGAGCGTTGTGCTGGAGATCACCTACACCGAGCCGGGCCTGCAGGGCGACCGCTCCTCCGCAGGCACCAAGCCGGCCACCCTCGAAACGGGCTACGAGATCCAGGTCCCGCTGTTCATCGAGAACAACACCAAGGTCAAGGTGGACACCCGCGACGGCAGCTACCTCGGCCGGGTCACCGAGTAGTGAGCGCACGCGGTAAAGCCCGCAACAGGGCGCTGGACGTTCTTTTCGAGGCCGAGCAGCGCTCGGTGTCAGCTTTCGACGTCCTCCGGGCGCGCAGGGAAAAGACCGACCAAATCATCAATCCCTACACACTTGAAATCGTCGAGGGCGTGCTGTCCCAGCAGGCCGCCATCGACGAGTTCCTGGAAACCTACTCGCAGGGCTGGAGCCTGGAACGGATGCCGTCCGTGGACCGCATCATTTTGCGGATCGGCACCTGGGAACTGCTCTACAACGACGACGTCCCGGACGGCGTGGCGGTCAGCGAAGCCGTGGCACTCGCCAAGACGCTTTCCACCGACGAGTCGCCCCAGTTCATCAACGGACTCCTGGGCCGGCTGCAGCAGCTGAAGCCTTCGCTGCTCGCCTAGCCAGGCGCGGCCACCCGGCACACCGGCACAAGGGCCGGCTTCCACCACCGTGGAGGCCGGCCCTTTCGCTATTAACTAAGGATTCCGCCGTCGGGGCCTCAGGCGGCGACTGCCGCGCGCAGGGCAAGGATGCGCTGCAGCTGCTGCCGTTCCTCAGCCTGGTGCAGCTGGACGTCGCGTCCGCTCAGGATGCGCTGCCTGGTGTTCGCCAGGTGCGTCGCGGCCTTCAGGAATTCCTTCATCTGCCGCTTCCTGCCATAACCGCTCGCCCAGCTCAGGGCCGTGCGCCGGCCGCCCAGCGTAGCGAGGAGCTCCACCTCGGCCGGGGTGAACCAGCCGGCGGCGGAGTATTCCAGCAGCCGCTGGCGCGTCAGGCGCTTCTCGGCCACCCGCAGCAGGATGATGCCACCCACCGCGAGGAAAAAGATTGGCACCTGGACCAGGATGTAGTCCACCAGGAAGCCCTGACCCATGCTGTTCCAGCGATTGTGCAGGAACATGGCCGGCAGCAGCCCCACAACGAAGGCGGCCACCGAGGCGCCCGTATGCCAGCGCCTGGCGGCGAAACCCATGATGAGCCCCGTGCTGCCCGTGAAGATCGCATGGGCGAACGGGGACATCACGCCGCGGAGGAAAAAGACCTGGGCAAAGTCGCTTGCCGGGCTCGCCGATTCCGCAATCGCCCGCCCGAAGTACAGGATGTTTTCGGTGAAGGCAAAGCCGCCCGCGATGGTGAACGCGAACACCACACCGTCCACGGGCCCGTCAAAATGCCTCCTCGCGAAAAGGAGAAGCAGGAGCAGGCCGAGGGACTTGGCAAACTCCTCCACGATGGGCGCCTGCACGGTCGCCATGTACGTCTGCAGGTCAGGGACGTCCGAAAACTGGAAGGTGAGCACAAAAAACGGCTGGATGAGGAGCGTGACGGCGATGGACACAGCGGCGCCCCAGGTAAAGGCAAAGAACAGCAGGCGCTTCGGCTCGGGTTCCCACTTGTCGATGACGTAGACCGCAAGGAGCACCGCCGACAGCGGGAGCAGCGAGGCCAGGAATCCAATCAGGAAACCCGCCGTGCCGGTGTTGGACAGCAGGAACGGCACCACCAGGAACAGGCTGAGGAACGCCAGCGCGCTGCCGGCCACGGTGAGGCCCAGCAGGCCGCCGCGGGTCCGGGCCGCACGTACTGCCGCGCCCTGGAACTCCGGCGGAACCACCGCATTCACGGGCCTGCCCTGATGGCCCGGCGCAGGGCGGTAGTTTTCCGGCTCAACGTGCCCCATCCAGCTGGGATTCGCCTCGCGGGGGAGCGGCCCGGACCTTCCGAAGTGTGGATCTTCCGGCGGGCCCTGGTATGGCTGGCGTGGATACATCGACATATCCGAAAGCCTAGGGGGGAGGCGCCGCCGCACCAAGGACCCGGCTGCGGTGGCGCCGCGGATGTGACCAGCACCGCGTCCCGCCGGCACCGGCCGGCCGGAGCCCATGTGGTAATTTTGGTACGCACATGATCCTTTTTTAATTCCGTCCTGTGAGGCGGGGAAAGGGGAGACGAGCGTTGACTTCTGTCACCAGCGCACCGGTTCCAGCCAGGGTAGTCCTTAGCCAGGCGGACATTGACCGGGCCCTCACTCGTATCGCCCATGAGATCCTCGAGGCCAACAAGGGTTCCCAGGACCTCGTCCTGCTGGGCATTCCACGCCGCGGCTATCCGCTGGCAGTCCGGCTCGCCGAAAAAATCGCCGCCGCGGACAACACTGTTGACGCCGCGGCCATCGTGGGCCAGCTCGACGTCACCATGTTCCGGGACGACCTCTCGCACCAGGGGACACGCCCGCCCCACCCCACCAAGCTGCCGCGTACGGGCATCGACAACAAGGTGGTGGTCCTGATCGATGACGTCCTCTACTCCGGCCGCACCATCCGCGCAGCCCTGGACGCCCTCATCGACCTCGGACGCCCCCGCATCGTCCGGCTCGCCGTGCTGATCGACCGGGGCCACCGCGAACTCCCCATCCGCGCAGACCACGTGGGCAAGAACCTCCCCACCTCCTCCGCCGAAAAAGTCCGGGTCCGGCTGGAAGAAACGGACACGCCCGCCGGCGGCACCCCTGTCAACGAAGTAGTGATCGAAGGCGGCTCGTGAAGCACCTGCTCTCCACCCAGGACCTCAGCCGGTCGAACGCCATCCGGATCCTGGACACCGCCGAGGAAATGGCGGCCGTCGGCGACCGTGAAGTGAAAAAGCTCCCCGCCCTGCGCGGCCGCACGGTGGTGAACCTCTTCTTCGAGGACTCCACCCGCACCCGCATCTCCTTCGAAGCGGCCGCCAAGCGCCTCTCCGCGGACGTCATCAACTTCGCCGCGAAGGGATCCTCGGTGTCCAAGGGCGAGTCCCTCAAGGACACGGCCCAGACACTCTCCGCGATGGGTGCGGACGCCGTCGTCATCCGCCACTGGGCCTCCGGGGCACCGCACCGGCTGGCCGCGACGGACTGGATCGACGCCGGCGTCATCAACGCCGGCGACGGCACCCATGAACACCCCACCCAGGCACTGCTGGACGCCTTCACCATGCGCCGGCACTGGTCGCGCCTGGCCGGCACCGGGTCCGAAGGCGCCGATCTTACGGGCATGCGCGTAGCCATCGCCGGCGACGTCCTGCACTCCCGGGTTGCCCGCTCCAACGTCTGGCTCCTGCGCACCCTCGGCGCGGATGTCACCCTGGTGGCGCCGCCCACGCTGCTGCCCATCGGCGTCGAAAAATGGCCCTGCAAGGTCAGCTACAACCTGGACGAAACCCTCGAAGGCGGAGTCGACGCCGTCATGATGCTCCGCGTCCAGGGCGAACGGATGAACGCGTCATTCTTCCCCACCACCCGCGAATACTCCCGCCGCTGGGGCTTCGACGACACCCGCCTCCGGTCCCTCGACAGGCTCGGCATGAAGGACACCATCATCATGCACCCCGGCCCCATGAACCGGGGCCTGGAAATCTCCGCAGCCGCCGCTGACTCACCCCGCTCCACCGTGCTGGACCAGGTCCGCAACGGAGTGTCGGTGCGGATGGCCGCCCTCTACCTGCTGCTTTCCGGGGACACCCGCGAACCAGCCGCCACTCCCGCCCTGGCCTACGCCGGCACCCATTCCACCAAGGAGACCAACTGATGGCAGGCAACACCGGAACCTATCTGATCCAAGGCGCCTCCATCCTGGGCGGTGAACCGGCGGACCTGCTGATCCGTGACGGCATCATCGCCGAAACCGGCAGCGGCCTGTCAGCCGACGGGGCCAGGGTGATCGACGCCGCCGGCCTGGTGGCGCTGCCCGGCATGGTGGACGTGCACACGCACCTCCGCGAGCCGGGCCGCGAGGACGCCGAGACGGTGGAAACAGGAACCCGCGCAGCAGCGCTGGGCGGCTACACCGCTGTCCATGCCATGGCCAACAGCACCCCCGTTGCGGACACCGCAGGCGTGGTGGAGCAGGTCTACTCGCTGGGCCGGACGGCCGGCTGGGTGGATGTGCGGCCCGTCGGCGCAGTCACCGTGGGCCTCGCGGGGGAGCAGCTGGCCGAACTTGGCGCCATGGCCGATTCCCGCGCCCGGGTCCGCATGTTCTCCGACGACGGCATCTGCGTCCACGATCCCGTCCTGATGCGCCGCGCCCTGGAGTACGTCAAAGCGTTCGACGGCGTAGTGGCCCAGCACGCGCAGGAGCCGCGGCTGACGGCCGGTGCCCAGATGAATGAAGGCGAGGTGTCCGCCGTACTGGGCCTCACCGGATGGCCCGCGGTGGCAGAGGAAAGCATCATCGCCCGCGACGTCCTGCTGGCCCAGCACGTGGGCTCTCGCCTGCACGTGTGCCACGTCTCCACAGCCGGCTCGGTGGAAATCATCCGCTGGGCCAAGGAACGCGGCATCAACGTCACCGCCGAGGTGACGCCGCACCACCTGCTGCTGACCGATGACCTGGTCCGCAGCTACGATCCCGTCTACAAGGTCAACCCCCCGCTGCGCACGGACGCGGACGTCCAGGCATTGCGCGCAGGGCTGGCAGACGGCACCATCGACGTTGTGGGTACCGACCATGCGCCGCACCCCAGCGAGCACAAGGAGTGCGAGTGGGCGCAGGCCGCCATGGGCATGACCGGCCTGGAAACCGCCCTGTCCGTGGTGCAGCACACCATGATTGAAACCGGCCTGATGGGCTGGGCGGACTTCGCGCGCGTCACCTCCACCGCGGCGGCACGCATCGGCCGGCTCGAGGACCAGGGCCGTCCCCTCGAAGCAGGGGAACCCGCAAACGTCATCCTGGTGGACCCCGCCGCGCGCTGGACCGTGGACCCGTTTCGCATGGCAACCATGGGCCGCAACTCGCCCTTCAAGGGCCGGGAGCTGCCGGGCAAGGTGGTGGCCACCTTCTTCAAAGGACACCCCACCGTCCTGGACGGCGAACTCAACACCCCGTACCCGCATGCGGTGTCCGCAGGCGCCGCCTGATGGATACCCAGCTGCTCTCGCTGGCCATCACGCTGGCACTCATCGCCGTCGCGTTCGGCCTCATCTGGCTGGGCTGGCGGAACCGCCTGAAGCGCCAGTCCGACGTCGAACAGCTGCCCCCGGTGCCTGCGGCACCCGGCGAGCCCCTCGCCGTCGCGGAGGGCCAGTACATTGCGACCACCACCGGCGGCGACTGGCTGGACCGGATCGCCGTGCACGGCCTCGGCATCCGCACCACGTCCACCCTCGCGGTGTACCCGCACGGAGTCCTCTTCGACCGCTCCGGGGCCCAGGCGCTCTACATCCCGGCCACCTCCCTGCACGGCGTACGGCAGGACAGCGGCATGGCCGGCAAGTTCGTCGAGAAGGACGGCCTCCTGGTGGTGACATGGGTGCTCGGCCCCCATGAGCTGGACACCGGGTTCCGCACCCGCCGTGCCGCGGACAAGGACGTGCTGTTCACGGCACTCCAGCAATTGATCTCCTCAGCCCCGGCGGCCGACGCCAACAGTGGAAAGTAAGACAGTGACGGACCACGCAGCGACCACACCAGCAGCGAACCAGACAGCAGCCACAGACCCAGCAGTGAAAGCGAATACAGTGACAGCAACCACCTCCGCTCCGGCAGTCCTCGTCCTCGAGGACGGCCGCATCTTCCGCGGGACCAGCTACGGAGCCACCGGAACCGCGTTGGGCGAAGCCGTTTTCGCCACCGGCATGACCGGGTACCAGGAAACCATCACGGACCCCTCCTACGCCCGCCAGCTGGTGGTCCAGACCGCCCCGCACATCGGCAACACCGGCGTCAACAGCGAGGACGCCGAATCCCGCCGCATCTGGGTTGCCGGCTACATCGTCCGCGACGCCGCCCGGCGGCCCTCCAACTGGCGCTCCGAGCGTTCCCTCGATGAGGAACTGGCCGAGCAGGGGATCGTGGGCATCCAGGGCGTTGACACCCGCGCCATCACCCGCCACCTGCGCGAGCACAAGACCATGCGCGCCGGCATTTTCTCGGGCGACGCCGCGCAGGCAACGGACAAGGAACTCCTCGACGCCGTCCTGGCCAGCGCCCCCATGGAGGGCGCACGCCTGGCGGAGGAAGTCAGCGTGGACGAGGCCTACGTCGTTGATCCCAAGGACCACGGCTGGGACGGCGACGCGCGGTTCAGCATCGCCGCGATCGACCTCGGCATCAAGGCCATGACGCCCATCCGGTTTGCCGAGCGCGGCGTGCGCGTCCACGTCCTCCCGGCCACCGCCACCCTGGAAGACGTCAAGGCCGTCAACCCGGACGGTGTCTTTATGTCCAACGGCCCCGGCGACCCCGCCACCGCCGACGTCCAGGTGAAGCTGCTCCGCTCCGTCCTGGACGAGAAGCTGCCCTACTTCGGCATCTGCTTCGGAAACCAGATCCTGGGCCGCGCCCTGGGCTTCGGCACCTACAAGCTCCGCTACGGCCACCGCGGCATCAACCAGCCCGTGATGGACCGCCGCACGGGCAAGGTGGAGATCACCTCGCAGAACCACGGCTTCGCCGTGGACGCACCGCTCGACGGCGCCACGCAGGCTCCGGAGGAACGTTACGGGCGCGTCGAGGTCAGCCACGTCAGCCTGAACGACGACGTCGTTGAAGGCCTCGCCTGCCTGGACATCCCGGCCTTCTCCGTGCAGTACCACCCGGAGGCAGCCGCCGGCCCGCACGACGCCGCCTACCTCTTCGACCGCTTCATCGAGCTGATGGAGGGAACCCGGGACGGCAGGACCGCCAACCTGTCCAAGGAGCCTGTGGACTCCGTGCATAATCCGATCGAACGCAACGCCGCTGACAACAAGACTGAGGACAAGAAGTAATGCCCAAGAGAACTGACCTTAAGAGCGTTCTGGTCATCGGATCCGGACCCATCGTGATCGGCCAGGCGGCCGAGTTCGACTACTCCGGCACCCAGGCGCTGCGCGTCCTCAAAGAGGAGGGCCTCCGGGTCATCCTGGTGAACTCCAACCCGGCCACCATCATGACCGACCCCGAGTTCGCCGATGCCACCTACGTAGAGCCCATCACCCCCGAGGTGGTGGAGAAGATCATCGCCAAGGAACGCCCGGACGCCGTGCTGCCCACCCTGGGCGGACAGACCGCGTTGAACACTGCCATTGCGCTGGACAAGAACGGCGTCCTCGAGAAGTACAACGTGGAGCTCATCGGCGCCAACATCGCCGCCATCGAACTGGGCGAGGACCGCGAGAAGTTCAAGGGCGTGGTGGAGCGCTGCGGCGCAGAATCGGCCCGCAGCCACATCATCCACACCATGGACGAGGCCCTCAAAGCCGCCGAGGACCTGGGCTACCCCATGGTGGTCCGCCCCTCCTTCACCATGGGCGGCCTGGGCTCCGGCCTGGCCTACAACGAGGATGACCTCCGCCGCATCGTGGGCCAGGGCCTGCAGTACAGCCCCACCAGCGAGGTGCTGCTCGAAGAGAGCATCCTCGGCTGGAAGGAATACGAGCTCGAAATGATGCGCGACAAGAACGACAACGTCGTTGTTGTCTGCTCCATCGAGAACTTCGACCCCGTGGGCGTCCACACCGGCGACTCCATCACCGTCGCCCCCGCGCTGACCCTCACCGACCGTGAATACCAGCGGCTGCGCGACATCTCCATCGCCGTGATCCGGGAAGTGGGCGTGGACACCGGCGGCTGCAACATCCAGTTCGCCATCGACCCCGCCACCGGCCGCGTGGTGGTCATCGAGATGAACCCCCGCGTTTCCCGCTCCTCGGCACTGGCGTCCAAGGCCACCGGCTTCGCCATCGCCAAGATCGCCACCAAGCTCTCGCTGGGCTACACGCTCGATGAAATCCCCAACGACATCACCCAGAAGACGCCGGCATCCTTCGAGCCCACCCTCGACTACGTCGTCGTCAAGGTTCCGCGCTTCGCGTTCGAGAAGTTCCCCGCCGCGGACAACACCCTCACCACCACCATGAAGTCGGTGGGCGAAGCCATGGCCATGGGCCGCAACTTCACCGAAGCCCTGCAGAAGGCCCTGCGCTCACTCGAGCAGAAGGGCTCGCAGCTGGACTTCAGCAGCGTCCCGGAATGGGAAGTGGCAGAGCTGATCGAAAAGGCCAAGCGCCCCACCACCGAGCGCCTGCACCAGGTCCAGCGCGCCCTCCTGGGCGGCGCCACCGTAGAGCAGCTATTCGAGGCGACCAAGATCGACCCCTGGTTCCTCGACCAGCTCCAGCTGCTGAACGAGATCTCCCACGAGATCCGCCAGGCCGGCGCCCTCACCAAGGAGATGCTCCAGCGCGCCAAGCGCCACGGCTTCTCCGACGAACAGATTGGTGCGCTCACCCACAACCCGGAGGCCGTGGTCCGCGGTGTCCGCCAGGCACTGGGCATCCGTCCCGTCTACAAGACCGTGGACACCTGCGCCGCCGAGTTCGCCGCGTACACCCCGTACCACTACTCGGCCTATGACGAGGAGGACGAGGTGGCGCTGCACTCCAAGCCGTCCATCCTCATCCTGGGTTCCGGCCCCAACCGCATCGGCCAGGGTATTGAGTTCGACTACTCCTGCGTCCACGCCTCCATCGCACTGCGCAAGGCCGGCTACGAGACCGTGATGGTCAACTGCAACCCGGAAACCGTCTCCACCGACTACGACATCTCCACCCGCCTGTACTTCGAGCCGCTCACGCTCGAGGACGTGCTGGAGGTCATCGCTGCGGAGGAACGCACCGGCGGCGTCATGGGCGTGTTCGTGCAGCTCGGCGGCCAGACACCCCTGAAGCTGGCCCAGCAGCTGGCTGACGCCGGTGTTCCCATCCTTGGCACGTCCCCGGAGGCCATCGACCTCGCCGAGCACCGCGGAATGTTCTCCCGCGTGCTGGACAAGGCCGGACTCATCTCTCCGAAGAACGGCACCGCCGTTTCCTTCGAGGACGCCAAGAAGATCGCGGATGAGATCGGCTATCCCGTGCTGGTGCGCCCGTCCTACGTCCTGGGCGGCCGCGGCATGGAAATTGTCTACGACGAGCCCAACCTCTCCCGCTACATCGCCAACGCCACGGAAATCACCCCGGACCACCCGGTGCTGATTGACCGGTTCCTTGAGGACGCCGTCGAAATCGACGTCGATGCGCTCTTTGACGGCACGGACATGTACCTGGGCGGCATCATGGAGCACATCGAGGAAGCCGGCATCCACTCCGGCGACTCCGCCTGCGTCCTGCCGCCCATCACCCTGGGCAGCAACGTCCTGGAGCGGGTCCGCACCGCAACCCGCGCCATCGCCGAAGGCGTGGGCGTGCGCGGCCTGATCAACATCCAGTTCGCGCTGGCCTCCGACGTCCTGTACGTCCTGGAAGCCAACCCGCGCGCGTCCCGCACCGTGCCCTTCGTGTCCAAGGCCACCGGCGTCCAGATGGCCAAGGCCGCAGCCCTGATCGGCACCGGCGTGACCATCAACCAGCTGCGCACTGCCTACAAGATGCTGCCGGAAACCGGCGACGGCTCCACCCTGCCCCTGGACGCCCCCGTCTCGGTCAAGGAAGCAGTCCTGCCGTTCAGTCGCTTCCGTACCCTGGAAGGCAAGGTCGTCGACTCCCTGCTCGGCCCGGAAATGCGCTCCACCGGCGAGGTCATGGGCATCGACAAGCACTTCGACACCGCCTTCGCCAAGAGCCAGGCCGGCGCCAACAACGCCCTCCCCACCGAAGGCAAGATCTTTGTCTCCGTGGCCAACCGGGACAAGCGCTCGGTGATCATGGGTGTCAAGCGGCTCTCGGACCTCGGCTTCGAGATCGTCTCCACCGGGGGTACGGCGGACGTCCTGCGCCGCAACGGCATCCAGGCGACACCCGTCCGCAAGGTGGCCGAGGGCAGCAGCGCCGAAGGCGAAGGCACCATTGCCGATCTCGTCATCGCCGGCGAGATCGACATGGTCTTCAACACCCCGTCCGGCGGCGAAGCCCGCAGCGACGGCTATGAGCTCCGTGCCGCCGCAACGTCCATCGGCATCCCCTGCATCACCACGGTGGCCGAGTTCAACGCCGCGGTCCAGGCCATCGAAGCCATGCGTACCTACGAGTGGTCCGTCACCAGCCTGCAGGAGCACGCCGCGGCGTTGGCGGCCTCGCAGAAGGCGGCCCTCCAGCATGCCTGAGCAGGTATCCGCAGCCGGCCGGGAGTCTTTCGGCTCCCGGCTCGGCGCGGCCATGGCCGCCCGCGGCCCGCTGTGCGTGGGCATCGATCCGCACCCTGCGCTGTTGAAGGGCTGGGGGCTGGACGACGACGCCGCCGGGCTGAGGCGCTTTTCGCTGACAGTCCTGGAGGCGGTGGCTTCGCTCGCTGCCGCGGTCAAGCCGCAGGTGGCCCTGTACGAACGCCACGGCTCTGCCGGGATTTCTGTGCTGGAAGAGCTTCTTGCCGCTGCCAGGGATGAATCGGTGCTCACCATCGCCGATGCCAAGCGCGGCGACATCGGGTCCACCATGGCCGCCTACGCCGACGCCTGGCTCCGCGACGGATCCCCGCTGGCCGCAGATTCTGTCACCCTCAGCCCCTACCTGGGGTTCGAGTCGCTGCGTCCCGCCCTGGACCTGGCAGCGGAGACCGGGCGGGGAGTGTTCGTCCTCGCCCTGACCTCCAACCCCGAGGGTGCCTCGGTCCAGCACGTCGGGGGAGCTGACTCCGTGGCGCGCCGGATCACGGAGGCAGCAGCCGCGGAAAACGCCCGCTATCAGGGGAGCCTCGGCTCCGTCGGGCTGGTGGTCGGCGCAACCGTCGGGTCCGCCCTGACCGAACTAAACCTGGACCTGGCGGCCCTGCGCGGCCCCATCCTGGCCCCGGGACTGGGAGCCCAAGGGGCAACGCCGGCGGACCTTCGGGCCACATTCGGGGCTGCTTACCGGTACGTTCTGGGCACCTCCAGCAGGGACATCCTCTCGGCCGGGCCTGACCTGCGCGGACTTCGCGAAGCTGCCCTGCGGACGCTGGACGGGCTGCGCGCCGAATAGCGCTCCGTTTCGCGTTTTGCATTGATTCAGGCAGCACCAAAGGGTAGTTTCAGGACAGGTCCAAGGGCGGCCGCCCTTGGACATAATCCGCCGAATCCGGGGGTGTCCTTCATGGTGCTGCGACCGCTATCCGCGACGGAACGGGCTGACGCCCTGAACAAGGCAGCCGCGGCCAGGGCTACCCGGGCCGCTGCCAAGGAAAGCCTGAAAAACGGCGAGAGGTCCGCGGCGGACATCATCAACTCCGCCATGGAGGATGACGCCCTGGCGCGGATGCGGGTTTCAGAGCTCCTTGAGGCACTGCCGGGGATCGGCAAGGTCCGGGCAGCGGCAATTATGGACCAGCTGGGCATTGCGACGTCCCGCAGGGTCCGCGGCCTGGGCGTGCACCAGCGCCGGGCGCTGGTAGATTTTATAGACGAGCATTAGGGCGGCCTGCGGCCGGCCATCCCCGAACTCCGGCAAAGGAATACGTGAGCAAGAATCCTGGACTGACAGTCCTCGCAGGTCCGACGGCTGTTGGCAAAGGCACCGTGTCCACCTACATCCGCGACAACTACCCCGAGGTCTGGCTGTCCGTCTCGGCCACCACCAGGGCTCCCCGGCCCGGCGAAGTGGACGGAGTCCACTACTTCTTCAAAACCAAGGAGGAGTTCGAGCAGCTCATTGCTGCCGGGGAACTCCTGGAATGGGCCGTGGTGCATGGCCAGAACACCTACGGCACCCTGAAGAGCACGGTGAACCAGGCCATCTCCGAGGGCCGGTCGGTGCTCCTGGAGATCGACCTGCAGGGCGCCCGGCAGGTCAAGGCGGCCGTCCCTGACGCACAGTTCGTGTTCCTGGCCCCGCCCACCTGGGACGAAATGGTGCGCCGCCTGGTGGGCCGCGGCACCGAAACACCCGAGGAACAGCAGCGGCGGCTGGAAACCGCTAAACTGGAACTTGCTGCTGAACCGGAGTTCGACCACACCGTCATCAATGACGACGTCCGCCGGGCAGCGGACGAGCTTGTTTCACTCATGGGGCTGACGCCGCACCCACACCTGCCGGAACCGTCAGCCCGCTAGAAATTTGGAGAATTCGTGTCCACGAACCTTGAAGGCATCATCAACCCGCCGATCGACTCGCTGCTTGAAGCAGCCGACTCCAAGTACGGCCTGGTGATCTTCGGTGCCAAGCGTGCTCGTCAGATCAACGCCTACTACGCGCAGCTGCACGAGGGCCTCTTCGAGTACGTCGGGCCGCTAGTAGACACCAAGCTGAACGAAAAGTCGCTCTCGATCGCACTGCGCGAGATCAACGAAGGCAAGCTGGTTTCCACACCGATCGAAGCCGCAGAGTAATCCTGCCGCTTATCTGACTTGCTGTTGACGGAGGTCACGTGCGCATAGTCCTCGGAGTCGGGGGAGGGATTGCCGCCTACAAGGTGGCATCGCTCCTCCGGCTTTTTACTGAAGCCGGCCATAACGTCACGGTGATTCCCACGGAGGCGTCCACGCGCTTTGTCGGCACCGCCACCTGGGAGGCGCTGTCCGGGAACCCGGTCAGCAACAGCGTTTTCGACGACGTCCACCAGGTCAACCACGTCAGGCTCGGCCACGAGGCCGACCTCGTGGTCATCGCACCGGCCACGGCCGACCTGCTCGCCAAGGCTGCCACCGGACAAGCCGGAGACCTTCTCACCAATACCCTCCTCATGGCCCGCGGGCCGGTGCTGTTCGCGCCCGCCATGCATACGGAAATGTGGCAGCACGCCGCCACCCGCGCCAACGTGGAGATGCTTCGTACCCGCGGTGCCGCAGTCCTCGAGCCCGCCACCGGCAGGCTCACCGGCGCCGACTCCGGTCCCGGGCGGCTGCCCGAGCCGCAGGTCATTTTTGACGCCGCAATGGCCCTGGTGCAGGGGCAGACCGACTACCAGCTGCCGCTGGCCGGCCGCACCGTCACCATCAGCGCCGGCGGAACCCGCGAACCCCTCGACCCCGTGCGGTTCCTCGGCAACCGTTCCTCCGGGAAACAGGGGGTAGCGCTGGCCGTTGCCGCGCGCAACGCAGGGGCCACGGTCCGGCTGCTCGCCGCCCACATGGAAGTTCCTGTGCCTGCCGGCGTCGACGTGGTGCCCGTGGAAACAGCCCTGCAGCTTCGCGAGGCGGCACTGGCAGCCGCCGCTGACTCCGACGTCATCATCATGTCCGCTGCCGTGGCAGATTTCCGTCCCGCTGAGGTGTCGGACACCAAAATCAAGAAACGCGATGACAGCGCCGACCCCGTCATCACCCTGGTCCGCAACCCGGACATCCTCCATGAACTGGTGGAACTGCGTAACAGTGCACTTCCAAACACTGCCGGCCCGGCAGGCGATCACCAGCTGATCGTCGGATTCGCCGCCGAAACCGGCGACAGCCACGGCGATGTCCTGGCCTACGCGCAGGCGAAGCTCCAGCGCAAGGGATGCGACCTGCTGGTGGTGAACCACGTCGGCTCCGACAAGGTGTTTGGCCAGGACACCAATTCCGTGGTCATCCTGGCGCGGTCAGGCTCCGAACCACAGGAGGCGGCCGGAACCAAGACAGAGGTTGCCGCTGCCATCATCAGCCGGATCGGCTTTGAACTGAACCACGTTTCGCCCCGGGCCTGAGTGTTCCCCGCCACGTTCGCTTAGCACGGGGACATCTCCAGCGGGGCGTACGGACTCCAACCAGTAAGGTAGTTGAGTGACTTTACCCCTGCACCTTCCCCAGACCTCCGGCGCCGCGCCCACCGCGCTCCGGCTGTTCACCTCCGAGTCGGTCACCGAAGGCCACCCGGACAAGATCTGCGACCAGATCAGTGACGCTATCCTGGACGCCCTGCTGGCGGCAGATCCGGAATCCAGGGTAGCCGTGGAAACCATGGCCACCACCGGGCTGGTGCACGTGGCAGGTGAGGTCACCACCGACGCCTACGTTGAAATCCCGCAGATCGTCCGCGAGACCATCCTGGGGATCGGCTACGACTCCTCGGCCAACGGGTTCGACGGCGCCCGGTGCGGCGTCTCGGTATCCATCGGCCAGCAGTCCAACGACATCGCCGGCGGCGTCTTCAATTCGCTGGAAGCCCGCGAGGGACGCCAGGAGGACGACTACGACCTGCAGGGCGCCGGCGACCAGGGCCTGATGTTCGGCTACGCCAGCGACGAAACACCCTCCTACATGCCCACGCCCATCTGGCTGGCACACCGCTTGTCGGAACGGCTCACCGAAGTCCGGAAATCCGGTGAACTGGCCTACCTCCGCCCGGACGGCAAAACCCAGGTGACCGTGGGCTACGACCGGGACGTACCCGTCTCGGTGGAAACCGTGGTCATCTCCAGCCAGCACGCGGAAGGCGCAAGCCTGGAGCAGCTCCGGGCAGACCTGGCCGCCATCGTGATCGACCCGGTCCTGGCAGGCGCCAACCTGGATATTTCGCGGACCAAGAACATCCTCAACCCCGCCGGCGAATTCGTCATTGGCGGCCCCGTTGGCGATGCCGGCCTGACCGGCCGCAAGATCATCGTTGACACCTACGGCGGCATGGCCCGCCACGGCGGCGGAGCCTTCTCCGGCAAGGACCCGTCCAAGGTGGACCGGTCCGCGGCCTATGCCATGCGCTGGGTTGCCAAGAACGTGGTGGCGGCCGGGCTGGCCAAGCGGGCGGAAATCCAGATTGCCTACGCCATCGGTCAGGCCCGCCCGGTGGGCACCTACGTGGAAACCTTCGGCACCGAAACCGTCGATCCTGCCCGGATCAGCGCTGCCATCGCCGAAATCTTCGACCTGCGCCCGCGTGCCATCATCGACGCCCTGGACCTGAAGCGCCCCATCTACGCCAAGACTGCAGCGCATGGCCACTTCGGCCGCGACGAACCCGACTTCACCTGGGAGCGCCTGGACCGCGTAGACGAGCTGAAGGCTTTCTTCAACGCCTAGGAACATTGCATCCGGTCCCCTGGCGCAAATGTCAGTGCCCGGTGCTTGGCTTGGCATGTCCACCCGGGAGCTGAATGGAGGTAGCCGCAATGGTTGCTGACAACCCAGTCCAGCCCGGGCTGGACTTTCCCGCCGGGTCCGGACATACCGTTCAGCCCTCCCTGCTGCAGGGCTTTCCGTCGCGGAAGCTGCCTGCGGGGATCACCCTGGCCGGCCATCTCCCCGTGGCCCGGGTACTGGTTGAGTCGTCCCTGCCGCACCTGGACCGCCCCTTCGACTATGCAGTTCCTGCCGCCCTCGATCACGCCGCCCAGCCGGGCGTCCGGGTCAAGGTCAGCTTCAACGGCCAGGACCTCAGCGGTTTTGTCCTGGAACGGGTTGCCGAATCGGACGCCGGGCACACCCTGGTGCCGTTGTCGAAGGTGGTGTCCCCGGTCCCGGTCCTGACGCCGGCCGTACGTGACCTGGCCACCGCCGTTGCCGCCCGTTATGCGGGGACCGTGAGTGATGTCCTTCGCGTTGCCGTACCGCCCAGGGTGGCCCGGCTGGAAAAGGAGTTTCCCGGCGCAGGCGCGGAGGCCGGAACGGTTGCGGAGCCGGAGGGCACAGGCCAGGAAGACGACGACGGCCTGCCGTCTGCCCCTGCCTCCGCCTGGGCCGCTTACCGGAACGGCCCCGCTTTCCTCAGGCATCTTGCCGACGGCGGTGCCCCCCGTGCCGCTCTCAACCCGCTGCAGGGATACGGCCCGGCCGGCTGGCCCCGCCTGCTGGCCGAGGCGGCCGCCGCTGCGTACGCTGCAGGACGCGGTGCCGTGCTTGTGGTGCCGGACTACCGCGACCTTGACCGGCTCGAGGACGCTCTCAAGGAAGTGCTGCCGGAGGAAGCCGTGGCCAGGCTCGCCGCAGATGATGGCCCCACCCCCCGGTACCGGAACTTCCTGCGCCTGCTGGCAGGGACCGCCCGGGTGGCCATCGGCACCAGGTCCGCCGCTTTCGCCCCCGTCAAAGAGCTTGGCCTGGTGGCGTGCTGGGACGACGGCGACGACCTCCATATCGAGCAGCGCGCACCTTATGCCCATGCCCGGGAGGTCCTGCTCCTGCGCGCCGGGCAGGAAGGCGCCGCGTGCCTGCTGGCAGGGCATGCCCGCAGCACCGAGGTCCAGCGGCTTGTGGATGCCGGCTGGGCACTGCCCGTCGAGTCGGAGCGTGCCGCCACCCGCCGGACTGTGCCGCGGGTCGTCAACACCGCGGACAGCTTCGAGCAGGAACGCGATCCGCTGGCCACGATTGCCCGCCTTCCCGGTGCCGCCTGGCGTGCTGCCAAGGAGGGCCTCGAACGCGGCCCCGTCCTGGTCCAGGTGGCTCGCGCCGGCTACGCGCCGTCCCTCGCCTGCGAGACCTGCCGCGAGCCCGCCCGGTGCGGAGCCTGCCAGGGGCCGCTCGCGCTTGCCGGTACGTCCGCCATGCCCCAGTGCCGTTGGTGTTCCACGCCGGCCCCGGACTGGCAGTGCCCGCATTGCGGTGGCCGCCGGCTCCGCAAGGGTGCCACCGGGGTCCTGCGAACGGCAGAAGAACTCGGCCGTGCGTTCCCCGGAAAAACCGTCATCACCTCCTCCGGCGACCAGGTGAAGGCCTCGGTGGGCGGGGGCAAGGCCCTGGTGGTGGCCACGGTGGGCGCCGAACCGGTGGCCGACGGCGGTTATGCGGCGGCCCTGCTGCTGGACGGTGATTCGCTGCTGCGCCGCGAAACGCTCCGTGCCGGAGAAGACACCGTGCGCCGCTGGTTCAACGCCGCAGCCCTGGTCCGCCCGGCACCCGAGGGCGGCCTGGTGGTGGTGACCGCCACAGAGACCGCCGCTGTGGGAGCCCTGCTGCGCTGGGACCCGGCCGGCTATGCACAGCGGGAACTGTCCCTGCGGACCGAACTGCAGCTTCCGCCGGCGGTGCGCATTGCGTCCGTTACCGGGCCCCGCTCCGCCGTCGAACACTACACCGGAGCCGTGGAAGCAGAACTCGGGACGGCGGGCATCATCCTGCGGACCGCAGGCCCGGCACCCGTGCTGCTCACCAGCCAGCCCTCACCCCGGCGCCCGGCCGAGGACGTCCGCACCCTGCTGTTCTTCCCGTACAGCCAGGCGGCCGCCGTCGTCCGCGTGCTGCGGGTGACACGGGCAGCGGCGGCGGCCAAGCGCACCATGGAACCCGTCCAGGTCCGGCTGGACGGGGTCGATGTCCTTTAGCGGCGCCGCTTCACAATCTCTGCCGCGACGTCCACCAGTTGGCGGGCGGACTCCTCCCAGCTGAACTCACGTGCGCGGCTGACGGCCCGGCGCGACGCCTCCTGCCACCGTTCGCCATCCTGAAGCTTTGCCACCGCTTCGGCGAACTGCTGCGGGGATGCCGGGTCCACGTATGTTGCCGCGTCACCGCCCACTTCACGGAAGATGGGAATGTCACTGGCGATGACGGGCGTGCCGATCGCCATGGCCTCCACCAGCGGAAGGCCGTACCCTTCGGCCCGGGAAAGGCTCACCAGCGCCGTTGCCGTCCTCAGCAGTGCGGCATACTCCTCGTCCGTCACGCCGTTGTGGAAGACCACCGAGGCGCCCGGTGGAACCAGGGACTCCAGCTCTGCCCGCCGCTGCGGCGTGATCCTGCTCAGCAGGTGGAGGGTGTAGCCGGGAAGCTCTGCCATGCCGGCCACCATGGTTTCCACGTTCTTGTAGGGCATGAAAGACCCCATGTAGACGATGGACTGCCCGGCACCTGCTTCCGCCGGGCGCGGGTCCTGCTCCGGCTGCGGGGCGTTGCTGATGATCCGCACCGGGCGGCGGGTGAGGCGGTACTTGGCAATCAGTGCCTCAGTGGTACGGCTGATGGTGGCCACCGTGTCGGCCCGGTCAAGGAGCAGCCGTTGCGGCCAGAACGCCTTGTGGTAGAGCCGCCACAGCAGCCGCACCGGGGCGGGCAGGAACCCGGGCGGTTCCGGGTGCTCGTAGTAGATCAGGTCGTGCAGGGTCAGGACGAGCCCGTACCTCCGCCCCCAGGTGCCCATTGTCTGCATGGGACACACCACAACGTCGGCCCCCAGGGCGTTGACCTTCCGGGCCACGAACAGTTCCAGCGGTGAGAGCGGGCTGCTGATCAGGGTGTAGGGAACGTCCGGGAGCAGTGCCAGCTGCCGGACGTCGGAGATGAGCATGGACACGTCAGCGATTTTTGCGGTCGCGGCGATCAGGCTTGCCCCGTAGCGGCTGATGCCGTCATGGTGGTCAGTCCTGGTGAACCGGGCATCGATGACGATCTTCATGCGGGGTGGTCCTTCAGGAAGCTGCGGATGTAGGTGGCGGCCGGCCCGGGAGTTTCGTAATGGATCAGATGTCCCACCCCGGGAATCACCCGGAGTTCCGCGTCCGGGAGCAGGGCCAGCAGGCGGTGCTGGTCGGGGAGGGTGGCGATCTCGTCCTTCTCGCCGGCGATCAGCAGGACGGGAAGGGCCAGGCGTGCGGCCACCTCCGCAACATGGCTGCTGACCGATGCGGTGAAGGACTCGAGCAGGCTGTCCCGGTTGGCGAAGGCGCTGAAGTAGGCATGGTGCTGGCCGTGGATGAAACTGCGGAGGTTGCGGTCGCCCGTCTTCGCCATCGCTTCGCTCATCACCCGGACGATGAGCGGGCTGCGGAGCAGCGCCAGTCCCAGGGGACGGGGGAGCCGTGCGGCCAGCCGGTAGTACAGCACGGCCAGCCGGGTCATGATTCCCTTGGGCCCCTCGAGGGCCGGAGCGGCAATGGGGTTGATGAGGATCAGCGGGGTAACGGCCGTTGGATGCTCTGCCACGTAGTGTGCCGCGATGATGGACCCGAAGGAGTGCCCCAGCAGGACCGTGTCCGGTCCCAGATCCATGGCCGCCATGAAGTCTGTGATGAATTGGCCGTAGCGCTGCACGGAGTGGGGGCCGGAGTCGAAAGGCCCGGAACTGCCGAACCCGGGAAGGTCGGGCATGATGATGCGCATGTCCGGAAGCTGGTCCGCAACGCGCAGGAGGCCATGATGGTCGCCGCGGAACCCGTGGATCACCAGGATGGTCCTGGTGTCCGGGCCGGTTTCCAGGGGGTCATAAGTCCAGAAGGCGACCTTGGTTCCGTCAAGCTCCACGGTGGAGGCGGTGGTGCGTGCCGCCAGGTCCGGGCTGATGTAGGCAGGCGCGGCTGATGGCCCGGGGTTTGTTGTTTTCATGAATCGTGGCCTTAGTTGACGTTGTCCGGATGGGAGCCTGTGCGCTGTCCCCGCTCAAGTCCTGCGAGTGCAGCCATGTCCCGTTCAGAAAGTTCGAAGCGGAACACGTCCAGGTTCTCCCGGATGCGCGCCTCAGAGCTGGCTTTGGGCACGGCGGCATGCCCCAGCTGGACATGCCAGCGGAGGATGATCTGGGCGGGGGTCCTGCGGTGTTCCGCCGCGCACGCCTGGACAACAGGGTCAGCCAGGACCTGGCCGCGGCCCAGGGGGCTCCACGCTTCGGTCATGATGCCCAGCTCGCGGTGCTTGCCGCGCAGTTCCTCCTGTTGCAGCCACGGGTGCAGTTCCACCTGGTTGACGGCCGGAACCACTTCGGCCGTCTGCAGCAGGCGGTCCAGGTGGGCGGGCTGGAAATTGCTGACGCCGATGGCACGCACCCTGCCTTCCCGGTAGAGCGTCTCGAGCGCCCGGTAGGTCTCCGGAAAGAGCCCCTTCCGCGGGCAGGGCCAATGGATGAGGTACATGTCCACGTAGTCCAGCCCCAGGTTCACCATGGACGTATCGAAGGCCCGCAGCGTGGCGTCGTAGCCGTGGTGGTCGTTCCACACCTTGGTGGTGATGAACACGTCCTCCCTGGACAATGCCGGAAAAGACTCACCCGATCCGCCGCTGCCCGGTTGCGTGCTGAGCTGCGGGCCGACGCCGCGGGCAACGCCAAGTTCGTTGCCGTACATCGCCGCGGTGTCGAAACGCCGGTAGCCGGCACCAAGTGCGACGGCGACCAGCCCTTCCGCGTCCCGGGCAGGCACCTTGTACAGCCCGAAACCGAGCTGGTCGATCAGCACGCCGTTGTTCAGGCTGAGCTTGGGTGAGGTTCTCATACCATCGACTCTACCCAGTCAGTGTGGCCTGGCCTTCGAAATGCGCCAGCCTCCGCGCGGTGGCTTCCAGGGCTTGTCACGAGTCCGGTGCGATCATTGCAGGGACGGGCGCTTGCCAACAGCCGCCACCAAGACAAGGACGTCACATGAACCAGTACATACTCGCCCTCGACCAGGGCACCACCAGCACCCGCGCGATTATCTTTGACCACGGTGGGGCGATCGTCTCATCGGGCCAGATGGAACACGAACAGATCTTCCCCCAGGCGGGGTGGGTTGAGCACAGCCCGGCCGAGATCTGGAACAACACCCGGGAGGTCATCGCCTCCGCCCTGGCTAAGGCAAACCTGACACGGCACGATATTGCCGCCGTCGGAATCACCAACCAGCGCGAAACAGCTGTGGTGTGGGACAAAACCACCGGTGAGGCCGTGTACAACGCCATCGTGTGGCAGGACACGCGCACCCAGGGCATCGTGGATGAGCTGGCCAGGGACGGGGGAGCGGACCGCTTCAAACAGAAGGTGGGCCTGCCGCTGGCAACCTACTTCTCCGGCACCAAGATCATGTGGATCCTGGACAACGTGGACGGCGCCAGGGAAAAAGCCGAGGCCGGTGACCTGGTGTTCGGCAACACCGACGCCTGGGTCCTCTGGAACCTGACCGGCGGCGTGGACGGCGGAGTCCACGCCACCGACGTCACCAACGCCTCCCGCACACTGTTCATGGACCTGGAGACCCTGCAGTGGGACGACGAAATCCTCGGCGTCTTCGGGGTCCCGCGGTCCATGATGCCGGACATCAAGTCGTCCTCGGAGGTGTACGGCCGCGTGCATACGTCCCAGTTGCTCAGGGAAACTCCGGTGGCCGGCATCCTGGGCGACCAGCAGGCGGCCACCTTCGGCCAGGCAGCCTTCCAGGCCGGCGAGGCCAAGAACACCTATGGCACCGGATGCTTCCTGATCTTCAACACGGGCGAAGAGATCGTCCATTCCAGGAACGGCCTCCTCACCACGGTGGGCTACAAACTGGGCGACGCCGCACCCCACTACGCCCTGGAAGGTTCGATCGCCGTCACCGGCTCCCTCATCCAGTGGCTGCGGGACAACCTGGGAATGATCAGCAGCGCCCCCGAGGTGGAAACCCTGGCCGCATCGGTCAAGGACAACGGCGGTGTGTACATCGTGCCGGCGTTCTCCGGCCTGTTCGCCCCCTATTGGCGGTCCGACGCGCGCGGCGCCATCGTGGGCCTTACCCGCTTCGTCAACAGGAACCACATCGCCCGTGCCGCACTGGAAGCCACCGCATTCCAGACCCGCGAGGTGCTGGACGCGGTCAACGCGGACTCCGGCGTGCCGCTCACCGAACTAAAGGTCGACGGCGGCATGGTCGCCAACGACGCGCTGATGCAGTTCCAGGCGGACATCCTGGGCGTACCGGTGATCCGTCCCATGGTGGTGGAAACCACTGCCCTCGGCGCAGCCTACGCCGCCGGCCTCGCCGTCGGCTTCTGGAAGGACCTCGGCGAACTCTCGGCCAACTGGTCGGAGGACAAGCGCTGGGAACCCCAACTGGACCAGGCCGAACAGGACAGGCAGCTGCGGCTCTGGAGGAAGGCCGTCACCAAGTCCATGGATTGGGTGGACGAGGACGTGAAGTAACCCAATTCTGGCTTCTTTCAGCCCCTGTGGGTTTCGATGGTGCCGGCGTTGCCGTCGACTGTTACTAACTGTCCCGTTCTCAGGACGTGGGTGGCGTTGCCGGTGCCCACCACTGCGGGGATGCCGTACTCGCGTGCAATCAGGGAGGCGTGCGCTGCCAGATTGCCGCCGTCGGTGACTACTGCCGCGGCATCGGTGAAAAGCGGGGTCCAGGCCGGCGTCGTGACCCTCGCTACCAGGACTTCGCCCGGCATGAATTGGGCGAAGTCCCCGGGGCCGTCAACCACGCGCACCCGGCCCATGGCCCGGCCGGGACTGGCCGGATGCCCCACAATGGCACCGCCCGGCAGGTTCCTGGTGCTCCGGGCCGAATTGGCAATGCGGTCAAAGGCGTTGCCCAGCAGCGGCGGCATCTTACCCAGGGTCAGCGGGGCTGCCAGCTTCCGCTGCCGGAGCCAGTCAGCCCGGCGCCGGGACACGGCGTCCTGCTGGGGCGGCGCGTCCGTACGCAGGGCATCCAGCGTCACGAAGTAGACGTCGTCAGGGGCCGCGATGATTCCACGGTCATGGAGACGGGCGCCCAGCTCCGCGGCACAGCGGCGAAGCAGTGGCCAGCCCAGGGTAAAGTCCCGGACCTGCTCTTCGCGGAGGATTGCGTAGTGCTGTGCCACGCTCAGGAGGACTTCGAACTTCTCCAGCCGAGGGGTTCCCCTGAGTACCGCGCGGCACGCCGCCTCGGTTATTGTTCGCCGCTCAGCTGCCACCGTGGCGGGAAGCGGCCCGGACGTGCCACCCGACTCCGCGTGGGAGGGGAAGCGTTCACCCGCCGTCGGGTGGTACCAGTCGAGGCTGTATACGGCATGGGGAACAACGGCAGGCAGGGGCGACAGGCCGCCCAGAAGGACCTGGTACCCCATGGCGTTCTCCGAACCCGGTGCTGCTGCTGCGAGCGCGCCGGCGAGGTGCCGGCGCCAAAACCTGCCCAAGGCAACTTCCATTTTCCATGCGGCGCCGCCTGTGGTCGAAATAAACCAGAGGTATTCCCCAGCCTGCCGGGCCACCTCATCCACAACGGCAATCAGTTCCGGCATTGTTGCAGCAGGCACTGCCGGCCGCGATGAGTCGATAAGGGCCTTGTAAGCAGGCAGGCACTCTTGGCGCCATGTGCCCTCAAGGCCGCGAAGGACCTTCCTGTCCGCACCTGCCGGGTCGAACGTTGGCCGCAGGACCGCGTTGATGAAGAACGACAAGGACTGTCTGGCCTCCCCACCGAAGAGCATCCGGGGGATGGACGTAGGACTGGGCGGGGAAAAGTAATACCAGCCGTTGACTACCCCGCTGAACACGGGCGCGGCGACTCCCAGGGTCTCTCCCAATGTCCCGTTGAAGGCATCATCCATCCGCGGGACCAGCCAGTCCATGAACAAGGGCGTCACAGGTTCGGGCAGCCATTCGCCCAGCCGGAAATTCCTCACCCAGATGCCTTTACCTGGCGGTTCCCACAGTACGGGATCAGGCAGGGCGGTCATGGGGCGGGCCTGGAGGATCTGGACGTGGCCGTCGCGGTCCACCGCCCATTCAATGTCCTGCGGGCAGCCGAAATGCCGGGCGATCCTGCCCGCGATGGCGGCCACCGCCGTCGCGGTTTCACCCGAGAGGACTGCGCCCTTCCCGCGCGCCGGCATGGGCCGTCCCGCCCGGACGATCCATTCCTCTCCTGTCTGCAGGCCCGAGACGAGGCTCTCACCCAGCCCCGGGACAGCGGAGATGACAGTTTCGCTGCGGTCCCCGGTCAGGGGGTTGGCGGTGAAGGCGACGCCTGCGGCCGCGGCATCCACCATCTGCTGCACCAGGACGGCCATGCCCTGGCCTCCATGCGCCGGACCAAGGTCATCGCGATGCTGCTCGAGGCCCGACTCGTAGGCGCGGACGCGGTCCGCCGTTGCAGCGTCACAACAGCGTTCGACGGCGGCAGCCAGGTCAGCGGCGGACACGTTGAGGTAGCTCTCATACATGCCCGCGAACGACGCCCCGGGCAAGTCCTCGGCGGCGGCCGAGGACCGCACAGCATACGGGCCAGGCCCGGCCCTGCGGGCAGCGGCCTGGAGTGTGCCATCCAGCCCGGCGCCGGCGTCCTGCGTCCTGGCTGTTGTGAGGGCAGCGCAGGTCACAACGAATCCGGCCGGGACCGGGAACCCGGCCGCGGCCAGCCCGGACAAGGCCGCAGCCTTGCTGCCGGCGGTTTCCCTTGCCAGCGCGGCGGGGTGACCCAGAGGGGGAAACGGGATGTCTTCGCTCACGGGAGTCACCGGTCCGGATCAGTTGTTGCGCGGACCCCAGTCTATTCCTGCGCTTCCGGGCAGGACAGGGCCGTCTACGCAGCGGCACCGCGGTGCTACGGTGCGCTAAAGTAGTTCCATGCGTGCGATCCTTCTGCTTAGTTAGCCGCCAGGTGTCCGGGACAACGGACAGCTGAGCGGCAGCCCCTCCATGGTGAGGGGCTTTTGTGTGTCCGGGAGTATTTCCGGGCCGGCAGCAGGAGGATCAGGCCGTTATGGCAGCACAGATGCCGTAACAGAACAGAAGAGGGCAGCAGTGGGCGTTCAGCCGGAGACAGAGACCGGAACAGCAGCAACAGTGGCGGCGGATGGGCCCGAGGAGGGCACCTACAGCTTCACGGCCATGGAGGCCAAATGGCCCCAGGTGTGGGAAGACCTGAAGGTCTTCACCCCTGTCGACGACGGATCACGGGAACGCCGGTACGTGCTCGACATGTTCCCCTACCCGTCGGGTGACCTGCACATGGGCCACGCCGAAGCGTTCGCCATGGGGGACGTGGTGGCACGCTACCTGCGCCAGCAGGGCTACGACGTGCTCCACCCGATCGGCTGGGACTCCTTCGGTCTGCCTGCCGAGAACGCCGCCATCAAGCGCAACGCCCACCCGAGCGAGTGGACCTACGCGAACATCGACACCCAGGCGGCGTCCTTCAAGCGCTACGCCATCTCGGCTGACTGGTCGCGCCGGCTGCACACCTCGGACCCCGAGTACTACCGCTGGACGCAGTGGCTCTTCAAGCGGTTCTACGAGCGCGGCCTGGCGTACCGGAAGGACTCGCCGGTCAACTGGTGCCCGAAGGACCAGACTGTCCTCGCGAACGAGCAGGTTGTCAACGGAGCCTGCGAGCGCTGCGGCACCACGGTCACCAAGAAGTCGCTGAACCAGTGGTACTTCAAGATCACCGATTACGCCGACCGGCTGCTGGATGACATGGAAGAGCTGCGGGGCCACTGGCCCGAGCGGGTCCTGGCCATGCAGAAAAACTGGATCGGCCGTTCCGAAGGTGCCCACGTCAACTTCGTGATCGAGGCCGACGGCGGCAAGCCCGCCAAGGACGTCACGGTCTTCACCACCCGCCCGGACACGCTGTACGGCGCCACGTTCTTCGTGGTGGCAGCCGACGCGCCACTCGCCGTCGAACTCGTCACGGAGGAGCACGCCGCTGCCCTGGACGAATACCGCGAGAAGGTCAAGGCACTCACCGAAATCGAGCGCCAGTCCACCGAGCGGGAAAAGACCGGCGTGTTCACCGGCCGCTATGCCGTAAATCCGCTGAACGGGGAGAAGCTTCCCGTCTGGGCCGCCGATTACGTCCTGGCTGATTACGGCACGGGCGCCATCATGGCCGTCCCCGCCCACGACCAGCGCGACCTCGACTTCGCCCGCAAGTTCGACCTCCCCGTACGCGCCGTCCTGGACACCGGCGAGGAGGACCCCGCAGTCTCCGGAACCGCGACGGCAGGGGAAGGTACCCTGATCAACTCCGGCGATCTGGACGGCCTGCCCAAGTCCGAAGCCATCCCCGCCGCCATCGCCATCCTGGAAAAGCAGGGCACGGGCGAAAAGTTCGTCAACTTCCGCCTGCGCGACTGGCTGCTGAGCCGCCAGCGCTTCTGGGGCACCCCCATCCCGATCATCCACTGCCCCGCCTGCGGCGAGGTGGCAGTTCCGGACGAGCAGCTGCCCGTCACGCTTCCGGCTGACCTGCGCGGCGAGGACCTGTCGCCGAAGGGGACATCCCCGCTGGCTGCCGCCGAGGCCTGGGTCAACGTTGAATGCCCCAACTGCCACGGACCTGCCAAGCGGGACACCGACACCATGGACACGTTCGTGGACTCGTCCTGGTACTTCCTGCGTTTCGTGTCGCCGCAGTACACGGAGGGTCCCTTCGATCCGGAGAAGATCAACGACTGGATGCCGGTGGGCCAGTACGTGGGCGGCGTGGAGCACGCCATCCTGCACCTGCTGTACGCCCGGTTCTTCACCAAGGTCATCCACGACCTCGGCATGATCGACGCCGACGAGCCGTTCAGCGCCCTGCTGAACCAGGGCCAGGTGCTCAACGGCGGCAAGGCCATGAGCAAGTCCCTGGGCAACGGTGTTGACCTCGGCGAGCAGCTGGACAAGTACGGCGTGGACGCCGTCCGCCTGACCATGATCTTCGCCTCCCCGCCGGAGGACGACGTCGACTGGGCGGACGTGTCGCCGTCGGGCTCCGCGAAGTTCCTGGCCCGGGCCTGGCGGCTTGCGCAGGACGTCACCAGCCAGCCGGGTGTTGACCCCGCGGCCGGTGACCGGGCGCTGCGCTCCGTCACGCACCGGACCATTGCCGATGCCGCGGCACTGCTGGACAACAACAAGTTCAACGTGGTGGTGGCCAAGCTGATGGAGCTGGTCAACGCGACCCGCAAGACCATCGACGCCGGCGCAGGCGGGGCCGATCCTGCTGTCCGCGAGGCCGCCGAGGCCGTTGCCGTCATCCTCAGCCTCTTCGCGCCGTACACGGCCGAGGACATGTGGAACGTCCTGGGCCACCCGGCCTCTGTTGCGAACGCCGGCTGGCCTGCCCACGATGAGGCGCTGCTGGTCCAGGCGACCGTCACCGCCGTCGTCCAGGTCCAGGGCAAGGTCCGCGACAGGCTCGAAGTCTCCCCGGACATCAGCGAGGACGAACTGCGTGAACAGGCCCTGGCCAGCGAAAACGTCCAGCGCGCACTCGACGGCCGCGGCATCCGCACCGTTATTGTCCGCGCACCTAAACTGGTGAACATCGTCCCGGCCTAGCATCCAGCAAGCCGGCTCCGGCCACCGGAACAATTCCGGTGGCCGGTCACCGACACCAGGAGGCCACTTGCCCGAGAGAAACACCGCCGCCTGGACCTGGTTCCGTGCGCGCCTGGCGGGCCTCCGCACCCCACCCAGGCCGGGAGCCGCCGTCGTACGCACCGCGGTGGTGACCGACTCCGCTGCTGCACTGCCGGCGGAGTGGGTGAACGGGCTCGGAGCAGAGGGACTGCTGACGGTCATTCCGATGCCCGTGATGGTGGGGGCGGAAATTTACGGCGAGGGCGAAGACGACATCCTCGAGACCATCGCGCTGGCCCTGGCCGCAGGAAAGGCGGTGAAGACGTCGAGGCCTTCCCCGGGCCAGTTCGAGAACGCCTACCGTGCCGCCCAGCGGCTGGGATACGAGGCCGTGGTGTCCATCCACATCTCCGGGGAACTTTCCGGCACGGCTGACGCCGCGCGGCTTGCTGCTGCGCGGGTGGACATTCCCGTGGAAGTGGTTGACTCACGCACCGTCGGCATGGCCCTGGGTATGGCGGTACAGGCCGGAGTGGCGGCCGCGGCCGCAGGTGCGGACGCAGCCGGGACCGCTGCTGCCGCAGCAAGCCAGGCTGCCCGCACTAAAGTGTATTTTTACGTGCCCAGCCTTGAGCAGCTCCGCCGCGGCGGACGGATCGGCGCCGCGGCCTCCCTGGTGGGAACCATGCTCGCCATCAAGCCGATCCTGGCCGTCGATGACGGCAAGATCGTGCCGCTGGAAAAAGTGCGTTCAGCGGCCAAGGCAGTGGCGCGCCTGGAGGAAATCGTTGCTGCCGAGGCGGAAGCACGGATTGGGGCCGTGCGGCTGGCCGTCCACCACTTCGGAAACCCGGAGGAAGCCGAAAGCCTCGCCGTCCGGCTGTCGGCGGCGCTGCCCCACTGCCCGCCAGCCCAGATCAGTTCGCTGCCGGCCGTGCTGGCCGCCCATGCGGGGCTGGGGGTCCTGGCCGTCATCGTGGGCCAGGAACCTGCCGGGGCTGATGCGGCGCAACTGTCCACATAGCCGCCGCCGGTCCTGTTGCCGGGGGACCGGTGTCCCTAGCGTGAAGGGATGTCACGCCGGGATGCTGGAGCAGCAGGTCATCAGGCGCGCCATGCCAGGGACAGGCTGCAGGCCACCCTTGGGCCCGGCCCCGGGGGCCTCCTGCTGGAAGGGAGGGGGGAGCAGGCGTTTGAATACCTGGGCCCGGAGCAGGGGGACTCGGACGGCCACGAGGGGCACGGGAACGGTGAAGGCCCCGAATCTCTTGGCTCCTCGAAGGTGGGGCCCGTGCTGCGGTGGCGGGTGGGCATGCGCGTCGCCATCCTCCTGGGAATCCTTGCCGTAGCTGCGGGGGCGCTGTTCTGGTGGCAGACCGCATCCGGGCGGCCGGAAACCCTGCCCCTGAGCGGAATCAGTCCGGGCGGCACCGAAGCGACAGGCGGGGACGCAGCGATAGAAGGTGCCGGGGAGCCGGAGGCCGACGCGCAGCCTGGCGGTGGCGTGGAGCCTGGGGGAGGGGACCCCTCGGCCCGTGATCCGTCCCCCGGCACGGTGGTGGTCCATGTCGCCGGTGCCGTGGCCAGCCCGGGCGTGGTCCACCTGCCCGCCGGAAGCCGTGTCCACGAGGCCATCGCGGCCGCCGGGGGCGGAACCCCGGATGCCGACCTGAACCGCCTCAACCTTGCCCTTGTTGTCGAGGACGCCCAGAAGATCCACGTCCCGCGGCACGGGGAAGCAGCTCCGGCGGGACCGGAGAGTGCAGGAACCCCTGATCCCGGTGCCGGCGCAGGTGGGGCTGCGGGCGCACCGGCGGGCTCGAAAATCAATATCAACACGGCGGAGGCCGCCGAACTTGATGCCCTGCCCAAGGTGGGCCCCGTGCTGGCCCAGCGGATCGTGGACTGGCGCAAGGAACATGGAGCGTTCAAGAGTATCGAGGAACTGGACGCCGTTGACGGCGTGGGGCCCAAGATGCTTGAGGCGTTGCTGCCCCTGGTGACCGTATGAAGCGGGACAGGCCATGAACGGCAGCCGGATGGGCAGCGGCGGAGGGCAGCGGAGGCCCAGCCCCTGGAGCCGCTACGTGGAGTCAGCCGTCCGGGGCGGGGCGGCTGATGCTCCCTCCGTCGAAGTGGATGCGGGAGGGGACCGGGCCCCGTTGCCTGCCCGGGATGCCCTGACCGACCGCCCGGGTAAGCGCCCTCTGGGACAGCCGGCGCCCCGCCCCGCAGGGCCACATCGCCGGGATTTCCGTGAATACGGCGGAAGGCTTTCTGAATTCGCCCGGGAGCGGGCCGGCACCAAGGGAGCGGGACAGGGGAACGACGCCGGCAGTGAGGCCCCGCGGCGCCGCACCGACGTGCGCCTCGCATTGCCGGCCGCCATGGTCTGGGGTGCATCCATCGCGGGGCTGTGGCTGACGCCGTCTGTCCTGGCTGTGCTGTGTATCGGGTTGCTTGCCCTGGCGGCACTTCTGCTGGTTCGGCTTTCACGGCTCGCCGGCCGCACACCTGCCAGGCGAAGCTTCCTCGCCACCACTGCTGTGGCCTGCGTGCTGGCCGCTGCCGCCGCAGCACACTCCTCCACAGCATCAAGCCAGCGCTTCGAGGGTCCCTTGGCCGCGGCCATAGCCTCGGGCAAGTCCGTTGTGGCCGTCGTCGAGGTGGCCGGGGCGCCGCGTGCCCTGGACGCGCCCGGGCAGGCAGGGCCGCCGGCGCGCTGGTCGGTTCCGGTCTGGACACGGGAGGTGACCACGGGCGGGATGTTGCTCCGGACCCGCGCGCAGTTGGTGGTGATGGGCGGCGACACGTGGGCAACGCTGGTCCCCGGGCAATCCGTCCGCGCCACCGGAAAGCTTCGGCCTCCGGATCCTGGGCGACAGGAGGCAGGCACCCTTACCGCCTCATCCGCACCGGGCATGCCTACCGGCGGGGAGGGGCTGGAGGGCGCGGCCAAGGATTTGCGTACGCGCTTTGTTGCGGCCTCGGCCTTTCTGTCGCCTGATGCCGCAGGCCTGCTCCCGGGAATGGTCACAGGGGATACCAGCGCCCTGGATGAGGGGCTGGAGAACTCCATGAAAGCGGTGGGCATGACGCACCTGACGGCGGTCAGCGGGGCCAACTGCAGCCTGGTTCTCGGTGCCGTCCTTCTCGCCTGCCGGCGGTTCCGCCTGCCGCGCATTCCTGCGGCGGCGGTTGCCCTCACCGTTTTGGGGCTGTTCGTGGTGCTGGTGGGCCCGGATGCGAGTGTCCTGCGGGCAGCCTTAATGGGGGCCGTGGGGGTGGCTGCGTTGGCGGGAGGCCGCTCCGGCCGGGGACTGAGCTTCCTCTGCCTGGCCGTTATGGGATTACTCCTCCTGGACCCCGGGCTTGGCGGCAGTTTCGGCTTCCTGCTGTCGGTTCTCGCGACGCTCGGGATTATCGTCCTGGGCCGGCGCATCATCGAGTGGGCGCCTGCTGCAGTTCCCCGCTGGGCAGCTGCAGCCGTGGCGGTCCCGTTGTCTGCCCAGCTGCTGTGCGGGCCGGTGATTGTGCTGCTGCAGCCCCAGTTCTCCACGTATTCGCTCCTGGCCAACGTGGTCGCTTCGCCGCTGGTGGCGCCCGTGACGTTGCTGGGGACAGCAGCCGTTCCCCTTGTTGTCCTGGCACCCTGGCTGGCCACCGTGCTGATCGCCGTGGCGGGAACGTTCAGCGCCGGGGTTGCCGGCACGGCGCGGATCGCCGCCCGGCTTCCCGGCTCCGCCCTTGCCTGGCCCGAGGGCGTGCCCGGGCTGCTGTCCATGGTGCTTTTTTCGGTTCTGACAGTGAGTGTTGTGTGGGCGGTGGCCCGGCCCCGGCAGGCCGTGGACCTGGTTCTCGCTTCGCACCGGCACACGGTGGTGCTCCTTGCACTGCTGGAGCGGCACGTCGCTGCCGTCCGTGCCCGCTGCGGCTTTGACCGCGGGCCTGGACGTGGCAGGCTGGGATACTCCACAAAACTTTCCGGAAGGAACCCCCGATGGCCGCTGCGCAAAAGCGAGCAACCCGTTCCCCGGCGTCGAATGCCGCCACCTGGCGTGACGTAACCCCTGCCGCCGTCGTCCTGGTCAGCGGGCCTGAGGAATACCTGGGCATCAGGGCCATGGACACGATCCGTGCGCAGGTCCGGGCAGCGGCTCCGGATGTGGAAGTGAGCCGCATCAATGCGGCAGGCTACGAGGCCGGGACGCTGCTGATGCAGGTCAGCCCGTCACTGTTCGGTGAAAGCAAACTGATCGAGGTGGAAGGCGTCGAAGCCATGAACGACGCCTTCCTCGCTGACGCCCTTCGGTACCTGGACCATACGGAACCGGACGCCGTGCTGGTCCTGCGGCACGCCGGGGGAACGCGCGGCAAAAAGCTCCTGGACGCCATCAAGGAGGCCGGCTGGCCCGTGGTTGACTGCCAGCCCCTGAAAAAGGACGCCGACAAGATGGCGTTCGTTTCCGCCGAATTCAAGACCGCAGGGCGCCGTATTGAACAGGAAGCCGTCCTTGCCCTCGTCAACGCGGTGGGAGCCAACCTTTCCGAGCTCGCGGCCGCATGCAGCCAACTGGTGGCGGACGCCGGCACCACAGTGACGTCGGAAGTGGTGGACCGCTACTACGGAGGGCGGATCGAGGCCACCGCATTCAAGGTGGCAGATGCCGCGATGGCAGGCAACGGCCCCTTGGCGCTGTCCACGCTCCGCCACGCACTCGCTACCGGCGCCGACCCCGTTCCGCTCGTGGCAGCCCTCGCCGCCAAACTGCGCACCGTAGCCCGGGTGGCGGGAGCCTCCGGTTCCTCAGCCCAGATCGCGTCGGAACTGGGAATGCAGCCCTGGCTGGTGGAACAGGCCCAACGCGACGTCCGCCGCTGGACACCGGAGGGATTGGTCCGCTCCATCCAGGCAACTGCCGAAGCCGACGCCCAGGTCAAGGGATTGTCCCGCGACCCGGTGTACGCGGTAGAGCATGCCGTGACGGTGATAGCGATGTCCGTCCAGGGCAGGTAACGCGTCCCCGCGCCCGTGCACGCGGGGGGGGCCGCTGACCCGGTTCCCGCGCCCGCTTCACGGTGCTGCTGTTTATTGGTGCTTAAAGATGTGTGGCCGGTACCCGAGGGTACCGGCCACAACCATCAGTTCGAACGAACTGGAAACCTTAGAGTGCGTTGACCTTCTTGGAGATCGCCGACTTGCGGTTCGCTGCGTTGTTCTTGTGCAGAACACCCTTGCTGACAGCCTTGTCCAGCTTGCGGCTGGCAGTAACCAGGGCAGCAGCAGCTGCATCCTTGTCCGTGGACTCAACGGCGGTGTTGACGGCGCGGATGGCCGTCTTCAGCTCGGACTTGACTGCGTTGTTGCGCAGGCGTGCCTTCTCGTTGGTGAGGATGCGCTTCTTCTGGGACTTGATATTCGCCACGTGTGAACTCTCTTTTTAATGCGGAAATGGTCTAGAGGGCTTTCAGATTGGCCATTGACTGAGCGGCGTGGGGATACCTATGGCGGCCAACCATCAGTGGCCGTCGACCTGCACGGACACACAGCTATAAAGAATAGCAGGTCAGGCGCCGGACTGGCCATTTTGCCGTTAAGACCAGCCGTGTCGCCGCCGCAGCCCGGCTGCCACGCTGTCGAAGCGCCTCCGGTCCAGGACCGCGCCTTCCCGCCGGATGCTGTCCGGCCTGATCTGCAGGACGCGGTCAAGCCTGGCCTCACTCGGCCGGCCCTGCCGGTCCCAGCCTCCCTTGCCCAGGTCCACATAATCGCTGGAGGCCGACGCGGCGGGAATGCGGTCGCGGCTGGTGAGCATCAGCCCCAGCAGGTAGGGCCCGCTGCGCCCCACCAGGAGGACCGGGCGGTCCTTCCCGCGGGTGTGGTCTTCTTCGTACGGAACCCACGCCCACACCACCTCGCCCGGATCAGGCGCACCATCGGGCTGCGGCGCATAAGAGACTTTTGACCGCCCCTGGAAATCGCCGGGGTAGGCGTCCCCGGGCCGGCCCGCGGCAACTGCACCGGGGGAAGCTGCATTCCGGGAACCAGACTTCTTGGACGTGGAACCCCGGGTAGCGCGGACCGGTGCGGGGCGGGGGCCGGCGGGTGGTGTTGCCCGTCCTGCCTTCCGCAGCAGCCGGAGGCCGCTTCCGACGGCGTTTCCCAGGGAACGGAGGAGGTTGATAACCATCCCGCCACCCTATAGCGGGCGGTGCGCCGGGGAATGACGGCAGATCGGGCATGGAATGCAGTGCCACAGGTCCGGACGTGGGACACTGGATGTTCCAGATGTGCGGCTCAACCGCAGGGGCCTTTTGCAGTGCCCCGGCGGTGCCGCGTGAATGCCAACAGTAAGGACCCTGCGTGTCTCCCATGGCCCGCACCGCCCCGGTGCCCGCCGCGACAGATCCGGCCCTCATTCGGAACTTCTGCATCATCGCGCACATTGACCACGGTAAGTCCACCCTGGCAGACCGCATGCTGCAGTTCACCGGCGTCGTTCAGTCCCGCGACATGAAGGCCCAGTACCTGGACCGGATGGACATTGAACGCGAGCGCGGCATCACCATCAAGTCCCAGGCAGTCCGCATGCCCTGGGAACTCGACGGCACCAGTTACGCGCTGAACATGATCGACACCCCCGGCCACGTGGACTTCACCTACGAGGTTTCCCGCTCGCTGGCCGCCTGCGAAGGGGCGATCCTCCTGGTGGACGCAGCCCAGGGTATTGAGGCCCAGACCCTCGCCAACCTGTACCTGGCGATGGAAAACAACCTCACGATCATTCCGGTCCTGAACAAGATCGACCTCCCGGCAGCCCAGCCCGAGAAGTACGCGGCGGAACTTGCCAGCCTGATTGGCGGAGATCCGGAGGACGTGCTTCGCGTCTCGGGAAAGACCGGCATCGGCGTTGAAGCCCTGCTGGACAAGATTGTCCGCGACCTGCCGGCCCCCGAAGGCGACGCAAACGCCCCCGCCCGTGCAATGATCTTCGACTCCGTCTATGACACCTACCGCGGCGTGGTCACCTATGTCCGCGTGGTGGACGGCATGCTCCACCCCCGCGAACGCATCCAGATGATGTCCACGCGGGCCACGCACGAACTCCTTGAGATCGGCGTCAGCTCACCGGAGCCCACACCCTCCAAGGGCCTGGGCGTCGGCGAAGTGGGCTACCTCATCACCGGGGTGAAGGATGTCCGCCTGTCCAAGGTGGGCGACACCGTCACCAACCTCGCCAAGCCGGCGGCTGACTCCCTGCCCGGCTACGCCGATGCCAAGCCGATGGTCTTCTCGGGCCTGTACCCGCTGGACGGCACGGACTATCCGGTGCTCCGCGATGCGCTGGAGAAGCTGATGCTCAACGACGCCGCCCTCGTGTACGAACCTGAAACGTCCGCTGCCCTGGGCTTCGGTTTCCGCGTGGGCTTCCTCGGCCTGCTCCACCTGGAAATCACCCGGGAGCGGCTGGAACGTGAATACAACCTGGACCTCATCTCCACTGCCCCGAACGTGGAATACGAGGTGACGCTGGAGGACAAGAAGGTGGTCCATGTGACCAACCCCAGCGAATACCCCTCCGGCAAAATCTCCGAGGTCCGCGAGCCCATGGTCTCCGCAACCATCTTGGCCCCAAATGAGTTTGTCGGCGCCATCATGGAGCTGTGCCAGAGCCGCCGCGGCGTGATGGGCGGCATGGACTACCTGTCCGAGGACCGGGTGGAAATCCGGTACCGCCTGCCGCTCGCCGAGATCGTGTTCGACTTCTTTGACATTCTCAAGTCCAAGACCCGCGGTTACGGTTCCCTGGACTGGAAGGCCGACGGCGACCAGGTGGCCGACCTGGTGAAGGTGGACATCATGCTCCAGGGTGAGCAGGTGGATGCCTTCTCCGCCATCACCCACCGCGACAAGGCCTACTCCTACGGGGTCATGATGACCACCAAGCTGCGCGAACTCATTCCCCGCCAGCAGTTCGAGGTGCCCATCCAGGCCGCCATCGGCTCCCGGATCATTGCCCGCGAAAGCATCCGCGCCATCCGCAAGGACGTCCTGGCCAAGTGCTACGGCGGTGACATCTCCCGTAAGCGCAAACTGCTGGAGAAGCAAAAGGAAGGCAAGAAGCGCATGAAGATGGTGGGCCGCGTCGAGGTCCCGCAGGAGGCCTTCATCGCCGCACTCACCACCGACGAATCCAAGGACAAGGCCAAGAAGTAGTGATGATGGTGGCCGGACATAACCAGGGCCGCAACGATGCCTAGCGTTCTTCCACTCGGCGACCCGGCGCCGTCGGACGGACTGCTGCCTGCCCAGGCGGCAGAAGGTGCGGCGGACCGGGCGTTCGGGTTGTACGTACACATTCCGTTCTGCGCCGTACGTTGTGGTTACTGCGACTTCAATACCTACACCGCCACTGAACTGGGCGGCGGTGCGTCGCAGGATGCCTACGCCCAAACCGCGGCGTCCGAGGTGGCGCTGGCGGCCAAGGTGCTGGCCGGGTCGGGGATCCCCGACCGGAAGCTCAGCACCGTCTTCTTCGGCGGCGGCACTCCCACGCTGCTTCCCGCGGACGACCTTGCCCTGATTCTTCGGACGGCCATCGACCAGTGGGGGATCGAGGACGGCGCCGAAGTCACCACGGAGGCCAATCCCGACTCCGTCACGCCCGAATCCCTCGCCATTTTGAAGGAGGCCGGATTCACCCGGATCTCGTTCGGCATGCAGTCGGCTGTTCCGCATGTGCTCAAGGTCCTGGACCGGACGCACACGCCCAGCCGGGTGCCGGAGGTTGTGCAGTGGGCGCGCGAGGCGGGTCTCGCCGTCAGCCTGGACCTGATCTATGGAACGCCGGGGGAGTCCCTGGCCGACTGGCGCCACACCCTGGAAACGGCATTGTCGTACGGTCCGGACCACATCAGCGCTTACGCGCTGATCATCGAGGACGGCACCAAGCTGGCTGCCCAGATCCGCCGTGGGGAGGTACCCGGAATCGACGACGACGACCATGCGGACAAGTACGAGCTCGCCGATGAGCTGATCACCAAAGCCGGGCTGGGCTGGTACGAAGTCAGCAACTGGGCCCGTACCCCGGACCATGCCTGCCGCCACAACCTCGCCTACTGGCGCGGGGACGACTGGTGGGGGATCGGCCCCGGCGCGCACTCCCACATGGGCGGTGTCCGCTGGTGGAACGTCAAGCACCCCACTGCCTACGCCGGCCGCCTGGCGCAGGGCCTGTCCCCGGCCGCAGGCAGGGAGACCCTGGACCTGGAAACCCGGAACATCGAGCGCGTCATGCTGGAAGCCCGCCTTCAGGCCGGGCTTGAGGTGGCCGCCCTGAGCGCCGTGGGTCGCCATGAGATTGCCGGGCTGATTGCCGACGGCCTGGTGGACCCGGCCGCGGCGTTCCGGGGGAAACTGGTCCTCACCCTCAAGGGACGCCTGCTGGCTGACGCCGTGGTCCGCCGCATCCTGCCCGAGTAACCCACTAAACCAACACGGGGTCACTCCCTGCCCAAAAACGCGTGGTTGTTGGGTAGGGAGTGACCCTCCCCACCCGCACCCTGACCTCGCAAGCTCGGCCAGGGAACCCCGCGGGTGTGGCCCCCTGTTGCTGGAACGCTACTTGATCCAGCGAAGGTTGTACGGGTAGCGGTGCGGCTGGCCGCGGTTGACGTGGATGCCGGCGGCCACGGAGAAGCAGGTCAGGGCGATCCAGATGAGGGTCGCGATCACGGCAAAAATGTTGCCGATCACGGGGATGAACACCAGGATATTGGCCACCACGGCCGCGATGGTGGGCGGAAGGCTGAAGTTGAGGGCTTCCTTGGACTCCTGGGCGGTGAACGGTCCACGGTCCCTGAAAATGAGGAAGATCAGCAGGGCAGGAACGCAGCCGAGGATCCCGCCAAAGTGCGCCAGCGTGGCCCACTGCCGGTCCTCGCCCGCCGTCAGGGGCAGCGCATTCGCCGGGACGCCGTGGTATTCCGAGCGGCCCGCGCCGCCCTGGCTGTCCCTGTGATCACGTGCGTTTTCTGACACAGTCTGTTCCTTCGAGAGTGCAAATGGTGCGAATGCCGGTGGTTGGGTGCGGGCCTGCCCCTTTTTCACAGGCACCGCAGTACCAAGAATACTGGCTATCCGGGTGTTGGCTGCCCAATCAGGGAACAGTGAGGAAGTCGATCACTTCCTCAACCCGCCCCAGCAGGGATGCTTCCAGGTCTGCATAGCTGCGGACGGCCCCCAACAGCTTCTGCCATCCCAGCCCGATGTCTTCCTTCGTGTCGTGCGGCCAGCCGAAAGCGGCCAGGATCCCGGTCTTCCAGTCCTGCCCGCGCGGCACAACGGGCCACTTCTCGATGCCGAGGACAGCGGGCCGGATGGCCTGCCACACGTCCACGTACGGATGGCCCACGATGAGCACGTTCCCGGCCGCGCCGGGAGACGCCATGACGGCATCGGCAATACGCGACTCCTTGGAGTCCGGCACCAGGTGGTCCACGAGCACGCCCAGGCGCCGTCCCGGTCCGGGCCGGAAGTCGGCCACTGCGCCGGCCAGGTCGTCAATGCCGTGCAGGGGTTCGACGACGATGCCCTCCACCCGGAGGTCGTCTCCCCACACTTTTTCCACCAGTTCGGCGTCGTGCTTTCCCTCCACCCAGATGCGGCTGGCCTTGGCTACCTGTGCGCGCTGGCCGGCAACCCGCACGGAGCCGGAGGCAGTCCTTCCGGCGGCGGGGCCGGCCGTCGCCGGACGGGGTGCCGGGGGCATCAGGCGGATTGCGCGGCCTTCGAGGAGGAAACCGAAGCCCAGCCGGAAGGTCCGTGACTTCCCGCGGCGGTCCTCGAGGACCACCACGTGCATTCCGCCGGACTTTTCCACCCGGGTGACGGCGCCGACCCAACCGGACTGGACGTCCTCCAGCACCATGCCGCGCTCAACCGGCACTTCGGGCAATTGGGTCCGGACGGGCGCGGACATGTCCCGGGGGCCCCAGTTCTGGTAATCCATGGATCGACTCCGCCTAGCGCTAGATCAGTGCACCGGAATTTCGCCCGGAGCGGTACCAATGCTAACAACGGCCCGAGGCATAATAGACTGTTAGCACTTAGGCATGTCGAGTGCTAACCCTGGTGGTGGCGCGGTGCGGGCGGCACGGCCGCCCTGACCCTGGATGGAGGTGGAGTGTGAGCGAGCCACGCAAGCTGGAAGTACTGCGGGCCATCGTGGAGGACTACGTCCACTCCCGCGAGCCGGTGGGATCCAAGGCCCTGGTCGAGAGGCATCATCTCGGCGTCTCCAGTGCGACAATCCGCAACGATATGGCGGCGCTGGAGGACGAGGGCCTGATCACCGCCCCGCACACCAGCGCGGGCCGGATTCCCACGGACAAGGGCTACCGTCTGTTCGTCGACCAGATTTCGGCCGTCAAACCCCTGTCGCAGGCCGAGCGCCGGGCCATCCAGTCGTTGCTGGAGGGCTCGGACGACCTTGACGACGTCCTGGACCGAACGGTCCGCCTGCTGTCGCAGCTGACCAACCAGGTAGCGGTTGTCCAGTATCCGCACCTGAGCCGTGCCCTGATCCGGCACATCGAATTCGTCCTGCTTGCTCCCCGCAAGGTGCTGGTGGTGCTCATTGCGAACAGCGGCAAGGTGGAACAGCGGGTCATCGACGTCGGGCAGGACCTGGGGGACGACGCCCTGGCCGCCTTGCGGACCCGGTTCCTGGGTTCCCTTTCAGGAACGCCGCTGGGCCAGCTGGCCCAGTCACTTCCGGCCGTGGTGTCGGCGGTCAGTCCCGGCCAGAGGCTGGCCGCGCAGGCGCTGGCCCACGGGCTGGAGGTGCTGGCGCACAGCAGCCGTGAGGACCGGATGGTGATGGCGGGAACGGCGAACCTTGCACGGTCCAACGTCGATTTCCCGCTCAGCATCGGCCCCGTCCTGGAAGCCCTTGAGGAGCAGGTGGTCATGCTGCGGCTCCTGAGCGAGATGGCGCAGGACCACCGCGGCGTGGCCGTCAGCATCGGCCGCGAGAACCCCTACGACGGCCTTTCCGAGGCGTCCGTCGTGGCCACGGGATACGGCCCGGACAGCACGGCCAAGATTGGCGTGCTGGGGCCGACGCGCATGGACTACCCCACCACCATGGCCGCCGTCAGGGCTGTTGCCCGTTACCTTTCCCGGATACTGGGACCCTGACCGGCGGTCCCGGCGCTTAGGCAGCCGGAACCACGGGCAGGGCACCCCGCATGCAGGCAGTACAACAAGGAAGAGATACGAACTTTGAGCAGCCACTATGACGTCCTTGGAGTCTCACCGGAGGCCACCGGCGAAGAAATCAAGAAGGCCTACCGCAAGCTGGCCCGGACCCTGCACCCGGACGTTAACCCGGGTGAGGACGCCGCAGACCGCTTCAAGGCAGTAACCCACGCGTACGAGGTCCTTTCCGACCCCCAAAAGCGGCGCGTCTATGACACCACCGGCAATGAAAACGGTACGGACAACGGATTCGGCGGCGGCAGCTACGCCGGCCAGGGCTTCGCGTTCCAGGACATCTTTGACACGTTCTTTGGCGCCGGCGGCTCCACCGGGCCTGCCTCCCGTGTCCGCCGCGGACAGGACGCCCTCATCAGTGTCCGGATCGACCTCCGCGATGCGGTGTTCGGCGTCAACAAGAAACTCGAAGTGGACACCGCGGTCACCTGCCCCACCTGCGAGGGATCATGCTGCCGGCCCGGCACCCACCCCGAACGGTGTGACATCTGCGGAGGCAGCGGCCAGGTCCAGCGGGCCGTTCGCTCCATCCTGGGCCAGGTCATGACGGCTGCGCCCTGCGGCAGCTGCGAAGGCTTCGGCACGGTCATCAAGGACCCCTGCAACGAATGCAGCGGCCAGGGACGGATCCGGAGCCGCCGGTCCCTGACCATCAAGGTTCCCGCCGGCGTGGCCACCGGCACCCGGATCCAGCTCTCCGGCCAGGGCGAGGCCGGGCCCGCCGGCGGACCCTCCGGTGACCTTTACGTGGAAATCCGCGTCAACAATGACGCCACCTACGTCCGCGACGGAGACGACCTGCACGCCACGCTGAACATCCCCATGACGGCCGCAGCGCTGGGTACAGAGGTAAGCCTTGAGACCTTCGACGGGACCCAGGAAATCGACGTCAAGCCCGGAACGCAGTCCGGTGAGATCATCACCCTCCGCGGCCTCGGCGTTACCCACCTGCGCGGCTACGGCCGCGGCGACCTGAAGGTGCACCTGCAGGTTGAGACCCCCGCGAAGCTGGATGCCGCCCAGGAGGACCTCCTGCGGCAGCTCGCCAAGATGCGCGGCGAGCAGATCACCGAGGGCAAACTCGCTGCCAGCGGCGGCATGTTCGCCAAACTCCGGGATCGCCTCGGTAACCTGTAGCGGTGAGCAACCCCGTCTTCTTCACTCCCGCCGGGTCCCTGGACGGCGTCGCGCCCGCGACGCGGTTCATCCTGGAAGGACCCGAAGCCAGGCACGCTGTTGCGGTTAAACGGCTGTCACCCGGTGAAGCTGTGGACATTGTCGACGGTGCCGGCACGCGGATGAGCGGACGCGTCACCGCGGCTTCTTCCTCGGCTCTGGAGGTCGAGTGCACGTCGGTGGCCTTCGAAGACCGCCCCGATGTCCGGCTGGTCCTGGTCCAGGCGCTTGCGAAGGGCGACCGGGACGAGCTGGCCATCGAAACGGCGACAGAGCTCGGAATCGACGCCGTCATTCCGTGGCAGTCCGAGCGTTCCATCGTGCGCTGGAAAGGTGACCGGGCCGCCAAGGCCCACGCCAAATGGCAGTCTGTTGTGACTGCGGCGGCCAAGCAGGCACGCCGGGCCTGGGTTCCCGAGGTCCGGCCCGCTGTCGACACAGCCGCCCTGTCCGCGGCCGTCGAAGCCGCCGGCCTGGCTGTCATCCTTCATGAGGACGCCGTGCGGCCACTGCGAAACGTCCTCGAAGCATGGGATGGAGCGGGGGGAGCGGCGCCCCGGGAAGTGCTCCTGATCGTGGGACCCGAAGGCGGCATCAGCCCCCGCGAAGTCACGAAACTCTGCGACAAGGGCGCCGTGACAGCACTCCTGGGCCACCACGTCCTGCGCTCATCAACGGCCGGGCCTGCCGCCGTCGTCCTTGCCAGCGACATCCTGGGCCGCTGGAAGGCTACCGCACCTTAAAGGCCCGTGTGTCCTCGTACTGGTCCGGCTGGTCGCCAGTGCCCGCCTGGGAGACCCGCAGCTCGTAGTCACCTGGCGGCAGGTTGAGCGCCAGGGTGAACACCCCGGCCTGTCCCTGTTCAGCAGACGCGGTGGTCTCGCCCGTGAGGAACGGCTCCTTGGCGCCGTTGTCCCTGGACTGGAGGATCTGCCAGCGGAGCTTGCCGCCTGCCGTTGTGTTGCGCCCGGTGATCTTGACGCTGCCGCCGCCCACTTCCACGTTTTCCTGGGGGTCAATAATCCAGACGGGTGCAACAAGGCCTGCGGTCCGCGTCATCAGGGCGCCCAGCTGGATGTGGTCAAAGGCCACGTAGTCCGTATGTCCGTCCACCAGGATGCGCACCCGGATCTGCTGGCCCGAGTCGATCAGTCCTGAGCTGGCAGCCGCGGCCGTCGCCGTATACACCAGCTGCTGGATGGCCCGGGCAGCCATGTCGGCGTCGAGATTGCTGTTGAATGCATCCTCGGACACATCAACAGTGATGACGTCCTTGCCCGAAATCGACGTGGCGAGCTGGCTCGGGTTCTGCCAGGGGGTAAAAAAATCAGGGTCGAGGGGTTTGTCGGACATCATGGCCCGCAGTGCCCGGGTCACCGGATTTTCCTGGTCCGGGACATCCCGGAATTCCCGGTAAAGGAAAACCCCGCTGTCGCTGCGGCCGATCCAGTACACCGGCGCCTTGTTGGAGGACTGGGTGGTTTCCAGCGGCGCGCTGGTGGACGGAGGCTGTGCGGTGCCCGAGGCGGCCGGACCTGTGAGCGGCGTGGCGGTGGGTGACGGTCCCGCTTCGGCAATGCAGCCCGTCAGGGCAGGGACGGCAACAAGGACACCGGCAAGCACAAGTGCGCGCGCGCGGCCCAGGGCACGGGCGGCGCCCTTGGGCGCAGCGGTTTCCGGCACTTTTGTTGCCTGTCCTTTCCTTGCATGGAGGGCCGATCCCCGGGCGGCCTGGTGTTCCAGCTGCAGCTGGATTTCCAGCATGGCACAACGCGCGGGGCCCAAGAGCCGCGGAGCGGCACTGGCGGCCAACTGCAACGGGAACGATATGAGGCCGATATGAAGTTGATATCTTACGACGCAACCGCCGCCGCGTCGGGCCCTTTTGGCCCTGCAGGGCAGCCTCCCGATATCCGGCCGTGGGACGCTCTGGCGTAAGATGGAAGGATCGCTGGACGGGGAGAACGGGCAACGGCCTCCGCGCAACAGCCCAACAACTGAACCGACCTCGAGGGGACCACAGGCCTGCGGGCCAGCACCATGACTGAATCAGCTAACGGAAAGCGCCGGCTCACCACCGGAGAGGGCACGCCCGGGGAGTTCCCCCATTCCCTTCCCGGCATCCGGACCGAGGTAGTCCTTTTTGACAACTCCGATCAGATGGTCCAGTCACTCGGCAGCCATGATGAGGCGTTGCGGTACATCGAGGAACAGTTCCCGGACGTTAATTTCCACGTCCGCGGCAACGAACTCTCCATCAGCGGTCCCACCAGTGACGTACCGCGGATCATGCGGCTCCTCCATGAAGTCCGCGGCCTCGTTGCCCGCGGCACGGTGATCAGTCCCACGGTGCTCCAGCAGCTGGTGGCCCTCTTGCGCACCCAGTCCCTGCAGAACCCCGTGGACGTGCTGACCCATGACATCCTCTCCAGCCGCGGCCGCACCATCCGCCCGAAAACCCTGAACCAGAAGAATTACGTTGACGCCATTGACGACAACACCGTGATCTTTGGTATCGGGCCGGCCGGAACCGGCAAGACGTACCTTGCCATGGCCAAAGCAGTACAGGCGCTGCAGCAAAAAGAGGTCAGCCGGATCATTCTGACCCGTCCGGCGGTTGAAGCCGGGGAACGCCTGGGCTTCCTCCCCGGAACCCTGAGCGACAAAATCGATCCGTACCTCCGTCCGCTCTATGACGCACTGCACGACATGATGGATCCCGAATCCATTCCGCGGCTCATGGCAGCCGGCACCATCGAGGTGGCACCCCTTGCCTACATGCGCGGCCGCACGCTCAACGACGCCTTCATCATTCTCGACGAGGCGCAGAACACCACGCCTGAGCAAATGAAGATGTTCCTGACGCGGCTCGGCTTCGGCTCGAAGATGGTGGTCACCGGTGACGTCACGCAGGTTGACCTGCCCTTCGGCACCCGGTCCGGACTGCGGATCGTGGAGGAAATCCTGACCGGCATCGAAGGCGTGAACTTTTCGGTCCTGGACGCGGCCGACGTCGTCCGGCACCGCCTGGTGGGCGACATCGTCAATGCCTACAGCATCTGGGACGATGCCCAGCGCCGCCGCGTCAAACATTCAGCGACCAAAGAAAAACGGGGGGAACACGCTTGAGCATCGAGGTGAACAACGAGTCCGGCGTCCAGGTTGACGAAGCGGAACTCGTTGCGCTGTCCCGGTACATCTTCGAACAGCTCTATATCCATCCCCAGGCAGAACTGTCGATCCTCCTCGTGGACGAGCCCGCGATGGAGAAGCTGCACATCGAACTGATGGATGAGCCGGGATCCACCGATGTCCTGTCCGTACCCATGGACGAGCTCACACCCGGGACGCCGGACCGGCCCACTCCGCAGGGAATGCTTGGCGACATTGCCATTTGCCCCCAGGTGGCCGTGGTCCAGGCCCGGAACGCGGGCCATCAGCTCCAGGATGAAATGCTGCTGCTGACAACACACGGCATTCTGCACCTGTTGGGCTACGACCATGCAGAACCCGAGGAGAAGGCCGAGATGTTCGGGCTCCAGCGGGAGCTCCTGTCCGGCTTCACCGGCAAAGAAGCACCCGCCGAGACCACCCAGTGACGCCTTTGCTCCTTGTCGCGATGGCCCTGGTCTTCCTGGGTATCGCGGCGGTGTTGACCGCGGCCGAGGCCGCCTTCAATTTCCTCCCGCGCCACGACGCCGAGGAGGCACTCCTCAAGAGCCGCAATATCGCCATGCGCCGGATCCTCGCCCAGCCCGTGGCGCATATCCGGGCTCTTCGGTTCTGGCGCATCTGGTTCGAGATGGCTTCCGCGGTGGCTGTGGCCGTCCTGCTTTACAGCCTGCTGGACAACATCTGGCTTGCCGGCCTGGCAGCAACCGGCATCATGGCCCTGCTGGGATTCGTGATCGTGGGTGTCTCACCCCGGCAGCTGGGCAGGCTGCATTCTGCTGCCGTGGTCCGCTTCACGGCCCCCTTGATCCGCTTCCTCACCTGGGTCCTGGGTCCCATCCCCGGCTGGCTCGTGGCGTTGGGAGGCGCGGCAGCGCCCGGCGCGCCGGGCGGGGACGAAGCGTTTTTCAGCGAGCAGGAATTCCGTGAACTCGTGGAGCGGGCCAGCGAATCCGACATGATCGAGGACACCGAGGCTGAGATGATCCAGTCCGTGTTCGACTTCGGCGACACGTTGGTGCGCGCGGTCATGGTGCCCAGGACGGACATCCTCAGCATCGAAGCGGGCTCCAGCCTCCGCCAGGCCATGACGCTGTTCCTTCGCTCCGGCTACTCCCGGATCCCCGTGATCGCCGAGGACACCGACCACATCCTCGGCATCATCTACCTTAAGGACGTTGCCGCCGTCCTGCACGAGCTGGCCCCGGACGAGGAACCGCCGCTGGTGGAGTCACTGGCCCGGGAGGTCCGGTACGTGCCGGAATCCAAGCCGGTGAGCGACCTGCTGCGTGAACTGCAGAAGGAATCCACGCACGTTGCCATCGTCATCGACGAATACGGCGGCACGGCCGGACTTGTCACCCTCGAGGACCTGATCGAAGAGATCGTGGGCGAGATTGTTGACGAGTACGACACCGAAAGCGCGGAAGCCGTGGAGCTGGGCGATGGCTCCTATCGGGTCAGCGCGCGGATGAGCATCGACGACCTGGGCGAGCTCTTCGACATGGAGCTCGACGACGACGAAGTGGACACCGTGGGCGGCCTGCTCGCCAAGGCGCTTGGCAGGGTTCCGATCGTTGGAAGCCACGTGGAAGTCCACGGAGTCTCGCTCCGGGCGGACCGGTTGGAAGGCCGGCGGAACCGCGTCAGCCACATTATTGCGGCAGCGGTGCCAAGAGTAGACACTGACCTTGAAGACCTCCTCGAAGAGGCGGAAACAACCCAGCAGGGAGTTCCACGTGAGCAAGAAAAATAAAGCAGCAGCAGAGGAAGACTTCGGCGGCTTCCGCGCAGGCTTTTCAGTCCTGGTGGGGCGCCCCAACGCCGGAAAATCCACTTTGACCAACGCGTTGGTGGGGAAAAAGGTGGCCATTACGTCCGCCAAGCCGCAGACCACCCGCCACACCATCCGTGGCATCGTGCACCGGGAGGACGCCCAGCTGATCCTGGTGGACACTCCGGGGCTGCACCGCCCGCGCACCCTTTTGGGTAAGCGCCTGAACGACCTCGTGGCGGACACCCTCGCCGAGGTGGACGCCATCGGCTTCTGCCTGCCGGCCAACGAAAAGATCGGTCCGGGGGATAAATTCATCGCCGCCCAGCTGGCCGCGGTGGGACGCAAGCCTGTCATCGCCATCGTCACCAAGGCGGACCTGGTGGACCGCCAGGCCCTGACCGAACAGCTCCTGGCAGTCGCGGCGCTTGGCCGTGAAGTAATGGGGGAGGACGGCTGGAAGGACATCGTGCCCGTGTCCGCGACGGATGGCTTCCAGGTGGAAACCGTGGCGGATGTCCTGATCAGCCACATGCCGCCGTCGCCCCCGCTGTATCCCGACGGCGAACTGACGGACGAGCCCGAGGCCGTCATGGTTGCCGAGCTGATCCGCGAAGCGGCACTCGAAGGCGTCCGCGACGAACTGCCGCACTCCCTCGCAGTGGTGGTCGAAGAGATCGTTCCCCGGCCGGACCGGTCGGAGGACAACCCGCTCCTGGACGTGCGCGTGAACCTGTACGTGGAACGCCCGTCGCAGAAGGCCATCATCATCGGCAAGGGCGGCAGCCGGCTTCGCGAAGTGGGAACCAACGCGCGCAAGGGGATCGAAGCCCTGCTGGGTACACGCATCTACCTGGACCTCCACGTCAAGGTGGCCAAGGACTGGCAGCGCGACCCGAAGCAGCTGGTCAAACTGGGTTTCTGACCTGTTTCGCCGGTGCCGCTGCAGCGCTGCCGGGCAATTCCCAGACTGGGCCACTAAAATGGACCGGATTTTGATTTTAGAGGAAGGTTCACCACGTGGGGCGAGGCCGCGACATGCGCGACAACAGGGCTGACGTGTCACCCGGAACAGGACCTGCGTCCCGCCATGCGGACGATGGCACTGCCGGGGCAGCGCGCCACCTTGGCTCCCTGCGGGGGATGCCCGTGTGGCTGAAGGTTGTCACAGCCGTCCTGTCCCTGGCCATCGTGGGAGGCATCGCGTTCGCCGGGTTTTGGTACCTGCGCCTGCAGGGCAATATTTCCAAGGCCCCGCTGAACGCGGGCGGGGGAAACAGCGAGACGGTCAGCGACGCCACCGGCAGGATGCAGATCCTCATCCTGGGCTCGGACACCCGCGACGGGAAGAACGCCGAGTACGGGGAAGCCGACCTTTCCGCAGGCTACGGCAAGTCGGACGTCATGATGCTCATGGACATCTCCGAGGACAACAAGCGCGTCAGCGTCATCAGCTTCCCGCGTGACCTCCTGGTGGACATTCCCGAGTGCAAAGACGGGGAAACCGGTACGGAATACCCTGCCCGCAGCGACGTCATGATCAACGAGGCAATGACGGAAGCCGGCATCGGCTGCGCCGTGGATACCGTCAACAGGATCACCGGGCTGGAGGTGGACCACTTCATGATGGCCGACTTCAACGCCGTGAAGGAACTCTCCAATGCCGTGGGCGGCGTGGAAGTCTGCATCAGCGACGCCGTGTATGACCCTGACTCCCGGCTTCGCCTGCCGGCGGGCACCTCCATGGTCCAGGGAGAGCAGGCACTTGCGTTCCTGCGCACCCGCCACGCATTTGCCGACGGCGGCGACCTGGGCCGCATCAAGGCCCAGCAGGGCTTCCTCTCCTCGCTGACGCGGAAGATCAAGGACGACGGCACCTTGGCCGATCCCGGCAAGATGCTGAAGATCGCCGACGTCGTTACCCAGAATTTGACCGTGGATGAAGGGCTGGCCTCGGTTCCCACCCTGCTGACCATCGGCAACCGGCTCAAGGACATCGACATCAGCAAGGTGGCGTTCGTCGCCGTCCCCACCGCCCCGGCAGACCTTGACCCCAACAGGCTCCAGATCGCCGAGCCGGCCGGCTCCCAGCTCTTTGCTGCACTCCGCAAGGACGTCGACCTGACCGACCCCACCGCTCCCGCAACGCCCGCGCCCAGCGAAACCGCACCGCCGTCGGCCGCCCCGACCGAACCTGCCCCGGCCCAGCCGCCCTATGACAAGGCACTTCAGGCTGTCGCGGTGGCGAACGGCACCGGGGTCCCCGGTCGTTCCCAGGAAATTGTCCAGGCGCTGATCTCCGGGGGCTTCACGCAGGCTGCCCAGTTTGAGGCAACAGCGGTGGCGCAGTCGGTGGTCTACTACGGTTCCGGCTTCGCGGATGTCGCGGCCGACGTTGCCGCGGTACTCGGGATCCCGGCCGGGCAGACCGTTGCCCTTCCCGCAGTTTCAGGAGTCCAGGTCTACCTGGGCACTGATTTCACGACGGGCACCACGTACGGCGCGGCTGCCGCGTTGCCGGAAAACATCGTCAACCAGACGGCCGGCGACGAGACCTGCCAGCAGGCGAACCCGTACCTCATCGTTTCTGAATAAAGCCAGGCTGCTTAACTGCATCGGGGCCCGCCGGAAGGCGGGCCCCGATTCAGTTGTTCTGCCTGGCTGTCACCAGATGCTGACCCGCTCCGCCGGCGGCATCCACATGCCGTCCTCTTCGCTGACCTCAAACGCCTCGTGGAAGGCGTCCAGGTTCTTCACGATGGCGTTCGTCCGGAACTCGTTGGGGGAGTGGGGGTCCGTGGCAAGCCTGCGGATTGCCTCTTCCTGCCGGATGACCTGGCGCCAGCCGGCGGCCCACGAAGCAAAGAAGCGCTGCTGCCCGGTGAGCCCGTCCAGGACCTCGGGTTCCTGGCCGTCCAGGCTGATCTGGTAGGCCTTGTACGCGATTGCCAACCCGGCCAGGTCGCCGATGTTCTCGCCGAGCGTGAGCCGCCCGTTGACGTGGTGGTCCGGCGCCGCGGTGGGTGCCAGCGCATCGAACTGGGCCACCAGTTTCGCGGTGAGCTGCTCGAACGCCTGGCGGTCCTCCTCCGTCCACCAGTTCCGCAGCGTGCCTCCGCCGTCGAACTGGGAGCCCTGGTCGTCGAAGCCGTGGCCGATCTCGTGGCCAATCACGGCGCCGATGCCGCCGTAATTGACGGCGTCATCGGCGTCCGCCGTGAAGAACGGGGGCTGCAGGATGGCCGCCGGGAACACAATCTCGTTCATCATCGGGTGGTAGTAGGCGTTGACTGTTTGCGGGGTCATGAGCCACTTGTTGCGGTCCACCGGCTTGCCCACCTCGTCAAGGTGCCGGTCGACGTCGGCGTTGTGGGCCCGCTCCACATTGCCCAGCAGGTCGGCGGGGTCAATTTCCACCGCTGAGTAGTCAATCCATTCATCGGGGAAGCCGATCTTCGCCCGGAACCCCTCCAGCTTCCGGAGGGCCTCCGCCTTGGTGTCCTCACCCATCCAGCCCACGTCCGTGATGCTGCGGCGGTAGGCCTCGATGAGGTTGGCCACCAGCGTCTGCATCCGGGCCTTGTGCGTCTCCGGGAAATGCCGGGCGACGTAGATCTGGCCTACGGCTTCGCCCAGGGCTGCCTCCACAACGCCCACCCCGCGCTTCCAGCGGTCCTTGTTCCGGGGCGTCCCGCTGATGGTGGTGCCGTAAAACGCGAAATTCGCGTCCACGAAAGCAGAGGACAGGTAAGGTGCCGCTGCGCTGATGACCCGCATGGCCAGCCACTCCTGCCACGTGGACAACGGCTCGGACTCGACGAGCCTCGCCGCGCCGGCAAAGAAGTCCGGCGTGCTCACCACAATTTCCTGCCGCTTGTCCGGTTCGATGCCGGCGGCGTCGAACCATGTGGCCAGGTGCGGGAACAGTGCAAATGCTTCCTCAGCCGTTTTCAGGTTGTAGGTCTTCTGCGGATCCCGGAGGGTGACGTTGTCCCAATGGTGCGACGCCAGCTTTGTTTCGAGCCCGACCACCCGTCCGGCCGCGCCTTCCGCATCCGCCACGTCCGCCAGCGCGAGCATGGTCTGCACATGCGCCCTGTACGCGGAGACCATGGGGGCGAACTTCTCTTCCCGGTAGTACGACTCGTCAGGAAGTCCCAGGCCGCCCTGTCCCGTGTACAACAGGACGCGGTCCGGATTCCCGGCATCCGGGGCAGGGTAGATATAAAAAAGACCGCCCACGTCGGAGCGGAACAGCCGGCCGGCCAATGCTATGAGGTCAGCGGTGGACTTGGTGGCGAAAACCTCGGCGAGCCGCTGGCGGATAGGCTCCATGCCTTTGGCTTCCACGGCAGCCTCATCCATGAAGCTGTTGTACAGCCCGCCGATCTTCCGCTCGATTCCGCTGGCAGCATCAGCCTTGGCGGCTGCTTCCTCAATAATGTCGCGGACGGCGATTTCGGAACCGTCCCGCAATGCGGTGAACGTGCCTTCCAGGGGCCGGTCGTCGGGAATTTCCGTGGCCTTAAGCCATGCACCGTTTACGTGCTGGTACAGGTCATCCTGCGGCCGGACCGTGTGATCAATGGTGGACAGGTCGATCCCCGAAATGGGCACTGAAACTCCTTTTTGCTGAATGCCGCGGCCGGTTGGAACACCGGAAGGGTCTGCATGGTGGACTTTACGGACGGTAGTGCCCTTTCATCTTACGCACGCGTGTTACCCTCAAATGGTGCGTGCAGAGCTCCTTCTCCTTAGCTGCCGCGGCGAGGCCTCAGACGCGATCTAGCGCAAGGCCCACCCTCGCTGCGGAGTTTGTGTTGCCCGGCCACCCTTTCAATGAAGATCTCCAGAAAAGGCCCCCAGTAATGCGAAACGCACAAAAGCCCTCAGGAATGCCTGCCCACCGGTACACGCCGTTCCAGGACCAGATCAAAGTCGAGCTGCCGGACCGCACCTGGCCGGACAAGATCATTACCAAAGCTCCCCGCTGGTGTGCTGTGGACCTGCGGGACGGCAACCAGGCACTGATCGACCCCATGAGCCCGGCCCGCAAGATGAAGATGTTCGATCTGCTGGTCCGCATGGGCTACAAGGAGATCGAGGTCGGATTCCCGTCGGCGTCCCAGACCGACTTCGACTTCGTCCGCCAGCTCATCGAGGGCAACCACATCCCGGATGACGTCACCATCCAGGTCCTCACGCAGGCCCGCGAACACCTGATCGAGCGGACCTACGAATCCCTGGTCGGGGCAAAGCAGGCCATCGTCCACCTCTACAACTCCACCTCCGTCCTGCAGCGCCGCGTCGTCTTCAACCAGGACGAGGACGGAATCCTGGACATCGCCCTGCAGGGCGCGCGGCTGTGCAAGAAGTACGAGGAAACCCTCGCGGACACGCACGTCACCTACGAGTACTCCCCGGAGTCCTTCACCGGAACGGAACTGGAGTATGCCGTCCGCGTGTGCAACGCCGTCGCCGACGTGTTTGAGGCTTCCGCCGACCGGCAGGTCATCATCAACCTGCCCGCCACTGTTGAGATGGCCACCCCCAATGTTTACGCCGATTCCATCGAGTGGATGAGCCGGCACCTGCACCCGCGCGAAGGAATCATCCTCTCCCTGCACCCGCACAATGACCGCGGTACGGGCGTGGCTGCCGCCGAACTCGGCTACATGGCCGGTGCCGACAGGATCGAAGGCTGCCTCTTCGGCAACGGTGAGCGGACCGGCAACGTGGACCTGGTCACCCTGGGCCTGAACCTCTTCGTGCAGGGCATCGACCCCATGATCGACTTCTCGAACATCGACGACGTCCGCCGGACCGTCGAATACTGCAACCAGCTGCCCGTCCCCGAGCGATCCCCGTACGGCGGCGACCTGGTGTTCACCGCCTTCTCCGGTTCCCACCAGGACGCCATCAAGAAGGGTTTCGAGGCCCTGGAGCGCGACGCCGCCGCGGCCGGCAAGGACGTGGCGGACTTCACCTGGCAGGTCCCGTACCTGCCTGTGGACCCCAAGGACCTGGGCCGCAGCTACGAGGCAGTCATCCGGGTCAACTCCCAGTCCGGCAAGGGCGGTGTGGCCTACCTGCTCAAGAACGAACACAGCCTGGACCTGCCGCGCCGTGCCCAGATCGAGTTCTCCGGCGTCATCCAGAAGCGCACGGACACCGTGGGCGGCGAAGTCAGCGGGGCCCAGCTGTGGCAGGTCTTCCAGGACGAATACCTGCCGTCCGGCAAAGCTGACGGGCAGTGGGGCCGCTACTCCCTGGGTGCCGTCAAAACCGAAACGGACGACGACGGCGGAATGACGCTTCACGCGTCCCTCACCGTTGACGGTGCGCAGGTCAGCCGGACGGGCATCGGCAACGGACCCATCGCCGCGCTGTTGAGCATCCTGCGGGAGGACGGCGTGGATGTCCGGGTGCTCGACTACAGCGAGCACGCACTCTCGGAAGGCGGCAACGCGATGGCCGCCGCCTACGTGGAATGTGCCGTGGGGGAGCGGGTCCTGTGGGGTGTGGGCATCGATGCCAACACCAGCATGTCGTCCCTGAAGGCCGTCATCTCCGCTGTGAACCGCGCCATCCGCGACGCACAGTCCTGATGCCCTTCCTGCCGTGGGGGGGGGGGGTTTCCGCCGCACCGAAACAGCCTCACAGAGACAAAACCCAAGGAGAAAGGAAAAGAAA
>NZ_JBNHIE010000013.1:0-121312 GCF_059093025.1 Arthrobacter sp. 210 2
TCCTCTCCCCCCCCCCCCCCCCCCCCCCCCCCCCCCCCCCCCCCCCCCCCCCCCCCCCCCCCCCCCCCCCCCCCCCCCCCCCCCCCCCCCCCCCCCCCCCCCCCCCCCCCCCCCCCCCCCCCGCCAGTGTCCGGCAGCCGCACGCCCGGAGGGGATGGGAAGATAAAAGCGTGGCCCAACAGTCTTTCGCCTCCCGCGCGTACCGGGACGACGCCGTCGTGCTCCGCACCCATAAGCTGGGCGAGGCCGACCGCATCATCACGCTGCTGACCAAGCACCACGGCCAGGTCCGGGCGGTCGCCAAAGGCGTCCGCCGCACGAGCAGCCGGTTCGGTGCGCGGCTGGAACCCTTTATGGTCGCTGACCTTCAGCTGGTGTCCGGCCGCACCCTGGACATTGTCACCCAGGCCGTCGCCAAGGGGGCCTACGGGGGAAGCATCGCCGCTGACTACGGACGGTACACCGTGGCCGCGGCCATGACCGAGACCGCCGAGAAGCTCACAGACTCGGACGGCGAATCCGGCACTGCGCAGTACAACCTGCTGGTAGGTGCCCTGGCCGCCCTGAGCAGGAATGAGCACGCCGCAGGCCTCATCCTCGATTCCTACCTGCTGCGGGCGCTGGCCACCGGCGGCTGGGCGCCCAGTTTCACCGACTGTGCCCGCTGCGGGCAGCCGGGCCCGCATACCGCGTTCGCCGCTCCGCTCGGCGGCATGGTCTGCAGCGGATGCCGGCCTCCGGGATCGCCCGCGCCCGCACCTGAAACAGTGGTACTGCTGGCAGCCCTGCTCACGGGCGACTGGCCCACCGCGGACGGATCGCTGCCGGTCCACCGCAAGGAGGCGGCAGGCCTGGTGGCGGCCTACCTGCAATGGCACCTTGAACGAGTTCTCAAATCCCTCAAGCATGTGGAGCGTAGCTGACAGTGGCCCTGGGCAAAAAGACCAACACATCCCGCCGGCGCACCCACCCTGTGGTGGCCCCCTACCCGCATCCGTCCGGCGCCCTGGCGCCAACCATTCCGGCAGAGTTCATCCCGCGGCACGTGGCCATCGTTATGGACGGCAACGGCCGGTGGGCCAACCAGCGCGGACTGCCGCGGATCGAGGGACACAAAGCCGGCGAACCCGCGCTGCTGGACGTCATGGCAGGGGCCATCGAGCTCGGGATTGAGTACGTCAGCGTCTACGCCTTCTCCACCGAGAACTGGCGGCGGTCGCCCGAGGAAGTCCGCTTCCTCATGGGATTTAACAAGGATGTGCTGCGCCGCCAGCGGAACCAGCTCGACGAATGGGGAGTGCGCGTCCGCTGGTCCGGCCGCCGGCCCAGGCTCTGGGGATCAGTTATCCGCGAGCTGGAAGAGGCGGAGGAATTCACCGCCGGCAACAGCACCTGCACGCTGACCATGTGTGTAAACTACGGCGGCCGCGCGGAGATCACCGATGCCGTGTCCGCAATCGCTGCCGAGGTCGCAGCAGGGAGGATCAAGCCCGGGGCCATCACCGAGCGGACCATCCAGAAATATCTTGACGAGCCGGACCTTCCCGACGTGGACCTCTTCCTGCGCAGCTCGGGGGAACAGCGGCTGTCCAACTTCCTGCTGTGGCAGTCCGCGTATGCAGAGTTCGTGTTCATGGATACCCTGTGGCCTGACGTCGACCGGCGGACCCTGTGGGCTGCCGTTGAAGAGTACGCCCGGCGGGACCGCAGGTACGGCGGCGCCGTGGACGCGGCTGCGCCTGGCAACACTTCGGTCCAAAGCCAGGACTGAAATTTCCCTCTGGGAGGGGCGATCCTCACGCCGGGTAGCCTCTAAGCCATGCGGCCACATCCCGGCAGGCCTCCTCGCGCACGTTGCGACGGGAGAGGAACACGTCATGAATGGCGCCGGGGTAGCGGAAGACAGCTACCCGCCGGCCCAGACGCAGGGCCCGGTTGGCTGTTTCCTCCACGTTGATCACGGCGTCCGCTTCCATTAGTTCTGCCGACCAGTCAATCTGGACATGCGTCCGCTCTGAAAGCAGAACAAGCGAAGGAGCCCGGATGTGCAGGTGCCGCTCCACCGCAGCCTGCCCGGCCAGCACGGCCTTGGCCCAGCCTGCCCGTATGGGAAACGAAGCCCGGGGCCGCCACGTCGGGTCCAGGTGCCATTCGCCGTGAGCCTCATCGCTGACGCTTTGCCAGTAGCCGGGCATTTCGGGGAGCCAAAGCGGACGCCGGGGATCACTCCTGGACAGCGGATCCACAAGGTGCATGGCGATCGTACGGATAATGCTGCTGCCTTGCAGCTCCAGCCAAGGTGCGTTAAGGATCAACGTCCCCAGTGCTGTGGGGTTGCGGTCAGCCCACAGCGCGGCAATAAGCCCGCCGAGTGAATGCGCGAGCAGGTGCACCGTAGGCACTGCGTGCGGTCCTTGGACTTCCGCGAAGTCGGCCCTGATCGCCTGGATCGCTGCGGCCAGGTCCTCGTCATAGACGGCAAGGTCGTCCGTATAACCCGGGGTCTGCCACGGACGGAGGCTTCGCCCGAACTTCCGTAGATCCAATGCGTAAAACGGGAATCCGGCCGTGGTGAGGTATTCGGCTACTTCCGCCTGGAGGAAGTAGTCGGCCCAGCCATGAACATAGAGGACCACATTGACTGGTTCACGCCTTCCGGTTGTGGCGGAATCCCGGAGCCGTGGCACGACACAACGAACAAGGGTTGCAAGGACATCTCCCTCATCGTCGGGTGGGAGGGACAGCACGCGCTGCTGGAAGCGGGGACCAAGGAAATCTGCTGTCCAGACTCCTGGCCGGTCATCCTCATCGGGCTGCCTTTTACTCACGAACTGTCCCCGCTTCCAGAAGGAGAATCCTGTTCACCGTACGCCCGCAGCCAGCGTGCCAGGCGGGCATAGGCGTCGGCACGGACAGCGGCGGGGGAGAGGAACACGTCGTGCAGCGCGCCGTCGATCCGCTCCACGGTGACCGTGCGGCCAAGGGTGAGCGCCCGTGCGCCAATGACGTGCACATCAAGCACGGCGTCGGTCCGCCGCATCTCCTCCGACCAGAAAAGTCCGTTCGCACTTCCGCGGGACAGCAGGACCAGTATGGGCACCTCGATATCAAGGCCGCGGGCCACGCGGGCGTGGCCGGCCAGCACCGCGCTCAGCCACCCGGCCCGCACGGGAAAGGCCATGGGCGGGCGGTACCGTTCATCCAGGGCCCATTCCCCGTCAGCGGCGCTGCTGATGGTGCGCCAGTAGAAGCCCCGCTCCGGCAGCCGGAGCACAGCCTCGGGACGGAACCGGGCTACGGGTCCCACCATGCCGGAAGCCGCCAGCCGCACCAGGGTGCTCCCGTGCATCTCCAGCCATGGGCTGTTGAGGATCAGCTGTGACACCGCGTCCGGGTGTTTGCTGGCCCACAGGACCGCCACCAGTCCGCCGGTGGAATGACCCATCAGTGTCAATGGCCCTGGTCCGCCCTCTCCGCTGATAAGCCGGCACGCCACGTCAATTTCCGCGTCGTAGTCCGCGAGGTTTGCAACGTACCCGCCGGGGTCTTCAGGGCGCAGGCTCCGGCCGTGGTTGTGCATGTCCAGTGCATAGAAGTCATAGCCTGCGCCGGACCAGAAGCGCGCCAGGTCCACATTGAAGAAGTAGTCGCTCCAACCGTGCAGGAAAAGGACTGCCCTGCGGGCCTGCCGGGCCGAACCTGAGTGGTTCGCCGGGCGGAACCGGATCAGCGTCGCAGTCCGCTCCACGCCGTCGTCCCCGGCGGCCACAAAGGCGCGGGACTCGAACTCCTCACCCAGGATGTCCGGCTGCCACTCCATGGCTTCATGCTAATCCGGCAAAGCATTTGGTCTGTACCATTTTGGTCTGGGACGCCGGAGACGGAAGACTGGTGGCATGCGCGTTTATCCCACTTTCTTCAGGCTGGCCTTTTCATGGATGGACGCCGAGCGCGCCCACACAATCGGGTTCAAAGGCATCCGGTTTGCGCATGCCTCCGGCGCCGGGAAGGTCCTCCAGAAGCTCACAGCACCTGCGCCGTCCCTGCAGACCACCGCCTTCGGTGTCACCTTCCCGTCGCCGTTTGGCCTGGCTGCCGGCTTTGACAAGGAAGGGCACGGCATCGAGGCCCTCACGGAGCTGGGTTTCGGCCATGTGGAGGTAGGAACGATCACCGGTCAGGCCCAGCCCGGAAACGAAAAGCCGCGGCTCTTCCGCCTGGTTCAGGACCGTGCCGTCATCAACCGGATGGGATTCAACAACGACGGCGCCTACACGGTGGCACCCCGTCTAAAGGCTGCCCGGGCGGCGCTGCAGCGCAGGCACCGCGGGGTTCGCCCCGTGATCGGGGTCAATATCGGCAAGACCAAAGTGGTGGAGCTCGCCGACGCGGTGGACGACTACCTCGTCAGTGCCCGCAGCCTCGCCCCCGCCGCCGACTACCTGGTGGTCAACGTCAGTTCCCCGAACACTCCCGGCCTGCGGTTGCTGCAGGATGTGGAGACCCTGCGGCCCCTGCTCACCGCAGTAGGCGAAGAGGCTGACCGCGCAGCGGGGCGCCATGTGCCGCTGCTGGTGAAGATCGCGCCGGACCTGAGCGACGAGGATATCGACGACGTCGCGCGCCTCGCCCTGGACCTGAAGCTGGACGGCATCATCGCCACCAATACAACAATCGCCAGGGACGGCCTCACATCCCCGGCCGAGCAGGTGGAAAAGTGCGGCGCCGGCGGGCTCTCCGGAGCGCCCCTCAAGCAGCGGTCCCTGGACGTCCTGCGGCGCCTCAAGGAAGCAACCCGCGGCGAACTGACCCTCGTGGCCGTGGGCGGTGTGGAAACAGCACAGGATGTCCAGGAACGGCTCGACGCCGGGGCAACACTCGTCCAGGGCTACACGGCATTCCTCTATGAGGGACCATTCTGGGCAGCCCGGATCAACCGCCAGCTTGCGAAAAACCGCCGGTCCTGACCTGGCAGGAGCAGCGGGGTCCCGCGGCTCCTTAAACGACTAACCCCGGCGGCTCATACCGCCGGGGTTTGCTCATTGTTGTTGGTGTAGATGGACCCGACGGATCAGGCCGGGTACTGTCCGCGCTTGACCTGGGGCTTGGGCAGACGGAGCTTGCGGAACTGCAGCGAGCGCATGGAGCCGTACCACACAGTGCCGCGCTCCACCTCGCCGAACTTTTCGGTCAGCCGCTTGCGGAGTTTGCGGGACAGGATGAAGACGTCGATGAAGACGGCCAGGAACATCACCCAGAATCCGCCCAGGACATAAATCATCAGGTCGCTGGACGCCGGCACCACCAGCGACACCAGGACAAAAACGAGCGCGCCGAACATGAGGTACTCACCCAGGCTGAACCGGGCATCCACGAAGTCACGGGCGAAACGCTTCTGGGGGCCCTTGTCACGCAGGGGGAGGAATTTCTCGTCACCCGTGTCCAGTGCCTGGCGCATCTTTTGCCGCTGGTCCTGGATAGCCTGGCGCTCAGCCGCCTTGGACGCCTTGCGGTCCTCCGGCACCAGCGGACGCCTGCGGGCCGCCTCCTGCGCCCGGCGGGTGGGAGTCGGGGCGCCCTTGCCCGTCACGCCGCCTTGCCGCGCCGCCGCTTCCGCGGCCTGCTGGTCTACTGATTCCTGCGCCGAAGGCGCTTCCTTTTTACGTCCGAACACCACAACAGAATACCTTGCGGGCGGGCAGGGAATGCCTGTTGGGCGGCGCTTCCGCTGGAGGCGGATGTGACGGGAGTAATGTTTCCGCCATGACTTCATCGCCGACGGCCACCCCGCACAACTCCAGCGGCCCCACAATCCCGGGCCTTGACGAAAGCTCCTGGACGGAAGACCTCAGGAACTCCATTGACCGCTCCTTCGACAGCACGCTGAGCCGGCTCAAGGAGCTTGTTGCCATCCCGGGCATCGCCTGGCCCAGCTTCGACAGGGCGCCGCTGGAAAGGAGCGCGGAAGCCGTTGCGGAACTGCTCCGCAGTGCAGGCCTGGACGGGGTGCAGATCCTGGCGTCCAACAAAGCGGACGGCACCCCGGGCGGTCCCGCCGTCGTCGCCCGCCGCGCCGCCGCGGCAGGCAAACCCACCATCCTTTTGTACGCCCACCATGACGTCCAGCCCGCAGGGGACGAAACGCTGTGGGAATCGAAGCCCTTCACTGCAGTGGAAAAGGGCGGCAGGCTGTACGGCCGCGGCGCAGCGGACGACAAAGCCGGCATCATGGCACACGTGGCGGCCTACGCGGCTGTTTCCGAAGTCCTGGGGGATGAGCTTGGCCTGGGCGTCACTTTCTTCTTTGAAGGGGAGGAGGAAGCCGGTTCTCCCACTTTCCGCCCGTTCCTCGAAGCCAACCGCGAGCTGCTCCGCGCCGATGTTATTGTCGTTGCCGATTCCAGCAACTGGAAAGTGGGCATACCCGCGCTCACCACCAGCCTGCGCGGGCTTGTTGACGGGGTCATTGAGGTCCAGGTGCTGAAGCATGCCGTCCACTCCGGTATGTACGGCGGCCCCGTGCTGGACGCCCCCACCCTGCTTTCCCGCCTGATTGCCACCCTGCACGACCACGAGGGCAACGTCGCCATCGAAGGACTCGTGGCAACGGACAATGCCACAGTAGACCTGCCGGAGGCGGACTACCGCGCCGATGCGTCAGTGCTCGACGGCGTACGCCTGGCAGGGTCAGGCAGCATCGCCTCGCGCCTTTGGACCAAGCCGGCGCTGTCCATCATCGGGTTCGACGCCCCGGGCGTCGACGTCGCATCCAATACCCTCCTGCCCCGTGCGCGCGCCAAGTTCAGCCTCCGGCTGGCTCCGGGACAGGTCCCGTCGGAGGCCATGGAGGCAGTGCGCCGGCACGTGGAGGCCAACGCGCCCTTTGGCGCGAAGGTCATATTCACCCCGGGGGAGAGCGGCAACCCGTTCCAGACTGACACGTCCTCGGCGGCTGCCACCGTGGCCATGTGGGCGCTGGGTGAAGCGTGGGGCGTGCCGGCCGTGGAGACGGGGATCGGCGGTTCCATTCCGTTCATCGCCGACCTGCTGGAGCTCTATCCGCACGCACAGATCCTGGTCACGGGCGTGGAGGATCCGGATTCGCGCGCACACAGTGCCAATGAGTCCCTGCACCTTGGCGACTTCCGGAAGGCAATCCTGGCCGAAGCCCTGATGCTGGCCCGCCTCAACAGGGACGGGCTTCAGGGTTCCGGGGCCTGAAAATTACCGTCGGCGGGAACAACCGGTGGCCTTCGTTGGTTACGTGAGGAGTTAGAGCTACACGGCTGTCCGACGTAGCATGTAGCTATAGCCCATACCCAATCCGTAGGGGCTGGCACCGCCAAGGCGGAGCCGCCAGGACCCGTCCTAAGAAGGTAGGCCAATGAGCACCGCAACCAATGAGAACAGCACCGAAACCACCAGCGCTGCCGGCGAACTGCCGGTCCACGAGGTCAAGCTGACCGACGTCGCCGCAGGCAAGGTCCGCAGTCTTCTCGAGCAGGAGGGCCGGACGGATCTGCGCCTTCGGGTTGCCGTGCAGCCCGGCGGCTGCTCCGGACTGATCTACCAGCTCTACTTTGACGAGCGGCTCCTCGACGGGGACGCCGTCCGCGACTACGACGGCGTCGAAGTCGTGGTGGACAAGATGAGCGTCCCGTACCTCAGCGGCGCCAGCATCGACTTCGAAGACACCATCTCGAAGCAGGGTTTCACCATCGACAACCCGAACGCCGGCGGCTCCTGCGCCTGTGGAGATTCCTTCCACTAGGCCGGTTATTTCGCCCGATGCCGGCGCCGTGTCTCCTGCCATCAACATTGGCTTGGGGGCACGGCGCCGACATGTGGGCGAAACGCCCGGCGGAGCGGTAAGCTCTACACCGAGTAGTAAAACTTTTAGTGTGCCCGGGGCGCCGATGGCTGCCCGGACAACAGCAACAAGTAGGAAGGGCCGTCTGTGAGTTCGCAGAACCGAACCGGCAGCCGACGCAAAACGATCACAACGATCACAGGCTTGGCTATTGCCGGCGCGTTGGTTTTGACCGGATGTTCGCCAGAGGTAGAGAAAGGGTGGCTGCCCACTGAGCGTGGCACCACCAGCAACACCGACCGCATCATGGACCTCTGGGTCAACTCATGGATTGCCGCCCTGGTCGTGGGCATCATTACCTGGGGCCTGATCGTCTGGTGCCTGGTGGCCTACCGTCGCCGCAAGGGCACCGTCGGGTTCCCGCGGCAGACCAGCTTCAACCTGCCCCTGGAAGTCTTTTACCTGACCATCCCGCTGTTCATGGTCCTGGTGTTCTTCTACTTCACCGACCGCGACCAGCAGGCCATTGATGACCGCTCCCAGCCCGCCGACGTCGTTGTTGACGTCCGCGGCAAGCAGTGGGCCTGGGACTTCAACTACAAGGCCGGCGACGTCATCGAAGAAGACGTCCACGAGGCCGGCGTCCAGGCGCACCTCACCGGAAACACCATTGACAAGGAACAGCTCCCCACCCTGTACCTGCCGGTGAACAAGTCCGTTGACCTGGAACTGAACGCACGCGACGTCATCCACTCCTTCTGGGTTCCCGCCTTCCTTCAGAAGCGCGACATGATCCCGGGCAAGACCAACTACATCCGGTTTACCCCCACTAAAGAGGGCACCTACGACGGCAAGTGCGCCGAACTCTGCGGCGAGTACCACTCCGAAATGCTGTTCCGCGTCAAGGTGGTGTCGGAATCTGAATTCCAGGCCCACATGGACGGGCTGAAGGCAGCCGGCAACACGGGCCTCCTCGGTGTGGAGTACGACCGCAACCCGAACCTGAACGAAATTAAGTAAGGGGAGCGACGTGGCTACGTACACTCAATCCGCACCCACCGGAGTCCTGACGGCTCCCGTGGTTCCCAAATCCAAGGGACGCATCGTCGTCAACTGGATCACCTCCACCGACCACAAGACCATCGGGTACATGTACCTGATCGCATCCTTCGTGTTCTTCTGCCTCGGCGGCGTCATGGCGCTGCTGATCCGTGCCGAACTCTTTGAGCCCGGCATGCAGATCCTGCAGACCAAGGAGCAGTACAACCAGCTGTTCACCATGCACGGCACCGTTATGCTGCTCATGTTCGCAACCCCGCTGTTCGCCGGGTTCGCGAACGTGATCATGCCGCTGCAGATCGGCGCCCCGGACGTTGCCTTCCCGCGCCTGAACGCCCTGGCGTTCTGGTTCTTCCTGTTCGGCTCCAGCATCGCCGTCTCCGGCTTCATCACCCCGCAGGGTGCTGCCTCGTTCGGCTGGTTTGCCTACGCGCCGCTGTCCAACACCACCTTCAGCCCCGGCATCGGTGGCGACCTGTGGGTCTTCGGCCTGGCACTGTCCGGCTTCGGCACCATCCTTGGCGCGGTCAACTTCATCACCACGATCATCTGCATGCGCGCCCCCGGCATGACCATGTGGCGGATGCCGATCTTCACCTGGAACACCCTGGTCACGGCCATCCTGGTCCTCATGGCGTTCCCGCCGCTGGCCGCAGCCCTGTTCGCCCTTGGCGCGGACCGGCGCTTCGGTGCGCACATCTTCGACCCCGAAAACGGCGGCGCTGTCCTGTGGCAGCACCTGTTCTGGTTCTTCGGCCACCCCGAGGTGTACATCATCGCGTTGCCGTTCTTCGGCATCGTTTCCGAGATCTTCCCGGTCTTCAGCCGCAAGCCGATCTTCGGCTACAAGGGCCTGGTCTACGCGACCATCGCCATCGCAGCCCTGTCCGTGACGGTGTGGGCCCACCACATGTACGTCACCGGCTCCGTGCTGCTCCCGTTCTTCGCGTTCATGACCATGCTCATCGCGGTACCCACCGGCGTGAAGTTCTTCAACTGGATCGGCACCATGTGGCGCGGATCGCTGACCTTCGAGACTCCCATGCTGTGGAGCATCGGCTTCCTCATCACGTTCCTCTTCGGCGGCCTGACCGGCATCATCCTGGCCTCCCCGCCGCTGGACTTCCACGTGTCCGACTCCTACTTCGTGGTGGCCCACTTCCACTACGTGGTGTTCGGCACCGTGGTGTTCGCGATGTTCGCCGGGTTCTACTTCTGGTGGCCCAAGTGGACCGGCAAGATGCTCAACGAGCGTCTCGGCAAGATCCACTTCTGGCTCCTCTTCCTCGGCTTCCACGGCACGTTCCTCATCCAGCACTGGCTGGGTGTCGAAGGCATGCCCCGCCGGTACGCCGACTACCTCGTGGAGGACAACTTCACCTGGATGAACCAGTTCTCCACCGTGGCGTCCTTCGTCCTGGGTGCTTCACTGATCCCGTTCTTCTGGAACGTGTACATCACCTGGCGCAGCGCCGAAAAGGTGCAGGTGGACGATCCCTGGGGCTTCGGTGCCTCACTCGAGTGGGCCACGTCCTGCCCGCCGCCGCGCCACAACTTCACCTCCCTGCCCCGGATCCGTTCCGAGCGTCCCGCCCTGGACCTGCACCATCCTGAACTCCGCCAGGTCCACACCGTTGAATCCCCGGCTCCTGCAGCCCAGGCGCTGGGTAACGCCGACCAGAAGGACACCTCACAGTGAAAATCGAATCTTGGATCTTTGGAGCCGGAGTCTTCTTCTTTGTCCCGGTAGCACTGGTTTACGGTTTCCTGACCAACTGGGGCGAATGGGTAGGCATCCTGGGCATCCTGCTGGTGGGCGGCCTCGCCGGCATGATCGGCGGATACCTCGGCTTCACCGGCAAGCGCGTCGGTTTGCGTCCCGAGGACCGCAGCGACGCTGAAATCCACGAAGGCGCCGGCGAACAGGGTCACTTCAGCCCCTGGAGCTGGTGGCCGCTGGTACTTGGCCTCGCCTGCGCAGGCGGGTTCCTTGGCCTGGCTGTCGGCTTCTGGATCGTCTACATCGCGGCCGGTCTGGCTGTTGTAGCCCTCGTAGGCTGGGTCTACGAGTACAGCCGCGGAGACCACGCCCACTAGGCAGCACGTAGCAAACAACGACGTCGGGCCCCACCTTTGGTGGGGCCCGACGTCGTTGTTGTTTATGCCCGCTCTGTTTTTCTTTGAAGCCCAGTTCCGTCTACAGCGCGCCCTGCGACTCCAGGAGAACGGCAAGGCCCCGGAGGGCATCTTCCGCCTTTTCGCGGCTTACAGCCCCGTTCAGGGCGTTCTCGCTGATGCCCAGTTCCACCTCGCACCCGTGGTGGAAGTCAGCAGTCATCACGTGAAGCAACGACCGGGCATCCACGCCGTTGATACCGGCTTTGGCGATCGTCACAGGAAGCCCGGTGTCGGTGACGGCCCGGACAAAGATGGCTGCCGGCCGTGCGTGCAGGCCGACGGAGGCCGTGACCACGGCCTTGTGTGTTGGCAAAGGGGACTCCTTCGTCGTGACGGCCCCCATCCGTCGATAACAGAATTTCCTGACCAAATATAGCGGGCCTGCATTGTCCACTGCCAAAGACGGTATTAGCTGCACGGAGCTGGTCTAGACCTGCCCTACGATTGAAGGGGAAATTCGACGGCAGGGAGACAGACCATGGCGGTTGGCGCTAAGGGGATCAGGGGCGAGATTGACCGTGCCAGCGGCACGGCGATCTATGTCCAGCTGCGGGAGATCCTGCGGAGCTACATCGCTGAGTCCTGCCCGCCGGGTTCTGCGCTGCCCTCTGAACGGGATCTTGCGGAGCGGTTCGGACTTGCCAGGATGACCGTCCGCCAGGCGATTGACGCGCTGGTGGGTGAAGAGGTCATTGAACGGGTGGTGGGACTGGGCACCTTTGTCCGCCGGCCAAAACTGGACCTTCAGGTAAAGCTGACCTCCTACAGCGAGGAGATGCAGCGCCGTGGCATGGTCCCGGCAGCCAAAGTCCTCAGCTTCGAACAAATCGGCGCCAGCGCCTTCCTCGCGCGTGAATTGCAGCTGGACGAGGGGACGCCGCTGGTGCGCTTCCGCCGGCTGCTGCTTGCTGATGGTGAGCCCATGAGCGTTGATGAAAACTTCATTCCTGCCCACCGGGTGCCCGGACTCCTGGATGGTGAACCGCCGACGTCACTGTATAACGTCCTCAGCGAGCAATTCGGGCTGGTGATGGAGTGGGGCGAGGACATGATCGAGGCCACCGCTGCTTCGCCGTCCACGGCCCGGCTGCTAAATGTGGAGGTCGGGTCTCCGTTGCTGAAAATCCAGCGGCACGCCTTCGTTGCCCGGGCAATGGTGGACTATTCAGTGTCGTACTACCGGGCGGACAGGTACAAGCTGTGGGTTCCCCTGCAGCGTCCCGGAGCACGCCGGGCGAGGAACCACTAGACCTGGCGGGAATGCTGGCTGCCTGCCTGCGTCCGGCTGCCTGAAGCCCGCCGAACAGGCAAACAGAAGAGGCCCGGTCCATCTGGACCGGGCCTCTTGCTGTCTGAACGCGGAGCTTAGTGGGACAGGCTCTTTGCTTCTTCGGGGGCTTCAACCGCTGCGTGGCCGTGGCCGTGGGCGGCTTCCAGCTCTGCAGGAGTGGCAGGAGCAACGCGGTCCTCGAAGAACCACTTGGAGAGGAACGCGCGGCGCTTCTCCTTGCTGGTCACCACACCGTGCTCGTTCGGCACGGCCGGAAGCACCTCAGGCGACTCGAATCCCACCAGCTTGTAGCGCTTGTACTCATCAAGAGGTGCGTGGACCTCGATGAATTCGCCGTGGGGGAGACGGACGATGCGGCCGGTTTCGCGGCCGTGGAGTGCAATCTCGCGGTCCTTGCGCTGGAGGGCCAGGGCAACGCGCTTGGTGACGATGAACGCAATGATCGGGCCGATGAAGAACAGGGCGCGCAGCCAGTACGTGACATCGTTCAGGGAGACACCGAAGTGTGTGGCGATGAGGTCGGAACCTGCAGCTGCCCACATCACGCAGTACCAGACGAACCCTGCCATGCCAATCGCCGTACGGGTCGGGGCGTTGCGGGGACGGTCCAGGACGTGGTGCTCGCGGTCGTCCTTGGTGATCCACCGCTCGATCCAGGGGTACATGAACATCACGGTGAAGAGGATGCCGGCAGGCACGAGGGCCGGAAGCAGGACGTTGAAGCTGAAGACGAAGCCGAACCAGTCCTGTTCCACCTGCCAGTTGCCCAAGGTGCCGGGCATCAGGCGCAGGGCGCCGTCAACGAAACCGATGTACCAGTCGGGCTGGGTACCGGCTGACACGGGAGAGGGATCGTACGGGCCGTAGTTCCAGATCGGGTTGATGGTGAAGAAACCGGCCATCAGGGCCAGGACACCGAACACGATGAAGAAGAAGCCACCGGCCTTGGCGGCGTAGACAGGTCCCAGAGGGTAGCCGACAACGTTGTTGTCGTTGCGGCCCGGGCCGGGGTACTGGGTGTGCTTGTGGACGACCACCATGAAGAGGTGCAGCACGATCATCAGCAGGATCAGTGCCGGTACAAGCAGGATGTGCAGCATGTACAGGCGGCCGATGATGGCCGTTCCCGGGAACTCCCCGCCGAACAGGAAGAATGAGATGTACGTTCCGATCACCGGGATGGACTTGATCACGCCGTCGATGATGCGCAGGCCGTTGCCGGAAAGCAGGTCATCGGGGAGGGAGTAGCCGGTGAAGCCGGCAGCCATCGCGAGGATGAGGAGCACGCCACCCACAACCCAGTTCATTTCACGGGGCTTGCGGAACGCTCCGGTGAAGAAGACCCTCAGCATGTGCACGGCGATGGAAGCCACGAACAGCAGCGCCGCCCAGTGGTGGACCTGGCGCATGAAGAGGCCGCCACGGACGTCAAAGGAGATGTCCAGCGACGAGTTGTACGCCACCGACATTTCGACGCCCTTGAGGGGAACGTAGGAGCCGTCGTAATGCGTCTCCGCCATGGACGGATCGAAGAAGAACGTCAGGAACGTGCCCGAAAGGAGCAGGATGACGAAGGAGTACAGTGCCACTTCGCCGAACATGAAGGACCAGTGGTCCGGGAATACCTTGCGGCCGAATTCCCGGAGGATTCCGGAACCGCCAACACGTGCATCGACGAAGTCGGTGAACCGGCCTGTCTTGGTTTTGGCGACGAAAGCGGGCTCAGCTGTTGATGCTGCGCTCATGCATATCACGCTCCCAGTAACTTGGTCCTACGGGTTCTTTGAAGTCGCTGGTGGCGACCAGGTATCCCTCGTCATCAACTGCGATGGGCAGCTGGGGGAGAGGACGGCTGGCGGGGCCGAAGATCACCTTGCACTCCTGCGTGAGGTCAAAGGTGGACTGGTGGCACGGGCACAGCAGGTGGTGCGTCTGCTGCTCGTAAAGAGCGACAGGGCACCCGACGTGGGTGCAGATCTTGGAGTAAGCAACGATTCCGTTGTATCCCCAGTCCTCGCGTCCCGCGGAAGGGTTCAGCGATGCGGGATCAAGGCGCATAAGCAGCACAACTGCCTTGGCCTTCTCGTTGAGCTTGCCCTCGTGGAGTTCGTTCAGGCCTTCGGGAATGACATGGAATGCCGAGCCGATGGTGACGTCCGATGCCTTGATGGGCGTACCGTCGGGGTCACGGGCGAGACGCTTGAGCTGCCCGTCCTGGGGAGCCCACATGGTGTGGGCAAGCTTGTTGTCCGGACGCGGGCCGAGGTCGCCGAAGATGGCGACCGCCGGAAGCGGTGCGAGTGCAACGGCACCCAGCAGGGTGTTCCGGATCAGCGGACGGCGCTTGATGCCCGTCTCTTCCACGATGTCGTCAACGATGCGGACGGCAGCCTGCCGGTCCTCCTCGTAGCGGATGGCGTGGCGTTCCTCGGAGACTTCGTGGTCCGGCATCAGGGCCTTGGCCCAGTGCACGATGCCGGTGCCGATGCCGAGCATCGCGAAAGCCGTTCCAAGACCCAGGAGCATGTTCTGGATCCGGATGGTGTCAATGGTTGAGTCTCCAGGCCCCAGATCGATGGCGAAGTACGCCACCAGGAAGATCAGGGTTCCAACAACAGAGATGCCAAATAGTAAGGCGACCTGCCGTTCTGCCCGCTTTGCGGCCTTCGGGTCCGTGTCAGCCAGGCGCAAACGGTGCGGGGGAATTCCAGGGTCCTGGAACTTCTCCACCTCATTCTGACCAGCCGTAGCTACGGTGCCCGAGTGGTTCGGACTGCCGTCACTATGGTTGCCCATAATTCGCCTCATCCTTCTCTCGTCCCGGCGGTTGCCGGGTTAGTTTCTAATATCAACCTGCTGACAGGGCAGCAGAAGTTTGTGGTGCGTTGCCGGACGTCAGGACGTACGGGAGGTCAGCCAGATGGTGAAGGCGATGATGACACCCAGGCCGGCAACCCAGACAAACAGGCCTTCTGCGACGGGACCAAGGGAGCCAAGGTCAGCGCCGCCGGGGGAGCCGCTGGTCTCGATCTGCTTCAAGAAGGTGATGATGTCGCGCTTGCCTTCGGGAGTGATGTTGGAATCACTGAAGACGGGCATGTTCTGCGGGCCGGTGACCATGGCCTCGTAGATGTGCTTTCCGGAAGTGTCAGACAGTGCCGGGGCGAACTTGCCGCGGGTCAGTGCACCGCCGGCGGCAGCAGCGTTGTGGCACATGGCGCAGTTGGTGCGGAACAGTTCGCCACCCTCAGCAGCGTTGCCGCCCTCATCCAGCAGGTGTTCCTCAGGGATTGCCGGGCCGGCTCCCAGGGAAGCGACGTAGGCTGCAAGCTGGTGGGTCTGTTCATCGTTGAACTGGACCGGCTTCTCCAAAGCCTGCGGGCCGTTCATCTGCATCGGCATGCGCCCGGTGCCCACCTGGAAGTCAACCGCAGCGGCACCCACGCCCACCAGTGAAGGACCGTCCTGGCTTCCGCTGGCGCCCATACCGTGGCACGTGGCGCAGTTGGCGGCGAAGAGCTTGCCGCCTTCCTCAACGTCGTTTGCGCTGTAGGTGGTGGTGGAAGCCTTGGCCTCGTTGACGGTGGTGGCGACGGCATAGAGCCCACCCGTGAGGAGGAGACCCATCAGGAGCAGCGCTATGGCTGCAAGTGGGTGACGCCGCTTTTGTGAGAGTGCCTTCACGTGGTGGTTCCTTTATTCGTTCCTGCGCCGGCTCCGGGAGCCGCTACCTGAAATTCTGCCTCTTGTAGAAAAAGAATCAAAGCTGGCTACTTGAGTACGTAGATGACCAGGAAGAGGCCGATCCACACAACGTCCACGAAGTGCCAGTAGTACGAGGTGACGATCGCGGACGTTGCCTCGAAGTGACCGAACTTCTTCGCGGCAAATGACCGGCCCATGATGAGCAGGAAGGCGATCAGGCCGCCGATGACGTGGAGGCCGTGGAAGCCCGTTGTCATGTAGAAGGCCGAGCCGTAGGCGTTGGAGGACAGCGATACGTGCTCGGAGACGAGCATTGCGTATTCGGTGGCCTGGCCGGCGACGAAGAACGCGCCCATGAGGAACGTCAGGGTGAACCATTCGTTCATTCCCCAGCGGGAGAACTGCAAGGCACCCCCGGTCCGGCGCGGCTGGAGCCGCTCAGCGGCGAAGACGCCCATCTGGCAAGTGAAGGAACTGGCCACGAGGACGATCGTGTTAACGAGCGCAAAGGGGAAGTTGAGCTTGGCCGTCTCGTCCGCCCACATCTGCGCGCTTGTGGAGCGCAGGGTGAAGTACATGGCGAAGAGACCGGCGAAGAACATCAACTCGCTGGACAGCCACACAACGGTTCCAACGGAAACCATATTGGGGCGGTTCAGCGTGGGGTGCGCCGGGGTACTGGGGGCATGGGTCGCAGATGTCACATAGACATTATGTCTGTAAAAGTCCGTGCTGCCCAACGCAAACCGCCTTTTCGGGGGACTTTTTCTACAAAGACGCGAAATCGTCGGGAAAAGTTCCCGCGGCCGTTCATATTGGTCAGTCCCCGCCATCCCTCGATAGCATCAGGAGGTGACTTCACAGGCATCTGCAGCGTCCGGCAACACCTGGCCCCGGTTGATCTCGGCATTGATCAGCGGCAGGGACCTCACGGCGGACAACACCTCCTGGGCGATGGACACCATCATGTCGGGGGAGGCCACGGCTGCACAGATCGCCGGCTTCCTGGTTGCACTCAGCGCCAAGGGTGAAACGGTGGAGGAACTGTCCGGCCTGGTGGACGCCATGCTTGCCCACGCCAACCCGGTGGCCATTTCCGGTGAGAAGCTCGACATTGTCGGTACGGGCGGCGACCAGCTCAACACGGTGAACATATCCACCATGGCGGCCCTTGTAGCGGCCGGCGCCGGCGCCAAGGTGGTGAAGCACGGCAACCGGGCCGCATCGTCGTCGTCCGGGTCTGCGGACGTGCTGGAGGCGCTGGGCGTCCGCCTCGACCTGTCCATTCCACAGGTTGCACGCAATGCGGAAGAGGCGGGCATCACCTTTTGCTTCGCGCAGGTTTTCCACCCGTCGTTCCGTCACACGGCCGTTCCGAGGCGCGAACTCGCCATTCCCACGGCCTTCAATTTTCTTGGGCCCCTCACCAACCCCGCCAACGTGCAGGCTTCGGCAGTGGGAGTCGCAAATGCGAGGATGGCGCCGCTGGTGGCGGGCGTCCTGGCCCGGCGCGGAAGCCGCGGCCTGGTGTTCCGGGGGAATGACGGCCTCGATGAGCTGACCACCACCGGCCCTTCCACCGTGTGGGAAGTCCGCAACGGTTCAGTGGGCGAACTGACATTCGATCCAAGGGACCTGGGGATCAGCCTGGCCACGGTGGAACAGCTCCGGGGCGGCGACGCCCAGGCCAACGCTGCCGTGGTCCGCGAAGTGCTTGCGGGCAAGGAGGGACCCGCGAGGGATGCGGTGCTGCTCAATGCCGCGGCCGGCCTGGTGGCTTTTGACCCTGAGGCCGAAGGGCCGTTCCTTGACCGGATGAAGGACGCCTACGGCCGCGCCTCGGCGTCGGTCGACTCCGGAGCTGCCGCAGCCGTGCTGGAGAAGTGGGTCTCGCTCACCAGCTCCTAGGGGTGCCTACTGCTCGAACCCCAGTGAGAATGCTGCGTCCAGGTCGTGCTGCGAGTAGGCCCGGAAGGCGATGTGGGTAGTGGTGTGAACCACGGCGGGGACCTTGGACAGCCTGTCGGCGATGACGTCGGCCAGGTCTTCGTGCCGGGGTACGCGGGCAACGGCGATCAGGTCCCATTCGCCAGTCACTGAATACACCTCGCTGATGCCCTCGATCGCGGAGATCTCCTCTGCTGTCTCGGGAATACGGGCAGCGTCAGTTTTGATCAGAACGAATGCGGTGATCACGTTGAACCCTTCCGGATCTGTTGCGCCGCGGCATTGCCCGGCGAGCGTTTCGGTACTGTCAGCCTATTACACCAGCCATGGCCGCCAGGGCCGCGCCATCCCGGTGCCCGGCCGGGTAGTCACACGGTCCGTCGGCGCCCGATGGCGGCCAGCAACAAACGGTAGCCAAGCAGCAGCACACCCAGGCTGAGCAGCGCCACGATGATGAAGGGGAGCACAACCGTTTGGCCGGTGGCGGCCCGCAGGAGCATCCCGCCCACCAGGCTGCCAAGCCAGACTCCCAGACCTGACCTGCGCACCGAGAACGGGTCCCGCCACGCCCTGGTGGCAAGCCACCCGGCCGCCGCCCCGGCAAGGAATGGCCAGGCAGTGAGCAGGACGCCCGCCACAACATCCCCGCGCTGGTGGGCATCGCGTCCGATGGCGGCAAACAGCAGGATCAGCACGATGTCTGAAACGGCCGCAGCGGTCACCAGGCGGGCGGAGGGCGGCTTCACGGGCAACAGGTTCCGGGAACTCATGCATTCGAGCCTAGCCGCCCGTTCCCGGCCGACGCGATCCGCACTAGGCTCAAGCCGAAAGGAGCAACCAATGCCACGGAAAATCGGGACCTGCCTCTGGTTTGAGAACCAGGCGGAAGAGGCCGCAACGTTCTACACCAGCGTCTTTGACGATTCAAGAATCCTCGACATCTCCCGCTTCGGGGAGGAAGCGCCGGGGCCGGCAGGTGAGGCCATCGCGGTCGACTTCGAACTGGAAGGACGCAGTTTCACCGCGCTGAACGGAGCACGGACGTCCGGATTCACCGAAGCGGTATCCTTCGTGGTGGACTGCGAGGACCAGGCCGCCGTGGACCGGTACTGGGCTGCTTTGACCGACGGCGGCACGGAAAGCCAGTGCGGATGGCTTCGGGACCGGTACGGGGTGTCGTGGCAGATTGTTCCCGCCATCCTCCCCTCGCTGATTGCCGGACCGGATCCCCAGGGTTCGCAGCGGGCGATGCAGGCAATGCTGGGCATGCGGAAACTGGACATCGCCGAACTGCAGAAGGCCTACGACGGTTGAGGCTAACGGGATACCAGCCCGTTCCCGTAGCCGGAATCGCACTTGCCGTCGTGGATCACCCCGTTGCCGGGTGCCACGGCGTAGTTGCTGCCCGGGTTGAACACCGCTGTCCGCACACCGGTAACCTGCACGGCGCACGTCTGGGCGAAGGACATACTCTCTCCTTCGCCGCCGATCCACATGTCGATCCACAGTGAAGCGTCACCGTGTTCTTCAGCTCCGGTATGGCAGGGCCCAAGTTCCGGAGCCGGACCGTCGCCGCACGCGTCCTCCACGATGAAGTACCGGCGTACGTCCGGCAGGTAGATGCGGGTGCCCGCGGGGACATCCAGCACGCTGGTGCCTGTCTCCTTGGAATGCCCGACGGCGATGGTCACCGGATCTTCGTACGTTCCGGTTCCGCCGGCCACCTTGTGCAGGACAGGGTGGCTGATGATGGCGGAGCCCGCTGGAGTGTTGTCGTACCAGGAATAGGCCGTGATGAAGACGTCGGAGACCACCGTTTCACCCGAGGCCCGCGGTGCGCCTCCGCAGCCGGCAGCGGCCAGGAGCACAAGGCAGAACCCTGACAACGAATAGACACCTCGTCCCATCCGCCCCCTCCAGAACTGCCGGCCGCTCCGCATCCCTCATTAAAGCGCAACTGCCCGTCATCAAGGGGCTTCCGTGAACCCATTTCCCAGCAGCCTGCCGAACTGGCGGGCTTCCTGCTCCACCCCGCTGCAGCTGTGGGACACGCCCTGGTGCTCCGGGTCGCAGGCGGTATCCCTGCTAAGGGACCACATCGACATCCTGCCGATGCCGCGGTCCCTCGCAAAGGCATTGAGGCGCTCAGCATCATCGAGCGTGAACACGTTTTCCTCCAGATCGTTCACGCCAATCATGGGCGTCAGCCCGATCCTGCTCCAGGCCTGTTCGTCCCCGTTCAGCTTGCCTGCCTTCCCAAGGAGGTCCACGAGTGTGCGATGAGTTGCTTCTGCGGCCGCTGCCGACGCATCGGACATGCTGAGGCCGGCAGGGAGCGGACCGAAGTTCATGGTCATGATGTTGATTCCCGCCACCTCGACGCCCGCATCGAGCATGCTCTCAACTGAAATTGCGGCGGCGGACGTCAGCCCGTCCCGCGAAACGGGCAGCGTGAGCCAGACCCGCAGTGGCTTGCCCGATGGCTGTTCGGCCTGCAGGCGTGCCATGGCGGTGGCCCGTCTGGCGGCGGCGGCGGGGTCCGAGGCTCCTTGTCCTTCAACGTCCAGGTCAACGACGTCGAGGTTATACCTGGCAATGACCGTGGCGTATGCCCTGGCAAGGGATTCCTCGTCGGAACAGGCAACGGCCAGTTCCGTGCCTTTCTGGCCGCCGAAAGATACCGCAACGTTGTTCCCCGCGCTTCGGTAGGCGTCCAGCTGCGCGTCAAGGTCAAGCTTGTCGCCTGCCAGTTCCAGATCGTAGGACCCGCCCCACGAGGGTTCGCAGGGCCGGGCGGGGTCGGAACTAATGAAGGAAAGGACAGTGGTGGACGGTCCCCCCGCGGGGGCATCCTCGAGGCGGAGTGCCGGAAGGAGCGTGACGTCGAGATAACCCCCGAACCACGGGGAGACCTGTTCGCCAGGATTCACTCCGGCCTCCCCGCTGGTGTCGTCCCTTGGCGCAGATCCACAGGCAGCCATCGCGGCAACTGCCGCGATGGCCGCCAGAACGCTGATGCTGCCCCTGGCATGACGCCTCACGTGGTGCTGGGGGAGAGGGGGCCGGGGGAAGCAGGAGTGTTGGTTTGGCCCGGAAGGTCCGCCAGGATGACACTGTTGGTGCGTTCGGGCCTGTACCACCCCACCGCTGAACCGCGCAGGGCGCGGAGCGCCGAACCAAAGACGACGTAGGCGCGCAGCGGTTCGTAGATCAGCCGGTAGATGGGCACCATGAGCAGGTGGAGGGGGTTTTCCCGCACCATGATCACGGCCACGATCGAAATCAGCAGGTGGGTTGCTGCCACGAACGCCGAGAAGATTGCGATGGCCTGCCATTCCCCGCGGCTCAGGCTGATGAAGGCCACCGCGACTGTCAGCGGCATAAACAGCAGCGGGACAAGGACGGAAATGAGGGCATAGGGCATGGTGAGCATTCCCAGCGCCCCGAACTTCGGGTTGAACAGCATGCGTCGGTGCTTGTACAAGGTCTGGAAGTTGCCGTATGTCCAGCGCAGCCGTTGCTTGAACAACCCGCGGAATGTCAGGGGCGCTTCAGTCCACGCCACGGCCTCATTTTCCTGGACGATGCTGTACCCCAGGCGCTGCAGGGAAAGCGTCAGGTCGGCGTCTTCAGCCAGTGTGTCATGGGAGTAGCCGCCGGCTTTCAGCAGTGCCTCACGGCGCCATGCAGCGCACGCTCCGGGAACGATGGAGATCGCGCCCATGAGGCCCTCTGCCATGCGGGTGACACAAATACCGGAGAGATACTCCAGGCTTTGCCAGGCGGTGACGATGTTCCGGCGGTTCCCCACCTTAACATGCCCGGCAACGGCTCCAACCTCCTTGCCGTTCCGGGGGGCCAGGAAGTGGCGGGCGAACATTTTTATCGTCTGGGGCTCGAAAAGTGTGTCGCCGTCCAGAGTCACCACAATCTCTCCGCGCGCCTCTTCGATTCCATAGTTGCTGGCTGCGGATTTGCCGCCGTTGGCCTGGTCGAGGACCCTGAGGCCGGGCCATGATTCGGCATACTCCCTCAGGACAGCAAGGGTACTGTCCGTAGAGCCATCGTTGATGGCGATGACTTCCAGCCGGGGGTAGTCACTGGCCTGAAGGGCATCGAGGGTTTTCGCCACCACGAGTTCTTCATTGAAGACCGGCAGGATCACGCTGACCAATGGCCACTCTGATTCGGCGATCTCCTCCCACCGGCGCTTCTTTTGGCGCCTGTTGTTGATGATGGCCAGGACCACGAAGAGGAACGTGAGGATGGTGAGGGATCCGATGCCGAACCAGAACAGCCAGTTCAGCAGCAGGTTGGGGGTCACCAGGTAGGTTGTCAGCGCCGCGAGGGTTACGTTGTCTTCAACGCTTGCCGGCACACTGTGCTGGGGCACGTAGTCGGCCGGCAGCAAGGGTTGCAGGGTGGCGAAAGTGTAGCCCTGCGCCTTCGCCTGGGGAATGAATTTCTTCAGCATCTCGATGGTTCCCCTGCGGTCCCCGCCTCCGTCGTGGAGGAGGACGATGTGCCCTTCGCCGTTCAGCTCCGGAATGGGGATTTCGGCTTCCGGGAGGTATTCCCAGTCCCTGGTATCCAGGTCCATGCTGACGTGCAGATAACCGAGTTGCTGTGACTGCAGCAGTGCCAGTGTGTTGTTCTCCGGGTCGCCGGTGGGGATGCGGAACAACCGGGACTCGTAGTTGTCGGCGGCACGCATGACCCGGTCGGTTCCGATGATTTGCTGGCGGTTGAAGGCATCATCGTGGGCCCAGAAGTCGATATGGGACATGGTGTGGTTGCCCACCATGTGGCCTTCCCGGACTATGCGCCGGAAGATGTCAGGATATTTGACGATGTTGTCCCCGACAGTGAAGAACGTGGCCGGTACGCCCTCGCGGGACAGCAGGTCCAGGATTTCCGGCGTGAACCTGGGATCCGGGCCGTCATCGAATGTCAGCATGAGCGTGCGCTCTTTGGTCTTGCCGTAGGCCTCCACAACATAGGGACTGGCGCCGATCAGCTTTGACTCTTCCGGTGTGGCTTCCCGCCAGACGGTGTCACTGAAGGGATCCTTCAGCAGAACTTTGCCGTCCTTATTTTCTACCGTTGCGATCCTGTGGAACGTAGCCTCGCCCAGGTCCACTCCGATCCTGGGGATGTTTTCCAGGTCCTGCAGGTCCAGCAATTGCCTGGGGTACGTCGCGACCTGATTCTGCTGCCCGGAGTGGACCGGGGCCGTGGCGGCGGGGAGGACCATCACAACTGACAGGACCATCAACAGCATGAGCGCAAGCAGGCAGCTGAGAATCCGGCGCCAGCGCTTGCCGCTTGCGTCGAAGAAGACAGGTGCCGCAGGGGATGAAGGAGATGGCGATGGAAGTGTCATGGAACCCTCGCATAGGAGCTGGACAATGGAGCGGGGATACACCCCGGTCGTGGGTAGTGAGTCCTGTTCCTCGAGCTTCAGCAAGGATCCGGCCGGCAATCAATCCTCAGGAGAAGAGATCACCGTGATCTGCCCACCTGGAGCGTTGGCAGAAGCCCTGAAAGCTGCTGCCCTGAATTCGAGACTACGGGGGCCGGTTGACGTCAACATGCGTAAGTGGTACTCGAATTCGAGTACCCCCATACTTGGTTACCTAAAGGCGGCGTACCAGCCAACTTGCCTCCCAGCTTGCCTGGTATCCGGCGTCGTCGTCCCGTTCCACCAGGACATGCGTGACGGTGTAGGCGATGGCGTGGCAGGTGATGGCACGGACCTTGACGGGCGCCGGGCGGAGCATCAGCACCGGCCTGCCCGGGGCCTGCCGGAGCGCGTCCTCGCGGGCGGTGTTACGCGTTCCGGATGCCTGGGGGAGTGGGGACAACACCGCGCTTTTTTCTGCGGGTTCAGGGGAAAGCGGCATGATGATTCCTGGCTGTTGTGCACCGAAGCCGTCTGCATAAGCCGGCGAAGGAATGTGGCGATGACTGCCGGCAGAAGCCGAAGATGGCATGTGCGAACGACGATAGAAGACCGGCCGGCGTTTGGCACCCGTGGTGAGGTACCCGAATCTTCCCGGCGGGCTACCTGTGAACGATCCATTGTGGCCAGCTGCTACTGCATGATGAAGTAACTACTGGTTTAGGCGTTCCGAGTACTTTTGCCCACCCTGGAGGTCCTGTGAACAAGCCACTGTGGATCTGCTGCCTTTTGGGCGCCGCTGTTGGAATCACCCTCGGCCTGGCAGTCTTCGACAGTCCGGTGGTGGGTTTCGCGCTTGGCCTGGGTGTCGGCGCCTTAGTGGGCGCTGGGATAGGGTCCCGGCGTTAGCCCGGGGAGGGTCAGATTAGGGTTACTTGACATAATGTAGATTATCGGCGTTTCGGAGAGGAGCCCGGACGGGGTCGGGAAGGCCTGGAACGCCTGCAAGAGTTACCAGGACAAATGCGCAGGTCAAAAGCCTGAACCATTGTCTTAATCCGGGGCCTCGCTAAGAATGTGTCAATGACGGTCTACGTGCGATCACTTGAAACTGCAGTCCCGAAGACGATGCTGATCCAGTCAGAAGCCCGTGACGTATTTGCGGCCCAGCCCGGATTAACGCGGCTTGGCTCCAGGCTGGTGAATACGTGCTTTGACTCCGCGGCCATTGATACACGGTTCACCGCCGTCGACGAACTCACCAATGACTTCCGCTCCGATGACCCCCAGTTCTACGACCCTGCCACCGGCCTCCTGCTGAATCCCAGCACCAAGGTACGCAACGACATTTTCGCGCGCGAGGCCACCAAACTCTTTGTCGAGGCCGCCCGTGCCGCCGTGGACGTCTGCCCGGAACTGAATTTACTTGACATAACTCATCTCGTTACTGTCTCCTGCACAGGTTTCTTCAACCCCGGCCCGGACTACAAGATTGTGCGGGAGCTGGGCCTGGATCCGGCAGTCCAGCGATACCACCTGGGCTTTATGGGTTGCTATGCAGCTTTCCCCGCGCTGCGCGCCGCCAAGCTCTTCTGCGAGGCCGACCCCAACGCCGTCGTCCTGGTGGTGTGCGCCGAACTGTGCTCCCTGCACGTGCGGACATCCAACGACCCCGACACCATCATGGGCTCGGCGCTCTTCGCCGACGGCGCCGCTGCCGCCGTCGTCACCGCCAGGCCGGGCGCGGAAGAAGCCTCGCTGCTGCAGCTGGACCACTTCGAAACGGTACTGACCCCCGTGGGTGAGGACTCCATGGCTTGGAACATTGGTGACCACGGTTTTGAAATGGTGCTGGGCAACTACGTTCCGCACATCATCGACGACCACATTGTGGGCGCGCTGCAGCCCCTCCTGGCCCGGGAACCTGAACTGCAGGCACTCCCCTACACGTCCATCCGGCACTGGGCCATCCACCCGGGCGGACGGAGCATCCTGGACAAGGTCCAGTCCCGGCTCGGCCTCACAGACCAGCAGCTGGTTCCTGCCCGCGAGGTCCTGCGGAACTACGGCAACATGAGCAGTGCCACCGTGCTGTTCGTCCTGAAGCACATCCTCGACCAGGACAACGAAATCAGCGACACCCAAGCCGGCGATCACCAACCCGCCGGCAGCGGACCTGGCGACGACCGGATCTGCTCCATGGCCTTCGGCCCGGGACTCACGGTGGAGACGGCCATGTTCACCAAGCTGCCCCAGGCGCCGCGCGTCAGCAACGCGATGGCCGAACGGGACACCCGTTACGAACCGGCAGAAGCGCCGGTGTCCTGACCGGGTGGGATTCCTGATGCGGGAGCGGGCCGCCGGAGCCGTGGAACTGATGGACCTGCCGGACTGCGATCCGTGGCGCCTGGACAACACCTACCGCCAGTTTGCCGTGGTCAACAGGGTCCTGGGCGGCTGGCGCCGGCTGTACCGGCGTGAACTCCTCCCCATGATGACCGCCGGCTCAGGTACCGCCACGCTGCTGGACATCGGCTCCGGCGGCGGCGACCTTGCCGTCATGCTTGCCCGCTGGGCGGAACGTGACGGACTGACGCTCCGGATCACGGGCATCGACCCCGATCCGCGGGCCGCCGCCTTCGCGTCGAAGCGGCAGCCGGTCCGGGGCGTCGAATTCCGGCAGGCCCACAGCGGAGACCTGGTCCAGGAGGGCAGGACGTACGACGCCGTGATCTCCAACCATGTCCTTCATCACTTGAGTGCAGACGAGCTGCAGCAGCTGCTGGCGCATTCGCAGATCCTGGCGGCACAGAAGGCCCTGCACAATGACCTCCGCCGGAGTCCCATCGCCTATGCACTGTTCGGGGTGGCCGCCCTGCCCTTCCCCCGCTCCTACATCCGGGCGGACGGCCTGACCTCGATACGGCGGAGCTACACGCCCCCGGAGTTGGCGGCAATCGCTCCTCCGGGCTGGACGGTTGAGCGCAGCACTACCTTCCACCAGGTCCTCGCCTGGCGCAGGAACTGACTGTGTCCACCGACGTTGTGATCGTGGGCGCCGGACCGGTTGGCCTGTACCTTGCCGCGGCGCTCCTGCAGGAAGGCATTTCCGTGCGGGTGCTCGAACGGAGACCGGCGCGGGATGCCCACTCCCGCGCCATCGGCATCCACCCGCCCGCCCTTGCAGCCCTGGGCGGGGTCAACGTGGCATACGCGATGGTCCGGGAGGGTGTGCCCATCCGCACCGGAATGGCTGTCAGCGGCGGAAAAACTGTAGGCACCATGCGCTTCGACACGGTGTCGGAGGACTTTCCCTTCGTTCTGGCCCTCCCCCAGTTCCGGACGGAGCAGCTACTGGAGGACCGCGTCCGCGCCCTGGACAGCGGAGCGCTGCTGAGGGGTGTGCAGGCCACGGCTGTAACGGACGACGGCGGCCGGCCCAGCGTTTCGGTCCAGTCTCAGCCGGGTGCCACGCAGGAAAGCAGGAACTTCACGGCGTCCCTGGTGGTCGCCGCCGACGGTGCCCGGTCACACTTCCGCGATGTCCTGGGCGTGCCGGTGCATAGAAGGACCTACCCGGACCATTACCTGATGGGCGACTTCGCTGACCCCGGCATCCATGGGGACATGGCCGTCCTGTTCCTCGAGCCCGGGGGGATTGTCGAGTCATTCCCCCTTCCGGGCGGCGTCCGGCGTTGGGTGGTCCGCCTCACCCGGCCCGCGGAAACCGCAGGGGCAGGCGACCTGGCAGAACTCGTACAGCAGCGCACCGCAATTCGGCCCGATCCCGGCACCAACAGCATGCTCTCGGCGTTCAGCGTCCGCTCCACCCTGGTCCGCCGAATGGTCGTGGGGCGGACCATCCTGATCGGGGATGCAGCCCATGAAATCAGCCCCATTGGCGGCCAGGGCATGAACCTCGGCTGGCTCGACGCCCAGGCGCTGGTGCCGCTCATCCGCGAAGCCGTGGCCGGCCGCCCCATGGACCACGGATTCCGGAAATTCGACGAAACCCGGCGGCGCGCAGCAATCCTGGCCAGGCGACAGTCGGAGATCAATATGATGCTGGGCCGCCCCCTGCCGCCCGCCCTGCTCCGCCTGCGCATTGCAGGCGTTGGCGCCGCCGCCGCCACCCCGGCAATAAACCGGTGGGTGGCCAGGCGCTTCACCATGCAACAACGGCCGCTGGTTTCCCGGATACAGCAGGTTTAGTTACCGGAAGTAGCAGTCGTAGCTGTCCTGGCTGACAATCAGGCCGTTGCTGACTTCAAAGACAGACGAGGTCCTTGCCCGGATCGTGTCTCCCCGGTCCCAGTACCGGAGGTCCATCAGCACCGTTGCCGACCAATCCGCTTCTACAGCCACCCGACCGCCCTCGCACGTGGTGCGCCGGATGGCGAACTTCTGGTCCGCGACCACCTGCGCCGCCTGGTCTGCGCCGGCCAGCACGTCATGCAAGGTCCGCCTGGAGCCCTCCGGAGCCAGCAGGTGCGGGGCTTCCTCCAGTACGAATGAGTCGGCCAGGAAGGGCTTGATCCCGGCCGCTCCCCCGCCGGCTTCGAGTACCCGGATGAACCCGAGAACGCGGTCCAGGGGCGAGTCAGGGTGGGAGGGGAAGTCAGCCATGGGATAGACACTAGCCCAGCCGCGGAAGCGCCCCGGTGTTCAGTAGGCTTTCGTCATGACCCACGCCGCGCCCGGGACCACCCTCACCGCAGAACAGATACGCGAACTTGTGGAACACATCCTCTCCGCCGGGACGTTGCCGCCCATCGTCCAAGCGGGCCATCCCGCACTCCGACAGCGGGCTGCCGCTTTTGACGGTCAACTGCCTGCTGACCAGCTTGCCCGGCTCATCGACCTCATGCGCCAGGTCATGCACGAGGCACCGGGAGTGGGCCTGGCGGCGCCCCAGCTTGGCATACCGCTGCAGCTCGCGGTGGTCGAGGACCAGTTCGACGTCGACCCGGAGGCGGCCGCGCTGCGTCAACGGAACCCGCTGGAGTTCCTCGCTGTCCTCAACCCCAGGTACACCGCCCAGGGGTCCGGGGTCGCTTCCTTCTACGAAGGATGCCTCTCACTGAACGGACTCCAGGCTGTGGTGGCCCGACCGGAGAGCGTGCTGCTTGAGTTTGAAACGCCCGACGGCGCGGCGGTCCAGCGGGAGTTCTCCGGCTGGCAGGCCCGGATCGTGCAGCACGAGACGGACCACCTCAACGGCATCCTCTACCTGGACCGTGCCCAGCTGAGGTCCTTGAGCACCAACACCGAGTACGCCGCGCACTGGGCCGAGGCCGGAATCAGCAGGGCACGCCAGGGCCTCGGGTTCGACGACGGACCTGCAGGTATCAGCGCCGGCTAAGCCTTTCCCCGTGCCCGGCCATCCCCGCCCGGGCCCATTGCCGCCACCCTAAGATGGTTCAATGCCCTCTTCCGACCATCTCCCCCTGCTGTGCCCGGTGTGCTCGGGTCCGCTGGTTTTTGCCGGTGCGGATACCGCCGGTGCCACTACGGGCGGTCCCACTGCGGCCGCAGCCGGCGCGGCGCCCTCCCGCGTGCCGGGGCAACGCCGGCTTGCCTGCGCCTCAGGGCACAGCTTCGACGCAGCCCGGCAGGGCTACTTCAACCTCCTGGTGGGCAAAGGAACGGCGTTCGAGGCTGATACCGCCGCGATGGTGGAAGCCCGCGTCAACTTCCTTGGCCACGGGCACTACCGCCCGCTGGCAGAAGCGGTGGCGGCCGCCGTCGTGCCTTGTTTGTCCGACCACAATGGAGCCATCCTCGACTCGGGAACCGGTACCGGGCATTACCTGCGGCAGGTGCTGGATACTGCCGCGGCGCAGGGGCGTGAGGTCACAGCGGTAGGCCTGGACATTTCCAAGTTCGCGCTGCGCCGCGCCGCCCGGCTGAACCCGGAGGCAGTCAACCTGGTGTGGGATGTGTGGCAGCCACTTCCACTGGCGGACAGGTCTGTCGATGCCGTCACGGTGGTGTTTGCGCCGCGCAATCCCGCTGAATTTGCACGGATCCTGCGGCCGGCGGGCCGCTTGGTTGTTGTCACTCCCCGTACCGGGCACTTGGGGGACCTCGTGGCAGCAGCAGGAATGCTCTCCATTGAGGAGAGCAAGGATGCGCGGCTGGCAACGGCGATGGCCCGCTATTTTGACATTGACGCCACGTCCGACATCGATGTTCCCCTTGCCCTCACGCGCCACGAAGCAGCAGACCTGGCCTTCATGGGTCCCGCGGGGCACCACGCGGACCGGGATGCCATTGGTGAACGGTTTGACGGCCTCCCGGAACCCGTGCGGACCGAAGCGAAGTTCCGGCTCCTGGTTTTCCGCCCCAAGGAGACGGCAACCGCGTAACGACTTGGCCACTATCCCCGGCCGCCCGGCATGAGCCAGCCCACACCCGATGCGCCCGGACTAGGATGGAAGGACAGTTACCGGAGGGTCCGCGCAGGCGGTTCCCCGTAACGAAGGGGGAACCGGTGTTCGAATGGTTGGGGGAAAACTGGTGGGCCCTGTGGCTCACGGCTTTCCTGGCATTTGCAGTGATCGAGATGATCACCCTTGACCTGTTTTTCATCATGCTCGGCGGCGGAGCCCTCGCCGCCCTGGTAGCCGACTTTGCCGGTGCTGACGGATGGCTCCAGATCGTTGTTTTCTGCGTCGTCTCCCTGTTGATGATCGCCTTCGTCCGCCCGGTGGCACTGTCCCACCTGAAGAAGGGCCCGGCCGAGCAGCGGACCAATGTGGACCGGCTCATCGGCGAGCAGGCCGTGGTGATGGAAGCCGTAACCTCTGACGGCGGCCTCGTGAAAATCGGCGGCGACATCTGGAGCGCACGCTCGGCAGCGGGGGTCCTTCCCGCGGGCCAGAAGGTGGTCGTGGCTGCCATCGACGGCGCCACGGCTGTGGTCTCGGCTCCGCCGGCCACCACCGGCCAGTCCTGACACAGCCTTACTAATTGGGGAAGAAGGAAACGTATGGAAAACGCAGGAGGAGCCGCATTGGCCATCGTGCTGGTAGTCCTGATCGTGTTCGTGATTATCGTTCTGGTCCGCTCGGTCCGGATCATTCCGCAGGCACGGGCCGGCGTCGTCGAACGGCTTGGAAAGTACCAGCGCACGCTCAACCCGGGACTGACAATCCTGATTCCCTTTGTGGACCGGCTCCTGCCGCTGCTCGATCTCCGCGAACAGGTGGTTTCGTTCCCGCCGCAGCCGGTGATCACCGAGGACAACCTGGTGGTGTCCATCGACACCGTGGTCTACTTCCAGGTCACTGACCCGCGCGCGGCAACCTACGAGATTGCCAACTACATCCAGGCCGTGGAACAGCTCACCACCACGACGCTGCGTAACGTCGTGGGCGGGTTGAACCTTGAAGAAGCGCTGACGTCACGTGACCAGATCAACGGCCAGCTCCGTGGTGTCCTCGATGAGGCCACCGGACGCTGGGGCATCCGGGTTTCGCGTGTTGAGCTGAAGGCCATTGATCCGCCCCACTCCATCCAGGACTCGATGGAAAAGCAGATGCGCGCCGAGCGGGACCGCCGCGCCGCCATCCTCACGGCCGAGGGAACCAAGCAGTCAGCCATCCTCACCGCAGAAGGACAGCGGCAGGCTTCCATCCTCGCCGCCGAGGGCGACGCCAAGGCTGCCATCCTCCGTGCTGACGGTGAGGCGCAGGCCATCCAAAAGGTCTTTGATGCCATCCACCGCGGCAACCCTGACCAGAAGCTGCTGGCCTACCAGTACCTGCAGACCCTGCCCAAGCTGGCCGAAGGATCATCCAACAAGCTGTGGATCATCCCCAGCGAAGTCGGCGAAGCCCTGAAGGGGATCGGAAACGCCCTGGGCGGTACCAACCCCGATCCGGGCGCAACCGGTGGCCTGTTCGACGAGGTGGGAGCCACGCCCTCCGAGCCGTAGGCAGTGCCGTAAAACTGGAAGGGATCTGCGCCGGTGACCAGTTCACCGGCCCGGATCCCTTCCTTTATTTTGCTCCCTGTGGCATGGCACCCGTATAATTGGGTATTTGTCCGGCAGGAGCAATCCGCTGGAACAACAAAGCTTCGCAATGCGTTGAATCTTATGATGCAGCACAGAGCACACAGTAGCCCGGCGGTGCTTCGTCACCACCGGCTGGCGCGGGGTTCTACTCCGCGAACCGATAAGAGGGAGAAATCATGAGCGATCGCAGCCTGCGGGGTATGCGCCTTGGTGCGCAGAGCATGGAGACCGAGTCCGGAGTCGAGCCGGCACCGCGTCAGCGTGTCGAGTACCGTTGCGAGGACGGCGAGCAGGTCTTTGTTACTTTCTCCTCCGAAGCGGAGATTCCCCCCGTGTGGGTTTCCAAGACCGGCAAGGAAGCGCTTCTGGTCGACGGCGAACGCCCCGATACCAGCAACGACAAAGCTGTCCGCACGCACTGGGACATGCTGCTGGAACGCCGCTCCCTGCCCGAACTGGAGCAGATCCTCGAGGACCGGCTGACCATCCTGCGCGAACGCCGCGGGGAACGCCGCTCGGCCTAGGTCTTTTCAACGAAAGAGGGGCCGTTCCTGCACGTAAGTGCAGGAACGGCCCCTCTTTTCGCGTTCCGCGTCCGGACCGGTGATTGTCCGGTCCGGAAGGGCGGCCAGCCTAGGGCTGGGCGGAGGGCTTCTTGCCCCTCAGGGTGTTCCAGCGGGCCTGCAGGCCCCACTTGGTGACGTTGATCATGGCTTCGACCACGATGTTCCCGCTCATCTTCGAGGCGCCGAGTTCGCGCTCCACGAACGTGATGGGGCGTTCCTCGATGCGCAGGCCCATCCGTGCCACCCGCCACGCCAGGTCAACCTGGAAGCCGTAACCGACAGAGTCCACCTGGTCCAGGTTGAGTTTTTCCAAGGTTGTCCGGCGGAAGGCGCGGTATCCGCCGGTGACGTCCTTGATCTTCAGGCCGAGCATCAGGCGGGCGTAGGTGCTGCCCACCCGGGAAATGGCCTGGCGGTAGAGGGGCCAGTTCACCACACGTCCGCCGGGCACCCAGCGGGAACCCATGGCAAGATCTGCGCCCTGGTCGATGGCCTCCAGGAGCTGTGGCAGCTGCTCGGGCTGGTGGGATCCGTCCGCGTCCATTTCCACGAGAACGTCGTAGCCGGCATCCAGGCCCCACTTGAACCCGGCGATGTAGGCGGCGCCCAAGCCCTCCTTGCCCTTGCGGTGCAGGACGTGGACCTGGGAGTCCCCGGCCGCGATGGTGTCCGCGAGTTTGCCGGTGCCGTCAGGGCTGTTGTCATCCACTACCAGCACGTCCGAGGCCGGGACAGCAGACCGGAGCCGCTGGAGCGTCTTGGGCAGCGATTCCAGTTCGTTGTACGTGGGAATGATCGTAAGGACGCGCACAGAGGGCCTTTCCTGGAGGGAGCGGTCGGTGCACCTGGCGGCCAGTAAGCCGCCGGCAGGCGCAACTATCAATTATAGGGCGGAGAGCGGCAGGGTCAGGAACGCAGTGCCGGGCTGAAGAACAATTCGGCACCGTTCCGCACGGTCTGCAGGCACACAGGGTCCGTGCCGGTGTCCAGCGCAGGCAACAGCGGTGTGCGGGCACGGGGATCCGTACTCCAGGACTGGACACGCCCATCGGCCACCTGGACCATCAGTTCCTCCACCTCCCACACGGCGAAACTTGCAGGGGCGCCAGGCACGAGTTGCCCCGCCATCGGGTTGGGATATTTAGCCGCACGCCAGCCGGCGCGGGTGTGGCCCAGGAAGGCGGCACGGGCGGAAATACGTTCACCTTCGGTGTGATGCTCCAGGCACGCCCGCACGCTGGACCACGGTTTCAGCGGAGTGACCGGGCTGTCGCTGCCGAAGCACACGGGAACACCGGCCGCGTACAGGGAGGCGAAAGGGTTCATGGAGGCGCTCCGTTCCCCCAGCCGCTTCCCGTACAGGCCACCGCGCCCGCCCCACGCGGCGTCGAACGCAGGCTGGGCACTGACGGTGACCGAGTATCGGGCCAGCTTTTCAATGGCCGGCACATCCACCATCTCCACGTGTTCAAACCGGTGGCCGGCTGCGCGCACGCGCTGCTCCCCCACCTGCTCAGCCGCGAGGTCCAGGGCTGACAACGCCGCGTCCAGCCCGGCATCGCCGATCACGTGGAAGCCGGCCTGGATCCCCACGAGTGAACACGCGGCAAGATGCGCGGCCGCCTGTTCTGCCGTCAGATAGAGGTTCCCGCGCTCCCCGGGGGCGTCGCTGTACCCGGACCGGAGCGCAGCAGTGCGCGACCCCACCGAGCCATCAATGTTCAGGTCTCCCGCTAGGCCGCGCAGCGGGAAGCCGAACTGATCCATCAGGCTGCGCGCGTGCTCTTCCGAGGTCGCCAATTCCCCCCAGTACGGCAGGACCTCGGGCAGGGCCTGCCCATCACTGCCGGGAGAATTCCACGCTGCGGCCAGACGCAGGTCGTCGAGGCCCCCGATGTGCGGCGCCCCCATCTCCGCCACGGCGACGTAGCCGTTCGCGGCTGCCTCGGACAGGGCGCGCGCCTGGTGCCGGCGGAGTGCCTCTTCCGGCAGCTGCCGGGTGGACTGCCGTGCGGCCGTGTGGGCCGCGCGCGTAACGCGTGCGCCGCCGTCGAACCCGTCCTGGCTGCGGAGGTCCGCGGCGTGAGCCAGTGACGTTGAGACCAGTGCCGAGTGCACGTCCACCCGGGAAAGGTAGACGGGCCGGCCTGCTGATGCACGTTCCAGTTCTTCGGCACTGGGCAGTGTGGGGTCCGCCCACGTGGTTTCATCCCAGCCGTGGCCAAGGACCGGGCCGTTGCCGGTTGCGGACGACACGGCGTCCAGGAGCTCCCGGGCTGAGGTGACTCCGCCCAGCCGCAGCGAATCCAGGGCGATGCCGGTCTCGGTCAGGTGCGTGTGCGAATCGACGAATCCGGGTGCGACCAGTGCTCCCTGCAGGTCGATGACGTCCATGGAACTGTCCGCAATGGAAGACGCCGCCTGCTCGGACCCCACCCACGCCACCGTGTCACCGTCCACGAGCATGGCGGTGGCGAAGGGGTCGGCAGCTGTGTAGACGGACCCGTTGCGGTAGAGGACGACGTTGCGGGGTGATTCGGGACCAGGCTGGGTCATGCGGGGCAGGGCTCCTGAGGGTTGAAACGGGCCGGCTGGACGCCGGGTGCTGGCTAAAGGACGGAGGAATATGCCACGACGCCGCGGCGGACCAAGGAGATGGCCTCGCCGCACAGCCGGGCCAGCCGGGGATCAAGACCCGGAATCTTGGCGAGCTGGTCCAGCAGGTCCACCACCTGCTTCACCCAACGGACAAAGTCGCCGGCGGCGAGGTCGGTGCCGCTCAGCACATCCTGCAGGTGGCGGCCGCGTGCCCACTTGTAGATGGGCCACACCAGCCCGAGTTCGGGTTCACCGGTCAGCGGAAGCTTGTTCTCCTCTTCAACGTCCTCCAGGGCCGACCATTCCCTCACCACGATATCCACTGCTGTTTCCAGGGAGACACTGGGCATGCGCGGCCGGAGGCCGCGGTCCTCTCGCTTGGCCTGGTAGACCAGCACGCTGGCCAGGGCTGCCACTTCGGCAGCGTCCAGGTCATCGAACGCGCCCAGCCGCAGGGACTGGGAGATCAGCAGGTCCTTCTCACCGTAAATGCGCCGCAGCCGCTGGCCATCGGAACTGATGACCAGGCCGCCATCGCCGCTGGCTTCAAGGTAGCCGTAAGCGGACAGGACGTCGCATACGCGGTCGAAGGTCTTGGCAATGGTGTTGGTGCGGCCTTGGATCTGCCGGACCAGGCCGTCGGTCTCCCGCCTCAGCTTCCACCACCGCTCGGACCAGCGCGCATGGTCTTCGCGTTCGCTGCAGCCGTGGCAGGGGTGGGCACGAAGGGCACGGCGGAGATCGGCAATACGCTTCTCCTGGTTGGGCAGCGCAGCCGCCCGGCCGAAATCATTGTTGCGGTTATGGCCCGGGGCGGGTGGCCGGTTTTCCCGGAGCGCGTTCCGGGCGGAGGACGCCAGGTCCCGCCGTGACTTCGGCACCTTGGCGTTGAATGACTTCGGAATGCGGATGCGTGTCAGGGGTGCAATGGGGCCCTCGAGGTCATCCGTTCCGATCCTGCGCAGCTGGTTGTCCAGGGTCAGGACGGCGGGCCGCGGCTCACGGCTGCTGTGGTCGGAACTGAGCACGATGGCCGGGCCCGGTGCCCTCCCGCCGGGAACATCCACCACGTCGCCGGGCAGCAACCTGGCCAGCGAGTCGTCGCTGAGCGACTTCCGGGCCCGGGACTTCGTCCGCGACGTGGCGTTTTCGGCATCGGAGAGCTCGCGCCGGAGCCTTGCGTACTCGGTGAAGTCGCCGAGGTGGCATGTCATGGACTTGGCGTACCCCGCGAGGGATTCCTCCCTGCTCCGCACCTGCCGTGCCAGGCCCACCACCGAGCGGTCGGCCTGGAACTGCGCGAAGGAGGATTCCAGGATCTCGCGGGCCCTCGCCCGGCCAAACTGTGCCAGGAGGTTGATGCTCATGTTGTAGGTTGGCCGGAAGCTCGAGTTCAGAGGGTAGGTGCGGCGGGAGGCGAGGCCGGCCACCGCGGTCGGGTCCGTCCCGGGCTGCCACAGAACCACTGCGTGGCCTTCGACGTCGATACCGCGGCGGCCGGCACGGCCGGTCAGCTGGGTGTACTCCCCCGCGGTGATGTCCACATGGGCCTCGCCGTTGAACTTGTCCAGTTTCTCCAGCACCACGGAGCGTGCGGGCATGTTGACGCCGAGGGCAAGGGTCTCCGTGGCGAACACGGCCTTGACCAGGCCGTCGGCGAAGAGCTTTTCCACCACTTCCTTGAACGTGGGCAGCATGCCGGCGTGGTGTGCGGCAAAACCGCGGAGCAACCCGTCACGCCAGGTCCAGAAGCCCAGGACGTCCAGGTCGTCCGGCGGGATGTCGTGCCCCGCTTCGTCAACGCGCTGGGCAATGATGCGCTGCTCTTTTTCCGTGGTGAGCCACAACCCGGAGCTGACGCACTGGGCCACGGCCGCGTCGCAGCCGGCACGGGAAAAGATGAAGGTGATGGCGGGCAGCAGGTCCATCCGGTCAAGGCTCGCAATCACCTGGGGGCGGCTGGCCCTGCGAACGCCGGTTTCTTCTGGGCCCCGGGCGGGACGGTCATTGCCGCGGCGGCCGCGCTGGCCGCGTCCGCCAGGGCCGGGCCTGCTGCGGAAACTGTGCTGGCTTTCGCTGCGGGCAACCGTCAGGAGGTCCGGATTGACGTCAAAGCCGCGGCCTGAGGCAGTGGTTTCCTTCGCGGGCGCCTGCTGCGGCCCGTCGGCGTCCACGGGCGGGGCGATTTCGTCGAAGGTGGTTTCCCCGGCGAACAAATCCATGATCTGCCGGCCCACCATGACATGCTGCCAGAGGGGAACCGGGCGGTGCTCGGAGACGATGATGTCCGTATCACCGCGGACCGTGTCCAGCCAGGCGCCGAACTCTTCGGCGTTGGAGACCGTGGCGCTGAGGGAGACCACCTGCACCTCACTGGGGAGATGGATGATCACTTCCTCCCAGACAGCTCCGCGGAACCGGTCGGCGAGGTAGTGCACCTCATCCATGACCACGTAGCCCAGGTCGTCCAGGGTGGCTGAGTCCGCATAGAGCATGTTCCGCAGGACTTCGGTGGTCATGACCACCACGGGGGCGTCGCCGTTGATGCTGGTGTCGCCGGTGAGCAGTCCCACGTTTCCGGCACCGTACTTTTCGCCGAGTTCCGTGAATTTCTGGTTGCTCAGCGCTTTGATGGGGGTGGTGTAGAACGCCTTGAGGCCGCGCTGGAGGGCCAGGTAGATGGCGAACTCGCCCACGATCGTTTTTCCCGCGCCGGTGGGCGCTGCCACCAGCACTCCCCTGCCGTCCTGCAGGGACAGGCAGGCCTTCCGCTGGAAGTCGTCCAGCTCAAAGTCCAGCGTGCGGATGAACGCACCCAAATCGGTAGCCGCCTCGGCCCTGCGTTCGGCGCTGGCCCGGTACCTTTCTGCCGGGGAGAGCTCCTCAGGATCGCTGGGCGCCGTGGAAAAAGGTCCGCTGGAAGTTGGACCTTTAGGAAACGGCCCGGTGTTGGAGGACATGTACTAAGCCTACTGGGAGCTTAGAGGTTCTTCAGCTCACTGCCCGGGGTGGCGATGTCAGCCGTTGCCTCGGTTTCCGCTGCCCTCCTGGCCTGGCGGCGGACGCGCCGCTTGTCATTCATGAGGCAGATGCCGATCGCAGCGAAGAACAGGACAAGCAGCGGACCGGCCAGCATGAACATGGAAATGGCATCGGCGCCGGGGGCCGCGATGGCGGCGAGGACAAAGACCAGGAAGACGGTAATGCGCCAGGCCTTGAGGATGGTCTGGCCGGAAATGACACCGGCCATGTTGACGCCCACCAGCACCACGGGAACCAGGAACGCGATACCCAGGACCAGGACCATCCGGGTCACGAATTCGATATAGGTTCGGGCATCGATGACACTGGACGATCCGTCCGGCGTGAACTGGGTCAGCGCCCGCACCACCTGGGGCACCACCAGCCATCCGGCCCAGATCCCGGCGAGGAACAGGGGTACCGCTGCCGCCATGTATCCCAGGGTGTACCGGCGTTCCTTTGATGTAAGGCCGGGTGTGATAAACGCCCAGAGCTGGTAGATCCAGATGGGGCTGGATATCACCGCCCCGATGAGGAGCGACATCTGCAGCTTGAAGTCAAACGGGGAAGCAATGGTCCCGAAGTTGATTGCGGACAGTCCCCCGGTTTGCTGCGAGATGCGGTTGACCGGATCGGCCAGCGCCTTCAGCAGCGGATCGTAAAGTATCCAGCCCCCGATGCCGCCGATGACGACGCCAATGGCCGACTTGATCAGCCGGTTCTTGAGCTCCTTGAGGTGGTCCCACAGGGACATGCGCCCCTCAGGGTTGGCTTTACGGGCCCGCGACAGTGCCACTGGGGGTCAGGCGCGGTTCGACGGCGGAACGTCAGTGCCGTCTGTCGGCTCGCCGGGCTTTGCCTTGGGGTGGTTCACGACCGTGCCTTCCACCGGGCCGGAGGCGTCGGTGGTGTCGGTTTTGCCGTCGTTCTTCATTTCCTTGACTTCGGACTTGATGATCCGCATGGACTGGCCGAGGCTGCGTGCCATGGCCGGAAGCTTGGGTGCGGCAAAGAGCAGCAGTGCAACAACGATAATAATGACGATGGGCCAGGGGCCATCAAAGAGTCTTCCCATGGGAAATCCTTTCCTCTCAATACATCCTACTTCTATGTGAAGTCGAGATCCCCGAGCGCCTGCGGCTGGCCCCGGTCCGTCTTGCGCTGAACCCTCCGGCGGCGGCGTTCTTCCCGCCGTGCTGACGTGGATGCCTCGTAATCATGTCGCATGACGGTGGGTGAGGCAAAAACAGCAGAACCCGGCGGTGCCTGTCCGGGCTTTTCCGGCTCCGCGTGCTCCTGCAGCGGGGCCAGGTGTCCAAGTTTTTCACCTGCTGCCCCGAGGTCCTTGACGGTCGCCATGAACTGGCGGAAAAGACGGATGCCCAGCAGGACATAGAACAGCAGCGACAGCGCAACAAGCGCTACCCATAAAAGGATCCAGGACCACCAAGGCATGCTGAGAAGTCTAGCCTCCGTACCTGGCCAGCGACGCCTCCAGCCACACCCGTGCGGACGTGGCCAGGTCCTCGGGGGCAATAATGCGGACGGCACCGCCATGCTGGGCGACGAACATGGGCAGCCACGCGGTGTTGCCGAACCGTATCTCGGCGACCAGTCCGCCGTCGGGAAGCTCTGCCGTGCGCTCCGCGTAGTAGTCGTCCGCAAGCCCCCTCCCCTGCCGGGTGAGCTGGACCGTGACGGTGGTGTCGTCGTCGTTCGGTGTAAAAAGCTTGGCGGGGACCGCGCCGGACGCAGTGAGCCCGTCAGCCGCGTGCTGCCCGTTCGGGTAAACGTCCTGCACGCGGTCCAGGCGGAAGTTCCGCAGCCCGTCCACCAGGTGGCAATACGCTTCGAAGTACCACGTGTTGTCGAGGGAGTAGAGCCGCAAGGGGTCCACGTCCCGTTCGGACACTTTGTCCCGTTGCGGCGACAGGTAGGTCAGGTGGAGCCGGGAGCGGGAGCCGATCGCCTGCCGCACCGTGTCATGGATGGCGGCATCGGCCGGCCCCATTTCCGGTCCGGCGAGGGACGCTGCCCGCAGCCCTTCCTCACCGGCGGCCGCAAGCAGCTTGAGCGTCACCGACTCCAGCGCCCCGCCTTCGGCAATGCCCGGCAGCCCGTTCAGGGTTTCGAGGCCCGTCAGGAGCGCGCAGGCTTCGTCCACGGTGAACCGGACGGGTCTGTTGAGGTCCAGGTCCTGGGTGATGAAGACGTGGTCGTTCTCCCACTGGATGTCCAGCAGGTCATCCGGGTAGCCCTCCGGCAGTCCGGAGCAGATGAGGATCCGCAGGTCGTCCTCCAGCTCGTCCCGGCTCACCCCGAAATGGTCCGCTACCTCCTGGATGTGCAGGCCTTGGTTGTGCACCAGGAACGGCACCAGCTGGAGCATCCGCTTGAGCTGGTCCTCCGAGGTCCTGGACCGGGACGGCCGGGAACGGGCCGGTGAAAACGAGTAGTCGGGGGTAGGAGATTCGCTGAAATCGGCAGCGGCCCGGAGCCGCCGCCGGACGGCGACAACAAGCTCCTCCGGGGCTACGGCCCGGGCATCAGGCCCGTAGGATGCCAGTTCTTCCGCGAGGATCTCCGGGTCCCGGAAGTGCAGGGCGATCCGCTCGAAGCCGGCGTCGGGGCGGCCCGGCGCGGCAGCGTCCGCCGGCGTTTCCGCGGCGGCGAGTGCCCGGCGCCGGAGGGCGAGCAGGCGGCCCTCCCGGACATCCACGACGGCGGCGCGGAGCGGCAGTTCGGGGAGCCGGTCGAGTTCCTGCCGGATGTTGAAGTCCGCCGGCGGCGAGTAGTGCTCCTTGTCCAGGATGGCCACTGCACTGGTGAATCGGGACAGCCGGAAGTGCCGGGCGGCCTGGCGTGCCCTGTCGTGGCCCACCAGGTACCACTGCCCGAACCTGCTGCCGAGGCCCCATGGCTCCACTGTGCGCACCTCGTCCTTGCCTGTGCTGCCGGCGAGGTAGCTGAACGTGACGGGGTGCCGGGAATGCATGGCGGCCACAACGTCGTCGAAGGCCTGCCCTGCGGGTTTGATGCGTGGCTGGAGGCCCGCAGGCAGTTCGACGTCGGCCAGCTGGCCTGACGCCTTGAGCTTCCGGAGGGCGCTCTGTGCTGCCGTGCCCAGGGCCGCGCGCTCCCAGAGCTGTGAGGCCAGGAGGAGTACCGTCCACTCCTCGGGCTCAAGCTGGACGTCTGGGAGGCGGTTGGATTCCTTGCCGATGCGGTAGCGCGTAGTGGCGGGGTCGTCTTCGCTCCACCCCAGGTCGGTGAGGGTTTCCACGTCGAAGCCGAACTGGCGCAGATCGTTTTTGTCACGCTCAAACATCCGGCCAAACGCAACGTCGTTGCCCGAAGTGTCATGGTAGACCTTCTCCCGCAATTCACTGCGGCGCAGGCCATACCGGGTGTTGAGGAGCGCGATCAGCAGGTTGAGGAGTCGTTCAGTGCGGGATACGGACACTCTGGTTACGTTACTAAACTCCGGGCGGAACGCAGAAAGCGCGGCAACGCCCGGGACTGTTTCTCCCGGGGGTTGCCGCGCTTTTCCATGGCGGTGCAGTCAGTGGTGCCGGATCAGCGGACGCCCACGAGGTCCACCACGAAGATCAGGGCTTCGTTGGGCTTGATCGCTCCACCGGCGCCACGGGAACCGTAGGCCAGTTCGGAGGGGATTTCCAGGCGGCGGCGGCCGCCAACCTTCATGCCCAGCAGTCCCTGGTCCCAGCCCTGGATGACCTGGCCTACGCCCACGCGGAAGTCCAGGGGCGCTCCGCGGCCCCAGGAGGCATCGAATTCTTCGCCGGTTGACCAGGCCACTCCGACGTAGTGGGTGGAGACGGTGTCCCCTGCCTTGGCTTCGCGGCCGTCGCCCTCGATGAGGTCGGTGATGACCAATTCGGTGGGAACGTCGCCTTCCGGGAAATCAATCTCGGGCTTCTGGCGGTCAAAGTCCCGCTGTCCAAATGACATGGTTGCTCCTTTGTGTCAGTGCTGGTGTTGAATACCGCGTGGTGGGTACCGCGGAAAAGAAAACCGCGGACTGCTTGTAAGTGTTGCTACTTGGCGCCGAGGATGTCCACTACGAACACCAGGTCGCCCTTGGCTTCACCCTGGCCGGCCTCGCCGTATGCCAGGTCCTTGGGGATGACCAGCAGGACGCGGGAGCCCACGGTCTTGCCCGTAAGTCCCTGGGTCCAGCCCTTGATGACCTGGTTCAGCGCGAAGGTTGCCGGTTCACCGCGGTCGAAGCTCGAATCAAACTTGGTGCCGCCCACGAGGTTGACGCCCACGTAGTTGACGGTGAGGGTATCGGTTTCCTTGACGGTGGCACCGTTGCCCTTGATGAGGTCCTGGGAAACGAGCTCGGTGGGAGCTGCCACGCCGTCGACGGAGATTTCGGGGATGCCGTCTTTTTCCGTAACCGAGGGCAGTCCGGCGGGCGGGGTGACGGTCTCGCCTTCAGGCTTTTCAAGGGCCGGGGTTACGTCCGTGGTGGACAGGACCTTGATAACAAGCAATTGGGTGGGCTGGGCTTCGGCTCCGGCGGCAGCTGCCTGTCCGGGGACGGCCAGCGCGAGGCTGGAGCCCACCTTTGCACCGACGAAGGCGTTGTAGATCACGGGGCTGCCGGTCTTCAGCTCCTCGTTGAGTTCGAGGGGCTCCGGATCGTTCGGGAATGTGTCCTCGAGGGTGGCGCCGTCGGTGCCGTTGAGGGCGAGGATGGAAATGTTGGCGATCTGGTTCGCCTTGACGGTATCCCCGCTGCCCTCGGTGATCACCTTGACGGTGGGTTCCGCCACTTCGAGCGGCTTGGCGAATTCCACGCCGGGAGCTTTTTTATCCCCGTTGTCAGTCAGTTTGAGGGAGTCGAACTTTGCAGTCTCGCCAGCGGACTGGCTGGTGGGTTCCGGCTCTGCGGTTGAACCACCGCAGGCGGTAAGCAGCAGCAGACCGGGAAGAAGGATTGCTAGTAGTCGGCGCACGTAAGAGAACTTTCGTCGGGGCAGGGTGGATGCGATGGTCCCGCGTGGCAGCGGACAGAATCGCGGCAGGCCCTGATAAAGGGCCCTATCCAGAATAGCCCCTGAAGCTGGGTGTCAGCCCATAGAGTCCAGAAGCGCATCCACGCGATCGTCCACGCTGCGGAACGGATCCTTGCACAGGATGGTCTGGTGGGCGCGGTCGTTGAGCTTCAGGTGGACCCAGTCCACCGTGTAGTCGCGGCCCAGCTCCTGTGCGCGCCGGACAAAGTCACCGCGCAGTTTGGCCCGCGTGGTCTGCGGCGGCGCGTCAACGGCGTCCTTGATGACGGTGTCGTCCACGATCCGCCGTACCGCACCCCGGGACTGGAGCAGGTAGTAGAGGCCGCGGCCGCGGGAAATGTCATGGTACGTCAGGTCAAGCTGGGCGATCCGCGGGGCGTCCAGGCCCAGCCCGTGGCGTTCGCGGTATTTGTCCATCAGCTTTTTCTTGATGGCCCAGTCGATTTCGGTGTCGATGCTGCGGGAGTCGCCGCTTTCGATGGCCCTGAGCGTCCGCTCCCACAGGTCGAGGATCAGCGGAACATGCGGGTTGTGGGCGCCGTGCTCCTTCACGAAGGCCGTGACCTTCGTCAGGTACTCCTGCTGGATTTCCAGGGCGGTGAGCTGGCGGCCGTTGGCCAGCCGGACAAGGGCCCGGCCGCTGAGGTCGTGCGATATCTCGCGGATGCTGCGGATGGGGTTTTCCATCCGCATGTCCCGCATGATCACACCCGCCTCGATCATGCGCAGTACCAGGTCGACGGTACCCACCTTCATGAGGGCGGTGGCCTCCGACATGTTCGAGTCGCCCACGATGACGTGCAGCCGCCGGTAGAACTCGGCGTCGGCGTGCGGCTCATCCCGGGTGTTGATGATGGGCCGCGACCGCGTGGTGGCGGAGGAAACGCCCTCCCAGATGTGGTCGGCCCGCTGGGAAAAAGCGTACGTTGCCCCATGCGGGGTCTTGAGGATCTTTCCAGCCCCGGCAATGAGCTGGCGGGTCACCAGGAACGGAATCAGGATCTCCGCCAGCCGGGAAAACTCGCCGCGGCGGGGAATGAGGTAGTTCTCGTGGCTGCCGTACGAGTTTCCGGCGGAATCGGTGTTGTTCTTGAACAGGTAGACCGTGCCGTTGAAACCTTCAGCGGCGAGCCGCGCCTGGGCCTCGTCCACGAGGTCGTCCAGGATCAGTTCCCCGGCCCGGTCATGGGCTATCAGCTGCGCGAGATCGTCACATTCGGCGGTGGCGTATTCGGGGTGGGAACCCACGTCCAGGTACAGCCGGGAGCCGTTGGTCAGGAACACGTTGGAAGAGCGTCCCCAGCTGACGACCTTGCGGAAGAGATAGCGGGCAACTTCCTCCGGGGCAAGAGGCCTCGAGTCGGGGCTCGAATAGGAAATCCCGAATTCGGTTTCAATACCGAAGATTCTCTTGTCCATGTGTCCTCCTAGGCCAGCAGTGCAGTGATATCCGCGTCATTGAGCCGGCGGAAGGCGCGGCGGGACCCACGTGAGCGCTCGGACATCCTGTCCAGAACCGCAACCTCCAGCGCCCGTGCCGGCAATGCCTTGGCCTGGTCATCTGCTTCACCTGCGGGGGCCAGGCCGGACATGGCCAGCCGCACGGCTTCCGAGAAGCTGAGCGAGCTGCGCCAGCCGCCCTCGATGGCAGACGACACCTTGTCCGCCTGGCCGCCCATCACCACAAAACTGTGCTCATCGGCGATGGAACCGTCGAAGGTCAGCCGGTAGAGATGGTCCTCTTCCTGGGTGGGGCCGACTTCGGCCACCGCCAGTTCCACTTCGAAGGGTTTCTGTTCGGCGGTGAACACGGCGCCCAGGCTCTGGGCGTAGACGCTGGCCAGGCCCCGGGCGGTGACGTCCTCACGGTCGTACGAGTACCCGCGGACGTCCGCGTACCTGACGCCGGCTTGCCGGAGGCTTTCGAACTCGTTGTATTTCCCGACGGCGGCGAAGGCGATTTTGTCGTAGATCTCACCGATTTTGTGCAGGGACGGGGAGGGGTTTTCAGCCACCAGGGCGATTCCCTCCGCGCAGCTGATGACAACCACAGACCTGCCGCGGGCGATGCCTTTCCGTGCGAAATCGGCACGGTCTTTCATCAGCTGCTCAGGCGAGACATAGAACTGCTGTGTCATCTCAGGCCTCCCGTCCGGCGATGGTGCGGGCTTCGATGACGTTCCTTGCCGCGGCTGCGAGTTCCGGCTCGGGAACCCGGCGGGCGCCCGAGCTGTCCACCGTATAGACCACAGGCCACAGCTGGCGGACGGTGTCCGGGCCGCCCGTTGCCGAATCGTCGTCCGCGGCGTCGTACAGGGATTCCACCGCAACGGCGAGGGCCTCGGCGGCAGTGAGGTTGGGCCGCCACAGTTTTTTCAGGGCGCCGCGGGCGAAGACGGACCCGGACCCTACCGTATGGTGTTCGTGTTCCTCGTACCTGCCACCGGTGACATCGTAGGAGAACAGCCGGCCCACGCCGGCGCTGGTGTCGAAACCGGCGAAGAGCGGCACTACGGCCAGGCCCTGGAGCGCCAGCGGGAGGTTGCCGCGGATCATGGCCCCAAGCCTGTTGGCCTTGCCTTCGAGGCTGAGGAGCGTGCCTTCGATCTTTTCATAGTGCTCGAGTTCCACCTGGAACAGCCGCGTCAGGTCAATTGCTATGCCGGCCGTTCCAGCGATGCCCAGCACCGAAAACCGGTCTGCGGGGAACACCTTCTCGATATGCCGGCTGGCGATGACGTTGCCCATGGTGGCCCGCCGGTCCCCTGCCATCAGCACGCCGCCGCCGTAGCTCAGGGCAACGATGGTGGTGGCGTGCGGAACTTGCAGCGGAGCGGCCGCGGACGCGCCGCCCTGGGGGGACCGGCTGAAGGGCAGAAGCTCCGGCCGGTCCCGCTGCAGGTGTTCGGTAAAGGACGAGGTGGCGTTGGCGGCTACCTGGTTGGCGGTTGATTCCTGCACTCATGCACTCCTTGAACGTGGTACTTCAACGTCTGTACAGATTTCGGCCGTCCGGGGCTTCCGCCACCCTCCGGTCCGGGTTACTGGCCGCCTTTTTGGACGAAGGCCCGGACGAACTCTTCGGCGTTGGATTCCAGGACGCCGTCGATCTCATCAAGGAGATCGTCCACGCCTTCGGTTGATGCCGAAGCCTGGGCTTCCGGTGGTGCGGGCGGCGCCTCAGGAATGTCCTCGTCGACCTGGCTGTCGCGTGATTGCGGCTGCTGCTGCTCCTGACCTGCCATTGTTATCCCTCCCTTTAATCAGTCATCGGATCCGGCGGATCCTCCGATATGCCCATCCTGCCACGGCAGCGGCCGTCCGGCGCGGTTTACGCCGCAGGCGGAGCGTTGTTGTGTCCCAGGAGTTCCGCGAGGAACGGACCCGCTTCCCGGTAGCGCTGGAACAACGCTCCCGTCAGTGCTTTGGTTCCGCGCAGCGGCTCCCGTGTGGGGACGCGCTGCAGGCGCCCGTAGCCGGGTACGTCGAAGATGACCGAGTCCCAGCTCGCGCCCACCACATCCTTGCCGAAGCTGCTGATGCACTTGCCGCGGAAGAACGCGCGGGTGTCCGGCGGCGGTTCCCCGACGGCGGCAGCGACGGCGGCGTCGTCGACGATCCTTTGCATCCGGTTCCGGGCCAGGAAGCGGTAGTACAGGCCTTTTTCCGGCCGGATGTCAGCCCACTGCAGGTCAACGAGGCCCAGCCTGGCGTCGTTCCATTCCAGGCCGTCCCGCTGGCGGTACCCGTCCAGGAGGGAGAGCTTGGCGAGCCATTCCACCGAACTGGACGCCGCGGCCCTGTCGCTGTCCAGCTGGGTAAGGACGGTTGCCCACCGGTCCAGGACATCGTGCGTGTGTCCGTCGCCGTCCACGGCGTCGCCCACTCCGGTGTCCTGTGCGAGCTTGGCTGCGGCCTCGTGGTACATCCATTGCAGGTCAAGGGCCGTTACCCGCCGGCCGTCGAGCAGCCGCAGTGTGGCCGTCAGGGATGTGTCGTGACTGACCGCCTGCAGCGCCTGGACAGGTTCGTACACCTCGACCTTCGGCGCCAGCCCCGCCTCGATGAGGCTGAGGACCATGGCCGTGGTCCCAAACTTCAGGTAGTTGGACACCTGGCTGAGGTTGGCGTCACCGATGATGACGTGCAGGCGCCGGTACTTGTCCGCGGTGGCGTGCGGCTCGTCCCTGGTATTGATGATGGGCCGGCGGATGGTTGTTTCCAGCCCCACTTCGGCTTCGAAAAAGTCTGCCCGCTGGCTGATCTGGTACCCGGGCACCGAGCTGTCCTGTCCGATCCCCAGCCGTCCCGCGCCGCAGATGATCTGGCGGGTCACGAAGAACGGCGTCAGGCCGCGCACAATGTCGCCGAACGGGACCGAGCGCGGCATGAGGTAGTTCTCGTGGGAGCCGTAGGACACCGACTTGTTGTCCGTGTTGTTTTTGTAGAGGTTGACGGGCGGAAGGTCGGGGTCCGACGCCAGCCGCCGTACCGCTGCCAGGCCCACAAGATCTCCGGCGGCGTCCCAGATGACGGCATCACGCGGGTTGGTGACTTCCGGGCTGGAGTACTCGGGATGGGCATGGTCCACATACAGCCGCGCCCCGTTGCCGAGGACCATGTTCATCAGGAGTGTGCCGGACTCGTCCTGCCCGTCGAGCTCGAGTTCCTCCCGGCCGTACGCCAGGGCAACGGCTTCCGCGTCCAGTACCGGCGGCTGGTCTGTCAGCTGGCTGGGATGTGCCGAGCCCCGGTCCACCGTCCATCCCCGGGCGTCGTGCAGCGGCTCTTCATCCGTGTAGTCCCAGCGGGTTTCAGCTCCTCCCGCGGCGCGCTGCCTGGTGACCTGGGCATAGGCCTGGACCACCCGGGCACTCATCATGGTCGCGTTGGCCGAGGGGGCGGAGGGGGCGTGGATGCCGTACTCGGTTTCGGCGCCCATCACCCGCATGGCCCCGCCGGCCGGGAGTGATCCCCCGGCGGCGGGCTCCGGTGCAGCGGTCATAGATACTGTCCCGTGGTGGGCATGGTTTCGATGGACTTGCCGGGTTCCTGGCCGGCCTTGCCCTGGACGATGGTACGGATGTAGGTGATCCGTTCGCCCTTTTTGCCGGAGATACGGGCCCAGTCATCGGGATTGGTGGTGTTGGGCATGTCTTCGTGTTCGCGGAACTCATCCACCACGGCCCGCAGCAGGTGCTCGATCCGGAGCCCCTTCTGCTGCGTGGTCAGGAGGTCCTTGATGGCGTACTTCTTGGCCCGGTCCACCACGTTCTGGACCACGGCGCCGGAGTTGAAATCCTTGAAGTACAGCATCTCGGTGTCACCGTTGGCGTAGGTGACTTCCAGGAACTCGTTCGACTTGTCCGTGGAATACATCGCTTCCACGGTTCGCTGGACCATGGCGTCCACGGTGGCCTGGACATCGCCGTCGTGCTCTGCGAGGTCGGACTCGTGGAACGGAAGGTCCGGAGTGATGTATTTGTTGAAGATGTCCGCTGCCGCTTCGGCATCCGGACGGTGGATCTTGACTTTGACGTCCAGCCGGCCGGGGCGGAGGATCGCGGGGTCGATCATGTCCTCGCGGTTGGAGGCACCGATCACGATTACATTGTCGAGGCGCTCCACGCCGTCAATCTCGCTGAGCAGCTGGGGCACGATGGTTGTCTCGACGTCGGAGGAGATGCCGGTGCCACGGGTGCGGAACAGCGAATCCATTTCGTCGAAGAACACCACCACGGGGCTGCCGTCGGATGCCTTTTCCCTGGCACGGGAGAAGATCAGCCGGATGTGGCGCTCGGTCTCACCCACATACTTGTCGAGGAGTTCGGGGCCCTTGATGTTCAGGAAATAGCTCTTGAGGTCCACGTTGCCGGAGCGTTCGGCGGCGCGGGCGGCGAGCGAGTTGGCCACGGCCTTAGCGATGAGGGTCTTGCCGCAGCCGGGAGGGCCGTACAACAGGATGCCCTTGGGCGCCTTGAGACCGTGTTCCCGGTAAAGGTCAGGATGGAGGAACGGCAATTCGACGGCGTCGCGGATCTGCTCGATCTGCGGCCCCAGGCCTCCGATGTCCTCGTAGGTGATGTCCGGGACTTCTTCCAGGACCAGGTTCTCCACCTCGGAGCGGGGCACCTTTTCCAGCGCATAGCCCGTCCGCGAATCGATGGAGAGGGCGTCCCCTACGCGAAGCTTTTCGGTGAGGAGGGCTCCGGAGAGCCGGACCACGCGCTCTTCGTCGGCCCGTCCAACAACCAGTGCGCGGTCGGCGCCGAGCATCTCCTTCAGCGTGGCCAGCTCGCCGGCCCGCTCGTAGCCGAGCCCGGCCACGATGAGCAGGGCCTCATTGAGCAGGACTTCCTGGCCCACGGCCAGCTGGTTGATGTTGACCAGCGGGCTGATGCCCACGCGCATCTTCCGGCCCGCGTTAAAGATGTCCACGGATTCCTCCGTGGCCGCCTGCCCGCTACTGCCCGGAGAGGGCGGCCGTTTGGGGTTCAGCTGGAGGATGGTGCCGAAGCTGTACGGCGGCTGTCCTTCCTGGTCCAACGCGTTCTTGAGCCTGAGAATCTCGGCTTTCGCGGTCTCCAGCATGCTGACCAGCTTGGTGTTGTTCTGCGTTGCCGCAGCCAACTGGCGGTCGATATGCCTGAGCTTGTCCCGGAGGATGTTGACCTGGCGGTCGGCAACCGAGAGGTCATTGGCGGCAGAGTGCTCTGCCGGTGTACGTCCGGAGTCCTGGTTTGGAGTCTCCATGTGTATCAGCCCCTTCCTGCGCTTCTATTAAGACATTAGCCCCAAGATGGCAGGTAGGGATGGAGACTCCCGAAATCTGGACTAGTTCGTGATCTCCGGCGCGTCCTTGACGTTGGTGCCGGCGATGGCGTCGCGTGCGGCGCGCCGCAGCTTCTTGTCGGACACAAGCCGCTCCCCCACGGCCCCCGGGGTCCAGGCGTTGACGTCCTCTTCGTTGAATTCGGTCTTCGAGGGGCGGCGCTTTACCGAAATTCCGGTGACACCGTCAGCAAGCCTGCGTGTCACAAGGAGGAATCCGGTGTGGGCCACCATCCGGTGGTCCGGACGGACCGCGAGCCCTTCAAGGTGCCAGCCGCGGACCATGGACTCCCAGGCGTCGGGTTCGGTGAACCGGCCGTCGGCCCGGATGGCTTCCGCCGTCCGTGAGAGCTGGGTGACGGTGGCGACGTAGTTGATCCAGACGCCGCCCGGCGCCAGGACGGTGGCTACGGCGTCGAGGCATTCCCACGGTGCCAGCATGTCCAGGACCACGCGGTCCACCGAGCCGGGTGCCTCGCTGCGGACAACCTCTTCCTGGAAATCGCCCAGGGAGATCTGCCAGGCCGGGTGCGGGCCGCCGAAAATCGTTTCCACGTTTCCGCGCGCGATGTCCGCGAACTCTTCGCGCCGTTCAAAGGAGTGCAGGTAGCCCTGGTCACCGACGGCGCGGAGCAGGGAGATGGAGAGGGCGCCGGAACCGACACCGGCTTCCACGACGCGTGCGCCCGGGAAGATGTCAGCCATCGTCACGATCTGGCCGGCGTCCTTGGGGTAGACGACGGCGGCGCCGCGCGGCATGGAGAGGACGAAGTCTGAAAGCAGGGGGCGCAGGGTCTGGTATTGCTGGCCTACGTTATTGACCACCACGGACCCGTCTACCTTGCCGATGATTTCATCGTGGTTCAGGAAGCCGCGGTGGGTATGGAAGGCTCCGCCCCGCTCGAGGGTGATGGTGTTCATGCGCCCGCGCTCGTCGGTCAGCTGGACGCGCTCACCCTCCCGGAAGGGTCCCCGGCGCCGGGCAGCTCCCACCGGCTGCGAGCTGCCGGGGGCAGCACCGGCCTGGGCTGCTGCCGTTGCTTCATTGACGGCAGTTTCGCTGCTCATGATGTTCCTCGCTCCTGTAAACCTGGGGTGCCAACGCATGCATGTCCTGGTACAGACATTGTGGCTTCTGCGGCGGCAATGCACACCGGCACGTAACTCTACCGGTTCTGGCCCTGGGGTCGCTTATCGGTCCGCTGCCGCTTTCCGGTGATGGCAGCAACTACCGCGTCCTGGGAGAGCAGCCCGGTCACCCTGCCGTTGTGGTCCACCACAGCGTAGTGGCGCCCCTCGAGCTGGGACAGGAAGGTGATCAGCTCCTGTCCCTTCGACCATTCGGGGACATAGGCGCCCGGAGCCAGGGCAAAGGAGACTGCCGTGACGGGAGTGGAATCTGCTGCGGCGGGCGGCACGGAGGCCAGCGCTGCGGGATCCACCACGCCCTGGGGCCGCCCATCAGGCCCGTAGACGACGAGGGAGGTGGTTCCGGCTGCACCGTGGCGGAGGGCTTCCTGCACTGAAGCAGTGGACGGAAGTCCGACGGCGGGCGTCGCCAACCCCGCCGCAGTCATCAGGGGCAGCCGGCCGCGCAGCGTTCCCTGCTGGATGGACGCGGAGGCCCCCATCCAGAGGAATCCGCTGACGAGGACGGTGATGATGACCAGGCTGAAATCAGGCTCGTCCCCGGCGAGGAGTGGCCTGACGATGAACCAGGCGCATATTGCGACAACGATGATCCGGCCGCCCCAGCCGGCCGCGACGGTTCCCTTTGCCTGGCTCCCGGTGGCCTTCCACACGGCCGACTCAACCAGCCGCCCGCCGTCGAGCGGCAGGCCGGGAAGCACGTTGAAGACCGCGATCAGGAAGTTGGCCCACATAAAGATGTTCGTGAGGATTTCGGCGACGCTGCCCATGCTGTCAGTGCTGAGGGCAAGCCAGGCGCCTCCGGCCAGGACAAAGTTCGCTGCCGGACCCGCCAGCGCCACCAGGACGGATCGTCCCGGTGAAGCGGTGAAGCTTTCGAACTGGGTGTGGCCGCCCCAGAGGTTGAGCACGATTTTTTGGGTGGGCCACCCGTAGATCTTGGCGGTCAGCGCATGGGCGAGTTCGTGGACCAGGACCGAAATCAGCAGCAGGACCGCGTAGGCGAACGCCACCACGTACGCCGTAGCGCCGAGGGCGGGGTTGCTCCGGTCAAGCACCGGTCCGTAAACAAGCACGGTGAAAGCGGCAATGATGAACCACGAATAGGCGAGCACCACCGGAACCCCGGCGATCCTGCCGAGGGGAATGCCTTCGCGGCGGGCCGGAGCGCGGGTTTCAGTCACGTGAAGTCCCGACGGCGGAAGCGGCTTCTGCCTGCTGTGAACCGGACGCCGGGGTGTCCGCGAGCAAGGATTCAAGGTCGGCCACGGTGCGGCCGGCCAGCGAATCCCACAGGGTGTAGCGGCCATCATGGGGCAGCGGAACAATGTGGGGTATTGCGACGGTGGCCACGCCGGAGGCGACGGCGGCTGCCACGCCTGGCGCGGAGTCTTCCAGTGCCACGCAGTGCTCGATGTCCAGGTCCGGATCGGTTTCCCGCAGCCGCTCCACGGCTGCCAGGTATGCCTCCGGGTGCGGTTTCCCCTGGGAGACAGTGTCGCCGGTGACCAGGATTTCGAAGTACGGGCGGGGAAGGCTGGCAACCACCTGCCGCGCGAGCGGACCCTCGGACATGGTGACCAGGGCGCAGCGCACCCCGGCGAGATGAAGATCTTCCAGCAGTTCACGGGCACCCGGCCGCCACGGCACCTGCTGCTGGACGCTGTTAATGACCGCTGCTGTGAGGGTGTCGATGATCTGGCGTATCTCCAGGCCGACGCCTGCCTGCTGGAGGAGCCCCGCGGAAAAGGTCAGGGACTGGCCCACCAGCTGCATGGCCTGCTCATGGGACCACGTTCCTCCGTGGGCTTCCACCAGCGCACGTTCGGCGGCGATCCAGTAGGGCTCGGTGTCCACGATGGTGCCGTCCATATCCCAGAGGACGGCTTTGAGCGGGGTACTGGAAGCTGGCGGTTGCATGCTCCCAAGTCTACGGGGACATGCTGGACGCCTCCTGCGGGCTACGCCCTTGGCGAATCCGGGCCCAATTCCTGCTGCCGGCCCCGGCTTCCGCGCATTTTGCGGCGCTTCATTCCATGCACTGGGAACGTCCTTGGACGTAGGGTGAAGAAATGAATAGCTTCGAGGGAGACACCACCGAACCGGGTGCCGGACCCGAGCGGGAACGGTTCCTGCAGCCAGTGGCTGACGGACAGCGGGTAACTGTGATGCTTGCCGCCTTTGAAGGCTGGAACGACGCCGGCGAGGCGGCGAGCGATTCGCTGCGGTACCTGAACAAGCTGTGGGGCGGCAAGAAGGTAGCGTCCATAGACGCCGACGAGTACTACGACTTTCAGTTCACCCGGCCCACTGTCCGTAGGAATGCCGCCGGCGAACGGAAAATCAAGTGGCCCTCCACGAGGATTTACAAGGCCAGCGCGCCGGACTCCAACGTGGACGTGATCTTTGTCCAGGGCACCGAGCCATCCTATAAATGGCGCGCCTACACCGCCGAGTTGTTGGTGCACGCGGAAGCCTTGAACGTGGATTACGTGGTACTGGTGGGGGCGCTGCTCGCTGATGTTCCGCACAGCAGGCCGATTCCGGTGAGCACGTCGTCCGATGACGCCCCGCTGCGGGAGCGCATGAACCTGGAAGCTTCGCAGTATGAAGGCCCGGTGGGCATCGTGGGTGTCCTGTCCGAAGTTGCCCTGCTGGCGGGGCTCCCTACGGTCTCGCTGTGGGCCGCCGTTCCGCACTATGTGGCGCAGGCGCCGTCACCCAAGGCCCAGCTGGCCCTGCTGCACCGGATAGAGGAGCTGTTGCAGGTCCCGCTGGACACCCACGAGCTGGCGGAGGAAGCGGACGCCTGGGAGCGCGGCGTGGACGAGCTGGCCACCGAGGACCCGGAGATCGCGGCCTATGTCCGGCAACTGGAGGAAGCCAAGGACACCGCCGACCTGCCGGAAGCCACGGGCGAGTCCATTGCGCGTGAGTTTGAACGCTATCTGAAGCGGCGGGGCCAGGACAGGCCCTGAGCCGGGCTGGGCCGCACCCGTTCCCGGCGCGTAAGGCCGGGAACGGAAAGGTCAGAGGCGGATGCCCAGGAGCGCGTCCACCGCGTCCCTGACCAAGGCCTGGTCCGCGGCGTTGGCGGCAGCGCCGCCGTCGTTCGCCTGCCGGGCCCAGCCGGAGACAGCCGCAACAGCCCCGGGGGCGTCGAGGTCCGCGGCAAGCGCCGCCCGCATCTCTGCGATCAGCGGCCCGGCGGAGCCTGCAGGGGTGTGGTCAAGTGCCCGCCGCCATGCCGTGAGGTCAGCCTTGGCGGCCGCGAAACCTTCATCCGTCCAGGACCAGTCGGAGCGGTAATGGTGGGTAAGGATGGCAAGCCGGATAGCGGCGGGATCCTCCCCTGCCGCCCGCAGCTTGGAGACGAGCACCAGGTTGCCCTTGGACTTGCTCATCTTTTCGCCGTCCAGCCCCACCATGCCCGCGTGGGCGTAGTGCCTGGCAAGCGGCACCCCTGCCAGTGAAAACGCGTGCCCGGCGCCCATCTCGTGGTGCGGGAAGATCAGGTCGGAGCCGCCGCCCTGGACGGTGAACGGCGAGGGCAGGTACTTCTGCGCGATGACGGTACATTCGATGTGCCAGCCGGGCCTGCCGGGCCCCAGGCTTCCGCCGGGCCAGCTCGGCTCGCCTTCGCGCTCCACCCGCCACAGCAGCGGATCCAGCGCCTGGCGCTTTCCGGCCCGCCCGGGGTCGCCGCCGCGTTCTGCGAAAAGCTCCAGCATGTCACTTTCGCCCAGCCCGGAAATGCTGCCCAGGGTCCACGCTTCCGGAGAGACGGACTGCTTGCCTGCGGCCTCGACGTCGTAATAGACATCCCCGTCCGGATCACCGTTGCTGCCCTGCACCTTGTAAGCCAACCCGAGGCTGACCAGGCGTTCCACCTCGGGAACGATCAGCCCGATGGATTCAACGGCACCCACGTAACGGTCCGGGGAAAGGACATTCAGCGCCTCCATGTCCGTGTGGAAGAGCTCAATCTGGCTGGCAGCCAGGTCCTGCCAGTCGACGCCGGTGGCGGAAGCGCGTTCCAGGAGCGGGTCGTCCACGTCTGTCACGTTCTGGACGTAGGAGACGTCCTGGCCGGCGTCCCGCCACGCCCTGTTCAGGAGGTCAAACGCCACATAGCTGGCCGCATGGCCCATGTGTGTTGCGTCGTACGGGGTGATCCCGCAGACGTACATGGAGGGCGCCGTTTCGGCCTCCAGCTCCACCTCGCGGCCTGCCGCGGTGTCGAACAACCGGATGGCAGGCATGTTTCCGGGCAGGGCAGGAACGGGGCGGGAAGTCCAGGATTTCACAGACCAAGCCTAGTGCTAGGCGCTGATGACACCGAAACCGAGAAGCAGGTACAGCGCGAGGCCCAGGAAGATCCGGTACCAGACGAACAGCCGGTAGCTGCGGGTGGACACGAACTTCAGGAACCAGCCGATGATGACGTAGCCCACCACCAGCGCGATGGCGGTGGCCAGTGCGGTTTCCGCCAGGCCGTAGGGGCCGGTGATGCCGTCCTTGGACACCACCTTGTACAGCTGGAACAGCCCGCTGCCGAACACCGCCGGGATGGCGAGCAGGAAGGAGTAGCGTGCCGCAGCCTCGCGGGTGTAGCCCATGAGGAGGCCGGCTGTTATGGTCCCGCCGGAGCGGGAGACGCCGGGAATCAGGGCCATGGCCTGGGCGAAGCCGTACAGGATGCCGTGCTTGTACGTCAGCATGTTGAGGTCGCGTTTCTGCTTGCCGACGGCATCGGCGACGGCGAGGAACAGGCCGAAGACGATCAGCATGGTGGCCACGATCCACATGCTGCGGAGGACGGACTCGATCTGGTCCTGGAACAGCAGTCCCAGGACGATGATCGGCAGGCTTCCCATGATGACCAGCCAGCCCATCCGGGCGTCAGGATCCTGGCGCGGCACTTTTCCGCTGAGTGAACCGGCCCAGGCCTTGACGATCCGGACGATGTCCCGCCAGAAATAGATCAGCACGGCAGTCTCGGTGCCCAGTTGGGTGATGGCGGTAAAAGCGGCGCCCGGGTCGGCGGCGTTGGGCAGGAATTGCCCCACGATCCGCAGATGCGCACTTGATGAAATCGGAAGAAATTCGGTCAGTCCCTGCACTAGGCCCAGCAGGGCCGCCTCAAACCAGTTCACGCTAAGACCCTACGTCATGGGCAGCAGGGGTTCTGCCCGTAAGCTTGCTGCTATGCAGCAGCGTTACGTCGGCAACAGTGGATTGCGAGTTTCATCCCTCTCACTTGGGACCATGGACTGGGCCGGCGAAACCGATGAACAGGACGCATCGGAACTGCTGCGCACCTTCCTCACCGCGGGCGGCCGGCACGTGGACACCGCTGCCTCATACTCGGACGGGCGTGCCGAGGCGATGTTGGGTTCCCTGTTGGGAGACGTGGTGGCGCGGACAGAGGTGACCATCTCCACCAAGGCGGGAATGACGACGCCGGATGGCCGGCGCGCCGTCGACACCTCGCGTAACGCGATGCTCACCGGCCTGGATGCGAGCCTTGCCAGGCTCGGGACGGACTACGTGGACATCTGGTTCGCGCAGGCCTGGGACGGCAATGTTCCGCTGGAGGAAACTTTGTCCGCCCTGGAATTCGCCGTCCGGACGGGACGGGCCCGATACGCCGGCGTGTCCAACTTCAACGGCTGGCAAACGGCCAAGGCAGCGGCGATCGCCGGGTTCCCGCTGGTGGCGGCGCAGGCCGAATACTCATTTCTGCAGCGCAAGCCGGAAGCCGAGCTGATCCCGGCGGTGGAGGATGCCGGCCTGGGCCTGATGGCGTGGGGGCCGTTGGGCCGCGGGGTGCTCACCGGAAAGTACCGCGGCAGCATCCCGGCGGGGTCCCGTGGGGCATCCGCGTCCGGGTCAGCCTACGTGTCGCCCTACCTTGACGAGAAGCCTTCGCGGACGGTCGAAGCAGTCTGCATGGCAGCGAAAGGGCTCGGCCGGACCCCGCAGGACGTCTCGCTCAGCTGGCTGCTGTCCCAGCACGGGGTAGCCACCGTGATTGTGGGTCCGCGGACGCCGGTGCAGCTGAAGGAGATACTCGAAGCCCAGCTGACGCCGTTGCCGCCCGAGATTGCCCGGGCGCTGGAGGATGTGTCAGCACCGCAATAGATTCGCGGTCCTATTCCTGGACGATTTCCAGGTCCTCGTCGTCGTCCACTCCGCTTTCTTCGTCCTCTTCATCCTCGTCATCAAAGACCTGAAGCGGCGTCACCTCGTTGTAGGCCTCATAGAGCGCGTCCTCGTACACTTCGAACGCGTCTGCGACGGCAAAAAACGCTGCCTCCACGGAGGGGTCACCATCTCCGCGGCGGTTGGATGCTGCTATAAGGTGTTCTTCCAAAGCGGTGGTCAGGGACTGAAGCGCGACACGCGGATCGATGCTCATGACTTCACGTTAGCCGGAAAAGGACGAAAATGGAGAGCAATGAAGGAACAATTTCTCACCAGCTCGGTCCAGCGGGAACGGGATTATTTGAGGCAGTACGAGTACCTCGTACTGACGGTAAGCCCTGACGATTCACTGCACGAGGCGCGGCGCCGGCTGGTGGAACACTCCGAGTACGGCAAGTGGGAGCTGGAGCGCAGCAAGCTGTATGTGGGCGGCGGACGGCGTTTCTGGCTCCGCCGACGCGTGATGCAGGTCCAGCGGACCGTCTAGTGGTTGCCTGTCCAGCGGACCGTCTAGTGGTTGCCTGTCCAGCGGACCGTCTAAGGGATCGCGGTCCAGCAGACCGACTAAGGCTCGAGTGGACCCAGCCAGGCGTTCGCCACGGTGTTGTGGGCCGATTCGTCGTCGGACGGGTGGAACATGCCTGCGAGGACGTCCCGGTAGAGCCGTTCCAGTTCGGATCCCCGGAAGTAGCTCGATCCGCCGCTGACCCGGATGGCCAGGTCCACCACCCGCCGCGCCGTTTCGGTGGCGTTGACTTTCAGTCCTACGAGTTTGGGGAACCACTGCGGGCCGTGGTCCGCCAGTGCGTCGACGTCGGACGCGACGGTTTTGAGCTGCGGGTAAAGGTTGTCCATGGCCATGGCAGCCTCGGCAACCTTCCAGCGGATGTCCGGGTCCTGCGCGTAGCTGCGTCCGCCGTTCTTGAACGAGGTGCGGCGCTTGACGGTTTCGACGCCTACGGCGAGGGCGCGCTCCCCCAGGCCGGTATAGACGGCGGCGAGGAGTGTTTCGAAGCAGGCGAAGATGGCGAAAATCAGGGGATCAGGGTTTGGTCCGACGGGGAGCTTGCGGAAGATCCGCTCCGCCGGGACCCGAACGCCTTCGAGGACCGTTGTGGAGGACTGGCTGGCGCGCATGCCCAGGGTGTCCCAGTCATCGAGGATGCGGTAACCGGCCGTGTCCCGGGTGATGAACCCGTGAACCAGTTCCCCGTCACCGTCCCTGGCCTCGGAATCCTTCCCGAAGATCCCGAGACGGGTCCAGGCCGGAGACAGGCTTGTGAAGATTTTGGTGCCGGTGAAGGAGTACCCGCCGTCGGGTGAGGGCGTTGCGGTGGTACGGGAGTCGAAGAGCACAGAGTCGTTGCCCGCTTCGGAGTTGCCGAAGGCGAAGATCTCCCCGTTGGCCGCTTCCTTCAGGACGAAGTCCAGGGACTGGTCCCCGCGGGCGCCGAGAACCTGCGCGACGCCGGTCCACACCAGGTGCACGTTGACGGCGAGGGCGGTGGCCGGGGCAGCCGTTGCCAGCCTCCGCTGGCACTGCGCCGCCGCTTCGAGCCCAAAGCCCATGCCGCCGTCGGACGTGGAAACAAATAACTTCAGGTAGCCGGCGGCAGCCAACTCCCGAAGGTCCTCATGGAAGAAGGTGTTGTCCCTGTCGTAGCCGGCAGCTCGGCCGCGGATCCGCTCCAGGAGGGAATCCGGGAGCAGCTCTTCGGGGGTCATGCCCGCCCCTGTCAGTAGTTGGTAAGCAGGGTGTTCAGCACCCTGGCGCCGAATTTGAGCGAGTCGGCAGGGACGCGCTCATCGACGCCGTGGAACATTCCGGTGAAGTCCAGTTCGTCCGGCAGCATCAGCGGCGCGAATCCGTAGCCGGTGATTCCGAGCCGGCTGAGTGACTTGTTGTCCGTCCCGCCGGAGAGGGTGTAGGGCAGGACTTTGGCGCCCGGGTCCTCGGAATGGAGTGCGTCGATCATGGAGTCCACCAGATTGCCGGCGAACGGCACCTCGAGGGAGACGTCCTGGTGGACGTAGCTGACGTCCACGCCGGTGCCGGCGAGTTCCCTCACGATCTCGAGGACATGTTCCTGCTGCCCGGGAAGAGTGCGGCAGTCGATGAGGGCCTCGGCCGATTCGGGGATGACATTGTGCTTGTAGCCGCCCTTGAGCAGCGTGGGGTTGGTGGTGTTCTGCAGGGTGGCGCCGACGAAACGCGACACCGTGCCCAGCTGGTCCAGCAGGCGGTCCGGATTGTCGGCGTCGAACTCAACGCCCGTGAGTTCCGTCACGCCGTCCAGGAACTGCCGGGTGGTGGGCGTCAGTTCGATGGGCCACTTGTATTCGCCGATGCGGGTCACCGCGGCCGCGAGGCGGGTGACGGCGTTGTCCGTGCTGATCTGGGAACCGTGGCCCGCCCGGCCGTGGGCCACGAGGCGGAGCCAGGAGATCCCCTTTTCGGCGGTTTGCAGCAGATACGTGCGCTGGCCGCCGATGGTGGCCGAGAAGCCTCCCACCTCCGAGATGGCTTCGGTGGCGCCTTCGAACAGTTCGGGGCGCTTGTCGACGGCGTAGCGGGCTCCGTAGGCGCCGCCGGCTTCCTCGTCAGCGAAGAAAGCGAAGATGATGTCCCGCTTGGGCTTCCTGCCCGAGCGGGCGAAGCTCCGCAGGACGGAGAGGATCATGGCGTCCATGTCCTTCATGTCGACGGCGCCGCGGCCCCAGATGAGGCCGTCCTTGAGTTCAGCGCCGAAGGGGTCCACCGACCACTGGTCCCGGAGGGCGGGCACGACGTCCAGGTGGCCGTGCACCACCAGGGCACTGGCGGAAGGATCCTCGCCGGCCATCCGGGTCACAACATTCGCCCGGCCGGGGGCGGATTCGAAGATTTCCGCCTCCATGCCGACTTCCTCAATCAGTCCGGCAGCGTATTCCGCAGCAGCCCGCTCCCCCGGCCCGGAGCCGTCGCCGTAGTTCGAGGTATCGATCCGGATGAGTTCCTGGCAGATCCGGACAACTTCATCCTCGGGCAGGACGTCAGGCATTGGGAGCTCCTCGTTAGGGAATGACTGGTTGGTATGCGCGAATTCGCTGCCCTCAGCCTACCCACTTGGCCCGATTCGTTGTTCCCGGAAAGTCGTGTTAGAGTTTTTCTCGCTGCTTCGGAGAGGCGCGAAACACTGAAAGGTGTGAACGGTTCCCCGAATTACCACCTGCGCGGGTGGCGGAATGGCAGACGCGCTAGCTTGAGGTGCTAGTCCTCGAAAGGGGGTGGGGGTTCAAGTCCCCCTCCGCGCACAAACGGAAGCCCCGGAAAATCAGTGATTTTCCGGGGCTTTTCTGTGTTTTGCCGGCAACTTCCATTGAGACGTTGCTCACAGTGCGCGTCCCCGGCTGCGGGCTACCCGAACTAAAATCGCTGCAGTGCCTGGCCGAGCATTTCGTGACCTTGTGCCTCGAATGCCTCATCCCCTACAAGGTGTGCCCACACGGATGTACCAATCGCTTCCCGCAGCAGGTCGATTCGCCATACGTGGGCGGAACGGGGATCGTCACCATACCCGTTCAGGAACTCCTCCTCGAGCGCCGGCATTTTCTGCCACTGCTGCACCGCCAACCGGCAAAAGTCCGTAGCTGCGGGTCGAAAATCGAAGCGGCCGAAGTCTATTGCCCGAAGCCTGCCCTTGTTGCTGATCCAGTTCCGCGGCTGCCAGTCTCCGTGGGTGGGAACAACGCGAATGGGCATCGGCTGATACTTCCGCAGATGTTCACGGGCCTGCTGTTCCACTGCTGGAGCGATCCGATGCTTGTGCTCCAGCCAGCCCGCCGCCTTCGCTGTTGCCCGCGCCTCATAGTGCTCGTCAACCCGGGTCTCCTGGCTGTGAATCAGCCTCAGCAATTCACCTGCTTGGGCATGGATGCCTGGGGACAGTTCATCCTCCGTACCCTCGACAAGTTCCCCTTCGAGGTACTGGAGCACCAAGAGGTTGGAGCTTCGGCTTGCGTGCAGCATTTCACCCACCCGGCCCCGGGTGAGGAGCGGACGCGTGTAGGAGCCGTGAGCCGTGATCTCCCTGCCGATGTGATGGTTTCCCGGCCCGGCAGGTTTGATAATCACGGTGGTGCCGGACGCCTTGACGTGAAGCACAGTTGTTAAGAGTTGCCTCCAGGACATGTCGGCAATAAGCGCCGGGGCGCCGAGCCATCCTTCTGCGAGCCTGGCCTGTTGCTCCGACAACCGCCCGCCATCCCACCGCGCCATCCCCGGAGTTTATCGCGGACCTCACCAACCGGGACCGGCATCGCGACGGGATCGGGCAGGCCGACGAGCGGCGCCGGAAGAACAACCAGGCTTAGGGCACACCTGCGCCCAGCAGGTCGAAATCCAGGTCAAGGTCCTCCGGCGATGTCAGCAGGCGCCAGGTGGAACCGACGCGGACCTCGCCGAGGCTGGCGGCGATCGGCATACGGTCCGCTTCCACGAGTTGCTCCAGCTCCAGGCCGCGGCACGTCCGGCAGGCCCGCAAGCTCGGGAGACTGGTCCACAACGTACCCGGTGGCTGCGGGATTCCCCTGGTGGACGAATACGGCGACCTTGAAGAAGCGCAGGGGAATCTCAACGCCCCGGTAGACCGGATCGATGTCGCTGAAGATCGGTCCCGTAAACACCACCAGTCGCCGGCGGTGGTCAGCCGCGTGGTCCAAAAGATAGGATTCCATGCCCAGCCACAGCTCCAGCCCCTGGTTGAATTTGGCTGCCTGGGGTGCCGCATTGGTGTAGTGGAATGTGTCCTGGTTCGCCCGGGCAGCCTCAGCCAGGGTATCCCCCCACACCGCGGACGCGCGACGAACCAGGTGCCCGCGGTCAATATCGTTCCGGGCATACACTCTCTCCCCCGTTTGCTGGTCCTCACTCAACCTGGGATCCATGCGCCAAGTGATTCCGGACCTGCCGAGGTCCCTGAGCTTGCTTCCATCGATCCCGAGTCCTGTAACGGCGGCAAGGCGTTTGTCCGGGCGCATCAGCACGGAGAAGTGTGTGTATGGCAGCAGGACCGACTCCACATTTTTCAACCCCGGCATTGGCACCGTCACGCCTAAGAAGTCCGCATCAAAGCCCCGTCGGTCCGAGTAGTCGTTGGCGGTCGCAGACTGGGCTGCCAGAAGTTCATCCATGGCCCGGACCATACCAGCACCATGTGACAGCCAACCGAACAGAGGGCTGCGGTCGATGGAGACCATGTGCTGGCACTCCAGTTGCCCATGCAGCCCTAGACTCAGGTTATGAGGAAGGGGTGGGGGATCCTGGGAATCATCGCGCTGGCCTTGTGCTCCGCGACAACGGGCTGCAGCACGGCATGTCCGGCGATCGGCTACATCAGCACGGTTGAAGTTCACCTGGAAGGGAACGCCGGGGCAGTCAATGAGGTCCAGCTGTGCAACGAACAAGGTTGCTCGCAACCGGAACCGACGGCAGGCCAACCCGTTCCCAGGAGGACAATCACAACGGAGTCGCTGGATCCAAGGGCGTCCCCGGCACCGGCAGTGGGCAGCCCTCCTCCGAATTTAATGTATGGGCGTAGGGCGGAGACAGCCAGGTGGGTTTTCACATTCCCATTTGGCGCGCCCCAGCACGTCACGGTCCGTGCGCTCACGACTGACGGTGGGGTGTTCGCTCAGCAGGACAACGCGTTGATCTGGACAAGGGTCGGCGGCACTCCGCCTTGCCCGGGGCCGATCACCACCCCTCCCATCAAGCTCCTGATGGATGGCAGCTGAGCAGGCAATCACGGGCGCGGATGCGCGGTGGTCAACAGATCACCTACGTTACAGTCGAGCACCTCACAGATGGCCGTGAGGGTTGAGAACCGGATGGCTTTAGCCCGGTCATTCTTCAGGACGGACAAATTCACCAGGTTGACGCCAACCCGCTTACTCAGCTCAGTCAGGGTCATTCCGCGGTCCGCCAGCAGTTCATCGAGCCGGCAGTGGATGTTCGAGAATTCCTCTGCCGGCATCAGACCAGGCCCTCGGTGTCCTTCTGCAGCCGGCCGCCGAACTGGAACACGCCGCCCACAAGCAGCATGGCGGTGCCCAGCAAAAACGGGACCGCGCTGAACTCCATCGAGAAATGGGCAGACTCCCCCGGAATCCGCCCATTGGCTCCGGCCAGGTCCGCAAGCAAGCTCCTGCCCAACCCATCGAGGAACTGGGCAATGGCCCCGACGACGACGAGGACAAAACCGCCGGAACCAATGATCCAGCCCGAACGCGGGGTAAACAGGACCTGGCTGCGCAGCCGGTACGCCAGCAGGAACACGATGGCCAGAATTACCAAGACAACCACCTGGTTTAACGCCCCCGCCCACGCCAGCAGCCCTGCCGGGCCGGAGGGAAGCACGGGGAAGGTTACCTCGAGGGCAGTAGCATGCCCGGTTGCCCCCAGGGACAAGCCATCCGCTACCCGGTTATCGGTCGTAACGGGAAGAGTGACAGTGGCCGCTACGGTAAAGGATCCCAGAATGCTCACTACCGTCCATGTTGTGGTGATGACCGCGGCAACGGCCACAGAAATCATGACCAGCAGCGCGTCAGTCCCGGACACAATCATCTTCCACCTGGCATCTGTCGCCGCAGGCCTGACCAGTTTCATTTTTCCCCCAGAATTATCGACTACCGTTATTACCGGTAATCGATAACCTAGTGCCCGGCATGGGCGGAATCAAGCTTCCCGCAACGCCGGCAAACGAGAGGGAGCCCGCCTCAGGCGAGCTCCCTCTTGCAAGGCCGGCGTCAGTAGCCGGTGGGCTGATCGAACCGTTGTCCCGCCGGGTTCGACGGCAGGATGGCCATCACCAGAAGAGCCAGGGCGCCAAGGATCGGCACCAGGATCACCAGAACGAGCCAGCCGCTCAGGTTGGCGTCGTGCAGCCGGCGGACCAGCAGCGCGATGGACGGAACAATGACCGCCAGGCCCCACACGATCATCAGGATGCTGCCCACGATTGCACCGGGCCCGGGCAGCGCCGTGCCGTTTGCGGCCACCGTAGCGCCGGGGGCTCCGGCCACCGAGGTGATGATGTTGAGGACCACGCCGACAAGGAAAGCGACAAGCGCCCACCACCAGTATTCGCTCCGGCTGGCGCGGCCCGAGAACGTGGCGTACTTCTTGAAGAAGCGGCGCACCGCTACGGGCAGGCTGGCGCCGTAGTGCGGCGCCCATAACGGCGGCTCGCCGGCTGCAGGCTGGTAGGACTGTTGCTGCGGACTGGGGTATTGCGGATAGCTCAAGGATTCCCCCCGGAATGTCAAAGTGATGAGACCAGCCCATCCTAGAGCCAGCAGCCTTAAAAAGTCCTTTCGATGGATAAACTTCATCTGAAATTCTTCCCCACGCGCCACCAGTGGCACCGGATCGAGTGTCCGGGCAGTATGGGTACATGGAGGCACCTTTGGCAGTCGAGCCCGGTCCCGGCCACGTCGTGCTGCTCGGCGATTCCATCTTTGACAACGCCGCCTACGTCGGCGGCGATCCCGACGTCGTCACGCAGCTACGCCAGGAACTCCCAGGGTGGCGGTGCAGCCTGGTGGCGGTCGACGGCGACGTCATGGCGGGCGTGGAGCGGCAGCTGGCTGCCGTGCCCCGGGATGCAACGCATCTGGTAGTCAGCGTTGGCGGAAACGACGCACTCGGGTACGCGCCATTGCTGCAGGAGCCGGCACCATCGGTGGCAGTGGCCCTCGCCATCCTGGCCAACGCCCAAAAGAGGTTCGGGTCAGAATACGACGCCGTAACTGACGCGCTGATGAATACGGGGCTGCCGGTTGCCGTCTGTACGATCTACGACACTCCCCCGTCAGGGCCGGACCAGGCCATCATCAAGGCGGCCCTGTGCCTCTTCAACGATTCCATCACCAGGGCGGCCTTTTCGCGGGGAGCGGGCCTGATCGATCTCCGGCTCGTCTGCACCGAGGATGGTGACTACGCCAACGCGATAGAGCCGTCGTCCCGGGGAGGGCTGAAGATTGCGCGGGCCATCGCTGCATTCGCAGCAGCGGATCACGGCACCCGTCCACCCATCGTGGTGACAGGCGGCCTGCCGCATTAGCGGCGGAATCGGCATCAGTGCGGCCGCAGCCTCCGTCGGGGACGCCTGCCATGTCCCTCGGGGTGTGAGCCGGCCGCGACAGGCCGGTACTCGACCCTTCGCATCCCGGTGCGGTCCTCCCGCTTCTGCTGCCGACGGGCCTTCCTCTCGGAGCGATCAATGGCAGACAGAATGCTCAGCGTTACCGCTACCCACAGCACCGCAGCCAACAACACCAAGGCAATCTCCATATCAGTGCCCATGCCTCTATTTTAGGCTTTGGGCGCCGCGATGCACCGTGCTGCTAGAACAATCCCAGCTCCCGGACTGCTGCCAGGACGTCCGGCACTTGCACCGCCAGCAACGCAGGATCCGGTTGTCCGGAGAACGTATCCCCCAGCCGCAGTTCGGCCTTCGTCAGGACAACATGGGGTCCCGGCGGTGGTCCCCAAATCTCGGGCGGCGCGGGTCCGAACAGCACCACCGACGGCGTACCGTACGCCGAAGCCAGGTGCGCCGCGCCGGTATCAGCCGAGATCACCAGGCGGGCGGCGGCGATGGTGGCCGCGAACTCCCCCAGTGAAAGGTGACCGGCCAGTACCGCTTCCGGCGGCAGCCCGGCACGGCTGCAGACTTCCACCGCGCGCTCCTTTTCCGAATTGCCCCCCGTGAAGACAATGTTGTGGCCGGCGTCAGCCAGCGCGGCGGCAACGGCAGCAAACCGCTCCGCCGGCCAAAGCCGGCTGCCGTACGCCGCCCCCACATGGAGGACCGTGGCGCCCGGAACAGGGCTGGGAACGTGCGGCAGGTTCAGCTGCACATCCAGCGGGTCCGCTTCAATGCCGTGCCACTCCAGGAGCCGGACCCACCGTTCCCGTTCATGGAGTTCACCACGCCAGGGCGGTCCGTCCCGGAACTGGCTCCGATGCCCTATGGTGTGCCGCGCCTGGAGGGCTTCAATCCGCCCCTGGCTCTCGGGACCGCTGCCGTGGAGGTTGACGGCAACGTCCACCACGCCTGGTTCCATGGCGAGCGGCTCGTCGAGGCCGTGGGTGGGCAGCAGTTCATAGCCGCCCACCAGTCCCAGGGCCTCCGATAGCCAACCCTGGGCCGCATACCGGAGCCGGTGCTCCGGGAATGCCCGGCGGAGTGCCTTCAGCGCGGGCACCGCAACCAGCAGATCACCCAGCTTCAGGGCGCGCAGAACCAGGAGCTCGGGCTTCCCGTCGATCATGCTGTTGGTGCCGGCATGCTCCAACCCTTCCCCGCCGCTCATGCATCCTGCTTTGCTGCTCCGGTGGCCACGAGGCTTCGGACGTCCTCGTAAACATCACGCACCTCGATCCCTGCCACGACGGAGTCATCGTGGGGGCAGCGGGGCGCCGTCCAGCCAACCTGGGTGACGTCTATCCCGCAGGTAGGGCAGGCAGTCACCCAGGACGCATGGATCCTGTGCAGGCTACGGCCCAGTGCCCCGGCGTTGATAACATTTCCTGCCCAAAAAATTCCTACGGTGGGCACCCCGAGTGCCTGCGCAAGATGGCGGGGGCCGCTGTCATTGCCCACCACCACGGCCGCATTAGCCAAAAGCGCCACGAGGCCGGACATCTCCAATTTCCCGGCCACGGATTTGACGGCCCCTGATGCCGCAAGGCCGGCAATCCGTTCCGCCAACTCCTGCTCGCTCGTGTCCCCGACAACCATCACCCGGTAGCCGTCCGCGGCGCAGGCGGCGGCAAGTTCAGCAAACCGCTCAGCCGGCCAACGACGGCGGGGATCAGTTGCGCCCGGATGGATCACCACGAGGGGCTGGCTGGCGTCGTTGTCCTTCCCTGCAGGACCGGGCGACAGTCCCTCAACAGGCTCAAGCCGCGCTTCAAGGTCAACGGGGAAAGCCCCCGCAAATCCCGCCACCTCCACCGCCCGCAGGGGCTCGTGCTGGTAGTAGAGGTAGGGAACGGTCCGTTCCAGGCTGGAGGCGTCCGCTGTTCTGGTACCCACAGTGTGGCGCGCGCCCAACCGCAGCAGGAACGGGTTTGAATACCGGCCGCCGCCATGAACCTGGACGGCGAGGTCAAACCTGCGTGCGCGCATGTCCTCGAAGAACGTGTCCAGTTCCACAGGGTCTTCGCTTCCGGGCCGGACACCCTCGGAAAAAGGAAGGACGCACACTTCGTCCACCGGGCTCTTAACGGCCGCGAGCAGTGCCCTATGTATAGGAGTACCCAGGAGTGTGATGTCCGCTCCGGGATAGGCAGCCTTGAGGGCGGCCATCGCCGGGATGGCGAAAATCAGGTCACCGAGCCCGCCGCCGCGCAGCACAACGATCCTGGACACGTCATCGAACTTTTCCAGCACCGGCCCCACACCTGTGCCAACCTGCCCGGCACCGCCGAACTCCGCAGTGAGCTGCTCCACAAACGCCCCTTCGATTCGGGCGGAGACCGCGTCGCTATGCCGCGCCCTCCGCTGCTCGTGCGGCTACAACAGGTTATTCCCCTGAAGGCCGCCTCCTTTGAACCTTTACCCAGACGGCGGCAAATATACTCCGTCTATTGGGGAATACCCGCTTGATGCTGTACGTTTCATACGCGACAGGCGAACCAAAGAAAAGAGAAGCACCCAAAGTGGCAACCGATTACGATGAACTGCGCTCCGACGTCAAGGAATCGCAGGACAACTCACTCGAGCAGCTCCAGTCAGCAAATGCTCCCGACGCGCGCAGCGTTGTCCTTGAGCTGGATGAGGCTGACGGGCTCGACGGCGCGGGCGTTCCCGGAGGCGAATTTGTCGCCGAGGAGCTCGTGGTGCAGGTCATTCCGCAGGCCGAGGACGAGTTTACCTGCTACTCCTGCTTCCTGGTCCGTCACCGGTCCCAGATTGCCCGCCAGAAAGATGGCCACAGCTACTGCACCGAGTGCGAGGGCTAGTAAACACAGCCGCCAATGTGCTGCGGACACGTCCGCGGCACTGCCGGATCGAAAGGCACGCTGCACGCCGGCGTGCCTTTCGGCTTTAAGCCTGCACACAGCCTGCTCCAGTAACGTGGACGTTTATGGCTAAGAGTGGCAACGCGTCTTTCCGGAGGCCCGGATGAACATCCCCGGCGATCTTTGGCAGGCGTTGGCTGAATCATTCCGCCGCACGGACCTTCCTGCCATTTCCTTCACTGAGCTTTTGCTGGCGGTCGTGCTGGCAACCGCTTTGTCCATTCCCAGCCGCTCCTGGAAGTACTTTGGCCTGTTGGCCACGGCTGTCCATGAGCTGGGCCATGCTGTTGCCGCCCTCACGAGCGGGCAGCGGTTGTCCGGAATACGGTTGCGGCTGGACCACTCGGGAACCACCACCTCCTACAGCCGGAGCCGGCTTGCCGCCGCCTGGTCATGTTTCTGGGGGTATCCGGTTCCGGCGATCGTCGGTGCGGCGTTTGTGATGTGCGGCTTCAGCGGCTGGGGGCCAGCGTCCATCGCGGGCAGCGCCGTCGCCCTGGCTGCCTCGCTTCTTTTCATCCGCAACCTGGCAGGCTTCCTCATCACTGCCGTCGCGATTGTTGGCGGGCTGACGATGATCCTCGTGGTGCCGGATGCCTTTGTGGGGCATGTGGCGGTCATCCTGGGCCTGGCACTGCTGGTGGGCGCCGTACGGGACCTGACCAAACTGGCAAACGTCCACGTCCGCAGAAGGGAGCGGCTTTCCACGTCTGATGCATACCTGCTCTACCGGGCTACTGCCGTGCCTTCCGCCATCTGGATCACCCTTTTTGCTGCCCTGGTCGGCGGCTCCTGGTTCGTGGCGTGGCAGCCGATCTCCACGGTCCTGCTCCGGGGCGCATAGGCTTATGCCATGAGCCAGGAAACGGACAGCATCCAGCAGGCCGCCGATGGTAAGACGGCCGAACACAGCACCCGCGGCGCGTATGTGACCGGCGGCGCAGAATTCACCCGGGACACAAACTACATAGAGGACCGCATCACCCGGGACGGCAGGCCGGGCGACAATGGCGAACCGGGCTGGCCGGTTGAAGCGGGGCGTTACCGCCTCATCGCAGCGCGGGCATGCCCGTGGGCCAACAGGGCTGTGATCGTCAGACGGCTGCTGGGCCTGGAGAACGCCATTTCCCTCGGCCAGCCAGGCCCCACCCATGATTCACGTTCGTGGACCTTCGACCTTGATCCCGGCGGCGTGGACCCGGTCCTGGGCATCGAACGCCTGCAGGAGGCCTACTTTAAACGCTTCCCCGGCTATCCCCGGGGGATTACCGTCCCGGCGATAGTGGACGTCCCAACGGGCGCCGTAGTAACCAACAACTTCCCTCAGATCACCCTCGACTTCTCCACCGAGTGGACCGAATTCCACCGGCCCGGCGCGCCGCAGCTGTACCCCGTGCACCTGCGGGAAGAGATCGACCAGGTGAACAAGCGGGTTTTCACCGAGGTAAATAACGGGGTGTACCGCTGCGGTTTCGCAGGTTCACAGGAGGCTTACGACTCCGCGTACGAACGCCTCTGGGCAGCCCTTGACTGGCTGGAAGAACGACTCACCCGCCAGCGCTACCTGGTGAGTGACACCATTACGGAAGCCGATGTGCGGCTTTTCACCACGCTGGCCAGGTTCGATGCGGTCTACCACGGGCACTTCAAATGCAACCGGCAGAAACTGAGCGAGATGCCCGCGTTATGGGCTTACGCGAGGGACCTCTTCCAGACACCCGGCTTTGGTGACACCACGGATTTCGTCCAGATCAAGCAGCACTATTACATCGTCCACGAGGACATTAACCCCACGGGCATTGTTCCAGCCGGACCAGACCTGCGCGGATGGCTGGAGGATCACGGCAGGGAATCCCTGGGCGGCCGGCCGTTTGGGGACGGGACGCCTCCGGGCCCCGTCAGGCAAGGAGAAGAAGTAGCAGCGGGACACGGTCCGCAGACGTAGCGGAAAGCGCTTTCTAGCTAAACTGTCCGGGTGCAGACTTTTCAAGGCTTCGTAGCGCCCGGATTCGACAACGTGCTTGAACTGTTCGAGTCCCTCCTTCTAGACGATCCGAATTACAGCGCACAGCTTGCCGCCTACCATCGTGGAGCGCCCGTGGTTAACCTCACCGGCGGTCCGGATATGACACCGGAGACGGTGACCGGCGCCTATTCCTGCTCCAAGGGTGTCGCGGCGATGGTGATCGCACTGCTGGTCCAGGACGGCCTGCTGGACCTCGACACCACGGTGGCCCACTACTGGCCCGAGTTTGCCGTGCATGGCAAGGACCGGCTCCTGGTGCGCGAGGCACTCTCCCACCAGGCCGGCCTTATGGGACTGGAGGGCGGCTTTGACCTGGACGAATTCACAACTCCTGCCGCAGCGGCGCGGCTGGCGGCGGCCCGCCCCTCATGGCAGCCGGGCCGGCAGTTTGGCTATCACGCCCTGACAATCGGCATCATCATGGAAGAGCTCTGCCGCCGCACAGCAGGGGAATCGCTCCAAAGTGTCTACGAGCGGAGGATCCGCACACCGGAGGGCGTTGATTTTTTCCTGGGCCTTCCCGCGGACCTGGAACCGCGCTACCGGGACGTGATCTACCAGGACGCCGTGGACCAAGACACCGCGGAGGAGCCATGGCTGGATCCGCTCAGCCTCGAGGGCCTGAACAGCAATGCGCCCATCAGCGGCATCATGGAGCTTCCCAACTTCCGGTCCGTCCGTGCTGCGGGAATGTCCGCGGCCGGAGGTGTGGGATCGGCCGAAGGGTTGGCCAGGCTGTATGCCGCCGCAACCACCGGCATCGGAAACCGGCATCCGTTCCTCTCCCCCGAAACCGTCGACGTCATGTCCCGCGAACAGGTCTGGGGCCTGGACCGGTCCTCAGGGCTGGACAATGCCTTCGCCGTCGTCTTCATGAAGCCGCACCCCTCGCGGAACTTCGGCAGCCACCGCGCGTTCGGCCACGAGGGAGCCAACGCCGCCTTGGGCTTCGCTGATCCCGCCTACGCGCTGGCCTTTGGCTACATTCCGCGGCGGCAGGAGGACGGGCGAACGCCCGGGAAGGCCCACCGGCTGGCTGCTGAGCTCCGCCGCTCGGCAGCAAAACTTCCCTAGGTCCCCCGTTCCCCAGGGTTTCTTGACGCCCTGACCAGCCGTGTTGTTATGCAGGAAGCGGCGCCCTAGGGTTGGGCGGATGGTCAAGTCTCAAGCACGCCCCAATATGAGGTGGGCCAGGGGAACCCAAATTCTGAAACAGGCGGTGGCCGGGCTGTCGGCGGCTTTCGCCGCCCAGCGCCTGCAGCTGGCGGCGAAAGCGGCCCTGGCGGCCGGGCTGGCATTCATGATCGCCCCGCTGATGCCGGGGGCTGCCGCCAACTATCCCTACTACGCGCCCCTGGGCGCACTGGTGGTGATGTACCACAACGTGGCTGGCTCCGTGCGGCAGGGGCTTCAGGCACTTACCGGGCTGGCCCTGGGTATCGGGCTCGCCTTTGTGCTCGTCAACTTCACCGATCCATCCCCGCTCACGGTTGCCGTCTTTATGGGCGTAGGCGTCCTGCTGGGCGGGCTCCCGCGCATTGGCTCGGGAAGTGATTGGATCCCGACGGCGGCCCTGCTGGTTCTGCTGGTAGGCGGCAGCAACCCGGACGACTTTTCGTTCGGGTACCTGGTGCAGATGGGCGTGGGCGTAGCGGTGGGAATTGCCGTGAACTTCCTGGTCTTTCCCCCGCTGCACCTGAACGCAGCCGCAGAAAGCCTGGATGAACTTCGGCGTGCGCTCGGGACCCAGCTGACGGACATGGGGGCGGCCCTCAAGGAGGAGTGGCCCCCTGAGCACGAAGAATGGTCGCGCCGTTCAGATGAACTGGCCTCAGCTGCCCGGTCGGTACGGCACCTGGTCAAGGAGGCCGACGCGAGCCGACGGGCAAACCCGCGCCGAAAGCTCCACCCCCGCGACGTCGATCTCGACTACCGCAACCTGCGCGAGCTCGAACGGGTGACGTTCCACATCCAGGACATGACGGACGTCCTGTCGGACGTGATCTGGGAAAGCGACGTTCCCTACCAGGTGCCCGTGCAGGACAGCGGGCCTCTGGCGGACGCCATGACGGCCACCGGGGAACTGCTGCATTCCTACCGCGACACGGATGGGCCTGCACAGCGGGAGCGCTTCGAAACGGCGCGGGCAGCGGTGGAAGCCTGCATGGCCGCCACCGCCGGCAGGGAAGCCGAGCAGGGAACTGTTCCGGCGTCCGAATCGATCCTGCTCAGCCTCCACCGCATCCTGCGCGCCCTTCGGCCCGCCACCTAAAGCGCGGCGACGGAACCACTGAAATGACGGCGGCCTGATCTGGGGTTCCAGGCCACAAAGTCCGAACGCTTCCATGTCCCGGACCCACCCTGGTCGCTGCTGATTCCCAGGGCCACACGGCAGGGAAGAAACACCGGGGCGTCGAAGTCAACGTCCCATGTGAAGGAATCCCCACGGACCGAGCCAACGTCCGCCAGCGCCCGCGACGCCAGATACATGCCGTGGGCGATGGACCGGCGCATGCCCAAGGCCTTGGCTGAGAGCACGCTGAGGTGGATCGGATTGAAGTCGCCGGACACAGCTGCGTAAGCCCGTCCCGCGTCGACGCCCAGCTGCCACACACCGGTGGGGTCCGGTGCCTTGAAGTCTCTTCGGACCGGTGCCGAGGAGGGCTTATCCACCCCGGGCAGGAAGACGCCCTTGGCAAGGTAGGTGGAAATTCCCCGCCAATAGACGTCCTGCGTGCCGGCCACCCGCACCTCGGCCACCACGTCCACCTGAGTACCCGCGCGGTGCCCACGGAGATTCTCCACCCTCGCAGTGATGTCCAGCGCGTCGGTGAAGAGCAATGGGGCGCGTTGCTCAACGCTGTTATGCAGGTGCAGCATGCCCAGCAAGGGGAGCGGGAAGTCGTCCCTGTTCATCACGCTGATGGCAAGCGGAAAAGCCAGGGCATGGATGAAACCGGCAGGCAGCACATCACTGGCCGTCTCGCCCAGCAGGTGCTGATACGCGGTCAGGTTGGCAACGTCCACCGTGACACCCCTGACCTCGTGGCTCTCGACCGGCAGAACCGACCAATCATGCGTTCCCAGCAGCCTGCGCCTGGCCGCCTGCGCAGCGGCATTGACGTACAGCTTGGACAGCGACGGCATATCCCCGAGGATGACCGGCTGCAGGGGCGTCATGCCCCCACCATGTTCTGCCCGCATACCCGCAGCACCTCGCCATTGATTCCGCCGGCGGCACCGCTGGCCAAGAAGGAAATGGCTTCTGCGACGTCGGACGGTTTACCGCCCTGCTGGAGGGAATTCGCACGGCGGGCAATCTCCCGCAGCGCGAACGGAATCCGTTCGGTCATCTCAGTTTCGATGAAGCCCGGCGCCACGGCGTTGATGGTGCCGCCGGATGCGGCCAGCAGCGGGGCTGTTGCCCGGACCATTCCCATCACTCCCCCCTTTGACGCCGCGTAGTTGGTCTGCCCCCTGTTGCCGGCGATGCCGCTGGTGGAAGCAACAGAAACAATACGGGGTGCGGGCCCAAAGTGTTCGGACGCCAGCAGTGCCTCGTTGATCCGCAGCTGTGCGGCGATATTGATATTGATCACGGAACTCCACCGTGCGGGGTCCATGTTGGCGAGCAGCTTGTCCCGGGTAATTCCCGCGTTATGGATCATGATGTCAAGCCGCCGGTGCCGCTGAACGGCGTGCTCGATGATCCTTTGGCCGGCATCGTCCCGGCTGATGTCCAACTGGAGTGCGGTGCCTTTTACCTCATTGGCCACTGCCGCCAGATGGTCCCCCGCCGCAGGCAGGTCCACCAGGACCAGGGTGGCGCCGTCACGGTGCAGGGTGCGGGCGATCTCCGCGCCAATCCCCCGGGCGGCGCCGGTCACGACGGCAACCTTGCCCGCCAGCGGCCTGTCGAAATCGTCCGGAAGTCGGCCGTCCGTGCTGGACACAGTCAGGAACTGGCCGTCCACGAAGGCCGAGCGGCCGGACAGGAAGAAACGGACAGCCGCGAGGGCTGACGCGCTGGTCGGCTCCACGTCCCCGGAGAGGAGGATTCCGTTCCCGGTGGCGCCGGCCCGGAGTTCCTTGGCCAACGAGCGCAGGAACCCGTCCACACCCTGCCGGGCGGCAGCGGCGGCGGGAGAATCCGCCTCGGAAGCTGGCCGTGAGACTGTCAGGACCCGGGCGCCGGGCGCAAGGTCGCGCAGCGAGGCCCCTGCGGCAAGGACCGGCTTTTCGAGGTCCTCCGGCCGTGCAACGTCGTCCAGGACCAGGATGATGGCACCAAGCTTTTCCCGGGGAACCGCGTGCCGCCGGACATCCAGGTCCCACGCCAGCAGCTCTGCAGCGAGTTTGTCGGCGGCCGCCGAGTCTCCCTGGACCACAATGGGTCCGGTGATCAGCGGCTGGCCGGGCTTGTACCTGCGCAGCACCGCCGGCTGGGGCAACCCCAGTTTCCTGGCCACGTTCCTGCCCAGGCCCTGGTTCACCAGCTGTGCATATTTGTCCGTCATCGGTGACCCCTTACAGAGATTCGAGAATCGCGACGACGCCCTGGCCGCCGGCCGCACAGACCGAGACCAGTCCCCGTGCCGGCCGGCCGTCGCTGGTGCCCTTGGCATGGAGGAGCTTGGCCAGGGTGGCCACAATCCTGCCCCCGGTGGCGGCGAAGGGGTGGCCGGCCGCCAGTGACGATCCGTTGACATTGAGGCGTGCGCGGTCAACCTTGCCGAAGGCACCGTCCAGGCCAAGGCGCGTACGGCCGAACTCCTCGTCCTCCCACGCCGCCAGCGTGCTGAGTACGGTCGCTGCGAATGCTTCGTGGATCTCGAAGAAGTCGATGTCCGCCAAGGTGAGGTTGTGCCGTGCCAGCAGCCTGGGCACTGCGAAGACGGGTGCCATCAGCAGCCCGTCCTTGCCGTGTACGAAGTCCACCGCTGCAGCCTCGGCGTCCACTACCGCTGCCAGTTTGGGAAGGTCCCGGGCGTCGGCCCACTCGTCGGACGCCAGCAGAACGGTTGAGGCGCCGTCCGTCAAAGGGGTGGAATTGCCGGCAGTCATGGTCGCGTCCGCACCGAGGTTCCTGCCGAAGACAGGCTTCAGGGCGGCCAGCTTTTCGATGGACGTATCGGCCCGAAGATTTCCGTCGCGTGCCAGGCCGCGGTAGGGGGTGACGAGATCGTCGAAGAACCCGGACTCGTAGGCGGCGGCGAGATTGCGGTGGCTGTTGAGTGCCACTTCGTCCTGGGCCTCACGGGAAACTTTCCACTGCGCAGTTGTCAGCGCCTGGTGCTCCCCCATGGAAAGACCGGTCCGGGGCTCGGCGGTGCCGGGCGCCAGCGGAGCCAGGTCTTTGGGCCGCAGGCGGCTGAGGATCTGCAGCCGCTGGGGAATGGTCTTGGCGCGGTTCAGGTCGAGAATGACTTCCCTGAGTCCTTCGCTCACCACCACCGGGGCGTCCGAAGCGGAATCCACTCCGCCGGCAATTGCGGAGTCAATCTGGCCCAGCTTGATCTTGTTCGCCAGCCCCACCACGGTCTCAAGTCCCGTGGCGCATGCCTGCTGGAGATCGTAGGCAGGAGTCTCGGCGGACAGGGCCGAGCCAAGCACCGCCTCACGGGTGAGGTTGAAATCCCTTGAATGCTTGAGGACTGCACCCGCGGCTACCTCCCCCACCCGCTCGTCCTGCAGGCCGAAGCGTGCAATAAGGCCGTCCAGGGCAGCTGTCAGCATGTCCTGGTTCGAGGACTTGGCGTAGGAACCGCCGGCGCGGGCGAAGGGAATCCTGTTGCCTCCGACGACCACGGCCCTCCGAAGGGCAGGGCCGGAAGCGCTGGTTACGCCTGATTCTCCGGGGCCGGTAATGGACTGTCCGTCAATGGACATGGCTGTCTCCTCTGGTCACATGCGGTTACCGATACCCAGCGTACCTGATACGCTGGGTATCGTGAACATTTCGGAAACGGGAATTGCTGCGCCCTCCATCGGTTCGGAGCCTGACGGCCGCTCCTCCCGCTGGCAGAGCCACCGGGAGGAGCGGCGCCGGGAACTGATCAAGCAGGCGCGGCGTGCCGTGCACGTGCTGGGCAGCGACGCGTCCATGGAGGAAATCGCCGCAGCAGCGGGAACGTCCAAGTCAGTCTTCTACCGCTACTTCGGCGACAAGGCCGGCCTCCAGCAGGCTGTGGGTGAAGTGGTCCTCAGCCAGATGCAGCGGCGCATCCAGGAAGCGGCACAGAACGCCCTGACCCCACGCGAAGGGCTGCTGGCCATGGTGTCGGCGTACCTGCAGATGGCTGACACCAGCCCCAACGTGTACACCTTCGTCACCCGCTCCACCTCCGGGGAATCCGGAGATTCCCCCAACTCGGGCGCGTTGGGCCACTTCTTTGATGCGATTGCGGACATGATTGCCACCCCCATGCGTTCCCACCTGGGCGACGGCAAGGAAGCCGTCATCGGCTATTGGCCCAAGGCCGCCATCGGACTGGTCAGGAACGCGGGCGAACAATGGCTCAGCACTCCGGACTCCCCCGCCAAACCCGGCCAGGAAGCCATGGCACTGCAGATCACCGCATGGCTGTGCGTCGGGATCGCCCCCGAACTGTCGCCTGCCCCCCGAACCTGAACACTCCCGCACCACAAGCCCCTGTCAGCACCAACGAAGGACATTGACATGACTGAAGTAGTGGACCGCTCCGCCGCAAAGGGGCATGCCCCCGTGCCCGCACCGAGCCTGGTTCCCGGCTCCGCCCAGCCTGCCGTCGACGTCCATGCCCTCGGCGAACAGCTGCTGGGCAAATGGGCCGCCGTCCGGCTCCAGGCACGCGACCTGGCCGCACGTCCTGAACTTCACAAGACCGAGGGACTGACCCACACGGACCACCGGGCAAGGGTATCCGGGCAGCTGCAGTACCTGGTGGACAACGGCGCCGTACACCGCGCTTTCCCCTCCGCCCTCGGCGGCAGTGACGACCACGGCGGCAACATCGCCGGCTTCGAAGAGCTCGTGGTCGCCGATCCGTCGCTGCAGATCAAGGCCGGCGTCCAGTGGGGCCTCTTCGGCTCGGCGGTAATGCACCTCGGAACGGGGGAACACCATGCCAAGTGGCTTCCGGGCATCATGAGCCTGGAAATTCCCGGCTGCTTTGCCATGACCGAAACCGGGCACGGCTCCGACGTTGCCAGCATCGCCACCACGGCCACCTACGATCCCGCCACCGGGGAATTCGTGGTCCACACCCCCTTCCGCGCAGCCTGGAAGGACTACATCGGAAACGCCGCCATCGACGGCCTGGGCGCCGTGGTGTTCGCGCAGCTCATCACGCGGGGCGTCAACCACGGGGTCCACGCCTTCTACGTGGACCTCCGCGACCCCGAAACCAGGGAATTCCTCCCCGGCATCGGCGGTGAAGATGACGGCATCAAGGGCGGCCTCAACGGCATCGACAACGGCAGGCTCCACTTCACCCACGTCCGGATCCCCCGGACCAACCTCCTGAACCGCTACGGGGACGTGGCCGCGGACGGTACCTACTCCTCACCCATCGCCAGCCCCGGCCGCCGTTTTTTCACCATGCTGGGGACCCTGGTCCAGGGGCGTGTCTCACTGGATGGCGCCGCCGTCGCCGCGTCCAAGGTTGCCCTGAAGGCGGCCATCCAGTACGCCACCGAGCGACGGCAATTCAATGCCTCCTCACACACCGACGAGGAAGTCCTACTCGACTACCAGCGCCACCAGCGCCGGCTCTTCACACGCCTCGCCACCACCTACGCGGCCGGCTTCGCCCACGAGCAGCTCCTGCAGAAATTCGATGATGTCTTCTCCGGCGCCCATGACACGGACGAGGACCGCCAGGACCTGGAAACCCTGGCCGCGGCCCTGAAACCGCTGAGCACCTGGCACGCCCTGGATACCCTGCAGGAGTGCCGGGAGGCCTGCGGCGGGGCCGGCTTCCTGATCGAGAACCGCTTCGCCTCGCTCCGCGCGGACCTGGACGTCTACGCCACCTTCGAAGGCGACAACACCGTCCTGCTGCAGCTCGTGGCCAAACGCCTCCTGGCCGACTACGCCAGGGAATTCCGGAGCGTCGACTTCGGCGTGCTGGCCCGCTATGTGGTGGGCCAGGCAACCGGCGCTGCCATCCACCGGACCGGCCTGCGCCAGGTGGCGCAGTTTGTTGCTGACAACGGCTCGGTCCAGAAAGCCGCCATTGCCCTGCGTGACGAGGAAAGCCAGCGCGCCCTGCTGACCGACAGGGTGCAGACCATGGTGGCCGAGGCCGGCGCCGCATTGAAGGGCAGCAACCGGCTTTCCCACGAAAAGGGAGCCGCCCTGTTCAACCGGCACCAGAATGAACTGATTGACGCCGCGCAGGCGCACGCCGAACTGTTGCAGTGGGAGGCCTTCACGGACGCGCTCCGCGACGTGACCGACCCCGGAACCAGGACTGTCCTGACCTGGCTGCGCGACCTCTTCGGCCTTTCCCTCATTGAGAAAAACCTTTCCTGGTACCTGATGAACGGCCGCCTTTCCATGCAGCGGGGCCGCACCGTGGGCGAATACATCAACAGGCTGCTGGTGAAGATCCGCCCGCACGCCCTGGACCTGGTGGACGCCTTCGGGTACGGCGAGGACCACGTCCGGGCCGCCATCGCCACCGGCGCCGAGAAGACACGCCAGGACGAGGCAAGGGCCCACTTCCGGAGCCAGCGGGCAAGTGGACAGTCCCCGGTTGACGAAAAGGTGCTGATCGCCAGGACAGCGGCCGGCCGGACCACGTGATCGGGCCTGGCCGGCAGGTGCAGGACTTCGTCTGCTGACTGCTGAACGTACGACGGCGCCGCTCCCCACGCAGGGGAACGGCGCCGTCGTCGTTCTTGGCTAAGCGGCGGTCAGCCCTGTGCCGGCAGCACCGAGCGGTACACCTCGAGCGTTGTTTCCGTGATGGATTCCCAGGAGAAGTGCTCCTCGGCGCGCCGCCGGCCCGCCTGCCCCATGGCACGGGCACGCTCGGGGTCCGACACCACCTCGGTGAGTGCCGCGGCGAATTCGCTGACGAACTTTTCCGGGTCCAGCGGGGTGCCGGTGCCGTCCGTCACCTGCTCCAGGTCCACGAGCAGGCCCGTCTTTCCGTGGTCCACCACCTCGGGAATACCGCCCGTGGCACTGGCAACGACCGCAGCCCCGCAGGCCATGGCCTCAAGGTTGACGATGCCGAGCGGCTCGTAGATGGAGGGGCAGGCGAAGGCGGTGGCGTGGCTCAGCACCTGGATCAGCTCATTGCGGGGCAGCATGCGTTCAATGAGCACGACGCCGGTCCGCTGGCTTTGCAGTTCCTCGATCAGGCGGGCGGTCTCCGCAGCAAGTTCCGGCGTGTCCGCCGCGCCGAGGCACAGGACCAGCTGGACGTCGTCGGGCAGCTTGGCAGCGGCGCGAAGGAGGTAGGGAACGCCCTTCTGGCGCGTGTTCCTGCCCACAAAGACGACGCTCGGCTTGGCTGGATCAATGCCCAGGGCGCGGATGGCGTCGTCATTCTCGTCACGGTTCCATAGTTCGACGTCAATGCCGTTGTGGACCACGCGGACCTTGGCCGGGTCAACGTTCGGGTAACTGCGCAGGATGTCCTGCCTCATGCCCTCGGAGACCGCGATGATGGCCGCGGCGGCCTCATAGGCAGTTTTCTCAACCCAGGATGAGAGCGCGTATCCGCCGCCGAGCTGCTCTGCCTTCCACGGGCGCAGCGGTTCCAGGCTGTGGGCGCTCAGCACGTGCGGGATGCCGTGCAGGAGCGAGGCGAGGTGCCCGGCCATATTGGCGTACCAAGTGTGCGAATGGACCAGGTCCGCGCCTTCGACGTCCGGTACGATCCGCAGGTCCACCCCAAGCGTCTGCACGGCAGCGTTGGCTGAGCCAAGATCCTCCGGCACGGAGTAGGACGTCACCGCCGCGCCATGATAGTCGGCGTCGCGGGGAGCCCCAAATGCACGAACCTGCAGGTCAACGTGCTTACTAAGCACCCTGCTCAATTCGGCCACGTGGACCCCGGCGCCACCATAGATCTCCGGCGGAAACTCTTTAGTCACAATGTCTATTCGCACAAGACCCAAGGTAGTCCTTCACGCATAACTGTTCTAGTGTGAAGGAGTCCGGGCATGCCGGACTGTCTTGGGGAGTTACGAAGGCGTACAGGAGCGACCATTATGCCGTTGAACAAAAGAGTCCTGGCCATTGTCCTCGCAGGCGGCGAGGGAAACAGACTGATGCCACTGACGGCAGACCGCGCGAAACCGGCGGTGCCCTTCGCGGGAAGCTACCGCCTGATCGACTTCGCCCTGTCCAACCTGGTGAATTCCCGCTACCTGCAGATCGTGGTCCTGACCCAGTACAAGTCCCACAGCCTGGACCGGCACATCTCCGAAACCTGGCGTATGTCTACCCAGCTCGGCAACTACGTTGCCTCGGTTCCCGCGCAGCAGCGCGTGGGCAAGAGCTGGTTCCTCGGCAGCGCCAACGCCATCTACCAGTCCCTGAACCTGATCCATGACGCCAACCCGGACATTGTGGTGGTGGTCGGCGCCGACCATGTCTACCGCATGGACTTCGCCCAGATGGTGGCCCAGCACGTGCACAGCGGCGCCAAGGCAACGGTAGCCGCCGTGCGCCAGCCCCTGAACATGGCCAACCAGTTCGGCGTCATCGAGGTGGACCAGAACGATCCGCAGAAAATCGCGGCGTTCGTGGAAAAGCCGGCCAGCACCCCCGGCCTGGCAGCGGACCCCACCCAGTTCCTGGCCTCCATGGGCAACTACGTGTTCGACGCCGACGCGCTGGTTGCAGCACTGCATGTGGACGCCGAACGGCTGGACACCAAGCACGACATGGGCGGGGACATCATCCCCTACTTCGTCAACCAGGGCGAGGCCGGCGTCTACGACTTCACGCTTAACGAGATCCCCGGCTCCACCGAACGCGACCGGACCTACTGGCGCGATGTGGGCACCATCGACTCCTTCTACGACGCCCACATGGACCTCATCTCCCCGCTGCCGGTCTTCAACCTGTACAACTCCGAATGGCCCATCTACACCCGGCAGAGCATTTCCCCGCCGGCCAAGTTCGTCCGCGGACAGAACAACACCGTGGGCACCGCCCTGGATTCCATCGTCTCCAGCGGCGTGGTCATCTCCGGCGGCGTGGTGGAAGGCTCCGTCCTTTCCAACGACGTGTTCGTTGCAACCAGCAGCCGTGTCATCGACTCTGTCCTGATGGACAAGGTTCAGATCGGCGAAGGGGCCGTGGTCAACCGCGCCATCATCGACAAGAACGTCAAGGTCCCCGCGGGCGCAGCCATCGGCCTGGATCCGGAACTGGACCGGGCCCGCGGCTTCAAAGTCACCGAGTCCGGCATCACCGTGCTCGCCAAGGGCCAGGAAGTCCCGGAACCGGGCGAGGAAGAGCGGCAGCTGGCCGCGAAGAACCTCCACCTGGTTCCCAACGCCGTCAAGGCTGCGGCGGCCCAGTACCCGGACGTCCGCGAATCCGTTGACAAGGTGGCCCAGACGCATGCCGCGGCCGCCGCGGATGCCGTTCCCGGCGCGCGTCCCGGGGCGCGGATCTCCTAAACCCTCCAGGACTCTTTGCGACGGCGGGCTGCACCTTTTCGGTGCAGCCCGCTTGTCGCTTAAAGCGGGAGCTCCAGGCTGTAAAATTGGCCTAATGAGCTCCCCCGATCTGACGCCTGAGGAAATCCAGGCCTGCCTCAAGGTCCTGAATACGATCCACGCCTATGACGAGGAGCACCCGGACTACGTCTCGGTCCGGCGCGCCACCGGAAAAATGTTCAAGGCCGTCAAACGGCACCGGAGGGTCACCAAGCGCGACCTCATCGCCGAAGCCGACCGCTCCGTCCTGGCCCAGACCGCCACAGCCGCCCCGGACCGCATCGATGACGAAACGCGCGGCAACAAGCTGGCCCCCTCCGCTACGGGCAAGGTGGCCGGCCACCTCATCCGGTCCCGCCCCTGCTACATCTGCAAGCAGCACTACACCCAGGTGGACGCCTTCTACCACCAGCTCTGCCCGGAGTGCGCCGCCTTCAGCCACAGCAAACGCGACGCACGCACCGACCTCACCGGCCGCCGCGCCCTGCTTACGGGCGGCCGCGCCAAGATCGGCATGTACATTGCACTACGGCTGCTCCGGGACGGCGCCCACACCACCATCACCACCCGGTTCCCGAAGGACGCTGCCCGCCGGTTCGCGGCCATGGAGGACAGCGGGGAATGGCTGCACCGGCTCCGCATTGTGGGCATCGACCTGCGCGATCCCGCCCAGGTCATGGCGCTGACAGATTCGCTCAACGAGGCCGGCCCGCTGGACATCATCATCAACAACGCAGCTCAGACGGTCCGCCGCTCCGGCAACGCCTACAAGCCCCTGGTTGATGCCGAGGACGAACCGCTTCCCGCCGCCCTTGAGCATGCCAATGGCGGTCCGGAGCTCCTGACGTTCGGCCACGCGCACGACAAGCACCCCCTGGCACTTGCGGGCAGCGTCACCGAACATCCGGTGCTCGCCGGTGACGCCATCACGTCGCTGGCCCTGTCCACCGGCTCCGCATCACTTGAGCGGATCGCGTCCGGGACGGCAATCGACGCCGGTGGCCTGGTCCCGGACCTGGCCACCATCAACAGCTGGACCCAGGTGGTGGACGAGGTGGATCCGCTGGAAATGCTTGAAGTCCAGCTCTGCAACGTCACGGCCCCGTTCCTGCTGGTAAGCCGCCTCCGGGAGGCCATGAAGCGTTCCACGGCACGCCGGAAGTACATCGTGAACGTCTCGGCCATGGAGGGCCAGTTCTCCCGTGCCTACAAGGGGCCGGGCCACCCGCACACCAACATGGCCAAAGCGGCGCTGAACATGATGACGCGGACCAGCGCCCAGGAGATGCTGGAGACCGACGGCATCCTGATGACCGCGGTGGACACGGGCTGGATCACCGACGAACGCCCGCACTTCACCAAGGTCCGGCTTATGGAGGAGGGCTTCCACGCGCCCCTCGACCTGGTGGACGGCGCCGCCCGCGTCTACGATCCCATCGTGATGGGTGAGAACGGCGAGGACCAGTACGGAGTGTTCCTCAAGGACTACAAGCCGAGCCCCTGGTAGGCGTAAGCTCGGCGCCATGAACGCCGAGCGAGCCTCCACTGACGAATCCTCATCCCCTGTCCAGAACCTCGAACACCACGAATGCTGGGCGATGCTCCGGACCGTGTCCGTGGGACGGCTCGCCGTCCTGGTGGACGGGCGCCCGGACATCTTCCCCATCAACTACGCCGTGGACGGCGGCACCCTGGTGTTCCGCACCGGCGAAGGCGCCAAGCTCTCCAGTGCATCCGGTGATGCGGCTGTGGCACTTGAAGCTGACGGCGTCGATTCCGCCACCGGCCTGGCCTGGAGCGTGGTGGTCAAGGGCACGGGCAGGGTGGTCACCGGGACGGATGAAGTCCTGGACACCTCGCAGCTGTACTTGTTTCCCTGGCAGGCCGGCCGGAAGGACGCCTTCGTGCGGATCACCCCGGACTCCGTGACCGGGCGCCGCTTCAAGGTAACCGAGCCGCTGACCTGGTGGACCCAGCTCAGCGGCTCGGTGAAGACCGCGCCGGAATAGGCGGGCCGGAACCAGGGGTTCAGGCGAGCTGGGTGATCTCCACGCTGACGCTCAGGGCGGACCCGCCGCCACCGGACAGGATGCCCTTCAGCGGCGGCACGTCGCGGTAGTCACGGCCCCTGGCCACGGTGACGTGGAAGTCGCCCGCGGGCTTGTGGTTGGTGGGGTCCCAGCTCCGCCAGTCACCGTCCCACCACTCGAGCCAGGCGTGGGACTGCCCCGCCACAGTCTCGCCGATCCCGGCGCTGGAGCGCGGGTGCAGGTAACCGGAGACATAACGGGCAGGAATGCCGCAGCTGCGCAACGCTCCGATGGCCAGGTGGGCCAGGTCCTGGCACACGCCCTGGCGCTGGCCCCACGCCTCTTCGGCATTGGTGGTGACGGCAGTGGAACCGGACATGTAGGTCATCTCGCCGCGCATCCACGAGAACACGGCCAACGCGGCCTCGTGCGGGTTCTTGCCGGCCACCACCTTGGGAATGATGCCCAGGACTTCGTCCCCGGGGCCGCTGAGCCGGGACTGTGGCAACCAGTCGCTGAACGTGTTGAGGGTCTCCGGCGAGGCGAGGACGTCCCAGCCCACAATGTCGGACTCGGACGGAATCTTCTCGGCCCGGTGCACCTCCACCGTGATGTTGGACACCACCTCGAGGTGCTCGTGCGGCATCTGCATGTCGAACGCCGTGACCCTGGTGCCCCAGTAGTCACGGTAGGTGCTTACCGCCGCCTGCGACGGCGAGACCTTCACGACGGACTCGAGGACCACCTGCTGGGAATCGGTCAGCGGGGTCATCCGGGCCTCGTTGTAGGACAGGGTGACACGCTTGTTGTACTTGTACGCCGTCTTGTGCACGATGCTCAGCCGGGTCATGAAACTTCTCCCACCCAGGCCAGTTCGTCCGCCTGATTGAAGTACTTACGGGAAATGGCGTCCGAGGCCTGGGATACGGCCTTCTGGACCCGTTCCATGTGTTCGGGCAGCTCGGACATGAGGTCGTCCGTGCGGTGGAACTCAAGGAAGGTCCTGGCCTGGCCCACGATCCGGCGCGCATCATTGATGAAGCCCACCCGCTGGGCGGAGGGGTCCAGCTTGGCGAGGCATTCGTCGGCATCGCGCAGGGCGTAGACGATGGACCGCGGAAAGAGGCGGTCCAGCAGCAGGAACTCCGCGGCGTGCTGGTCGCCGAAGGCGGCCCGTCGGGTGCGCAGGAAGGACTCGTAGGCGCCGGCGCAGCGGAGCATGTTGACCCAGGACATGCCTGCGGACAGGACGTCCCGGGTGGAGAGCATGCGTGCAGTCATGTCCGCCCGTTCCAGGGAGCGGCCCAGCACCAGGAAGAGCCAGCTCTCGTCGTGGCTGACCGTGGTGTCCGCAAGCCCGCTCACCATGGCGGTCCGTTCGAGCGTCCAGTTGCAGAAGCGGTAGGTTCCCACCACATCCTTGCGGTGCTGGCTCAGCCCGTAGTAGGTGGTGTTGAGGCTCTCCCACAGGCCGGAGGAAACCGTCTCGCGGGCACGCCGGGCGTTCTCGCGGGCCGCCCCGAGGGAGCCGGCGATGGACGTGGCACTGGTCTTGTCATAAGCCAGGGCGTGCAGCAGTTCCGGCAGGCCGAAGTCCTCGCTCTGCGGCCGGGCGCCCATGACGGCGAGGAGCTCCTTGGCCACGCTCTTGCGTTCGTCCATGGGCAGGTGGTTCAGCCGCTCCAGGTGCACATCAAGGATGCGGGCGGTGCCATCGGCCCGCTCCACATAACGGCCGATCCAGAAAAGGGATTCGGCTATACGGCTAAGCATTCTCGGCTACCTCCTGCGGGCCCGAAACGGGAAAAGACATCTGCCGGATCACGGTCCGGGTCACTGCTGCTGCTCCGACTGGCGGTCCCGCCAGTTGCTTTCCACAGGCCAGACAGACACGCGCTCACGCACGGAAATTGAGGGCCGGGGAACGGTTTCCACCGGCACCTGCGGCGAGTCGGCGAGCACCCAGGTGTCCTTGGACCCGCCGCCCTGGCTGGAGTTCACAATCAAGGAGCCTTCCTTCAGCGCCACCCGCGTCAGTCCGCCGGGCAGCACCCAGACGTTGTCGCCGTCGTTCACTGCGAAGGGACGCAGGTCAACGTGGCGGGGGCCGAACTTGTCACCGCTCAGGGTGGGAACCGTGGAAAGCTGCAGGACGGGCTGGGCGATCCAGCCGCGCGGGTCACCGATGATCCGCTGCCGGAGCGCGTCCAGTTCGTCGTTGGAGGCGTCGGGGCCGATGACCAGTCCCTTGCCGCCGGAACCGTCCACCGGCTTGACCACGAGTTCGGCGAGGTTGTCCAGGGTGTACTCCCGGGCTTCCTTCTCTTCGAGGCGGAACGTGTCAACGTTCGCGATGATGGGCTCCTCGCTGAGGTAGTAGCGGATCAGGTCAGGAACGTAACTGTAAACCAGTTTGTCATCCGCTACGCCGTTGCCCACGGCGTTAGCGATGGTGACGCCGCCGGCGCGTGCGGCGTTGACCAGCCCGGGGCAGCCCAGCATGGAGTCGGCCCGGAACTGCAGCGGATCGAGGAAGTCGTCGTCGATCCGCTTGTAGATGACGTCCACGCGCTGCTCACCGGCCGTGGTGCGCATGTACACCCGGTTTCCGCGGCAGATGAGGTCCCTGCCCTCCACCAGTTCAACGCCCATCAGGCCTGCCAGCAGCGTGTGCTCGAAGTAGGCGCTGTTGAAGACGCCGGGGGTCAGGACGACGACGGTGGGATCGTCCACACCGGCAGGCGCGGTCTTCCGCAGGGCCGAGAGCAGCCGGCGGGGGTACTCCTCCACGGGCCGGATGAGCTGCTGTCCGAAGGCTTCGGGAAGGCCCTTGGCCATGGCCCGCCGGTTCTCCAGCACGTAGCTGACGCCCGAGGGAACGCGGACGTTGTCCTCCAGGACACGGAACGTTCCCGCAGCATCCCGCACCACGTCGATGCCGGAGATGTGCACGCGGACGCCGCCGGCGGGTTCAAAACCGTGGACCTGCCGGTGAAAGTGTGCGCTGGTGGTTACCAGCTGCCGGGGAATCACGCCGTCGGACACCACGGTCATCTTGTCGTACACGTCGTTCAGGAACGCTTCCAGCGCCCGCACCCGCTGGGCGACGCCCCGTTCCAGGACATCCCATTCCGCGGCAGGAATAACACGGGGGACGATATCCAGCGGGAAGGGCCGCTCCTCGCCGGCAAAGTCGAAGGTCACACCGCGGTCCAGGAACGTGCGCGCCATCGAATCGGCCCGAGCACTGACATCGGCCAGGGAAAGCTTGCGAAGGGCGTCCGCCACCTGCCCGTAGGAGTCCCTGGCTTGCTGCCCGGGGGCGAACATCTCATCGTAGGCTCCGGTCCGGCCGGCGGCCTCGGAGTATTCCTGAAAAAGGTCTGACATGCCCAATAGCCAACCATCTTTTTGTTTCGAATTCATTACTGCCGTCCCTTCTGGCGTGTTGGCGCAGCGGCGCGGGTTCGTGCATTCCGGGCCTTTTCCGGCACAGTAGGTGAGTGCCAGTCAGCAGAAGCCTCCCAGTGCCGGGTCCGGGCAACCCCCGCCGCGCTGACAGGCTGCTTCCCGGACTGGCCACGGCAGCCGCCGCATTGGTGGCCGCCTTCCTTGTGCATTGGCTGGTGCCGGTCCTGCCCGCCATGACGTTGGCCGTGGTGCTGGGAGTCCTGGCGGCCAACCTGCCGGCAGCCGGCGTGTGGACCGCGGGCCGGGCACGGCCCGGCCTGGATTTTGCCGGTAAGCACCTGATGCGCGGCGGGATTGTCCTGCTCGGCCTGAAGGTCAGCATCATGGACGTCCTGGGGCTGGGCTGGCTGGCCCTGGCACTGATTGTAGGGGTTGTGGCTGCCAGCTTTGGCGGGACCTACCTGATTTCCAGGCTCTTCCGGCTTCCCCCGGTCACGTCGCTCCTGGTGGCCACCGGATTCTCGATCTGCGGCGCATCCGCCATCGGCGCCATGGCGGCCGTGCGGCGGATCCGGCACGTGGACACGGTCCTGCCGGTTGCGCTGGTGACGCTTTGCGGAACCCTTGCCATCGGCGTCCTGCCGCTGTTCGTCCACCCCCTGCAGCTCACAGCCCCGGTCTTCGGCGCCTGGATCGGCGCCTCCGTGCACGACGTTGGCCAGGTGGTGGCCACCGCGCAAACCGCGGGAACGGCCGCACTGGGCATCGCCGTCGTGGTCAAGCTCACCCGGGTGCTCCTGCTGGCACCCGTGGCAGCCCTGGCCGGAACGCACCAGCGCCTCACCGTCCGGACTGACGCGGACACGGACGGCGGGCATACGAAACTTCCGCCGGTGGTGCCCCTGTTCGTCCTGGGATTCGTGGCCATGGTGGGGCTCCGGTCCACAGGCTGGCTGGCCGAGGACTGGCTCGAGGCAGGGGCCGCGTTGCAGGACGTCCTGCTCGGCGCCGCGCTGTTCGGGCTGGGTTCCGCGGTGCGCATCCGGACCCTCCTGCTGACCGGCGGGCGTGCACTGCTGGCCGCGCTGGCGTCCTGGCTGCTGATCGCCGTGCTGGGCCTGGCGGCGGCCCTGCTGATCGCTGCCTGACATCCGGACACCCGGCCCGTGATTAGATAGCCCGGTGTCAAATGAGAATCTGCGCCGCGATGAAGCCGCTGAACGTTCTGCCCTGATCAGCACCGACAGCTACGACGTGTCGCTGGACGTGCGGCAGGCGGCTGACCCGGACGTTGCCGGCTACACCAGCCGCAGCGTCATCACCTTCACCGCGTCGGAGCCCGGTTCTTCTACCTTCCTGGACTTTATTGGCAGCAGCGTCCACAGCGTGGTCCTCAACGGCAGGGCGCTGCCCGTGGAGGACGTGGTGGACGGCGCCCGCATCCGGCTGGACAACCTGCAGTCCCGGAACCAGGTCACCGTCACCGGGACCGCCCTGTACAGCCGGTCCGGAGAGGGCATGCACCGGTTCGTGGACCCGGCAGACGGGCAGTGCTACCTGTACACCCAGTACGAGCCGGCCGACGCCCGCCGCGTTTTTGCCAACTTTGAGCAGCCGGACCTCAAGGCAACCTTCACCTTCCACGTCATGGCGCCGGCCGGGTGGCAGGTCGCCTCCAACGGGGTGGAAACCGCCCGGACGCTCCTCACCAGCGATCCGGCCACCGCACGCTGGGACTTTGCCGCGACTGAGCCGATGTCCACGTACATCACCACAGTGCTGGCCGGCCCGTACTTCAAGGCCGAGGACCGCTGGCAGGCAACGCTCGACGACGGGACCTCCCTCGACATCCCGCTGGCCCTCTACTGCCGGGCGTCCATGGCAGAATCCTTCGACGCGGAACAGCTGTTCACGCTGACCAAGAACGGCCTGGACTTCTTTAACCGCCTGTTCGCCTACCCCTACCCCTGGGGCAAGTACGACCAGGCCTTCGTCCCCGAATACAACCTCGGCGCCATGGAGAACCCCGGCCTGGTGACGTTCACGGACAGCTACGTCTTCACGTCCCGTGCCACCGACGCCCAGTACCAGGGCCGCGCCAACACGCTCATGCACGAGATGGCACACATGTGGTTCGGGGACCTGGTGACCATGCAGTGGTGGGATGACCTCTGGCTCAAGGAGTCCTTCGCCGACTATATGGGCACGCTGGGCGTGGACAAGGCCACTGACTGGGATTCCGCCTGGGTCAGCTTCGCCAACAAGCGCAAGGCCTGGGCCTACCTCCAGGATCAACTGCCCACCACGCATCCCATCGTCGCGGACATCCCGGACCTCGAGGCCGCCAAGCAGAACTTCGACGGCATTACCTACGCCAAGGGCGCCTCGGTACTGAAGCAACTGGTGGCCTACGTCGGCTTTGACGCGTTCATCGCCGGATCCCGCGAGTACTTCCGCAAGCACGCCTACTCCAACACCACCCTGGCGGACCTCCTGGTATCCCTCAGTGCCTCCTCCGGGCGGGACCTCACCGGCTGGGCGCAGCAATGGCTGCAGACCTCAGGGATTTCCACCCTTTCGCTGGACATCGCCCCAGGCCAGGGAAACGACGACGGCGTCCTGGGCGACGTGCGCATCGTTCAGGACGCTACGGATCCGGTCACGGGACGTAACGAGCCGCGGCCGCACCGGCTCCGGGTGGGGCTGTACGACGTCGACGGCGAAGGAGCGCTGGTCCGCACGGGCAGCGTGGAAACCGATGTCAGCGGTGCCTTCACCGCTGTGCCGGAGCTGTCAGGAAAGCCACGGCCCGCACTGCTGCTCCTCAATGACGACGACCTGACGTACGCGAAGGTCCGGCTGGACCCGGTGTCCCTGGCAACCGTCCTGGCATCGCTGGACAGGATCTCCGACCCGATGGCCCGCGCCCTCTGCTGGACTGCGCTCTGGAACTCCGCAAGGGACGGCGAAAGCCCTGCGGCGCGGTATGTGGACGCGGTGGCTGCGTTTGGGCCGGCGGAAACCGGCATCGGCGTCCTGCTGAACATCCTCGAAAACGCCTGTACCGCCGTCGAACGCTACACACCGGCCCCCGGACGGGAAGCCGTCCGGACATCCTTCCTGGCAACCGTGGCGGCGGAACTGGACCGGGCCGTCCCGGGTTCCGACCACCAGCTCGCCTGGGCCCGGACCCTCGGCACACTCAGCAGGCACGACGGAACCCTGGTGCCCCGGCTTAAAGGCCTCCTGGACGGCTCAGCCCCGGTGAAGGGGTTGGCGGTGGACGCCGAACTGCGCTGGCACTTCTGGCATGCACTCGCGGCCAACGGCCAGGCGACCGTAGCGGAACTCGACGCCGAGCTGGCACGGGACACCACGGCGTCAGGTAGGGCGGGGCATGCCACAGCGCTCGCTGCCCGCCCGGAGCCCGGGGTCAAGGCCGCGGCGTGGAAGGAGGCTGTCCACGGTGACACGCTCTCCAATCAGCTGCTCAGCGCCACGATCAGCGGTTTCACCACGGCACCGGCTGCGCTGCTGGAGCCGTATGTGGAACCGTACTTCGAGCGCCTGCTGGATGTGTGGGAGGGCCGCAGTATCGAAATCGCCAGCCGGATTGTCCGCGGCCTGTTTCCTCTGGACCAGGACCTGGCGGAAGGGATGGAGCCTGCGGAGCATCCGGTGCTGCGCAGGACCGACGAGTGGCTGGCGGCCCATACCGATGCTCCGCGGGCACTGCGCCGCATCATCGTGGAGCAGCGCAGCCACCTGCTGCGGGCACTCACGGCGCAGGCCGCCGTCGTTGGTTCACCTGCTCCCTGACGTCGGCACTCAGGGGACCCGGTGCAGCCACTCCTCCGTGCCGAACTTGGCGGCCACCCTGTCGCTGGCTGCGGCCAGCTCCGCCTCGGACAGCTCTGACGGGGTGGCGCCGTACCGTTCGGCAAACACGTCCATCATTGCCGCGATGATGGCAGTCCGCGCCAGGCCGGTCTGCCGGCGCAGCGGATCCACCCGTTTCTTGGCACTGCGGGTCCCCTTGTCGGACAGCTTCTCCTTGCCGATGCGCAGGACTTCCACCATCTTGTCCGCGTCGATGTCATAGCTCATGGTGACATGGTGCAGCATCCCGCCGTTGGCAAGGCGCTTCTGGGCGGCGCCCCCAATCTTTCCCTGGTCCGTGGCGATGTCATTCAGCGGTACATAGAAGGCCGTAATGCCGAGCTTCTCCAGGGCGGCCATGACCCAGGCGTCCAGGAACGGGTAGGAATCTGCAAAGCTGATGCCGTCCACCAGGGTCTGGGGCAGGTACAGCGAGTAGGTGATGCAGTTGCCGGCCTCCATGAACATCGCTCCCCCGCCGCTGATGCGGCGGACAACCTTGATGCCGTGCTTCGCCACGCCGTCGGGATCCACCTCGTTGCGGAAGGACTGGAAGCTGCCGATCACCACGGACGGCTCCTCCCAGTCCCAGAACCTCAGGGTGGGATTGCGCCGGCCGGCACCCACTTCCTCGGTGAGGACCTCATCCAGGGCGACATTGATTTCGGTGGGCAGGACGGTGGGTCCCATGATGTTCCAGTCATGGTCCGCCCACGATGTGGCCTTGGCCAGGGCACGGCGGACAGCGATCGCGACGGCGTCTGCCGAAAAGCCGAACAGGGCAGCATCAGCCGGAAGCGCGGCAGTCACGGCCTCGGCAAGCTCGGCGGTGGCCGTTGCTTCCGGCAGGCCGGTGAGGGCCCGGTTGATGTCCAGGAGGGCCTCGTCGGGTTCCAGGAAGAAGTCACCGCTGATGGAGACGTCCGCCAGTGATCCATCGGCGACGGTGAGGTCTGCCACCACCAGTTTCCCGCCCGGCACCTTGTATTCGCCGTGCAGGCGTTCGGTTGCGGCAGGGTGGGTTTCAGGAAGCGGAGGGTGCGTCATGCCATCCATCCTGCCGCAGAAGCGGCCTGGCCGTTAACGCGAAAAGCCCGCACCGTTGCCGGTGCGGGCTTTCGTCATGAAGCTTGGGGGAAGTGGATTACTTCTTGCCGCCGAAGCCCTTGAAGCGAGCGTTGAAGCGCTCGACGCGGCCTGCGGAGTCCATGATGCGCTGCTTGCCCGTGTAGAACGGGTGGGACTCGGAGGAGATTTCGACGTCGATGACCGGGTAGGTGTTGCCGTCTTCCCACTCGATGGTCTTCGAGGAAGACACGGTGGAGCGGGTCAGGAACTTCGTGCCGGAGGCCAGGTCGTTGAAAACAACAGCTTCGTACTTCGGGTGGATATCAGACTTCATAATGGGACCTTTGTTCAACGCAACTGGATTTTGCCAGTTGCCAGGTATGAATGGGATGGCTGCGGCTGCTGCAGCCGAGGCTGAAAAAGCAGGACAACCAGCTATCAATCATAGCGGATGCCGGCGGGCCTGACGAACCGCGCCGCTACTCCCCGGGCGGGGCGGAGCGCGGGGACGTCCAGCCTTGGGCGTGAAGCTGCTCAATGCCGTCCAGCAGCAGGTCAAGGGCGAATTCGAACTCAAACTGATCGTCGCAGCCGTAAGCAACCACGGTGCCTCCATCATGGGCTGCGGGCGCCGCGACGGCGGCAATATTCGGGTACAGCCTGGCCATCTGCCGGATCATGGCCAGCTGCATGTCGGGCGGGACGTCGGCGGCTTGTTCCGCTGCCGCGGGTTCGTCAAACAATTCCTGCGTGAAGCCCCACATGCGCCCGCCCAGTGCGTGCAATGCGTGGTGGGTCAGGTCCGCAGACAGCCCGCCGGCCAGGAATATCCCGGTGAACGAGTCCATGTAATCGAGAACTGCGGGGGTCTTCGATGTCCTGGTTTCGATGACGCGGCGGGCCCACGGGTGCTGGCGGAGCGTCGTCCTGGCTGAGAGCACGCGCACCCGGACGGCCTCCTTCCATGGAAGGCCCGGCGGAGGAGGTGCGATCTCTTGAATGATGGCGTCCACCATGCCGTCCAGCAGTTCTTCCTTGTTCGCCACGTGCTTGTAAAGGGCCATCGGCACCACACCCAGCTCCCCGGCGAGCCTGCGCATGCTCAATGAATCCACCCCGGCCTTGTCCGCCAGCAGGAGCGCAGCGTGAAGCACCCGTTGCCTGCTAAGCGGACCCCTGGGTGCCCGTGCAGGCCGTTCGTTGAGGTCTGTCATATCTTCCCGCCCGTGATAGCCGTTGACAGGTGTACAGCGTACACCTAGATTTGGTCGCAGAACGGGTGTACGCCGTACACCTCGACGCGGCAGCTGCGGAAAGAAGACGAGCCATGGCGACTCAATCGATAGCGACTCAGGCGCCGGCCCGGCGCAGGCAGGCAGGTTGGCTGGTACCGGCAGGCCTCATCTTTGTCAGCCTCATCCCCGTCATTTTCGGTTCCCTGCGCATGGCCGAGTTGACCGGGGGCGCTCCCGTTACGCCGGCCAATGCACGGTTCTTTGCCTCGCCCATACCCGTGATGGTGCACATACCCGCTGCCATTCTCTACAGCCTGCTGGGGGCGTTCCAGTTTGTCCCCGGTCTCCGCAGGGGACGCTCCGGCCGTACCGCCTGGCACAGGGCAGCCGGCGTTGTCCTGATACCCGCCGGCCTCCTGGTGGCCCTGTCCGGCCTGTGGATGGCCGCCTTCTACGATCTTCCACAGGGGGACGGCCCCGCACTTTTCATCCTGCGCCTGATCTTCGGAACCGCCATGCTTGCCAGCATCATCCTGGGGGTGAGGGCCCTCGCCAGGCGCAGGTATCAGCACCACGGGGCATGGATGACCCGCGCCTACGCCATCGGGATCGCAGCCGGGACCCAGGCTCTCGTATCGATCCCGTGGATGGTGCTCGCAGGCCAGCCCGGTGAGGCAGGGCGGGCACTGCTCATGGGTGCCGGGTGGGTCATCAACGTGGCTGTGGCAGAGTATGCAATTCGGCGGCGGAGGCTTGGGGCCGCGCCCGCAGCTCCCAGAAGGCCACAGCAGATGCGGCAGCAACGTTGAGCGAATCCACGCCATTGCGCATGGGGATCTTGACGGCGAGGTCGACGGCGGCAAGTGTTTCGCCGCTCATGCCGGCGCCTTCCGTGCCGAGCACCAGCGCCAGCTTGTCCGGGTTCCGGGCGGCCACCACATCCACGTCCTGGGCGTCCGCCGTCAACTCCAGGGCGGCAACGGTGAAGCCGTGGTCCTTGAGTACCTGGAGGTCCTGCGGCCAGCTCTCCAGTCGTGCCCAGGGAACCTGGAAGACGGTGCCCATGCTGACCCGGACGCTGCGGCGGTACAAGGGGTCCCCGCAGCGGGGCGAGACCAGGACGGCGTCGATGTCCAGGGCGGCGGCGGACCGGAAGATGGCGCCCACGTTGGTGTGGTCCACGATGTCCTCCAGGACTGCCACCCGGCGGGCCCCCGCCAGGAGTTCGGGCAGCGGCACGGGGGCGGGGCGGTGCATGGCGGCCATGGCCCCGCGGTGCAGGTGGAAGCCGGTGATTTCCTCGAGCAGGGCTGCCTTCCCGATGAAAACCGGAACGTCGGGGTATGCCTGGAAGACGTCGTCGAGGTCTTCGAGCCACTTCTCGGCCAGGAAGAACGACCGCGGCTGGTGCCCGGCCGCCAGGGCACGGCGCAGGACCCGGGAGGATTCGGCGATGTACATGCCTTCGCGTGGTTCCCGGAGCTTCCGCAGGTGCACATCGGTCAGTGTGGTGTAGTCGCCCACCCGGGGATCATCGGCGGACTCTAGATAGTGGAACGTCACCGGGTGATTATTTCAGCAGGTTGGCGACCATCACGCCCAGGGCCACGATGCCAAGGGTGAAGATGACGGCCCGCAGGACCTTCGGGGAGAGCTTGCGCCCCACCTTGGAACCAACCAGGCCACCGATCGTGGAACTGACGGCGATCAGCAGGACCACCAGCCAGTTGATCCGGTCGAAGGCGAAGATCAGGTACGACACGGCCGCCACCATGTTGACGCCGAGCACCAGGATGTTCTTCATGGCGTTGGCATTCTGCATGGTCCCGGTCAGGAACACGCCCAGGATGCCCACCAGCAGGATGCCCTGGGCTGCCACGAAGTAGCCCCCGTACACGCCGGCGAGGTACACCAGGACCACAAGGAGCACGCCGTGGCTGCGGTCCCGGATGGCATGTTCCGGGTTCTCCTCGCGGCTGCGCACCCATGCCTGAAGCCTGGGCTGGAAGACCACCATCAGCAGGGCAAGCACCAGCAGGACGGGTGCCACATAGTGGAAGACCTGCTCGGGCAGGTGCAGCAGCAGGTAGGCGCCGGTGATTCCGCCGAGCAGTGAGGCCGGCAGCAGCTTCATCAGCTGGCGGCCCCGGCCTGCCAGCTCGCGCCGGTAACCCCACGCCCCGGCCGCCGTGCCGGCCACCAGCCCCATGGCGTTGCTCATGGAGGCCACAACCGGCGCGACGCCGAGGGCGATGAGTACGGGAAAGGTCACCAGCGTGCCGGAGCCGACCACTGCGTTGATGGTGCCGGCCCACAGGCCCGCGAAAAAGACCAGGACGCTGCTAAGGATCTCCACTGCTGGCGGTGAACCCTGCCTTAGCGGCGGGCGGTGGCGGAGTAACGGCCGGAGTTTTCCGTCACATCCAGGGCGAGGCCGAAAGTGGCGCTGAGGTGCTCATCGGTGAGGACTTCGGTGATAAGTCCGGCGGCCACCACGCCGCCGTCGCGCAACAACATGGCGTGGGTGAAGCCCGGCGGAACTTCCTCAAGGTGGTGGGTCACCAGGACCATGGCCGGCGCTGCCTCGTCGCTGGCCAGTTCGCCCAGCTTGTGGACCAGTTCTTCGCGGCCGCCCAGGTCAAGGCCGGCAGCGGGCTCATCCAGCAGCAGCAGTTCGGGGTCCGTCATGAGGGCACGGGCGATCTGGACACGCTTCCGCTCCCCCTCGGACAGGGTGGCAAAGGTCCTGTTCAGCAGGGGACCCATCCCCCAGTCGTTCAGCAGGCGGAAGGCGCGGCGCTCGTCGTCGCGCTCGTAACCTTCCCGCCAGCGGCCGGTGACGCCGTAGGCCGCGGTGACAACGACGTTGAGGACATTCTCATGCTCAGGGATCTGGGTGGCGAGGGCTGCCGATGACAGGCCGATGCGGGGGCGGAGTTCAAAGACGTCCACGCGGCCCAAGGTTTCGTCGAGGATGCCGGCCGTGCCGCTGCTCGGGTGGAGGCGTGCTGCTGCGATCTGGAGGAGGGTGGTTTTGCCGGCTCCGTTGGGGCCGAGGATGACCCAGCGTTCGCCTTCATTGACCTGCCAGTCAACCTTGTCCAACAGGGTCTTTTTGCCGCGGACAACGCTGACGGCATCCAATTCCAGAACATCACTCATAGGAATAGACACTAGGACAAAAAACATGGCGACTGATAACTGATGTGACCAGCCCGACTACGCACATTCAAGCCCACAAAACTATAGGTGGTCCCAGAGGCCGCACCTAGAGTGTTCGCTATGGCTATCGCACGCTTTCCTGTCGTTGTCCTTGTCTGCCCGGACCCCAAAATCCTGGCCGAGTTCTACGGCACACTGCTCGACTGGAAGACACGAATACCAGTCGGGCACCACGTTCCGTGTGTTCCTTGATCCGGCCGGCCACCCGTTCTGCCTCTGCCTGAGCTGATGTAGCGGACATCGGTTCCCTGCCGGCGGGACGCAATTCAAGGGGCCCGGGCCCCACTGGATAAGATTGAAGGCATGACTTCGAACGTGACTGCGGTCAGCTATGGCCAAAATATGACTCCAAACGGGCTGGAGCAGCTGCGTTTCGTCCTCGCCGCCCACGGCGCGGTTGTGCGGTCAGAGGACTCCCTGGGCGATGACCGCTACGGGGTGCACGTCGCCGGACTGGATCTTCCGGATGCCACCGCCGCCGGCCTCGCCGCACTGCGGCGGGCCATTGCGGACACGGCCATCGATGGCCTGGACACCGCGCTGGTTCCGGCCGGGCTCCGTGCGGCGGACCGCAAACTGCTCATCATGGACGTCGACTCCACCCTCATCCAGCAGGAAGTCATCGAGCTCCTGGCGGCATACGCCGGCAAGCGCGAGGAGGTGGCAGCCGTCACGGAAGCCGCCATGCGCGGGGAACTGGATTTCACCCAGAGCCTGCACGCCCGGGTGGCGGTGCTCGCGGGGCTGCCCGCCGACGTCGTCAATAACGTCCGCGCGGAAGTGAAACTGAGCCTGGGGGCCGCGGAACTGGTGGCGGCGTTCAAGAAGGCCGGCCATGTGGTGGCCGTCGTGTCCGGCGGATTCAACCAGATCCTCGAGCCCATCGCCGCTGACCTTGGCCTGGACTACTGGCAGGCCAATGAGCTGGAAATCGTTGACGGCGCGCTGACTGGCAAGGTGCTGGGCGCCGTGGTGGACCGTGCAGCCAAAGAGAAGTTCCTGCGGGAATGGGCCGCCGCGGAAGGCATTGCCCTGGAGCACACCATTGCAGTTGGCGACGGCGCCAACGACCTGGACATGCTCGGCGCCGCAGGCATCGGCATCGCCTTCAATGCCAAGCCTGCCGTGCGGGCCGTGGCGGATGCCGCCGTCAACATGCCCTACCTCGACGCCGTCCGTTACGTCGCCGGCGTCTGATCCCTTAGTGCCCTCAACCGCGAAATGACAGTTCGCGGCAGTGTCCCGAAGGAACATTGCCGCGAACTGTCATTTCGGTGTGGGAGGAAGCCTAGCTAGCTGGCGGACTGGCCGCCCTTGCCGAAGTAGTCGGCTCCACCGGCGTACTCGGTGTGGCCGGATTCGACGTCGGCGGTCACCATGCCGGCCACCACCTGGGCGAATTCCTCCACTGAGTACAGTTTCCCGGCCTCGGCACGGCGGGCCTCGATGGCTCCGGGGGTGGAGCGGTCCAGCAGGGTGGCGGTGACGGTGCCCTCGATCATGTCGCCGGACACAACCACCAGGGAGATGCCCTTCTCGGCCAGTGCGGGAATGAGATCACGGAGTGCGTCCTCACCGGCACGCTTGCTGCGAGCTACCGGCTCATAGGCAGGCATGGTGGGGACGGTGTTGATGAAGTGCGCCTGGTGGCTGGTGACGAAGACCACCCGTGAGCCCTCCTTCATCAGGGGCACCGCGGCGTTGAGCATGTTGACCTGGGCATCGCGGTTCAGCTTGAGTGCGTAGTCCTCGCCCATGCCGGTTTCCATGCCGCCGGAGGCGTTCAGGACCAGGATGTCCAGGGAACCGAAGTTTTCCATCGCGGCGGAGGCCAGGGCCTGCACGCCTTCCTGGGTGGTGAGGTCTGCGCCCACGGCGACGGCGCGGCCGCCGTCGGCCTCGATGCCCTGCACTACCTTGTTGGCGCGCGGTGCCTTCTGGCGGTAGTTGACCACCACGGCGGCACCCTGGCCGGCGAGGATTTTGGCAACGTCAGCGCCGATGCCGCGCGATGATCCAGTGACGATGGCGGTCTTGTTGTCCAGCAGTCCCATAGGGGCTCCTTTTGTTCGAAACGTTCAAGTCGGAGTTGGTCTGCAGTCCATCATGCCAGCGGCCGGTGCTGATTCCGTTGTCTGACCCCCACAAAGAAGGCGTTGCCAGCTAGTTTGACGGTGCTGCACACCTTGACCCGGCGTAGGCTCCCCGTATGGCACAGCAGCGGCCGGCCGGTTCGGAGTCCACACCGGAACAGGTCTTCAGCAATTCACCTGAGGGACTGCGCATCTATGAGGCGGTAGGGCGGGCTCTAAGCGGCGCTGTCCCGGCCTCGGTGCATACCACCATCAGCCAGGTGGCTTTCCGGAACCGGCGCGTATTCGCCTATGTCTGGAATCCGCGCCGACATCTTAAAACCGATGTTCCGGCCGTGCTGTCCATTGCCCTCCCCCGCAGCCTGGAGTCTTCCCGGTTTAAGGAAATAGTCCATCCATCCCCAGGCGTCTGGATGCATCACCTGGAACTGCGCACCGTCGAGGACATTGACGACGAAGTGGCAGGCTGGCTGGAAGAGGCGTTCGCGGCGGCGGGGTGACCATGTGCCGTCCGCGTGCGTCCACCGGTGCAGGTTGTGCCTTAGTGCCCCATGCCCAGGCCGCCGTCCACCGGGATGACGGCGCCGGAAATGTAGGCGGCTTCGTCGCTGGAGATCCAGCGGACCACGTTGGCAACTTCCGAGGCCTCGGCAAAGCGGCCGGCCGGGATGCTGGTGAGGTAGTCCTTCTGCGTGGCTTCGGGGAGTTCTGCGGTCATGTCCGTGTTGATGAAGCCCGGTGCCACCACGTTGGCGGTGATGCCGCGGGAACCGAGTTCGCGTGTCAGGGATCGGGCGATGCCCACCAGGCCCGCCTTCGAGGCGGAGTAGTTGATTTGTCCGGGCGCACCGTAGAGGCCGGAGACCGAGGAAATGAGGACAACACGGCCCTTGCGGAGCCGGATCATGCCCTTGGAGGCCCGCTTGATGACCCTGAACGCGCCGGTCAGGTTGGTGTCGATGACGGAGGTGAAGTCGTCTTCGCTCATGCGCAGCAGCAGTGTGTCCTTGGTGATGCCGGCGTTCGCCACCAGGACCTCGACGGGACCGTGGGCAGCCTCAACCTCTTTGAAGGCCGCGTCCACGGAGGCCTCGTCGGTGACGTCGGCCTTGACTCCCAGGATTCCTTCGGGCAGTTTCGCCTCGCTGCGGTAAGTCACCGCCACCTTGTCCCCATTGGCCAGGAAAGCCTCAGCGATGGCCAGGCCGATGCCGCGGTTGCCGCCCGTGATCAGGACGCTGCGGGGGGCGGAAACTGCTTCAGTCATTTAGAGGCTCCGGAATTCTGCGGCATGCTGCGCCGCGGTAGCAAGGGTGTGATTTGGCTGCCTCCGATCTTAGCGCCCGCCTTGGCCCGGGTTTGGGTGCCACTGCCGATGGTGAGAGAATTGATGCAAGCCTTTGGAGCGTGATAAACCACCGTGACCCTTGAAAACCATGCGGGACAATCCGCGCCTGAAGAACCCGGGCGGTTCTCCGGCGATTCGGAGGTTCACAGCATTACGGATGCCGCGGGAGCCCATTCCGAGGACATGCGTAAGCGCATGATCAAGTACGCGCTGGCGATGGGCATCCGCATGGTCTGCCTGATCCTCATCTTCGTGGTGGACGGCTGGTTCAAGATCCTCATGGTTGCGGGAGCGGTCTTCCTCCCATGGATTGCGGTGGTCATCGCCAACGGCAACGATAAGGCGGAGGCACACAGCGACCTGTTGCTGGATTCCGCGCCGCTGGCCGAGATAGAGAGCCCGCCACAACCCTCGGCTGCCGAGAGGCCCGGCGACGAGGTCCTGCAGGGCGAGTTGATTAACGACGACGACGAGACCGGCCCCGGGGAGGAGCGGAAGGCATCATGAGCATCTTTGATTTCGCTGCAGGGTCTGAGCCGTCCTTTACGGAGGCCGCCGCCGTCTGTTCACGCAAGGCCTGCCGGTCCGGCGCCTCCTGGCAGCTCCTCTGGAACAACCCCAAGATCCACACCCCCGAGCGCCGCAAGATCTGGCTTGCCTGCGCAGAGCACCGGGACTGGCTGGAAGATTACCTGCAGACCCGCGGGCTTTGGAAGGAAACCCTCCCGCTGGATGCCGGCTCCCCGGCTGGCCTTTTGGAGCAGGACCGCTGAATGTACCGTTTCCTCTTCTCCAGCAAGTGGCTGGGTTACCTCCTGCTGGCTGCCATCTTTGCCACCGCCTGCGTCTTCCTGGGCCGCTGGCAGATGGACCGCCGCGCTGAGACGCTTGCCGAAATCAACCGCGTGGTGACCAACTACTCCGCAGCCCCCGTTCCCTTCGCTGAAGTCCGGGACCAGTTCATGGAGCTGGACCCTGCGAAGGAGTGGACCCAGGTGGAACTGAGGGGCACCTACGACGTAGCGGGCCAGCGGATTGTCCGCAACCGTCCGCTGAACGGCCAGCCCGGCTATGAGGTGGTTGTCCCCTTCCGCCTGGCGTCCGGTGAAACGGTAGTGATTGACCGCGGGTGGCTGCCCATCGGCAACAAGAACCCGGGAAGCCCGGATTCGGTGCCGGAACCGCCGGCAGGTGAGGTGACCGCCGTCGTGCGCCTGAAGCACCCGGAACCTGAACTGCAGCGCGGCGCGCCCGAAGGCCAGCTGGCGTCCATCGACCTCACTGCGTACTCGGCACAGCTCGGGTATCCCCTGCTCACCGGCGCATACGGCCAGCTCGCGTCGGAGACACCGCCGGCAGCCCAGATGCCGGCGGCCTTCCCGAAGCCGTCCACCGAGGAGGGCACGCACCTGTCCTACTCCCTGCAGTGGTTCGCCTTCGGTGTCCTGATGTTCGTCGGCTTCGGCTACGCGGCCCGCCAGCAGGCCCGCAACGCGGCGATCGACGCCGAAGACGAGGCCGAAAGCACGGACGGATCCCTCGACTCGGGCAGCCCCGTTCACTCCGCTGCCGCGGCAGCCCGCCGTCGTCCGTCGCCTCCCCGCAAGCGGAAGAAGGCGACCTCTGAAGAGGAGGAAGACGCCCTCCTCGACGCCCAGGGCTACTGACGGTCTCCTGCTCCGCCGTTAGGTCCGTCCGCGTAGGTCGTTCCGTACGCTCCGCAACGCGAGTGATTTCCCGCGTGCTGGCTCGTACCTCGCCTTTGACGCACGCTACATAAATCACCCACGCTGCTGCGCTTGTGCCTAAGTGCGCAATATGCCAGGGCCGATGGGAGGGGCGCTGACAGGCAGCAGGTTGTCCGGTCGCGCAGGATTGAGAACAAGAGAAATCTGACGGGCCTCCCCCGACTTCGTCCTGAAGCACACCGGCCAGCATGTAGGCGGAGTGGCCCCGGTTGGCCACCCCGAAAAGATCAGGACGCTCCTGGACGAGTCGCTCCAGAAGCACAACCTCCTCTGGGCAGGAGCAGGCGACCACAACTCAATGTTCAGCATCACCTACAAGGAGCTGCAAAGAATCACCGACGCAGAGGAACTGCCCGTCCGCTGACAACTGAACCACGCTGACCGGTGACGAACCCACAAGCGAGGTAGTGCGGGTGATTTATGTAGCTTGCGTCAAAGGCGAGGTACGAGCCAGCAAGCGGGAAATCACGCGCGCTGCTGAGCGTAGGCGACCACAGCGCGCACCAACCGGGAAGGCTCAAGCCAGGGTTATTAGGTCCAGGTAGTCTTCGTTCCAGTGGTCTTCGACGCCGTCGGGCAGCAGGACAACGCGCTCGGGGTTGAGTGCTTCGACCGCCCCTTCGTCGTGGCTGACCAGGACGACGGCGCCGCTGTAGTTCTTGAGAGCGCCAAGGATTTCGGCGCGGCTGGCGGGATCGAGGTTGTTGGTGGGCTCGTCGAGGAGGAGCACATTCGCGCTGGACGCGACGATGGTGGCCAGGGCAAGGCGGGTTTTTTCGCCGCCGGAGAGGACGCCGGCGGGCTTGTCCACGTCGTCGCCGGAAAACAGGAATGAACCGAGGATGCCGCGGACTTCGGCGTCCTTCATGTCGGGGGCAGCGGAACGCATGTTTTCCAACACGGTGCGGTCGACGTCGAGCGTTTCGTGTTCCTGGGCGTAGTAGCCCACCTTGAGGCCGTGGCCGGCAATAACGTCACCGGTGTCCGGCTGGTCCACGCCCGCGAGCATCCGCAGGAGGGTGGTTTTGCCGGCGCCGTTGAGGCCGAGGATGACCACCTTGGAGCCGCGGTCGATGGCCAGGTCCACATCGGTGAAGATCTCGAGCGAACCGTAGGACTTGCTGAGGCCTTCCGCGGTGAGCGGGGTTTTGCCGCAGGGTGACGGGTCCGGGAACCTCAGGGCGGCCACGCGGTCCTGCTCGCGCACGGCTTCAAGTCCGCTGAGCAGGCGTTCTGCACGCTTGGCCATGTTCTGCGCTGCGACGGCCTTGGTGGCTTTGGCACGCATCTTGTTGGCCTGGTCAAACAGGACCTGGGCCTTCTTTTCGGCGTTCGCGCGTTCCCGCTTGCGGGCACGTTCGTCGGTTTCGCGCTGGGTGAGGTAGCGCTTCCAGTCCATGTTGTAGAAGTCGATCTGCGCGCGGTTGGCGTCCAGCAGGAAGACCTTGTTCACGGTGGCTTCGAGGAGCTCAGTATCGTGGCTGATCACGATCAGGCCGCCCTGGTGGTTCTTCAGGAAGTCCCGCAGCCAGGCGATGGAATCGGCGTCGAGGTGGTTGGTTGGCTCGTCGAGGAGCATGGTTTCTGCATCCGAATACAGGATGCGCGCCAGCTCCACACGGCGGCGCTGGCCACCGGAGAGGGTCTTGAGCGGCTGGTTCAGCAACCGGTCCGGCAGTGCGAGGTTGGAGCAGATGGCTGCAGCCTCGGCCTCTGCAGCGTATCCGCCCGCTGCCAGGAACTCGGACTCGAGCCGGTCATAGCGGTTCATCGCCTTGCGCTGGACGGCGGGATCGTCGCTCGCCATTTCGTCGTGTGCGGTCCGGAGTTTGCCGACGGCGATGTCCAGGCCCCGGACGGACAGGATGCGGTCCCGTGCGAGCTGCTCCATGTCAGGGGTGCGGGGATCCTGCGGCAGGTAGCCGATTTCGCCGGTGCGGGTCACTTTGCCGGCGGCCGGCAGGCCTTCCCCGGCAAGGACGCGCGTAAGGGTAGTCTTGCCCGCGCCGTTACGGCCGACGAGCCCGATCTTGTCTCCCTTGTCGATGCGGAAGCTCACCTGGTCCATCAGGAGCCGGGCGCCGGCACGCAGTTCAAGATCCTGAACAGTAATCACAGCAGGTAAAGCCTTTCACAGCAGGGATAAGCCGCGGCCCGGATCGTCTGCGGTGGGCGTGGGCGGCAATGGCCGGAGAACGGCCCATCCAAGTCTACCGTCCAGGCCAAGCATGGAGAACCGCGGGTGGGATGCCAAGGAATTCCCAAGTGGCGCACGCGAAGCTGGCACAACATCAGGCGGCGTTGCTGCGCCACCAGGATAAGGGCCGGAGGGCCGCGGAAGGGGCGCGATGTCGCTGAAGATGCAGGCAGTGGCCGGGACAGCGCTGCTGGTGGCAGGGATGCTGTCGCTGGCGTGGGCCTACAATTACGGCGGCGGCGCGGACCCGGGGCCCTTGGACAGGGCAGGATGGGCCGTGACCTGGGGACTGCCCGCCGCGAAGCTTCTGTGCAACCTCGCCAGTGCCGGCACTATCGGTGCCCTCGTGCTCGCGGCGTGTGCCCTCCCCCGCGGCGGAGCCGCCTACTTAAAGGCTCTTCGATGGGCAGGATGGTCGGCGGCTGTCTGGGCCGCGGGAGCCTGCATCCATACCTCGGCGAGTTTCCTGTTCATGGCCAACAGGAGCCCTGCAGCCGGGTTTGATGAGGCATTCCTGACGTTCCTGACCGGGATCGATGCCGGCCGGTCCGGCACTCTGACCATCCTCATAGCAACAGCTGTGGCTATCTCTTGCTCCCGGCTGCGGGGCCCCCGCATGCTTGCACTCACCACCGTTACAGCCTTCGCTGGCCTGTTGCCCCTGGTCATGACATCCCACGCCGCCGGCAGCACCGACCATGCGGACAGTACCACCGCGCTGTTCGTGCATTCGGCCACAGCGGCCGTCTGGCTCGGCGGCCTGCTGGCCCTGATGGTGCTGCGGCCTGTGCTGCCGCCCGGCCAGCTGGGCGCGACGGTACGCCGGTACTCGACGTTGGCGTTGGTGTGCTTCATAGCCCTTGCGGTCTCGGGATATATGGGTGCCCTGGCAACAATCAGCACGATCGAAGCCGTGTTCAGCCCCTATGGCGCAATCGTCCTTGCCAAGGCCGCTGTGCTCATCATCCTCGGGGTATTCGGGGCGTTCCACCGCCGTTGGTCGATCAACCGGCTGGAGATTGCACCGGAACGGGGCGGCCGCCTCTTCGCCGCCCTCGCCGTTGCCGAGCTCGCCGTAATGGGGATCGCTTCCGGGATGGCCGCGGCGCTTGCCCGGACGGAACCGCCGCCAGCCGCCACATCCGGGGAGCCGGGCCCCGTGCTTCCCGAGCCCGGGCTGTGGGAATATCTGTCCGGCTGGGCCCCCGATCCGTTGTGGAGCCTGGTCTGCGGGTTCGCCGTCGTGATCTATCTGGCGGGCATACGGCGGCTCCACACAACCGGCCGGTCCTGGCCCGTACATCGCACCCTGCTGTGGTTGGCGGGAGTGGCGGTCCTGTTCATCGTCACCAACGGCGGCGTGCATGCCTATCAGGGCTACCTGTTCAACGCCCACGTGCTGACACAGATGTTGCTCACTGCCATCGTGCCGCTGCTGGTCGTCCCGGCCGCCCCGCTGACCCTGGCCACCCTGACCGTCCTCGCCAGAACTGACGGTAGCGCCGGGGCTAAGGAGTTCCTGGAACGGACCGTGCAGCCGGTCCTCGCAGCACTGACGAGGGATCCATTTCTCGCAGTTCCCCTTCTCGCGGCGTCCCTCTTCGCCATCTACTACACCCCCTTACTCGACTGGGCGGCCACCGGACAAATCGGCTACAGCGCCATGAGCCTGCTTGCCCTGGTGACCGGCTGCCTGGCCACCGCCGCACTCACAGGGAACCAGGATCCGGGCACCGGCGGCGCCCCGGGCAGGCGGCTGCCTGTCCTGGCGGGAATAGTCGGACTCTACGCATTCTGCGGATGGAGGTTGATGGAGCAGGCTCCGTCCATGGAATTGCCTTGGTCCACCTCTGCAGGCCGCCCGTGGGGGCAGTCGCCCGCGGCTGCCGCAGAATTGGCGGGCCCCGCAATGTGGTCCATCGCAGCCCTGATGCTGGGCATTCTCACCGTGATGATCATCTTCCGCCGTGAACCGGGCCCCGGGGATCCGCGCGCCGGAACTGCGAACAGTCATGCCCGTAGCCTGCGTGAGGATGTGGCAGCGTAGCGCTCCCGATGGCGGAGCGGACAGCGGTTCAACCGGGCGTCCGCACTTGCTATTCACAAGGTATTTCCGGGGTCATCCCCGCATGCTGTGGTTTGTAGCCCACCTGTAAGAAGGACTCTCCATGACAACCAGACCCCCTCGTTCGTTGCGAGCAGCCACCATCGGGGCAGCCACGGCAGCCTTTCTGACGGTTGGCCTCGATGCCGCGTCCGCCCACGTGTCGGTGACCCCGGAAGGTACCGACGAAGGCGGGTACACCCAGTTGACCTTCAAGGTTCCCAGCGAATCCAAGACCGCCACAACCACCACCGTCAAAGTGGATCTGCCCACGGCAACACCGTTCACGTCGGTCCGCGTGAAGCCCGTCCCGGGTTGGACCGCCCGGATTGCCAAAGGCACGTTGCCGCAGCCGGTAACCGTGGACGGGGCCACCGTCACCGAAGCGCCCCTGTCCGTAACCTGGACGGCCAACGACGTGCAGAGCCAGCTGACCGAGGACCAGTACCAGACCTTCTCGTTGTCTGTGGGCCGGCTTCCGAAGGCCGGTACTGCTGTGTTGCTGCCCGCGGCGCAGACCTACTCTGACGGCAGCGTCCGGAACTGGGACGATCCGGTGGTCGAAGGCCAAGGCGAGCCCCAGGACCCCGCCCCGGTCTTCACCACCACCGCTGCCTCGACCACCCAGCATGGCCACGCCTCAGCACCCGCGGCGGAAACCGCCGTCGTGCCCGCTGCCTCGGTAACCGCCGGCGCATCTGTCCCGGCCCTGACCTGGGTGGCCTTCACGGCAGGACTGTTCGGGCTGACCGCGGGCGTAGCTGCCCTCCTCCGCGCCGGCAGGATCAGGAAGGGCTAAGCGGCGGCAGGACCTCCAAGGTTTCCGCAGGTGGCTGCCAGCACGATGAGCCTAGACCGCAACAACATGGGAGGCGAGATGAATTCTCATGCAAGCCAATTTTCCAATCGAGGCCTCAACCGCCGCCAGTTCGGACTGGTGCTCGGTGGCGGCGCTTTCCTGCTGCTGGCCGGGGGCAGCTACGGCGTTGTGGGACGAAGCCCGCAGACCACAACCACGAGTGTGGCCACGGTTTTTGGTTCCCTCACCATCGTTCGGGCCGGACGCCTCGCCCGCCTGGATGCCCAGGGCCAGCCGGCTTTTCGGACCCTGGCGGCGGCTGCTTCACACATGAACGCCGGCAGGGACACCGGAGGCAGCACGCAGGTCCGGCGGGCCAGCACTAGAGAAGAGCTCCGCCTCGATAGACACGGCCACGATGACTGGACGCCGGGCGCCCCGGCGGGGCCCGAACCAGTAAACCTCACCTGGTCCGACGTCGTCCTGGTCGAAGTGCAGCTCCGGAATGCCGGGCCGGTACCAGTGCTATTCAGCCCGGGGCAGCTGCGGCTGAAGCTGCGTCGCTCAGGTACAACAGTCACTCCACGCGACTCTGACCGCAACCCCGGCCCCGTAGCACCGCACGCATCGGAGCACATTCTGATCAGCTACCTGGCCCCACGCGATGCCTTCGAGCTGGAGCTGGACTACTCGGACGAGCAACGGGACGTAACCTACCAGCTGGCCCTGCCGCCGATGGCCGCGGAAGAGGTGCGGTCATGAACATCCTGGACGTCCACATCAATGAAGGCTACGTCCCGATGGTGGACGGCTCCCTGGTCTACCACCGGGGCTTCGGCGAGCGCCGCACCACGGTGACCGACACCAGCCCGTCGCTGTGGATGAGCCCACGGGTCTTCTCCGCGGACGGACAACTGGTGGCCAGCAGGACGTATCCCCTGGACGCCCCGGTACCACCGCACGGCAGGCCCGCGCCCCTGCAGACCGACCCGGACAATCCCGGAGAGTACTTGGCCAGGAAGGAATACTGGGCCAGCTATTTTCCGGACCGCACCCTCATCGCCGAGACAGGCAGCACCGTCCGGATAAGGGTGCATAACCACCTTCCGCAACCGCACGAACTCCGGTTCCATACCGCTGGACCCGCCGAACAGGATGAAACGACGGGCCCTGTTGCTCCGGGGACATCGGCTCTCCTTGAGTTCGAAGCACCGCCGCCCGGGACCTATCTGTTCACGGACCCGGGCAACGCGTCCGTGGAACGGACCCTCGGCCTCTACGGTGCGCTTGTGGTGATAGACCCGTCCAGCGCCTGGCAGCTTTTCCCGGGTGGGACCGAGTTCGAACGGCAGTGGCTGTGGTTGTGCCACGACGTGGATCCGAACTGGGCCCGCATCGCTTCCCGCGGCGAAACGGTCAATCCCGCTTCAACACCCGCCGTACCCCGCTACTTCACCCTCAACGGTTACGCGGGCTTTCAGTCGCTGGCGGTCACCACGGATGAGGAATTCAATGAGCGCCGGGAGCAGGACACGCTCCCCTCCGGCCACCCGCGTGAAACGGATGTGCGGAACTTCAGCGCCTCGCCAAGCCCGGGTGGCGTCCGGACCGGCCAGCTGATGAGGATGGTCAATGCCGGCATCGTGGACCACCAGCTGCACTACCACGGCAACCATGTCTGGACGGTGCGCGCCAACGGCGAAGACTTCCCCCGCAGTAGCGGGCGGGTCAGTCCGGACGGGGACGTGCTCCTGCAACACTGGGAGGACACAGTACAGCTCGAACCGATGGACCGAAAGGAGTCGCTGCTTCCCGTCCGGCGTCCACCCGAGGTGGTGGACCAGGTGTGGAACGCCCGCAGTGGCGACTGGAAGTATCCGATGCACTGCCACGCGGAGCCCTCGCAGACGGCGGCCGGCGGGCTGTACCCCGGCGGCCTCGTGGCGGACTGGGTCCTGGCAGCGGGCACGATTCCTGAGCCAGGGCTTCCGGGCACCGTGGCAGGCGGTCATCACCTGTACCGGAGCCAGGTGGAGTTCGCCTCGGACCAGCCTCATGAAGGAAGCCCGGAAACTCAGTTCCGCCAGCGCCCGGACGTCAGCATGGTGTTCGATTTCTTCAACAGGAAACTGAAGGTGCCCAACGGCCCTGAAATCGAGTTTTGGAGTTTCGAGGACGAGAGGTCCGGCCGCGGGCTTCCCGGGCCGCTCTTGCGGCTGACGGAGGGGCAACTGTTCCACGGCACGGTGGAACCCAGCAAGAGGGTCCACACCATCCACTGGCACGGCATCGAACCCGACCCCCGGAACGACGGCGTAGGCCACACCTCATTCGAAGTCACCGGGGAGTACACCTACCAGTGGAGGCCTGAGGTCGGCGTCCCCGGCAACCCCAACCGCGGTTCTGCTGGAACCTACTTCTACCACTGCCACGTCAACACCCCCATGCACGTACAAATGGGTATGTTCGGGCCCATCATCGTCGATCCGCAGGTCAGTTCGACGGCCCCGCCCCCCAAGGGAACCCGCCGCCACTCAACTGACGGCCCGCTGTACGACATCGCCACGGAGACATTGATCGCCCCCTATTCGATTGACCCGCGCTGGCACGAACTGAACCACGCGGCCGGTCTGTCCGGGGACGACGCAGGCCTCAACCGCTTCGAGCCAAAACACTTCGTTATCCTGGGCGGCACAGTACCCACCCGGCCCAGGGGGGACAGGATATGGGCCATCAGCGCGATGCGCGCCAATGTGGTCAGGGACGGCATCGCTCCCACGCTGGTCCGCATGGTGAATGTCGACTACTTCCCCACCCGTACCCGGTTCCTCGATGTGGCCGGCCAACCGGCCGAGATTGCCGAACTGATCTCGCACGATGGCCGTCCCTTCTGGAATACCCCCGACCCGGACGGACCGGCCGTTCAGCCCTCCCAGGTCGGCCAGCCGCTGGTCACCAGCATCCTCAAATCCGGCGCAGCCGAAAAGTTCGATTTCCTGCTGCGCCCACCGGCGGCGGGAAGGTACACCATCGCGGTCGACTTCCTGCACTGGATCACCGGTCAGGTCCTGGCGACACGCACCGTGGCCGTCACCGCGTATTAGGGGTCCGCCAGGAACGGCGGGCAACCGAGCGGCGCAACGGTTGCGGCGGCGTGCTCAGGCAGCGGCGCGCGGCAGGACGAGCATGTAGCCGGTGGGCAGGTCGCTGCTCCAGCGCCGCGGTTCGCGGACCACGAACTGCATGGCCAACTGCTCGGGCGTGAGCAGGCTGTTGGGCTCGGGCGACGGACCCCACCGCTCGCTGCCGTGCGGGTAAAGCGGATCCAGGACGCGGATGCCGGTGACCGGGAACTCCGGGAACCGGGCGGGATCGCCAAGGGACTCGAACCCGCTCATCACCCATGCGTGGCGGCCGCTCCACATGACCAGCCCCACCGGCCGTCCGGTCTCCGCGATGGCGCGCGCCGCCGCCTGCAGCGCGTCCTCATAGTCAGGAACGCTGACGACGGCGTACGGCCCCATTCCAGCCTCGGTCAGCACCTGCGCCCAGCCGAGCGGGTTGGCGCCGTTGAACGAGTTGTTCGACCGTGCCCGCGCCATCTCCCACAGGTCTCCCTGCTGGGTGGAATCGGTCCAGGTGCCGCCCCCGGTGTTATCGATGAGGTTGTGCGCCATCTGGATGCTCGCCGCTACACACCAGTCGAAGGTGTACTGCGGCACGAAGTCCCCCTCCTGGTACAGGTTGAGGGCGAATGGCTGGGGTACGGGGGCGGGCGCCGGGACCTCGGGCGGGGCAGAAGCCGGGGCGGGGGTGGGAGTAGACGAGGGGGCCGGCTGAGGGGCGACGACGTCTCCCGCGGCCTGCGGGGCCGAAGAGGCCGGGACGGGTTGTTCAGTGACGGCGTCGAGATGGCCGACGGCGGGTGTGCAGCCCGCGAGGAAGGCCGCCAGGGCCATAACCCAGGCAAGAAGACGGAGACGGGCGCCGTTCATGATCGCTCCAGTCTAGCGCGGCGGGAATGACCCGGGCAGGGGATGATGGCCGCCACAGCACATGCCGTGGGCTTAACTGCCCGCGCCATCCTTGCCGCCTTGGGAGAATGGAACCGTGGAATTCAACCGGCTGCTGCAAATCCGCCGCATCTACGCGCAGCCCGCTGCCCTGGAGCTGCCCCGCGGCAAGGAGGTCGTGGAACGCTGGCCGGACGCCGACGTCGTGCTTGTCGACAACCACTGGAACATCCCCGAGCTGCACGGGGATGAAACGAACGTGCCGCGCTGGTCCCGCATCAAGACCGAGGCCCTGGTCCTCGGCGTCAAGAAGGCGCTGACCGTCAAGCCGAACGGCCGGTCCGCGGACTTCATTGCCCCCTCCACCGCAAACGGCTGCGCCATGGCCTGCGCCTACTGCTACGTGCCCCGGCACAAGGGGTACAGCAACCCGGTAACCGTGTTTGCCAACATCGACCAGATTGCCGGCGCCCTTGAACGGCACGCGACCCGCCAGGGCATGAAGCTGGAGCCCAACCAGTGCGACCCGGAACTCTGGATCTACGACATCGGCGAAAACAGCGACTGCTCCGTCGACGCGCTGATCAGCGACAACGTGGAGGACCTCGTTACGCTTTTCCGCGACCTGCCCACCGCCAAGCTGTCCTTTGCCACCAAGTACGTGAACCCGGCGATGCTCGGCTGGGACCACGGTGGCCACACCAGGATCCGCTTTTCGCTCATGCCCGCGGCTTTGGCCAAGTCGATTGACGTCCGGACCTCGCCGGTGGCTGAACGCATGGCTGCGATCAACGACTTTGTGGATGCCGGGTACGAGGTGCACGTCAACTTCTCCCCCGTCATCATCACCGACACCTGGCTGCGCGACTGGGAGGAGTTGCTGCGCCAGCTTGATGCCACCCTGACAGCTGCAGCCAAGGCCCAGCTCGCGGCAGAAGTCATCTTCCTGACGCACAATGAGCGGCTCCATGAGGTCAACCTGGGGTGGCATCCGCAGGCCGAGAACGTGCTGTGGCGCCCGGACCTGCAGGAATCGAAGGTCTCGTCCAACGGGTTCAGCAACGTCCGCTACCGTTCCGGGACCAAGGGCCGCTATGTGCGGCAGCTGACCGCGCTGATTGAGGACATCGCGCCCTACTGCCGCATCCGTTACGCGTTCTGAGGCAGGCGGTGACGCTCCTGCACGCGACGTGCAGGAGCGTCCGTCCGGTAATTTATAGGGTGCGGGTTGGCGATGGGCCGTGCACAGGCCCGATCACCATCAGGGGATTACTTCGGGCAGCGCAAGTCCGGATTGTAGGCTGCGAACATGCCGCTCGGGTTGTCCCTCCATATCCATGCGTGGAGCGCGTGGGACCCAGGGAACGGCCCGGCTTCGAATTTGACGCCGGCAATCGAAGGTTGATGGGCTGCCGTGGATATGAACTCAACGGCTACCAGCTTGTACCGCCCGTACTTATTGGGCATGTACACGAGAACCTCAGGCTTTCGGGCCTGGGTCTTGTCATCGATCAGGTCCTCCTTGGCGTAGTGGAAGCCCATGGCTCCCACGCCGGGTTTTTCGATGCATTTAGTGATTTCCTTATAACCGTCCGCCTTGGCGTTCTCCAGCCAGCGATATTCGTCGGTGACGTGGCGCAGGACGTTGACCAGCCGGCGCTGATCGTCATTGTTCCGCCAGTCGTCGCTGTGGTCCGAGCCTCCGTGCCCTGACCCTCCATGGGCGAGCGCGGTCCCGGGAGCCAGTCCCATGGCAAGCGCTGCTGCGGCCACCATCGACAGGAGTCCCGTCCTGGTGCGATTCATCGTTGATCTTCTACCCCTCTGAGACCGATATCGTTTCTACAAGGGATGCGAAGCGTGAAAAGGGATATTCCACCTTCGCCAAGATGCCGGCAGATTTCCCCGGGAACTGCCGGTGAATGAGCCACTCGGGCGCGTTTATCGTCCATCGAGATGAGCGGCGTAACCAGTATGCTCCTGCTCAAAAACGCGGCGCTACGCTACGGGCGGGTAGTAGGGGGGAACAGTTTTTGGACCGCCCCTTTAGGGGAGGCTCTTGGAAAACGGGGGTGTTCTCTGGTGAGGGGCGGGTCTATCCTTCACACATGAATGAGCACACGGCTCCGAGTGAGACCGGCGGGTTTTTCTTTGAGTTCAGAGGGAAGCACCCCCTCCGTGAGACAGCAGGATGGGTATCCGGTGTCGGATTGGCTGGTGCCGGGATGGCAATAGCGGTCATCGGAACCGCCTCACATTCCCACATATCCATGCCCCTGGGAATTGCGGTGGCAGTTCTCGGTGCAATCCTGCTCGTTTTGTACGCGGTGACCAGGAGCACGACAAAGCCAGCGTCCGTTTCTTCCGTGGCAGGAAAGCATCGTGTGAAGAACGCAGGCAGAGCAGCCGCGAAGGAATCCTTAGCAGCTGATCTTGTCGTTATAGCGAACCTTTATTCCCAGGGTGCTCTCACCGCGGAAGAATTTGCAGCGGCCAAGCGTCGATTACTTGGTATTTGACCCGCTTCTCGTTCCTCCGCCTCTGGAGCTGACCGGTCCGCCTTGGTAGCTTTCAACGCATGGCCATCAAACTGGAGAACGTCGGTATCGCCGTTCGCGACCTCGAAGCAGCAATCGCCTTTTTCACCGATCTCGGTCTTACGGTGGTGGGCCGTGACACGGTCAGCGGGGAGTGGACCGACACTGCTGTGGGACTTGACGGGAACCATGCCAAGATTGCGATGCTCCAGACCCCGGACGGCCACGGCCGGCTTGAGCTCTTCGAATACATCCACCCCGAAGCGATCGAGTCGAACCCGACCCGGCCCAACGACATCGGCATGCACCGGGTGGCCTTCTCGGTCGACGATATCGACGAGGCACTTCAGATAGCGGCGAAGCACGGATGCCATCCGCTGCGCGGGGTGGCGACCTACAAAGACATGTACAAGCTCACGTACCTCCGCGGCCCCAGCGGAATCCTCGTGATGCTCGCCGAGGAACTGAACAAAGACTCCGGTACATGAAGTTCGCTGACGGGTATTCCGCGCTGCTGCTTGGTGTTGTTCTGGTAGTCACTGCAGGTGCCTGCAACTCGTCTCCGCGTGAGGAATCGCCCAGCGGTCAGCAGCCGCCTTGCTTCCCGCCTGCTTATTCGGTGAGTCCAACAATTGCTAAACCAAGGGCGACAGTGACAGTCGCAGCACCCGCGGCGGAGTGTAACCCCCAGTATGGCTCCAATGCCCAGGTCCAAGTAAGCGTCACCGATCAAAGTGGCGCTGAAGTCATCAGTGCAAGGGCTCCAATGACTGACGCCGGGGAATTCACGTTTACCTTCACTGTGCCGGAAGAGTCAGCGGTTGGAGAAGCGATCGTCACCGCAATGCCGCACAATATCGACTGGTGCGACGACACCGGCAAAAACAACCGTGCAACAGGAATTCCACAACTTGAACTTGCCTCCTGCGCAACGCCAATGGGGACATTCAACATCACGCGCTAGCGCTGGCTCCCAGCTGTTATTGGTGGCTCCCAGAATAGGCACGTCAGGGGTATCAGTTGTCCACATCCCCTGATTAATCAAGCGGCGGAACCAGAATTTTGTCAGCTCCGCAAGTGAGCAGCAGATGCGTGCCGCGGACCGTGAGCCTGCAGTCGTCCGGTTCGAAAACGTCCGAGACGGACGTCCCCACAGTGCTCCTTTGGTACACGAAGAGGGACTTCTGTCGGTACACGGAGTAATCTGCCGGGTCGAAGCCCGGTTTTTTAACGAGGACTTTTTCGCCGTTTTCAGCCGTGACGGTGGCGTAGGAAGTTGTGGCGTTTAGACCAATCCCCAAAGCGGAGATGAACCAGGGCAAGGTTGCCGCCGCGGCCGCTAAACCCAGCAGAACTGCAGCCAACCTGCGGAGCCAGATGCGCGATAGCAGCCCAACGAGGGGTGGCAGCAACAAGGCCAGTGCCGTCACTGCGGCCATCCCGCTAACGAGATGCGCGCAGAAAATGAGACCCCAGTCCGGCAGAACGAAATAGACGAGACGTTCTACACCCGCTTTGAGCGCCGCGGCAGCGGACGCATGGACGGTAAACCCCAAGAACAGGGAGAGGGACGCTGAGATTAGACCATACTTGAGGCGTCGGCGGCCCATGGTGACCGACTGCGAGTGATGAGATGCCTCCGCGCTCATTGGCCGCTGATTCATTAGGGTCCTAAGCGCCGGCCACCAGGATATTCTCGTGGATTTTCGTGTAACCGGAAGCTTCCAGCACTTTCGTGTCGTATCCGTCGGAAACCAGGATGGTGGGCTCTTGGCTTGGTCCGCTCGTTTCCACAAGCTTTGCCTGTGGTGCTCCGCCTGTAGTGCAGGACGTGTGCCAACCGGGTGGGTTATCCGTCGGAAAAACGGCCAGGCACGCAACCGACTTCCCCGCGTTTTGTCCCAAAAAGTACTTGTTGCCGTTTGCTTCAGCAACAAGCAAAACCTTATCCACGTCTTGTTCGCCAAAATTGACGCCTGCGGGAAGCACGTCCGAGGCAGTAGCCGCACGCTCCAAAGCCTTGAATCCGGAAGGGCCGGAGCAGCCGCTGAGCAGCAATCCCGCTGTAACAGCGGCGGTCAGGAACGGAAATGTACGTGAATTGATAGCGCTGCCCCCTCAGGCTTTGATGTGGTGCCATCCTATCTAGACTCCGGACAGAATCCGCGTGCAGCACGGACTGGCACGTGCTGCAACTCGGTTAGTACCGAGCCATCAAAGCCAAGGACCGGCTTTAGTAGGCCCCCTACAAAATGGCCCCACAGCGGCGCCGGTAACGTCGGCAGTACACTAGATTCCGCTTGTACAACCCCGACAGGACCGCCATGAGCAACACTGACACAGCCGTCAAAAGCACCTCAAACAAAAAACGCCGCTGGAACGCCACAGACCTCGGGCTCATCGCCGTCTTCGCGGCCCTGGTGGCGGGATCGGCGCTGGTGCCCGGACTCGCCGTCAACGGCTTCGGCGTCCCCATCACCTTCCAGACCCTGGCCGTGATGCTCACCGGCCTGGTGCTCGGCCCTGGAAGGGGCTTCGCCGCCGTCGGGCTCTACGTCCTCCTGGGCCTCGCCGGGCTGCCCATCTTCAGCCAGGGCCGCAGCGGCCTGGGCATCCTGGCCGGACCCTCGGCTGGTTACATCCTCGCCTTCCCCATCGCCGCCCTTGTTGTGGGATGGCTGGCCACCGTAGTCATCCGCCGGACCACCAAAGCCCGTGCGCTGTGGCTGTTCCTTTCGGCCACCGTTACCAGCGTGGTGGTGGTGCACTCGCTGGGCATCGCCGGGATCGCGCTCAACACCAAGGCGACGCTCGGCCAGGCATTCCTGAGCGACGTGGTCTTCTACCCCGGCGACATCATCAAAAACATCCTCGCGGCCGTCATCGCCGTTGCCCTGCACCGCGCATTCCCGGACATCCTGGTGCGCCGGGTCAAGCGCAGCGTTCCCCAGCCTGCCAACGCCTAGGATCCACCATGCCCGACGTGACGTTTGACCAGGTAGCGGTAGCTGTTCCGCTGGACCACCGGCCGGAACCCAAGGTCCTCCTGGAAGATGTGACCCTGCAGCTCACGGAGCAGCGCGTGGGAGTCATTGGCGCCAACGGATCCGGGAAGTCCACGCTGCTGCGCCTGGTCAACGGCCTCATCCAGCCAACGGCGGGCACGGTAGCGGTCGACGGCGAGGATACAGTCCGTGCCGTCCGCAAAGTACGCCGGAGCGTCGGCTTTGTCTTTACCGATCCCCTCTCCCAGCTGGTCATGCCCACCGGGCGGGAGGACGTGGAGCTGTCGCTCCGCCGCTCCGTCAAAAATGGCACCGAGCGGCGCAGGCTCGCCGAAGCGGCCCTGGACCGGCTCGGGCTGCTGCACCTGGCAGACCAAAGCATCTACGAACTGTCCGGCGGTGAACGCCAGCTGATGGCGCTCGCCGCCGTACTGGCGGTGGATCCCGCGGTGCTGGTCCTGGACGAACCGTCCACCCTGCTGGACCTGCGCAACCGCGAACTCCTGCGCAGGACCTTGGCCGGCCTTGGCCAGCAGATCATCATGTCCACCCACGACCTCGAACTCGCCCTGGAAATGGACCGCGTGCTGGTCATCGAACAAGGGAAAGTAGCCTTTGACGGCGCCGCCGCAGATGCCCTGAACGCCTACCGCGCGCTCTGCTCGGAAAGCCTGGACAGCCTGCAAGCGCGGGGACCACAACGATGAGGGGCCACGGCTTCCTGCTGGCCAACTACGTCCCGGGAGATTCCCTGGTCCACCGGTCGCCGCTGGCAGTGAAATTCCTGCTGGTCTTCGCCTGCGGCCTTGCGTCCTTCGCCATCGTGGACTGGCGCATTTCGCTGCTGGTGCTCGCCGGCCTCTGCGGCCTGTTCCTGCTGACGGGGGCCGGCCTAAAGCGGCTGTGGGGCGCCGTCCGGCCGCTCGCCGCGGTCCTGCTGGTGATCGGGCTGTTCCAGTGGTGGCAGCTGGGTGCACCCACCGCGGCCCGGATCGTCCTGAACATCCTCGTCTGCGTCGTTGCCGCGTCCCTGCTCACCGCGACCACCCCCGTGCAGCAGCTCCTGGACGGCGTGGTCAAGGCGGCAGGCCCTTTCAAGAGGTTCGGCGCGGATCCGGAACGCTTCGCGTTGACCATCGGGATCATGCTCCGCAGCATCCCTTACATCGCCGGGACCTTCGCGGATGTCCGGGATTCCGCCCGGGCCCGCGGCCTCGAACGCAATCCGCGTGCACTGGTCCTGCCTGTGTTTATCACCTCGGTGGCCTTTGCCCGCCAGACCGGCGAGGCGCTCGCAGCCCGCGGCCTGGGCGAAGCGGAGGACTGAACCTCCGCCCGCAGGGAATCAGCTGTTGCTAAGGTGCTGGTACCGGAACAATGCCGCCGTACCCATCCCGCCGGCACTGCTGATCATGGCCAGCGCCAGGGCGCCCGGAGCCTCCGCACGGCGCGCCTGGGCCAGCAGCCGGGTCACCAGGACGGCGCCGGAAGCACCGTAGGCATGGCCCAGGGCCAGCGCCCCGCCGTCGAGGTTTGCCCGTTCCCCGTCGATGCCCAGCTCGTCAAGGCAGGCAAGCGTCTGGGACGCGAACGCCTCATTGAACTCCACCAGGTCCAGCTCGTCCGCCGTCACGCCTGCGCCGTCAAGAACGTCGCGCGCCGCGCTGGCGGCACCCACGCCGAGGACCTCCGGGTGCACGCCGGCCGTCCCGGTGCCCAGCACCAGCAGCCCGTCCGTTGCCCCCAGTTCCTGCGCACGCTGGACAGACGTAATAACGACGGCGGATGCGGCGTCCGCGTCGAAGCATGAGTTTCCGGCGGTGACAGTTCCCCCGTCGACGAAGACGGGCGGGAAGCGCGCCATCACGGCGGCGGTCAGGCCGCGCCGGGGCCCGTCGTCCGCTGCAACGGTCCCGGTACCGGTGCCCAGCGGCACAATTTCGCCGTCGAAGTACCCGGCCTGGGCCGCTGCAAGTGCCCTTCGATGGCTCGCCAGCGCGAAGGCGTCCTGGCGCTCCCGGCCCACGCCAAACTTCTGCGCGACTGTTTCCGCGGCCTCGCCCATGTCCGGATCACCGAAGCTGGCCGGAACAAACTGGGCGCGCCGGTAGAACTCCGGCCCGCCGTCGTCGTTCCGGTGGGCGCGCAGCGGCGCGGTACTCGTACTCTCCACTCCCCCGGCCAGGTACAGGGGATTCCCGCCGGCTGCCACGAGCCGGGCTGCCAGGACCACCGCGTCCAGGCCTGAACCGCACTGGCGGTCCACCGTCATTCCGGGGACGCTGACCGGCAGGCCCGCCTCCAGCAGCGCCAGCCGGGCCACGTTGCCGCCGCCGCCCACTGCGTTCCCCATCACCACGTCAGCGACAGCGCCGGGTTCAACCCCGGAGGAAGTCACCAGTTGCCGCAACACCGGAGCCAGAAGCTCGTGGGCGCGCAGCGTTCCGAGAGGGCCGTTGATTCGGCACACGGGGGTCCGCCGGGCCGCGATGATGACGGGCTGCCGGTCCGGGGGCAGGATCTCAGGTGCCAAGGTTCCGGACTCTGGGGTCGCGGGTATCAATCCATTCCAGCAGCAGGTTCCGGCTGACCTTGCCCCGGTCCGTGATGGGCAGTTCGGTGAGGACGTAGTACTGAAGCGGGCGCTTGTCCCTGGCCAGGATGTCCTCCAGGCCTGCCCGCAGCTGCATTGCCGTGATCCCCCCGTGGGCAGGGACAACGCCGGCTACCACCCGCTGGCCGCGGAGGTCGTCCGGCATGCCCGCGGCGACGGCGGCCGCCACTCCGGGCACCGCCGCGAGGGCAAGCTCAACCTCGTGCGGATAGACGTTCTTGCCGGAGGTGAGGATCATGTCGGCGCGCCGCCCGAGGATATGCAGTTCCCCCGCCTCGAGGTAACCCTGGTCCCCCACGGTGAACCAGCCGTTGAAGGACCGCAGGGCCTGGCCGTCGTCGCCCCACAGGTAGCCGTTGCTGACCAGGGCGCTGCGTACGCAGATGTTGCCCGATTCCCCGTCCGGAAGGGGCGTCCCGGCGTCGTCGAGGATCCGCACGTCCACCCCGGGAAAGGGACGGCCAATGCCGGTCCCGCCCACAGCCGGCGCGTGGCCGGCGGGCAGCCCGGTACCGGAGACGAAGCTCAGCTCAGAGGCGCCGTAGTACTCGAAGATGGTGGCGTTGGGGGCCCAGCGGCGGGCCGCTTCGAGGGTCCGCGAATCCAGTTTGGAGCCGGCGCTGATGATGGTCCGCACACCGGACGCGTCAACGCAGCCGGTCAGGCCGCGCTCGCTGAGCATTCGCAACATGGTGGGGACCAGCACCAGCCGGGTGACGCGGTCGTGGGTGATCGCGGAGTGGACATCTCCCACGTCGAAACTTTCCAGGGTCTGGAACTCGGACCCGGCGTAAAGGCACTCGGCCAGCGCGTAGAGGTTCAGGCTGGCCGCCAGCGGGCCGGGGGCCAGGGTGACGTCATCCTGGCGCAGGCCGAAGAGTTCGATCGACGCCTCGAAGGACTGCTGCCAGGAACGGCGGGACCGGGTGAAGGCCTTGGGCACCGACGTGGTGCCCGAAGTCAGGCCGATGAGGAACGTGCTCTCCGGCGGCCCGTCGGCAAGGGCGTCATCCGGGGCCACTGCGGCGGCAAGCGCCGACGCCTCCACGCGGCGGATGATGTTTTCCCGCAGCTGGCGGGGCCAGGCCGGATCAAGGACTGCGCATTGGCGCCCTCCGGCAACCGCGGCAGCGAGCTTCACGGCGAAACCTGTGGAGTTGGCCTCGCAGAGGGGCGTAACCGACTTCGTGTCCGCAACCAGATCAGCAGCTGAATCGCGGAGCTCTGCCCAGGAAAGGCGGCGGCCAGCGACCACCACGGCGGTGTGGTCCGGCCGTTCGTCCGCCCAGCGCTGGATTCTGTTGAGGAAAGGCATCGGATCAACTTTACCGGCCGGGACGGATTGAGTTCCGGGCCCGAGGGTAATGTGACTTTATGAGTTTCAACGACAATGTGCAGTTGGATCCTTCACAGGTCCAGGACCGGCGCGGCATGGGCCGCGGCGCCAAGGTGGGAGGTGGCATCGGTGGCGGACTCCTGCTGCTGATCGCTGCGCTCTTCGGCGTAAATCCGCAGCTCCTCGAAGGCCTGGCAGGCGGTGCTGCCCCGGCTCCGCAGGCGCAGGGCACCGCGCCTGCGTGTGAGAGCGGCGCCGACGCCGATGCCCGCGTGGACTGCCGGATCACCGGCACCGTTAACAGCCTGAACGCCTTCTGGCCTGCCTACCTGGAGCAGTACAACGTCCAGTACCCGCGGCCGGAGACGGTGATCTTTGAGGAGGCCGTGAGCACGGGCTGCGGCACGGCATCCAGCGCTGTGGGCCCCTTCTACTGCCCCACGGACACCACCGCCTACTTCGATCCCGGGTTCTTCACGGAACTTGTCAACCGCTTCGGTTCTTCCGGCGGCCCGCTGGCCCAGGAGTATGTAGTGGCCCATGAATTCGGCCACCACATCCAGAACGTCCTGGGATACCTGGACCGCGCCCAGCAGGATCCGCAGGGCCCTGAGTCCGGCGCCGTGCGCGTGGAACTGCAGGCAGACTGCTATGCGGGGCTCTGGGCCAAGCACGCGTCAACCCAGCCGGGCCCCGACGGCCAGCCGTTCCTGGAGGCCCTCACCCAGCAGGACCTGAACGACGCACTGTCCGCCGCTTCAGCGGTGGGCGATGACCGCATCCAGGAGGCAGCCACCGGGCGCGTCACTCCCGAGGCGTGGACCCACGGTTCCAGCGAGCAACGCCAGCGGTGGTTCTACAAGGGCTACGAGACCGGCGACATCAACCAGTGCGACACGTTCTCCGCACCCACTCTCTAACCTCGTCGATTGTTCCATAACTGTCGTTTTCAGCCCTGAAAACGACATAGGGCCCACGACGGCAGGCTTCCCTGGCCGAGCTTGCGAGGCTAGGGGGCCGGTGGGGATCAATCGATGAGGGGACGACGACGGCGGGCCACCTTTCCCAGGAAAGGTGG
>NZ_JBNHIE010000014.1:0-111393 GCF_059093025.1 Arthrobacter sp. 210 2
CCAGGTTGAATGCTAGACACACTCATCCCAGCAGGGCCACGGGCCCCCTTGTCTTCAACGACACGAACTCAATTCCCCACCAACCACGAAGAGCCCCTATGTCGGACATACATCTTTTTCATACAGATCTGCCCAGACCGAAACCGCATGGTATCCCTCCGATCTTTCGTACAAGCTCCGGTGCTCGGCACCTTCCTGGCTTATCCAGATAATGTCGGCGGATGCGGAGACGGCGTCAACATAGCCAGTCCGGACGATGCAGCCGTCCTTTTTCACGTGTACTCGTAGTCCAAGCAGGTCTGACCAATCTGGTGACTTTCCCACACCACGCCTCCTTGAGCAGTAACTTTCAAAATTGTTATATTGGGGGACAGTTACTTAGTTTTCACAAAAGCTCCAGGCCTCTCTAAGTAACCATTCGAAGGGACAACAGAGGCTAGAACTTCTTTCTGCTGCAATTTTAGCTAAACCTCGCAATTGCCAGAATTGGAGATGTCACGGTAAAACGTTAATGACGCTTGTAAAGTTTCCATGGTTTAGGACTTCGCCAGACAAGTGCTGACAGCCGCTCTTCTTCAACGAGGCCCACTGGCCGCTGGCCTCCTGGTGAAACAACTGGAGGCTCACGAACGCAAGGGGACTCCTGCCACCTGCAGCACAATCTTGCCGAGATGCTCACCGTTTGCCAGCACGTCCTGTGCCTCCAATACGCTGGTCCACGGAAGCACCCGGTCGATGATAGGCCGCAGTCGGTTGGCCGCCCCCTCAAGGTCCACTCCAGAGCAGAGATCTTTGACGATTCTTGTCTTTTCGGCGATGGTCCGTGTCCGGAATGTGGTGCCGATGATTTCCAGTCTCTTGCGCGCCAGCTCCTCCAGATCCAGTGTTCCTTCAGCGCCGCCGAGCCGCCCCACTCCCACGATGCGACCTTGTAGTGCTGCGGCCCTGATGTTGTCCGAGAGATATGGACCACCAACGTGATCGATGATGATGTCTACGCCGGCTCCGTCCGTCAATTTCAGTACTTCATCGGCGAAATCTACCTCTGACGTGACGATTAGGTGGTCCAGTCCGAGCTGAGTGAGTGGAGCAGCGGGCCGATGCGCCCTGGTCGTACCGATTACCTTGGCCGCGCCCAGCTCTCGTGCGAGCGGCACCGCCTGCGTCCCGACCCCGCTGGCTGCCGCGTGCACCAAGACAGTCTCCCCCGGCCGCATCCGACCGGCAGTGGCGAGTGCATTGTGTTCTGTCATAAGACCGAGCACGGCTGCGGCGCCTTCCATCCAGGTCCACGCCCTTGGCACAGCGATTGCCATGTCAGCCGGGAGCACCACCTCCTCGGCGAGCCCGCCCGCGACCATGGCCATCACTCGGTCACCCGGCCTGAAGGTGGACACCTCGGAACCTACTTCGAGGACCTGTCCCGCCGCATCCAACCCCGCGACAGCTGGGGCGGACTGACCCGCGGGAGCGTGGGTGCCGGCACGGGTCAGGAGGTCTGCTCTGTTCACTGACGCAGCATGGACTCGAATCCGAAGATCATGAGGGCCCATTGACGGCACCTCTATATCTGCCAGCTCCAGTGTTGCGATCCCGGCAGTTGATTGGATCAGCATCGCCTTCACGCGATCACACCTTTCATACCTTGTCATGGACGTCTTTACAGTCGTGCCCTGATGTCGACAAAAGGCCGAACGGTACCCCCGGTAAAGTGCCGCGTATGGCGCTCCCCCGGCTTTGGCCCACCCGCGGTATCAGCGACCACTGAGGGCGAGGACCGACTGCTTTTCCTGTTCCACGATGGCAGGTAGTGGATGTCGCCGGCCGACGCGAGCGCTCCAGCGACGGTGACGACGCTCCACTTCAATGGGATGCCTGAATGCGGTCGTTATGTTCTCGGTAGTGATGATTTCCGGGGCCGGACCTGCTGCGACCGCCACGCCGTCAGCAATCAACACTGCATGGCTTGTAGACGTCGGCAGTTCTTCAAGGTGGTGGGTGACCAAAATGGAAGCCATCTGCGGGTGAGTTAGGGTGAGATTCTCGATGGTTTCCAGGAGTTGTTCGCGGGCGGCAACGTCCAATCCTGTGCAGGGCTCATCCAGCAGCAGCAGCTTGGGTGAGGAGATAAGTGCGCGTGCTATTAGGGCCCGTCCTCGTTCACCTTGGGACAAGTTAGGCCAGCGGTAGCCGGCCTTTTGGCCCAGGCCCACATCTTCGAGCAGCGACTCTGCCAGCGCAGACTGCGTGGCGGTTGGATCCCATCTTTGCGGCAGTTCGTTGCTACCCGTCAATCCCGTAAGTACAACCTGCCGGATGGTGAGGGGCGTAAGGATCTGATGCCGCGGATTCACGTGACCGATAGAGCGACGCAGGGCTTGCAGTTCGACTCGTCCCAGGAGTTCACCCAGAACCCGCACTTTCCCGGAACTGGGGTGGGCGATCGCTCCGCATAGTCCCATGAGGGTGCTCTTCCCCGCGCCGTTCGCGCCTAACAGCGCCCAGTGCTCTCCGGCTCCTACGGACAGTGATATGCGACTGATGATATCCCTGTTCCCCCGGCGGAATGAGACATCTTCGAGCTCCAGCACTATGTCTCGGTTCTGCTGGTAGTTCATTACAACGACTCCTCAAGAATTTTATGGGACGGTGGGGGCTTGTGAGCCGGGGCCGCAGGCCAGCGGCCCCAAAAAGGTGCACTGGCCGGACTCGGGTTACTGTCAGATATCAGGTGCCCGTAGTTACGCAGACGGTGTGCCGTTAATGCCGCTGCACGGTCGGCCCCCCGGGGTGTCGGTCGAACACAGGGCTGGAGTGAAGCGTACCTGATGCCGCCCGTTGTCTCCGTCCAGCCTACTGATCCCCCGTACACCCGCGGGCGATAGAAGGAGTATTCCGAGGCGTGGGCTTGTAACTTCATGAAGGGTTGCCCCATTCGTTTGTTAGTTTCACAGTTCTCCTGTGATGCAGATGGCAAGAAGATGGGTATTGCCAATAAATCCGGGTGGGATGCTAGCCATGGTCCTCAAGCGTTGCCGAGCCCGAACAAAGATGATGTGAGGAGTCCTTCTTGACGACGACCGTAGTTCAGAAGAATCAAGGTGGCCTTGCTGCAACCTACGCAGCGGGACCGGATGACAAAAACGTCTCCGAAGTAATCAACCCGGCGACCGGCGAGGTTACGGCCCGATACCGCCGCGCCACCAAGGAGGACGTGAATGCCGCGGTCCACAGGGCCGAGGAAGCATTCAAGGTGTGGGGATCAACCCCTCCGGTTGAACGCGCTGAGATTCTGCTCAAGATCGCTGACGCCATCCAGGAAGAGGCCGAGGAATTTGCTCGGCTTGAGAGTGAAGACGTGGGCAAGCCGATCACCCATGCACGGGGCGATATGCCTTGGATGTGGGACGTTATGCGGTTCTTTGCCGGCGCTGCACGCGTTTCCTCGGTTCCAGCTACCGGTGAATACGCGAACGGGAGTACCTCCTGGGTACGTCGGGAGCCCCTCGGAGTCGTTGGCCTGATCACGCCGTGGAACTATCCGCTCCTGATGGCTGTGTGGAAAATCGCACCGGCCCTTGCAGCTGGAAATACTGTGCTGCTAAAGCCTGCAACAGTAACTCCAGCCACGACCATCAAGCTCGTCGAGGTTGCCAACCGATTCCTGCCTGAGGGAGTCCTCAACCTCATCATCGGGGACCGCGAGAGCGGTACTGCCATGGTGGAGCATCCGAGCATCCGAAAAATTGCGCTCACAGGGGCGACATCCACAGGAAAGTTTGTTGCGGCAACTGCCGCCAAGACCCTGAAGCGGCTCGGCCTGGAGCTTGGCGGCAAGGCGCCCGTATTGGTCTTTGCCGATAGCCCGATCCGAGAGACTGTTCGGGACCTCGTTGCGTTCGGCTACTCAAACAGCGGCCAAGACTGCACGGCGGCCTGCAGGGTCATTGTGGAGGAGTCCGTCTATAACGAGTTCGTCGAGGCCTACTGTGAGGAGGTCAAGTCATTGATTGTCGGCGACCCCTCCGACCCCGCAACCACGATGGGCCCCGTCATCTCGGAGCACCACATGAACCAGATCCTTGGTTTCCTGGGCCGCGCTCGGGAAGCAGGTGCCACAATTCGCCTTGGTGGAAACCGGATCGACCGGCCGGGCTGGTTCATTGAGCCGACAGTTGTAACGGATGTGAAGCAGACGGACGAAATCATACAGAGTGAGGTTTTCGGACCCGTTGTTACCATCCAGTCGGCCGCAGATGACGATGAAATGCTTAAGCTGGCCAACGACGTTAACTTTGGCTTGTCGGCAAGCGTTTGGACCACGAACCTCGCCCGAACGATGCGCTTTACAAAGGAACTGCAGTTTGGCACTGTCTGGGTCAATCAGCATATTTTCACCGCCTCTGAGATGCCCTTCGGCGGCTACGGTGAGTCCGGCATTGGCCGAGAACTTACCGCACATGGCATTGACGAGTACTCCCAACTGAAGCACGTCATGGTCAAACCTGACCTGACCGCGTAAGCCTAATTGCCACCCTTGGGGGCCCACTTTGTCCTAGTGGGTCCCCGCGGCGTTTCTGAGACCTAAGAAAAGAAGTTCAGTTGTGCCTCCACTGTGAAAAGGGCATAACTTTCAATGGGTGGGAGCCCCCCGTGCAACGCACTGTTTTCAAGTCCAAGATTCACCGGGCAACTGTCACGCACGCTGACCTGCACTATGTTGGCTCGGTCACCGTTGACCTGGACCTCCTTGACGCTGCCGATATCCTCCCCGGTGAGCTCGTGGCCATTGTGGACGTAACCAACGGCGCCCGTTTGGAGACTTACACCATCGCAGGTGAGCGCGGCTCGGGCGTAATCGGAATCAACGGCCCTGCAGCACACCTGGTGCAGGAAAACGACGTTGTCATCCTGATCACCTACTCACAGATGACGACAGAGGAAGCCGGTGGTCACGAGCCCCGGGTAGTCCACGTGGACGAAAACAACAAGGTGATCCAGCTGGGCAGCGACCCGGCAGAAGGGCTTACGCCCGGGCTCTTGCGCCCACCCCATGCCCTTACCAAACAACCTGGACTTCATGGGCCCCGCCTTTCCTGAGAACGGAGCATTTGAGTGACGTTATATCCAACGCAAGAACCTCTCGATGGTCAGATGGAGATTCCCACTGAAACCATTAGTCAGAAAGGTGGAGACCCATCCTATGGCGGATAACAGAAGCGCTCGTCTGTCGGCGGCTGCCGAAGCTCAGGTTCCTCAGGTACCCGGTCCGACTGCGATCAGCAGCCACACATCGGATGCTGCGGCTAAACCCCAGGGACGGATCCGTACGCATCACTTGCAGCAGGCGAAGACTAACGGCAAGCGGTTCGCAATGCTAACGGCCTATGACCAATACACGGCAGAAATTTTCGACGAGGCCGGCATTGAGGTGCTCCTCGTGGGCGATTCGGCGTCCAACAACGTATTCGGCAACGAAACGAGCCTGCCGGTAACAGTTGACGAGCTCCTTCCACTGTGCCGGGCCGTTACACGTTCGGCTGCACGTGCCCTCGTTGTCGCCGACCTTCCGTTCGGCAGTTACGAAGTGTCTCCCGAGCAGGCGGTAGCCACAGGCATTAGATTCCTCAAGGAAGGGCTCGCGCATGCAGTAAAGATAGAAGGCGGCAGCTTCTACGCGACCTCCGTCAGGTCCATGGTCGAAGCGGGAATCCCAGTGATGGCCCACATCGGATTCACGCCTCAGAGCGAGCATGCCCTTGGTGGCTACCGCGTGCAAGGCAGAGGCGACGACGGGCAGCGGCTAATCGACGATGCCGTTGCCCTAGCCGAGGCGGGTGCCTTCTGCATACTCATGGAGATGGTGCCCGCGTCCACTGCAGCGGCAGTTGACGCGGCTATTCCGGTTCCCACTATAGGCATCGGCGCCGGAAACTCGACGACGGGACAGGTTCTCGTCTGGCAGGACATGGTGGGCTTGCGCAAGGGAAAGATGCCCAAATTCGTAAAAAAGTACGCCGACCTGCGCTCTTCCCTCTCCGACATCGCCAGAGCTTACGGCCAGGATGTTCGTGCCGGTCAATTCCCAGGCCCAGAGCATAGCTTCTAACCAAGCCCGGAGTCCCTTTCTGATTGGTTGTTGAATTCAAAGAACATCGAGGAGAGCTCATGCGTAGTCTGGTTTTTTACGACCCTCTAGCGCAACGTGGCAACGCAGTCCCAAAAGACACTGCACTTTCCGACGTACGAGCGTCACAACGAGGCAGACAGCCCAGGAAGTGGCGTCGAGGTCCCAATAAAAGGCAGCTTGCGAAAAGCCTCGTGCTTAAAGATCTTCACCTGCTGGCTTCCCGGTTGGATTCCTCAGGAACGGGAGATCCAAGTAGCGGCACCGCGGAATAGGGGGCGCTTCATCTCCGCCACGGAAAGTCGCCTATCAGGCAGGAATTAGGGCGTCCCTTTAGACGCCGATGAGCAGCTGCCGTAGACCGCCGCACTAGTCGGGCACCAGCCTCCCCCGGGATTGAGCAACGAAATGAGAGAATCATTGAATAGAGTTCGTCGCCAAAGCTGGCCCCAAACATAGGAGATGATGTGTCGGGTACCCTCCCCCTGCTCAAGGACCCGATAGCGGAGGCGCGGCGTCATTGGCAGGAGCACGGATGGGCCGACGCCGCAGACGGCATGGCTGCAGTCACTGCTCTGATGCGGGCCCAACAGATCCTGCTAGGCCGTATAGAAGCGGTGCTCAAACCGCATGGGCTGTCCTTTGCCCGCTATGAACTGCTGGCGCTGCTCAGCTTCACCAGGAACGGGTCGCTACCGATGGCTAAAGCCAGCGCACGTTTGCAGGTTCACCCCACGAGCGTGACAAGTGTGGTCAACCGGTTGGAACAGGCCGGGCTCGTGGACAGGGTCGCTCATCCAACAGACGGCAGAACCACTTTGGTGCAAATCTCCCCTGAAGGCCGGAAAGCGGTCCTGGCAGCTACCAAGGACCTGAACGCGAAGGTATTTTCCCGGACCGGATTTACCGCTGAGGAGGTCGACGGCCTGATCACAACACTTGGTCGCTTCCGGCGCCAGGCGGGCGACTTCGACGAAAATGCCCGCCTGGACGACGAGTGACGTCCCGGCGGGCAGCTCGAAAAGAATGGCGGGAACGCCTCTAGAGCTCGAAGAGCCGGGAATCGCGGCGCGTCCATTTGAATTCGGGAGTCTTCTTTCCGAGGAAGGCCTCGATGCCGATTTCGGGCTCGCCGCTGATGACCATTTCACGTTGCCATGCGGCGTTGGCTTCTCCGAGGCCTTCTCGGCCTTGGGCGATGATGTCCACTATGTCTTTCATCGCCTGGATCGATAGCTGCGAGCGGGAGGCCAGACGCTCGGCAAATGCCGTGGTTTCCGTCCAGAAGCTTGCCTGAGGTATCACCCGTGCCAGGAGGCCCAAGGACATTGCTTCCGAGGCCGGTATGAAGTCTCCACTGAAGAGGAGGTATTTCGCCGTCGCCGGGCCGGCCAGCTTGACGAGCCTTTCGATTCCTGACAGCGGATAGACGATGCCAACCTTCGCCGGGGTAATGCCGAATGTTGACCGGTCGGTGGCGAGCCGGATGTCGCAGGCACCTGCGATCTGCCAGCCGCCCCCGATGCAGTAGCCGTCGACGGCCGCGATGGTCGGCTTCGGGAAGCGGGCCAGGGCATTTTCGCCGGCACTGACGTGGCCGCCGTCGTGCCGGCCAGTGCCGGGATCGTGCAGGATGTCTTTGAGGTCACTGATGTCTGCTCCGGCGGAGAAGTTCTCCCCCGCCCCACGTACCACCACCACCTTGACCGATTCCTTGTCGGCCAGATGCTGGAGTACGGGCTGGAACTGCTGCCACATGTCCTTTGTCATCGCATTCCGCCGGCGCTCGTTGTCCAGCAGGATCGTTGCCACGGGACCGTTGTATTCGACCCGGAGGGTTCCAGTCACAGTGTCCTCCCTTGCCGTCTTCATAGTGGCGCCTCCAGTGGAACGAGAGCTTCCTTCACCACTCCGGCCTCAAGGAGCCCGGTGATCTGCTCCTCGTTGAGCCCTAAGCCCTCCAACACCCGTCGGGTGTCTCCGCCTAACGCCGGCGGCGCCTTGCGGATGGGCGTGCCTTCACCGTTAATGGACAGCGGTCCGCGCAAAAGGGGCAGCTGTGAGCCGTCGTGCCGTGTGACGTGCCTGACCATGTCCAGGGCCTGAACTTGCGGGTCGTCGAAGACTTCCCGGTAGTTGTAGATAGGCCCGGTGGGAATTTTTGCGCCGCGAAACAGGTCCACCCACTCGGTTCCCGACCGTGCTGCCAGCAGCCTTTCGAGCCGTGCCGTAAGGGCATCACGGTGTTCCGCGCGGTCGCGGCCCGTGACGTACTCAGGCTCCTCCGCCAATCCGGGATCGCCTACCAGGGCACACAGCTGCCGCCATTGTTTATCGTTCCCGACGGCGATGATCACCGGGATATCTGCGGTTTTGAAAACGCCGTACGGTGACAGTACCGGGTGGTTGTTGCCCTGCGGTACGGGTACTTCCCCGGTGCTGAGGTAGCGCTGACCCTGGAAGGAAGAAATGGCCAGGGCGGACTCCAGAAGGGAGGTTGAAACTTCCATACCGGTCCCGTTGCGTTCTTTACCGGCCAATGCCGAGGCAATGCCGAAGGCGATGAATACGCCGGCGTACATGTCGATGACGGGGACCCCCACCCGATATACATTCTCGGCATCCGCGCCAGTGATGGACATAAGGCCAGACATGCCTTGGGCAACCTGATCAAGTCCTGCGGCTTGGCTTAGGGGACCTGTGGTGCCAAAGCCGCTGACTGACGCGATGATCAACTCCGGTTTTTCGGCCCGCAGTGCTGCAGGATCCAGTCCTATCTCGCTGAGGACGCCGGGGCGGAAGTTCTCTACGAGGACGTCGGCTTCCAGTGCCAGCTGACGTAGCAGCCTCTGTCCATTGGAGCTGTAGAAGTCGAGGGCGAGAGACGATTTTCCACGGTTGGTGGAGTCGAAATAGAGGCTGTGTTCGTCCTCGAAAGGCGGCCAGGACCTGGTTGAGTCCCCTCCCTTGATACTCTCAACCTTGATCACCGTCGCGCCCATGTCGGTCAGGAGTGCCGTGGCGAAGGGGCCGGCAAGCGCCCGGCTGAGATCCAGGACCGTGATGCCGTCAAGCGGTCCGGCTGTTGCCGTTGATACAGTCATGGTTCAGCCCCGCAGCTTGACGTTGATTTGCTTGGTCTGGGTAAAGCCCGCCAGCATGCCCTCGAGCGAGACCTCCCGGCCGATTCCGCTCTGCTTGTAGCCACCATAGGACTGCCCCACCATTTGGCCCCCGCCCTGATTGACCTGGACCCAGCCGGCTTCCACCCGGTGGGCGGTGTTGAGGGCGTTGTCCAGATTGCGGCTCCACACGTAGGCGGCAAGTCCAAAGTGAGTGTCATTGGCCATGCGGATGACGTCATCAACGTCTTTCCACCGGATGGCCACGAGGACTGGTCCGAAAATTTCCTCTTGGGCGAGCCGGAAGTCGTTTCGGGCGCCGCCGAAAACAGTCGGCAGATGGTAGTAGCCCTCGGTCAGCCGACCGTCGGTGGGGACGTTGCCGCCCAGCGCAATGTCCAGGTCTTTGTTGGCCCGCCCCTCTTCGAGGTACTGGCTGATCTGCTTGAACTGGCTGTTGTTGATGATGGCGCCCATGTCGGTGGCCTCATCCAGAGGGTCGCCCACCTTCAAGGCACCGAGCTTGGCTACCAGCCGATCGAGCACCTCGTCATAGACATCCTCGTGAAGGAACAACCGGGAGCCCGCGGTGCAGCTTTGACCCTGGCGAGTGAAGCGCGAGGCTGCGAGCAGACCGTCTATCAGCTCGTCGTCGACCGCGTCCGGGAAGACGATGGAAGGGTTCTTGCCGCCCAGCTCGAGGGACACGTGGGCGAGACGCTGTCCGGCATCGCGCGCGACACCGCGTCCCACTTCCGTGGAACCGGTGAAGGACACTTTATCCACACCAGGGTGCTGTGACAGGGCAGAGCCGATGACACTGCCGCGGCCAGTGAGGGCGTTGACGACGCCGGCAGGCAGGTGCCGGTTGCAGATTTCGGCGAGCAGCAGAATGGTGAGTGGAGCGTCGTCGGCAGCCTTCAAAATCACCGTGTTGCCCGCGGCCAGCGCGGCGGGAACCTTGAAACCGGCGATCATCAACGGTGAATTCCACGGCAAGATGCAGGCCACAACGCCCAGGGGCTCCAGCCGGGTGTACTGCAACTGGTTGTCCCCGGCGGGCAACGTCGTGCCCTTGACTTCCCCTGTGATGCCGGCAAAGTAGCGGAAGAGAGCTACCAGGGTGGCTACCTCCGGACGGGCCTGCGTGCGCAGTGCGTTGCCGGTGTCCAGTGCGGTCAGCCGGGCAAAGTCCTCGGCCCGGGCCTCGATATCGTCGGCGATCCGGGACAGTGCGCGGGCCCGCTCCGTGAAGTGCCGGGCGCGCCACCCGGGAAACGCCTTCCGGGATGCGGTGACGGCCCGGTCCACGTCTTCAACCCCTGCCGATGGCACCCTGGCGATGACGGTGTCACGGACCGCGGGATTCTTGACTTCGCGCCACTCCCCCGTGGCCGCCTCCGTCCGCTCGCCGTCAATCCACATCAATTGGTCTCTGTCTCCCACAATCAACCCTATGTTGGGGGACGTGCTTACCTCAGTCATGCTTCCTCGCATTCAGAATTCTATTGCGCCTCGTGAAGGCCACGTTGGCTTACGGGTGGAGAAAATGGAGCTACCGGTGACTGAAATCCGGGGATCGCTTCTCAATGAAAGCGTGCATCCCCTCTTTCTGGTCCTCTATGGCAAAGCACGAATGGTTGAGCCGGCGTTCCAGGCGGACTCCTTCGGCAAGGCTCCCCTCGAACACGGCGTTGACGGCTTCCTTCGCAAGCATGGCAACGGGCTTCGACATGGAGGCGATCGTTGCGGCGACAGCGAGAGCCTCATCCACAAGAGTTGCAACCGGAACTACACGGGCGACGAGTCCGGACCTTTCGGCTTCCTCGGCCCCCATGGTCCTTCCGGTAAGCACCATCTCCATGGCCTTGGCCTTGCCGATTGCCCGGGTAAGTCGCTGGGAGCCGCCCATCCCTGGAATCACACCCAGCTTAATTTCCGGCTGCCCGAACTTGGCGTTGTCCGCGGCGATGATGATGTCGCAGATCATCGCCAGCTCGCACCCGCCGCCCAAGGCGTGACCTGCTACCGCTGCGATCATAGGGGTGCGGACCTTAGCCACCTGGTCCCACACGCCAAACCAGTCCTCCAGGTACATGTCCGTGTAGGACTTGGGTGCCATTTCCTTGATGTCGGCCCCCGCAGCGAAGGCTCGGTCGGAGCCCGTGATGACAATCGCTCCCACATCAGGATCACGGTCGAACTTCTGGGCTGCCGCCAACAGCTCGTGGCTGAGCTCATCGTTGAGGGCATTCAAAGCCTCAGGACGGTTCAAGGTGATGATGCCAACGCGGCCCTGGATCGTGACAAGGATGTTCTGGTGGGTGCTCATACTGCTTCCTTCGTCTTCGAGTTCGCCCGGATCTCGTTGATGATTGCGGAGAAGTCCTGCTGCGCGCCTTCTCCTTCGGCGAAATGGCGGTAAATCTCTTCGGCCATGGCACCCAGCCGGGCATCGACGCCGGTGCTTTCCAGGGCGTGTGCAGCAAGGCCCAGGTCTTTGGCCATGAGGGCAGTTGCGAAGCCGGGCTGATAGCCGCGGTTGGCCGGGCTGGTGGCCACTGGGCCCGGCACCGGGCAGTTGGTGGTCAGGGCCCAGCACTGGCCGGTAGCGTTGGCGGCGACGTCGAAGAGGGCCTGATGCGACAGGCCCAGCTGCTCGCCCAGCACGAAACCTTCCGATACTGCGATCATCGAGACGGCAAGAATCATGTTGTTGCAGACCTTGGCAGCCTGTCCCGCCCCTGGAGTACCGCAGTGCACCAGGCGCTTGCCCATTGCTTCCAAGACAGGTTTCGCCGTTGCAAAGTCTTCCTCGTTTCCACCGACCATGAACGTCAGCGTGCCGGCCGCGGCCCCGACCACTCCCCCGGAGACCGGGGCGTCCAGCCCGCGGTGACCTGCCGCCGTGATGAGTTCATGGGCCGAGCGTGCATCCTCGACGGAAATGGTAGAGCAATCAATGAACAGGCTGTTCGGCCTGGCAGCCGCCAGGAGACCTGTTTCTCCTTGATAGGCCGCGAGGACGTGCCGGCCTGCGGGCAGCATTGTGATGATCACGTCTGCGTCCTTGGCTGCTGCCGCGGCGGACGATGCGACGTTCACGCCGTTGTCCCGGGCCTGTGCCAAGGCGGCGGGCATGAGGTCGAAGCCCGTGACCGTGTACCCGGCCTTGGCGAGGTTGATGGCCATGGGAAGGCCCATATGGCCCAGTCCTATGAAGGCTATCTGTTCAGTCATTAAACACTTCTCCTACTGATGGTTTGACGAGTGGGTGCATTGAAGGAGGCCTAGTTGTTGGACTGGTGAACCGCCGCCGCGGCGAGCCCCAGTTCCGCCGGGCCCAAATTGGCAAAGTAGGTTTCGATCGCCTCCGTTGAGACTTCGGTCAGGGACGGCGGAGACCAGCGGGGGCTGCGGTCTTTGTCGATGACCTGCGCCCGGATGCCTTCCGGGAAATCCCTGCTGGCCAGGCAACGAAGGGAGACACGGTATTCTTGGTCGAGTGCTTCTTCAAGCAGGGAAAGCTGGCGTGCACGGCGCAGCGATTCCAGTGTTACCTTCAGTGCTGTAGGGGACTTGGCGCGGATACGCTCTGACGCAACCCGTGCTGCCGGTACCGATGCCGACTGGAGGGCATCAAGAATCGCCTGGACGTCGTCGAACGCGTAGCATTCGTTAATCCATCCCCGCTCCTTAGCCAGCGCCGACGGCGGATAGTAGTTCGCCGCGAATGCCTGGACCGTTGGGGAGGCCTGCCCATGGGCCAGTGCCTGTGCCAGCGCGGGCAGCTTGTCACTGGTGACGTAGTAGTCCGCCAGCCCCAGGGCGAGGGCGTCCGGCCCGGTGATGGTGCCAGCAGTCAGCGCTACGTGGGTGCCCAGCTCGCCCGGAGCGCGGGAAAGCAGAAAGGTGCCGCCGACGTCGGGGACGAAGCCGATGCCGGTCTCCGGCATGCCAAGTTTCGTCCTCTCCGTCACTATCCTCACCGACGCGTGTGCCGAGACGCCGACTCCGCCGCCGAGCACCACCCCGTCCATCACGGCCACGTAGGGCTTCGGGTACCGGGAGATCAGGGCGTTCAGCTTGTATTCGTCAGCCCAGAAACGCGCGGTTTCATGTCCGCCGTCCAGGGTGTCGCGATAGATGGCCACGATGTCCCCGCCTGCACAGAGCCCCCTTTCGCCGGCCCCCGTCAGGAGAATCGTCGAGACGCTGTCGTCATTTTCCCATTCCGTCAGCGCCGCCGTCATCGCTGTGACCATGCCATGAGTCAGCGCGTTCATTGCCTGTGGCCGGTTCAGGATGATGTGGCCCAGGCGGCCGTCGCGCCTGAGCAGGATTTCGTCGTTCTGCATTGCTTCGCTTTGCACTGTCTAGCCCTCCGCCAGCATCCGGCCGACAATGAGCCGCATGATCTCGTTGCTTCCTTCCAAAATCTGATGGACCCGCAGGTCCCGCATGATCCTTTCGATGCCATACTCGGACAGGTATCCATACCCGCCATGAAGTTGGATGGCGGTATTGGCGACGTTGAAACCGGCGTCCGTGGAGACCCGCTTGGCCATCGCGCAGAGTCGGACTGCGTCCGCGGAGCCCCGGTCCAGCGCATCGGCGGCCCGCCGCAGCAACGTCCGCGCGGCTTCAAGCTCCGTGTCCATGTCGGCGAGTTGGAATAGCAGTGCCTGCTGGTTAATCAGCGGTCCGCCGAAGGCCGAACGCTGTTTGAGGTAGGCAACGGTCTGGTCCAAGGCGGCCTGGCCGCCGCCCAAGGAGCAGGCACCCATGTTGATGCGGCCGCCGTTTAGCCCCTTCATGGCAATCGCGAAGCCGCTGCCTTCCTCGCCCAGCCGGTTGGCGACCGGGACGCGAACGTTCTCAAGAATGACCTGGCGGGTAGGCTGCGCGTTCCAGCCCATCTTCTTCTCGTTAGCTCCGAAGGACAGTCCGGGCGTGTCGGCGGGGACCACGATTGCGGTGATGCCCCGGGCGCCGGTGTCGGCGGTGCGGGCCATGACGATGTAAAAGCTCGAGGCTCCCGCGCCGGAGATGAACTGCTTGACGCCATTGAGCACGTACTCGTCCCCATCACGGACCGCCTTGGTGCTGAGCGCGGCGGCGTCCGATCCTGCACCGGGTTCGGTGAGGCAGTAGCTTCCCAGCGCCTCCATTGAGGCCAGCTGCGGCACCCACTGTGCGCGCTGCTGATCGTTGCCGAAGGTATCGATCATCCACACCACCATGTTGTGGATGGAGATGTAAGCCGCGATCGTCGTGTCACCCTTGGCGAGTTCCTCGAAGATCAGCACGGCATCACTGCGGGTGAGTCCTGAACCGCCGAACTTCTCCTGTACATAGATGCCGCCCATTCCCAGGGCCCCGGCCTCCCGGAGCACGTCCACGGGGAAATGCTTGTTTTCATCCCATTTGGCCGCGTTGGGCGCCAGGGCTTCATTCGCGAAGTCCCGCACCATCTCGACCATCGCTTGCTGGTCATCATTAAGTTCAAACATCTTTCGCCCTTCTGAGCTGGTGGTAAATGGTGTAGCCGCGCCCGGAAGCGCATGCCGTGCCGGCAGGAGGCCTTGCCGCTAGCGTGAAACCTTGCCCGTCAGGGAGGCGATAGGGCGCAAGAACAGAGGCCGGGCCAGGAACCAGGCCGCGATCATGACCGCCAGCGAAGCTGCGAAGATCCAAAAGCCCACCCAACTGCCGTCGTCGCGGGAGGCATAAATATGGTTCAGATTGCGCAACGCTCCCGTGGCCAGGACAAGGGTCACGTGCACAATGATGAAAAAGACAAAGTAGAGCATCACCGGGAAATGGATAGCGCGGGCAAGCTCAATCGGATACGCCTTGTTGAGCTTCACGGCGTTTTTGGGCCACGCACCCGACATGCGCAGCCCGGTGGCCAGAGCCAACGGAGCAGCAATAAAAACGGTCGTGAAGTATGCCAGCACCTGAAGTGCGTTGTAGTTGAGCCAGCCGTTCTCGGTAGGCCAGTTCAGTGACGCGTATTGCAGCGCGGTGGACAAGGCATTCGGAAGGATGTCCCAGCTGGTCGGGACGATGCGCATCCATTGCCCCGTGGCTATGAGCAGCACCATGAAGACGATGCCGTTAAGTACCCAGAGTGCGTCCATGGTCAGGTGGAACCACAGGTCCAGGCTAATTTTTGACGGCGGGTTCTTCGTCCGGATCAGACCCTTGTTGTTCCTGGTCCAGTTCGCTTTCGGCCGGGTGGTTGTCCTGACCTGCCAGCCCGAGCGGATAATGAGCAGGATAAAAAACGCGTTGAGGAAATGCTGCCACCCGAGCCATGCCGGTAGCCCTGTAGGGGCACCCGCGGGCAGCTCCGTGTGTCCCGGGTAGTCTGCCAGGAAGGACTGGACCGCGGGGAGGGTTCGCATCCATTGGGCAACGAGCACCACCGCGAGCAGTGCCACGACGGCGGCCACCACGATCGCGGCCATCTTGGTTTGCTTGTTCCTGGATACCTTGGCCGGCTTCTTCGTCGTCGTCATGTCCTCAGTTCCTTTCCGTGGATCTCCCCTCCCCCGCCACTTTCGGCCGGGGAGGGGAAGCGCTAGTTGGTGCGGGTTTTGAGGGCTTCGATCAGCTGGGGCACAACCGTGAAGACATCGCCCACAATGCCAAAGTCTGCGACATCGAAGATTGGGGCGTCCTCGTCCTTGTTGATCGCCACAATGGTCTTGGCCGTCTGCATACCGGCCAAATGCTGGATCGCACCGGAAATACCCAACGCCACATAAAGCTGGGGCGAAACCGTGATGCCCGTCTGTCCGACCTGAGAACTCTGGGGGATGTAGCCTGCATCAACCGCCGCACGGGAAGCACCCACGGCACCGCCGAGGGCGTCGGCAAGCTCCTCGACCAGCACAAAGCTCTCCTTGGACCCCAGTCCACGGCCGCCGGAGACAATGGTCGAAGCGCTGCGAAGCGGTGGCCTTCCCGAATCCGCGGCAGGCGGGTGAACCTGCTCGATGATAGCTGCAGCGCCCACCTCGACGTCCAGCGATACGGTGGTAACTTCCGGTGCAGCGGCCGGAGCACGCTCGTCCAGCGCACCCTGGCGCAGCGTGATAACTGCAGGACCTTGAGGGGCAGCCCCCTGAACGTGGTAGGCCCCACCGAACACCGAGTGGGAGGCGGTAGGAGTGCCATCAGTGGAGAGGCCGACGTCGACAACATCGGCCAGCAGGCCTCCGCCAGAACGAACGGCGAAGCGGGCAGCGATATCCCTGCTCTCAACCGAGTTCGCGGCTACGACCGCAACGGGAGAGAATGCGCGGGAGGCCTCGGCCAACGCGGCAATCTGAGGGGCCGCCAGTATCGTGCCTGTCTGCACGCTTTCGGCAACATAAATATGCTCAGCGCCGAAGTCGCCAAGCCGGGAAATGAGACCAGCACTGTGACCGGGTTTTACAGTAAGAACCGCGATCGGAGTGCCGAGCTTAGCGGCGGCCGCAATGACGGACGCTGCGCTACTCGCGACCTCCCCGGAGGGCGACGTTTCAATGAGTGCCAGTACGTTTGACATAGGGTTTCCTCGCTCAGATCAGGCGGCCGGCGGCCAGGAATTCGGCAAGCTCAGAACCGGCGTTGCCGTCGTCGTAAATTTTCTTTCCGGCAGCGCGGGCTGGCCGTTCGGACATGGCGAGCACTACGGTTGCCGGACTGGCGCTCTCCAGGCCCAGATCATCGAGGCTCTTAGTGGCCAAAGGCTTCCGCTTGGCGGTCATGATGCCCTTGAAGTTGGGGAAGCGGGCTTCGGCCACCCGTTCCGTCACAGAAATTACCGCCGGCAGCGATGAACGCACAGTCAGCGTTCCGTCCTCGATACCGACCTCGCCGGTAACGGACTCGGCGTCAATTTCGACCGTGTTCAGGGAGGGCAACAACGGCAGCCCAAGATGTTCGGCGATCATCGCCGGTACTACGCCGCCGCGACCGTCCGTGGACTCGTTACCAGCGACGAGCAGATCAAAACCGGTCAGCTTAGCCGCTGCAGCCAGCACCTCTGCAGTCCGTGCGATGTCAGCCCCCTCCAACCGGTCATCAACAACGTGAACCGCCGAGTCGGCACCCATGGATAGGGCTTTGCGGAGCGCCTGGTTGGCATCAGCAGGGCCCATTGTCAGAACTACGATCTCGGTCTTCTTATCCATATCTTTGCGGCGCAGGGCTACTTCAAGGGCGCGTTCATTTATCTCGTCGGCTACCCGTTCGGTTGCGTCGCGGTCCACGCGGCCGGTGGACGGGTCGAGCCTTCGTTCCTCTGCAGTATCGGGCACCTGCTTCACCAGCACGATGATTTTCATCGGACTTTCCTCCTCCTTGAGCCGTGTCATATGTGACCCCAAAACAAATCTACTAGGTCTTCCTAGTATTTACTAGGTCCCACGACTATTTACTTGGTCTTCCAATCATTTCGTGTGAACGTGCTTCGACGGCAGCAAAATCGAAACGCTGCAGGCGTAGCTCGATGGGACTGGGAGACCTGTCGCTAAGCGGCGCTCGGGCGGGTAAACGCAGGGGCCTCTTCACTCCGGGACCTCATCTTCCCAAGGCAGACAATCAAAAGGGCGCTACAAGTGGAGCAACTTTCCTTTCGGTGTTTCGTCTGAGGTCGGTGCTATCCAAGTGCAGTCCCGGGCATAGTGGAAAGGGCGGCAAACCCACCTCGCGCCGTGGCGTTTAACAAGCAGGTACGTACTGCCGACATTCCGGGCTCATACCTATTGAGGGACTCAACGATGACTCTTATCCACTCGCCGCATCGGCCGCAGGGATCTCCCCGCACTGAGGACAAGGCGTTGTTGCAGGACCTCAGGATATGGGGGGGCCCCGGGTCGGTAGTGGAGTCGGAACTCGAACGTCGGGCGACGGCCCACGACGCTTCCCACTACCTTCTCCAGCCGCGCGCTATCGTCCGTCCCGGTTCGGTGGATGACATGGGTGAGCTTTTTCGGGTCCTTGACCGCCATGGCCTGGGGCTGACGTTCCGTTCCGGCGGCACCTCACTGTCGGGACAGTCGGTTTCGGATCAGGTTCTGGTCGACACCCGACGGAACTTTCGGAAGATTGAGGTCCTGGATGGCGGTCACCGGGTCCGTGTCCAACCGGGAGCGACTGTACGACAAGTTAATCAGCGGCTGGCACAGTACGGGCGGAAGCTGGGTCCGGATCCGGCGAGCGAGTCGGCCTGCACTATCGGCGGCGTGGTGGCGAACAACTCTTCGGGAATGCATTGTGGTACGGAGTTCAACACCTACCGGACTCTGGAGTCAATGATCTTCGTGACGCCTTCCGGCACAGTGGTGAATACTGCCGACGCGGGGGCGGACAGCATCTTCCGCGAGCGGGAGCCGGAGCTGCACGCAGGTTTATTGGGTCTGCGGCGGCGGGTGCACGCGAATGCGGAATCCGTGGAGACCCTGCGCCGCTTGTTCTCCATGAAGAACACCATGGGTTATGGGCTCAATGCGTTCCTTGATTTCGAGGAACCGGTGCACATATTGGAGCACCTTTTGATCGGCTCCGAAGGAACGTTAGGTTTTGTGGCGGAGGCAGTCTTCCGCACCGTTGAGGTCATGCCTAAGGTGGCCACAGGGCTGCTCGTCTTCCCGGACCTGATGAGTGCAACGAGCATCGTGCCGGACCTGGTGGACGTGCAATCTGCCACCGTGGAACTGCTTGATGCAACTTCCCTGCGGATGGCTCAGCGCACTGGTCAAGCTCCTGCCGGAATGGCGGCGATCAGTGTGCAGGAGCACGCGGCATTACTGGTGGAGTATCAGGGACGTGACGATCAGGAACTACGGGACCGGATCGCTGGGGCTGAACAACTCTTCGCGCGACTGAACCTCGCTACCCCCGCAACGCTTACCGATGCGCCCCGGGAACGTGCGGCCCTATGGAAGGTCCGCAAGGGCCTGTACGCAACAGTTGCCGGGAACCGGCCCAGTGGGTCCAACGCCCTGCTCGAAGACATCGCTGTCCCCGTCGCGGTTCTGGGCGAAACGTGCCGGGACCTCACCCGGCTCTTCGATAGTCACGCGTACGAGGATTCGGTGATTTTCGGCCACGCCAAGGACGGCAACGTCCACTTCATGCTGAACGAAAACTTCGACGACGCAGCGTCCTTGAAGCGGTACGAGCAGTTTACTGAGGAGATGGTTCAACTCATCCTGGATCACGGAGGGTCGTTGAAGGCCGAGCACGGCACGGGCCGGATCATGGCTCCGTACGTTCAGCGGCAGTACGGGGACGAACTGTACGAGATCATGTGCGAACTCAAGGCCCTTGTTGATCCGCGCAACGCGTTCAACCCCGGGGTGGTCCTCAGCAATGATCCGCGCTCCTACCTCGATAATCTCAAAACCGCGCCATCCGTAGAAGAAGAAGTGGACCGCTGTGTGGAGTGCGGCTATTGCGAGCCAGTATGTCCTTCCAAAGACCTCACTCTCACGCCGCGGCAGCGGATTGTCGGGCGTCGCGAGATCGCGGCTGCGGAAGCCAGCGGTGACGAAGAGCTGGCGCGGAGACTGCGGGAGGATTATGACTACGAGGGCTTGCAGACCTGCGCTGTGGACGGCATGTGCGCCACGGCGTGCCCTGTGAACATCAACACTGGAGATCTCGTTCGTCGCCTGCGTGAGGAGAACCATTCCGTTGTGGCCGATAAGGTTTGGGGCACTGCCGCTTCGGTGTGGGGAACGACGACCCGCGTGGCCGGCCTGGGGCTCAGCGTGGCAAATGCGTTCCCGCCAGCGCTTCCCCGGGCGGTAACTAAGGTTGGCCGCGCCGTCCTCGGTTCAGAACACGTTCCTCAGTACCAGGACCTGCTGCCTGGCGGCGGTCGGCCCCGGCCCTCCCACCAGGACGCGGCTGCTACGGCTATCTTCTTCCCCGCCTGTGTTTCCAGTATGTTCGGCACACCCGACGGAACGGGGATGTCTGTCTCCGAGGCGTTCCTTGCGCTGTGCGAACGAGCCGACGTGGCCGTCACCATACCGGACGGGACCAACTCTGCATGCTGCGGAACGCCATGGAAGTCGAAGGGCTTACCCTCGGGATACCGAAATATGGCCCCTCGAACGCTCAGCATGCTATGGGCAGCAACAGACCATGGCCGGCTGCCCGTGGTCTGCGACGCATCGTCGTGCACCGAAGGATTATTGGCCATGCGTGAGCTCGCCAAGGAGTCACCGGAATATAGCAAGCTCAGGTTCGTTGATGCGGTGGAATTCGTCGCAAACACCGTCCTTCCCCACCTGACGGTCGCCAAGCCCTTTAACTCTTTGGCTGTTCATCCGACGTGCTCCTCAATCCATCTAGGTATAACAGGGGCGTTGGAGAAGGTGGCGCAGGCAGTGGCCACGGAAGTCGTTCTTCCTAAAGAGTGGGGCTGTTGCGCTTACGCCGGAGATCGGGGCATGCTGCATCCTGAACTGACAGCCTCTGCCACAGCGGCAGAGGCTGCAGAGATCGCTTCCGGCCACTACGACGCTTACGCCTCCCTCAACCGAACCTGCGAGCAGGGCATGACAGAAGCCACCGGGCGGCCCTACTGGCACGTGCTGCAGCATCTGGAGAAGGTAACGCGTACCCATTGAATCAGGCCGAAGTCGGAATTATAAGAAACCTACTATGCTGCTGAACCTCGCCCGGGAATTCCTGCTGCGCCCGAACCCCGACCCCCAGGGGTGGGACGCACCGCATACGGTACGAATCGGACTCGCCGCGCTTGGCGTTGGGTTGCTTCCCCTGGGCACCAATTTGATGACGCCGCTTTTCCCCGTGCTCCAGGACCGTTTGGCCCTGGGCAACAGCGCTGTCACGGCGGCCTTCGTAGCCTATGTTCTGCCCGTGGTCGTTGGACTGCCCCTCCTTGGTCATTGGTCGGAGTACATGGGCAGGCGGGTCGTTCTGGTAGCAAGTCTGGCGGTTGGCATCCTTGCTGCCGCGGTTCTTCTCTTTGCCTCGGGCCTCCCTGGACTGCTGGCCGGCCGGGCGCTTCATGGGTTGGCCGTCGCGTTGTCCTTTGGTGCCGGGGCAGCAGCACTTAGGGATCTGTTGCCGGGTGAGCCCAGTCTCTGCGCCCGTATCATCCTGCTGGCGTCCGTAGGAGGAGGCGCAGCCGGTCCCCTCGTGGGCGGATGGTTATCCGAGCTCGGGGATCCGGTTCGAACACCGTTCTCTGTGTATCTCATGACCATGGTGGTGGTCGTTGTCCTGCTGGCCGCGGTGAAGGCTTATCCCCCAGTGCTGGCTCCCCCATCCCGCGGTTTCCTGGAGAGTTTGCGTCCTCCCCGTCCATATCTTCCTCGGCCCACTCGCAGGATGTTCTTTCTCACCTCGGGTGTCGGATTTTTGTCCTTCGCCGTGTTCGGCTTTTTTCTCTCCGTCGCTCCAGCCTTTTATGCCCCGATGCTGGGCGGGTCGAGAATAATGGGCGGGCTCTCGGGAGCGCTGGTACTAGGTGGCTCGGCCTGCGCCCAGCTGTTACCCGTCCGGGGGCGCCACAAAGCAGCGATTAGTCTCGTGGTGATGGTGATCGGTCTTGTGCTGGTCGTTGTTGCCCAACTTCAGCAGCTCGCGGCGCTGCTGTTGTTTGCTGCCACTCTGACAGGGCTAAGCCAGGGAGTAGGCTTCCGGACGCTCTTCGCCGCACTCAACTCAGCGTTGCCAAAGGAGGCCGCGGCCCAAACTATAAGCCTGATGTACGTCATCACTTATCTGGGCAGCGCCATCCCGGTTCTCGGTCTGGGATTAGCCATGGATTTCTGGGGCGCGACAGCCGCCGTCAACGGCTTTCTGTTGAGCGCTGCCGGTGTTGCGGTGATCTTCGCAGCCCTATGCATATTCGCTAGACCCTCAACGCCGGTGTCATAGAATTCAGTATCCGCGCTTGCGTCAAGCGGGAGCGCCGTAGGGCGGCTGCCCGTCGTTGTTGCCGGGCAAAAGGGCCATCACGCTTAACAATCATGCTCTTAAGAACCCAGGACGCCCCGGCGAGGTCAATGACCTCGCCGGGGCGTCCCATAAGGGATTCACGACCATCGGCGACGACCAGGCAAACCCGGACCATCTGCATCGATTCCCTCGAGACTGCCATGTTCACCCACACCGGCTAGTCATGCGCTCCGAGGTTCTTGGGTGACCTGCGACGTAGCGGTAACTGCAGAACCGCGGTGAGTGTCTGCAGTACGGAGGTTCTTGCGCAAGAGGAGAACAGCCACCGCGGCTACGAGCTCAAACGCTCCAACGACCCACATGGCCGTGCGCGAGTCGCCCGTGGCGTCGAGCAGCCACCCGGTCAAGTAAGGGGCGACGAGGCCGGATGAGGCACCGAGGGTGTTTACCAGTGCAATGCCGGCCGCCGCGCCAGCGCCTGAAAGAAAAATGGAGGGCAGATACCAGAAGACAGGCAGCGCGCAGAAGATGCCTATGGCGGTGACGGAGATGACGGCCATCGTGGCAAAGGGCGAGTTTGTGTATAAGGCCATCGGGATGCTTACAGCCGCAAGGATCGCGGGCAGAGCCACGTGCCAGACCCGCTCCCCGGTACGGTCCGAGTGCCGACTCCAAAACACCATGACAATCGCACCACAGGCGAAGGGAACAGCAACAATCAGGCCCGTCTCAAGGATGGAAAACTTGGTGTTGAACGTCGTGGCAAGTCCACCAACGATCGTTGGAAGGAAGAAGCTCAGCGCGAAGAGGCCATAGGCGATGCCGAAGTAAACAATACCCAGGGCCCATACCCGAGGATCGCGGAGGGTGCGGCCAACAGAGGCGTGCCCTACCTGTGATGCGGTTTGGTGCTCGGAGTCGATGGTCGCGCTAAGCCACTGGCGTTCGGCCGCAGTGAGCCATTTCGCGTGCCGGGGGTGGTCCGTCAAGTAAAACCAAGCAGCGACGCCCAGCAAAACCGTTGGGATGCCTTGGATCAGAAACATCATCTGCCACCCCGCAAGGCCGAACACGCCGTCCAAATATTGGAGGATTGCGCCGGATACAGGGGCCCCCAACGCCGAGGAGACGGGCAGTGCAAGCATGAACATGCCGATGAGTCGAACCCGTACGGCACGCGGGAACCAAAATGTCAGGTACAGCATGATGCCGGGGAAAAATCCGGCCTCGGCAATGCCTAGCAGGATCCGGGTGATGTACAGCGCAGTTGGCGTGTTAACGAATGCCATGGCTGCGGTGACAAGGCCCCAGCTGACCACAATCCGGGCGATCCAGCGACGCGCACCAAACCTGTGCAGCGCCAGGTTGCTGGGAACTTCCAGAAATACGTAGCCGATAAAGAACAGCCCGCTGGCCAGGCCGTACATCGTCTCAGTGAGTCCCAGGTCCTCGCTCATCGTTAGCTTGGCGAAGGAAATATTGGTCCGGTCGAGATAGTTGAGGAAATAGGCAACCGCGAGGAAGGGAATGAGCCGCATGGCTACTTTGCGCATGACCTGCGCTTGGATGACCGGCTGGTCCTTACCTTGGTGGACTTGATCAGTTCCGAAACTCATGAAGACAGCCTCCTTGCTGTTTGAAGAGAACCGCGAAGAACGGCACTCGGGAGCAGCCCGACGACAGTGAGCTGTCTGTTACACCAGCTTGGCCGCATTGTGCCGTGGGTCACTACTACTCACCGATGAGAACTTCGCGCGCATTTTCCTCTCAGTGTCGAATGCGGCACCAAGACCAACCCAGTTCAGATTCGGTGCGCAGAGGAAGCCCTTATAAGGTTAAGCATGGTCAGCCCTGCGTGAAGACTGAGCCGCGTGCGGCCGTCGCTCAGATCCAGTCCGGTCAACTCGGTGATGCGTCCCAGACGGTAGTAGAGCGTCGTGCGGTGTATGTGCAGCGCCTCGGAAGCCGACGGACCGTTACAGGCATGGTCGAGGTAGGCCCGCAAAGTCTCGGTCAGGTCTCCACCAGGATCGACGGCGAGAAGCCGCCGGACTTCTTCAGGCAATGCTTCGTCAGTTACATCCTCGTCCGGTATTTGCAGCAGTAGGGCGTAGGGTCCCAGATCCGCCCACACTGCTAGCGGCGAACCAAGCAGGCCGCGTGCCGCTGCCCGCCGCGCCAAGTGGGCATGCCTGGCAGTCTTGTGAGCCTGCTCAAGACCGGGAACGGTGGGGCCGATACCAGCCACGCAGGCGAATCGCCCCGAAGACAAGTCCTTCAACTGATCGAGCATTTTCTGGACATGAACACGGACGGCGGCCTCGCCAGAAGACGTGTCATTACCCAGAAGCAGAAAACCAGTCCCAGGGGCCACAGCATGAAGCTCCGCTAGGCGGCCTTGCCTGGAAGCCATGGTCAAGACAGTGCGTAGCGCCGCATCGGCATGGGACGCGGTGGCACTGTCCAAGGTGCCCCGCAGACCGAACTCTACGGCAGTGACGTTCTCGAAACGTCCGGACAAGTGGCTTGCAGCAAGCTCTTCCAGAGCGCGCCGGCGCAATGTTGCCTCCCGGCCGAGCAGGTCACGGACAGTCTGATCCTGCACACCGGCGTTGGATTCCCCTTGTCCTTCAACTGCCATCACCGCTGCAATGTCCATTGCCGATTGATTGATTTTGGACAACTCGGAAGTGGTTAGGGATCCCTCAGCGTCCATCACCATCAGCTGGCCCAGAAGCTCCCCGCGCCACCTAATGGGCACGCACACGCGCGCCTTCATTCCGATCTCTTCGTTAGCCGGAATGACACCCGCCGTGGTCCACGTCGAAACGCCCTGTGCGAGTACATGACCTATGGCCTTAGTACCGGCGTCCCTCTTGAGAATTGCTTGAACCCTTGCCTGGTCCTCATCACCAAAGTGGACACTCGAATAGAGCATATGAACTCCGGGGTCATTGATTACCACGGATCGTTGAAGCTGTTCCGCCAGTTGGTCCACAGTCGACTGGATTGCGTTCTCTGTCACCGTTCGATTCTACAGACAGAGGAAGATCGCGGGTATCTTCTCGTCGGCGGGCGGTGCCATCTTATGTAGATCTTTGTCATCGTGATGGGGAAGATACAGCCCACGTCAGCGGGCTTCCCTCCCAGTTCTGTTGCCGGTTCCTTGGTCCATTGGACCAGGGTTTGGCACAAACTTTGAAACGAAGAGGTTTCGATGGTCACGTCACCCCACATCATTGGATGGGCACATACCCCGTTCGGCTGCCAACCGCATGAGGACGTTGAGGCTCTCATCGCGGACGTCAGCGGCGCCGCCATCGAAGACGCGGGGCTTGAGCCCGCTGATATTGATGCAATTTTCGTCGGTGTGTTCAACAACGGGTTTTCTGCGCAAGGGTTCGAGGCTGCACTGGTCGGCGCTGCCCTGCCAGCGCTTGCGTCAGTGCCGGCCACTCACGTGGAAAATGCCTGCGCCACCGGTTCTGCCGCAATCTTTGGGGCTCTAGACCGCATCGAGGCCGGCCGAGCCCGGGCGGTACTCGTCGTGGGCGCGGAAAAGATGACTTCGACCGCTAACGCCGAGGTCAACGATATTCTGCTCAGCGGCTCCCACCGCAGAACGGAAGGCTCTGCCGGCAGTTTCGCTGGTGTTTTCGCCGGACTGGCTGATCGTTACGCGGACCGGTACGGAGACCCGCATGACGCCATGGCCATGATCGCGGCAAAGAACCATCGCAATGGAGTCGACAACCCATTGGCCCACATGCGTAAAGACCTTGGATTTGAATTCTGCGCGACCGAATCCGAGCGAAACCCCCGGGTGGCCGGGCGACTGTTGCGCACTGACTGCTCGATGGTTTCTGACGGTGCGGCAGCTCTGGTCGTCACCGGGGCCGATATAGCCAGGACAGCGCGCCGCTCAGTTGCCGTCCGCGGCCGCGTGCACGTCAACGACCACTTCTCCATCGCTGCCCGCCCCGATCCCCTCGCCTTGGCTGGTGCGGCGAGCGCGTTCCGTGGCGCCCTCAAGGAAGCCTCCGTCACCTTGGAAGACTTGGACCTCCTTGAGACCCACGACTGCTTCACCATCGCAGAGCTTCTGCAGTACGAAGCGTTTGGGATTGCCGAACCAGGCAAGGCCGCCCAGGTCCTGGCAAGCGGCGCTACCCACCGGGACGGAAGGCTGCCGGTTAATGTCTCCGGCGGCCTGAAGTCCAAGGGCCACCCGCTGGGAGCGACGGGCGTCTCGCAGCACGTGATGGCAGCGATGCAGCTTGTAGGGGAAGCCGGAGCCATGCAACTGCCCAAAGCCAATCGGGCGGCAGTGTTCAACATGGGCGGCACCGCAGTGGCAAACTACGCAACGGTTCTGGAGAGTGTCCGGTGAGCGCCGTCAACGTCGAAATGACTAACCACCCCATCGGAAGCGCGCCTAGTGGCCCTGCCCACAGGGCAGTGAACCTGGCTCACGCTCTGACGCAAACGGCTAGGCGAATCCCGGACGCTGACGCCCTCATTCATGGGCAAACCCGCTGGAGCTGGCGCGACCTGGACGACAGGGTCACCGCCCTTGCCGCCCATATGATCGAAAGGGGGGTTAAGCCCGGACAGTGCATACTGCTGGATGCACCGAACCACCCGGAATTCGTACAGGCAATGTACGCCACTTGGCGCATCGGTGCAGTGCTGGCCCCAGTTAACACCCGTCTGCACGATAATGACATCGTTTCAATCGCCCGGGTTTGCCAGCCGGTGCTAATGATCGCCCATTCATCCACGGCTTCCCACGTCAACGCCGTCAAGGCAGCCGTGAGCCCGGAACTGGAAACTCTGTGGCTGGATGATTCTCCCGGTCCCGACACAGTCAGCGCCTACAGCCGCCCATCCGGTCCCCTCCCGGACCAAAGCATGTGGACAGGTGACGCAGCCTGGTACTTCTTCACTTCCGGAACGAGCGGTCCGCCTAAAGCCGCTGTGCTGACCCACGACCAGCTCGGGTATGTCGTTACCAATCACCTGGCAGATTTGATGCCCACCACAACTGAGACTGATCGTTCTCTCGTTGTGGCCCCGCTGTCACACGGCGCAGGCGTTCATCTCCTACCGCAGGTGGCACGAGGAGCAGCAACTGTCATCCCGGTCTCATTCAGCCTCAAACCTGCAGAGGTGTGGAAACTGGTCGAGACCGAACGTGTGGCCAACATGTTCACAGTACCGACCATCCTGAAGCGTCTGGTCGATGACGAGTCGATCAGCAGCTACGACCATTCTTCCCTTCGCTACGTCATCTACGCCGGGGCTCCCATGCCCAGCCGGGACCAGCAGGAGGCCCGCGCCGCCCTCGGCGAGGTTCTTGTGCAGTACTATGGCTTGGCCGAGGCCACAGGCAACATTACGGTCCTTCCCCCGCACCATCACGGTCATGTGTCACCTCCTGGGATTGAGTTCACCACCTGCGGCTTCCCTCGGACCGGGATGCAGGTGAGCATCCAAGATGATCAGGGCAATGAACTGGCGCCTCTGGAACACGGAGAGATTTGCGTCGCCGGACCCGCTGTTTTTCCCGGATATCTGAATAACCCGAAGGCTAATGAGGCCGCCTTTCGCAACGGCTGGCTCCGTACCGGAGATATCGGAACATTCGATAATGAGGGCTTCCTCTACATAACGGGCCGCTCCTCTGACATGTTTATTTCGGGCGGTTCCAACATCCACCCCCGGGATATCGAAGAGAAGATCCTCACGCATCCGGCCGTCCAGGAGACGCTTGTCCTGGGGATGCCTGACCCCACGTGGGGCGAGGTTGGAGTGGCCGTATGCGTGCTGCACCCGGGCAGTTCCATGACCGAAGAGGAGATGCGCCAGTACCTCTCCGAGCGCATGGCGCGATACAAGATACCCCGCCACATCGCGTTTTGGGATGAGCTGCCGCGCTCCGGAAACGGCAAAATCGTGCGCCGCACCGTACGGCAGCTCTTCCTCGAACTTGGCTGGGATCCCCAACTCGGGGCCGCCGGTGGACAAAACAAGGGAGACACCCCTTGAATCTCACCCGCCGAATCCAGCCTCTCAAGCACCCTGGAGTGGTCGCTGTGGAGCGCCGGACCTCAGTAGCTACCCGCAGCATAGCGCGCAGGGTGACCCTGCCCGCCGGGGACAAACTCCTTGATGCCATGGCAGACGCGCTAGAGGCTTTGGGAGCTACGTCCGGGCAGGTCGAACTCCTCGACGGTTCCCTGTCCAGGGTCAGCTACTGTTTTCCCGCTCTGTGTGAGGACGGATCGACCGCAGTCACCTACAGCTCGACGCATGAGGCCGCGGTCCCGGCCAGGTTGATCGCAGGGTCTGCAACCGTTGGATTCCGCGATGGAAAGCGCCTTGCCCACTGCCACGCCACCTGGTTCGACGCCAACGGCGATGTCCGAGGCGGGCACCTCTGGTGGGAAACGGTGATCGGACCCGGCCCCGTCCAGGCAATTGTTCACGCTTTGGACGAAGCAGAGCTCATCTGTGACATCGACCCCGAGAGCAGGCTCCCGGTCTTCACGCCTCATCCCTGCCCCTCCCGCAAGATGGAAAAGGCAAACTCCGTTCGTGCAGTGATATCCAGATTGGCTCCTGGCGTTGAAGTGGCCGCCGCCGTCCGGGAAATCATGCGTGAACAGGGTTTCCAACAGGCTTCAATAGCAGGCAGCGTTGGCAGTTTGGTCGGCGCTGCCTTCCATCGCCGGAACAACACAGTTGCCGTGGTCGATGGTCCCGCTACAGAAGTCACCTTCACTGGCGAATTCGACTTGCGCGATCCCAATGCCCCTGTCTCTTGGTTCAGCGGCATGGCCATCGACCGTTTCGGTGCCGTCCATACCGGCGAGCTAGTCGAGGAAGAAACCATCGTGGCCTGTGCCATGGAACTGCTCGTGGAAGAAGTTAACGAATGAACGTACGTGAACTCGACGGCAAGGTCGTCCTCGTTTTCGGTGCCGGCTCCAGTGGCGCCGGCATGAGTAACGGTGAAGCGGCCGCTATGGCTTACGCCGCGGCTGGCGCAGCGGTCGCAGCCATAGACCTCAACACTTCCGAGGCGGACCGCGTCGCCAAGGAGATTGTTGCCGCAGGCGGGACGGGCATCAGCATCACCGCTGACGTGACAAACGAGGCCGACGTAGCCCGCGCCGTCTCCGCCGTCGTGCAAGAGCTCGGGATCCCCGGAGTTCTTCACAACAATGTCGGTGTCCCAAGAATGGGATCGGTCGTTGAGACTGATCTGGACGCTTGGAACGCTTCCATCCGTCTCAACCTGACCAGTGCCTATCTAACCTGCCGACACACCATTCCGCACATGTTGCAGGCCGGGCGAGGAGTCATCACCAACATTTCGTCAGTCGCCAGTATCCGCGACACCGGCTACGTGTACCCGGCCTACAGTTCCGCGAAGGCGGCTGTGAACCAGCTGACTACCTCCCTTGCGCTTTCCTACGCCAAGCAGGGCATCAGGGCAAACGCAATCTTGCCGGGACTTATCGACACGCCGCTGGTGAGCAGCAAGATCACGGATGACCCCGAAGCCTTGGCAGCCCGACACGAAATGAGTCCCACGGGTCGGATGGGAAGTCCCCAGGACATCGCAAACGCAGCCGTATTTCTGGCCTCCGACAAGGCGTCCTACATCAACGGCGTCTGCCTTCCCGTCGACGGCGGCCTGGCGGCGCGCTGTGTCTGATCGCCCTTCGACAGCATGGATGGCACCCAACGCCATTGTCGTAGGTGACGTCACCATAGGGTCGGAATCGAGCGTCTGGTACGGCGCAGTCGTCCGGGCAGATGCTGCACCAATCCACATCGGCAACCGAACGAATGTCCAGGACAACTGTGTCCTCCATGCCGACCCCGGGTTCCCGCTTACCATCGGCAACAACACCACCCTTGGCCATGTCGCCATATGCCACGGCGCCACAATTGGCGACGGAGTACTGGTAGGGATGGGGGCAGTTGTTATGAATGGGGCAACAATCGGCGATGGAAGTCTCATTGCAGCAGGAGCTGTAGTTCTCGAAGGAACCCACATCCCACCGCGCTCGCTTGTTGCCGGGGTTCCAGCCAAAGTCATTCGACCTGTCACCGATGCCGAGGCCGCTGCACTCCTCGACAACGCCCGAAACTATGCGGCACTCGCACAACAGCATCAGGCAAATGAGTTCGCGCATTTTAAAGAGCCCGTCCCCAGCCAGCGGGAGGTTGCTGGCCCCTCCCTCTCCAGTTCAACCATTTAACTAACGCAAGGGCTTTTCGATGAGCACGACTTCTGACCTAAACCCCGGTGGCTCGACAACTTCACGCATTGCGGTGATAACGGGAGGCGCCAGCGGCATCGGCGAGAGTGTGGTGCGGCGCCTGGCCATGCGGCAACACTTCACTGCCGTCATCGCCGACCTTGACAAGGCCGGGGCGGACCGGCTTGCCGACGAACTGCAGTGCTCGGGCTACTCTGCCGAAGGCATGTCCGTCGACATATCGTCCAAGGACTCCATTGCTGAGTTTTACCAAGAACTGAAAGCAAGATATGGGCGCTGCGACGTTCTGGTGAACAATGCAGGTATGGCAAAGCTCGCTCCTTTTGCCGAACTGTCCCTTGAAACGTGGAACCGTACCTTGGCCGTGAACGTGACTGGTGCAATGCTCATGACTCAGGAGGCTCTTCCTCTTATGGGACAGAACGGCTGGGGTCGCGTCGTTAACCTGAGTTCTGTCAGCGGGCTTAGGGCAAGTGCCGGACGAATGGCATATGGAACATCGAAGGCAGCAATCACCGGCCTGACACGACAAATGGCTATCGAATTGGCCCCGCTGGGTATAACTGTGAACGCTGTGGCGCCTGGTCCTGTTGAAACTCTGTTGGCCCAAACAACGCACTCCCCGAAGACCCGCGAAGCCTATAACCGACTTGTGCCCTTGGGCCGATACGCGAGGCCCGACGAAGTTGCTGCCGCCGTCGATTTCCTGTGCTCGGATGACGCTTCGTTCATTACTGGCCACACCATCCCTGTCGACGGCGGGTACATGGCGGCGGGAATTCTCGAAACGTAAGAAGTAACTGAACGTGCTCGGAGGGCAGAACCCTGCGTGGCGTCTTCCGGGCCTGGTAGCCGGTCCTACGAGGCAATCACCTCCGCCGTTGACGTGCACGGAGCCCCGTGCCATTCTCGGCCGGCCGGTGCCGGGACGACGTTTCACCTGCACGGCAGCCTTGCCCACATCAAAGCAACCGCAGCATCCGTATAGAAGGAGAACCATGGTGAAGGAACACCACGTCCGCGTGTACAAGAGTGAAGAGAACCTGCCCCGGGAGGAGCAGCTCGCGCACAAGATTGCCGTGGTCGCCGCCGACCCGGTGGATGTCACTGCGGAGGTGACGGAGATGGTGATCAACCGGATCATCGACAACGCCTCGGTGGCCATCGCTTCCCTGAACCGGGCCCCGATCGTCGCCGCCCGCGCCCAGGCGCTGTCCCACGGTCCGTCCACCGGCGGGAAGGGCGCGAAGGTCTTCGGCATCAGCGAACGCGTCTCCCCCGAATGGGCAGCCTGGGCCAACGGCGTTGCCGTCCGTGAACTGGACTACCACGACACCTTCCTCGCCGCCGACTACTCCCACCCCGGAGACAACATTCCACCGATCCTGGCCGTCGCCCAACACATTGGCGCCAGCGGCAAGGACCTCGTCAGGGGTATCGCCACCGGCTACGAGATCCAGGCCAACCTGGTCAAGGCGATCTGCCTGCACAAGCACAAGATCGACCACGTCGCCCACCTTGGCCCCTCCGCCGCCGCCGGGATCGGCACCCTGCTCGGTCTCGACATCGAAACTATCTTCCAGTCGGTGGGCCAGGCGCTTCACACCACAACGGCCACACGCCAGTCCAGGAAAGGTGAGATCTCTACCTGGAAGGCGCACGCACCCGCTTTTGCAGGAAAGATGGCAGTGGAGGCAGCGGACCGGGCTATGCGCGGCCAGACCTCACCGGTGCCGATCTACGAGGGTGAAGATGGCGTGATCGCCTGGCTGCTGGACGGACCGGACGCGTCCTATGAAGTGCCGCTTCCCCTGCCCGGGGAGCCTAAGCGGGCAATCCTGGACACCTACACCAAGGAACACTCCGCCGAATACCAGGCCCAGGCATGGATCGACCTCGCCCGGAAACTCAATAAAGAACACCCCGAAGCCACCGACCCCGCCAACGTAAAGTCCGTGCTGATCAAAACCAGCCACCACACCCACTACGTCATCGGCTCCGGCGCCAACGACCCCCAGAAATACTCCCCCACCGCATCCCGCGAAACCCTGGACCACTCCATCCCCTACATCTTCACCGTCGCACTGCAGGACGGCGCCTGGCACCACGTGGACTCCTACTCCCCCGAACGCGCGAACCGGCCGGACACCGTAAACCTGTGGCAAAAGGTGTCCACCGAGGAAGACCAGGAATGGACCCGCCGCTACCACTCCCTGGACATCAACGAAAAAGCCTTCGGCGGCTCGGTGGAGATCATCCTCACCGACGGCAATGTCATCCGTGATGAGATCGCCGTCGCGGACGCCCACCCCCTAGGCGCCCGGCCTTTCGGCCGGGAGCAATATGTCCACAAGTTCCGCACGCTCGCCGCCGGGCTTGTGGAGGAAGCCGAAATCGAACGGTTCCTCGCCGCCGTCGAACGCCTCCCCGAACTCGCAGCCGGCGAACTGGACCAGCTGAACATCACCGCCGCCCCCGGCGTCATCGACCTGAACGCGGCACCCAAGGGACTCTTCTGATGCTGTACTCCAAGACCACCCCGGAACAGAAGCGCATCCGGTTCCGCGAACTCCTCGCGTCCGGGACCATTGCCCAGTTCCCCGGCGCGTTCAACCCGCTCTCCGCGCGGCTGATCCAGGAAAAGGGATTCGAAGGGGTCTACATCTCCGGTGCAGTGCTCGCCAACGACCTCGGCCTGCCGGACATCGGACTGACCACCCTCACCGAAGTCGCCACCCGCGCCGGACAGATCGCCCGCATGACGGACCTGCCCGCCATCGTGGACGCAGACACCGGCTTCGGCGAACCCATGAACGTGGCCCGCACCGTCCAGGAAATCGAAAACGCCGGACTCGCCGGCCTGCACATCGAGGACCAGTTCAACCCCAAACGCTGCGGCCACCTCGACGGCAAGAACGTCGTTGACCTGGAGACGGCCACCAGACGCATCCGCGCCGCCGCCGACGCCCGGCGGGACCCGAACTTCCTCATCATGGCCCGCACCGACATCCGCGCCACCGACGGACTCCAGGCAGCCAAGGACCGGGCCCGTGCCCTGGTGGACGCCGGCGCCGACGCGATCTTCCCCGAAGCCATGCGCGACCTCACCGAATTCCAGGCCATCCGCGACGCCGTTACAGTGCCCATCCTCGCCAACATGACCGAATTCGGCAAAAGCGACCTCTTCTCCACACGACAACTCCAAGCCGTGGGCGTCAACATGGTTATCTACCCCGTCACGCTGCTCCGTAGCGCCATGGGCGCCGCCGAACGCGTTCTGGACACCTTGCGTCAGGAAGGATGCCAGGAGAGCCAAGTGGAGGCCATGCTGACCAGGGCAAGGCTTTATGACTTGGTGGACTACGAAGCCTATAACCGCTTCGATACAGGGGTCTTCGACTTTCAGATCCCCGTACGAAGCTAGTACTGCGCACATCTACAAGACAAGGACGTCACATGAGCACCCCAACGATTGAAGTCCGCAAGGGACTCGCCGGAGTCGTAGTGGACTACACCTCCGTCTCCAAGGTCAACCCGGACACCAACTCACTGCTCTACAGGGGTTATCCCGTACAGGAACTTGCGGCACGCTGCAGCTTCGAAGAAGTCGCCTATCTGCTGTGGAACGGGGAGCTGCCCACCCGGGACCAGCTGGCAGAATTCACTGCCAGGGAACGAGCGGGCCGCGCCCTGGAACCCAGTGTGAAAGCAGTTATAGATTCCCTCCCCCCGTCGACACACCCAATGGATGTATGCCGCACGGCAGCGTCAGTGCTCGGAGCCCGGCATCCGTTGGCAGAAGACTCATCGGCGGCGGCAAATCTCATCAAAGCAAAGGATCTCTTTGCTGCGTTTCCTGCCGTGGTGGCCTACGATCAGCGCCGCCGCCGCGGCCAGGACATAGTGGAGCCCCGGGAGGATCTGGGCTATTCGGCGAACTTTCTCTGGATGACATTTGGGGAAGAACCGGCAGCGGAGGTCGTCGCGGCCTTTGATGTGTCGATGATCCTTTACGCCGAGCACTCCTTCAATGCGTCCACGTTCACGGCGCGGGTGGTCACCTCATCGCTTTCGGACCTGCATTCGGCAGTCACTGCCGCAGTTGGGGCACTCAAGGGCCCGCTGCATGGCGGCGCCAACGAAGCCGTCATGCACACCTTCAACGAGATCGGCATCCGCAGCGATGAGTCTCAGGAGGAGGCAGCTACCCGTGCGAAGGCCTGGATGGAACATGCGCTGGCCAACAAGAAGAAGATCATGGGTTTCGGGCACCGCGTATACAAGAACGGCGACTCCCGCGTCCCCACAATGAAGGCTGCTCTGGACAAGATGATTGCCCACTACCGCCGCCCCGAGCTTCTGGGACTCTACAACGGCCTTGAGCAGGCGATGGACGAAGCCAAGGGAATCAAGCCGAACCTCGATTACCCAGCCGGGCCCACGTACCACCTCATGGGTTTCGACACCCAGATGTTCACCCCCATCTTTGTCGCCAGCCGCATCACCGGCTGGACAGCTCACATCATGGAACAGGCGGCATCCAATTCCCTGATTCGCCCGTTGAGCGCGTACGACGGCGTTGAGCAGCGGTCCCTTTAGCCGGCAGACCGCCCTACCCTTGCGGCGGTGAGGCGCCACGAAGATCATCTCGGAGATCGACCCCTCGCCAAGACTCGGCATCTCCCGCTCGTCAATAACAATCCGTCAACACCGAAACTGACAGGACCCCCTGTGGATCTTCACTTGCAGCCGGACTGGCAACGCGCCTTAGGACAGTCAGTGGAAATACGACGTCACGGTGAGATCGTTCACACGGGGACGGTCGAAGAAGTTACGCCGGACAACTCCATACTTTGGATCTCGGCCACTGGGTCACAGCCGCGGAAGTTGTATGAAAAGGCTGAGGGATATCATGTCTTCGCCCGCTACCCTTGGGATCCAGCACCTGTCCCGGACTACAAACAGCAAGACGTTGCTGAGAGCAGCACCGAATGAGCATCCCACAACAAGCTGCCGGGTAGGCCGCCAGGATCAGGCCCACGGGCCAAAATGCTGCTACCCGCCAGACGACTTCAACGCGCTGGCGCAATTACAACAACATCACTACGAAGGGCTTTTGCCATGACGAGAATGCTGATTATTGGACCTCCCGGTTCCGGAAAAGGAACGCAGGCTGAGCGGATCTCGGAGCGCCTCGGCGTTGTGGCGATCTCCACCGGCGACATCTTCCGCGCCAATGTAAAGGGCGAGACCCCGCTTGGCATTGAAGCCAAGAAGTACATGGACGCGGGCGACTTCGTTCCGGACAGCGTGACCAACAAAATGGTGCGCGACCGGCTCAGCGAGGCCGACGTCGAAAGCGGCTTCCTGCTGGACGGCTACCCCCGCACTACAGCCCAGGTGGATTACCTGGACGACATCCTCGCCAAGGGTGACGAGAAGCTCGACGTCGTCCTGCAGCTCACTGCCGACGACGAGGAACTCGTGCACCGCCTGCTGGGCCGGGCCAAGGAAACGGGCAGGAGCGACGACAACAAAGCCGTCATCCGCCATCGCCTTGACCTCTACCACGAGCAGACCGAAGCCGTGGTGGCCAAGTACGCCGAACGGGGCATCCTCACCCAGGTTGACGGCATCGGACCCATCGATGACGTGACCGACCGTGTCATTCGGGCCCTGGAATTGCGTCAGGCAGCCTAAGCCGAAGAGCTTGTCGGCACTTCGCCTCCATCTCTGGCTGACCACACGGCCGCGCCAGTTACAGAATGAGACCATACGGGACCAACCCTCAGCCATTCTTCCGGCGAAACGGCAAAAAAAACCAGTGAAATGAAGGATGCCCGTTCATCATCGGTAGCCTCGCCTGGCGCGCCCTGAAGGCGCGCCAGGCGCTTAGTGCTGGGCGATAAACTCCAGGATTTGAGTGTTGAATTCCTGATACTCGTTCAGGTAGGGATCGTGTCCACTCTGCTCGAATACGCTCAGGCGACCGTTTGGGACAGTGTCGGCAAACCAGCGCATGCCATCTAGCTCGTAGAAGGGCGTATGCCGTCCGGTGATAACCAATGTCGGGACGGGAATCCTTGGCACGACGTCGCGCCAGTCGGCGACGAGGTGGTCAATGAGCAGACGGCGTGCCTTGTCGAACGGGAAGGTCTCCCATGACGGCTCGATTGAATCAATCAATTCCTTCACGTAGTCGGGCACAGCCGGCTCACGACCATTGTCGAACCATTCGAACCGGAAGTGAGCCGCGTCGAAGACGTTTTGCTCGGTGATCCCGCGGATCCCCCACTGCCATTCCTCGTCGTTGACGATCTTCGGTGATTGGTCCACAGCGACGAACGCAGTGATCCGATCCCAGGGATCAGCGGCGAGAGAGAAATGAGCCAGACTGACCGATACCCCCATGGAGTGACCCACCAGGACAACGTCATGGAGATCCAAAGCGGTCAACAGTTCGCTGAGGTCCAGGGCGAGGCGGCTCATCCTCTGTCCGTGTTCCGGGGAGTCAGAGCGCCCGTGGCACCTGTGGTCGTACCTAATGACACGGTATCCGGCCTGCACCAGCGCATCACGCTGCCACATGAAGTGGGCGCCTTGGGCTTGGAACCCGGACGAGAAAACAACCGGCCGCCCTTCTCCCTCGTCATCGTAGCGGAGGGTCACTCCATCGGAGGTCTCCAAGGCCAGGTTCGTGCCGCCCATGCGCAATTTCCTTTCCATATTCACAGCGATCTGGGTCGCCTTCGACCCAGATCGTTTGCTGTCACCCGTTCCAGCGGACTTACTACTTGGTAAACCAATAGAAACCGCGGCTCACCGGGGTGCGTGCCGGCCTGCCGCGGTTCGCATTGGGTAGTGGTTAAGGCGTCACGACGATCTTGCCGACGTGGGACCGCTTGAGCAACCGTGCCTGTGCTTGGGCAAGGTCCTGAAGTGCGAAGGTTTCCTCAAGTAGCGGCTTCAGCTGTCCGTCCTGAATCAGCCCGACGAGTCGTTCAAACGTGGAAGCCGTGGGGTTCGTGATGCCGTGCATCTCAAGGTCCTTGTAGATAAGGTCCCTGAGGTCGATGCGGGTTGTAGGACCGGCGATGGCACCCGCAGTAGTGTAACGGCCGGCCCTGCTCAGCAACTTCATGAGAACACCGAACATATCGCCTCCGACGACGTCGGCAGCCACGTGCGCGCCCCGCTCACCGATGAAGCGTTCAACTTCCGCCTGCACATTCTGACTCTCACGGGCGACGAACTCGTCTGCACCAAGGGCCCGAAGCCGTTCCTCTTTTGCCGCCCCGGCTATGGCTACCACCCGTGCTCCACGGATACGCGCAAGTTGGATCAGCGCGGTACCGACGCCTCCCGCGGCACCAGTAATGACAATGGTTTCTCCTTCCGAAAGGCCAGCACGCTGAAGCATTTCTTCGGCCGTGTCGTAGGAACAGGGGAAAGTGGCCAACTCGGCATCGGAAAGCGGCGAGTCAATGACATGGGCATTGATTGCCGGCACCGACACGTACTCAGCGAACCCGCCGTCACGTTCGCTGCCAAGGTACTCGAGCAGTTGGGCGCGCTCGGGCAGTCGTGGATCCCGGACGGAGGGATCAACGATGACCCGTTCACCGACGCGTGCCGGGTCCACCCCAGGGCCGACGCCGGCAATGCGCCCTACAACCGCAGCGCCCTGAACCCTGGGAAACGCCACAGTGGAGCTGTTCCAGGATGAGGCCGCGCCATCAGTACGGCCTTTCAGGCCAAGGTCCTCGGACACACCGGTTTCGACCACCTGGTCATACCAGCCGGTACGCGTATTGATGTCCGTGTTGTTGATGCCGCAAGCCCCTACCTTAATCAGCACCTCGTCAGGCAAAGGAGTGGGGGCTGGATAATCCGTGCGGAAAACCAACTTATCAACGCCACCATGCCCCGTGAGAACGGTTGCCCTCATAACTGCAACGGACTCACTGGTGTCGGATTCAGGACTTGCCGTTGACGATACTTTCATGTTGCGATTCACTTTCCTCCAGGCACTCAGGCCCAGCTCCGTACTTGAGCGGCCACATCTACAAGGACGTGCCGCGGAGTCATAGCGGTTTATTGTGATGCATGGACTGTTTCAAACCTGAGGGTTCTGGCAGCCCGGGCTCTTCTCTCCGCTTTTGTCTTACAGAAACGCTACCGAAAAGTCGGTCCGCGCACCGCTACCGGCTAACCCCTTAACCATTGCCAGTAGGGCGCGCCGGGGGAACAGGAGATTTACTCATGTGTCCTCGGAATATGTGGTGGTTTTCCAAGGCCTTCGCATAAGCGCGACGCGTTGGGCTACCGCTATTCGCATCTGCATCATTGACGTCCGATGCTGCTGTACGTGTGGGCTTTCCGGCTCCGGTACAGCACGACTGTTAAAACACAGGACGAATAGCCCAAGAATCACCATCAGGAGCGCCGCCGCAACCTCCCTGGACCCTCCAACCAGCATAGGAAAGTTTATCGCTGCCAGCACGAGGGAACTTCCCAGACCTACAGCCGCAAAGATCGGGCATACAACTGTCGCCCGGGTGGAAGAAAGCCGGCCACCATGACGCCGCATGTACAGGAAGACAGCCACATTGCAGATGGAGATTATGACCAGCGCAATCATGCTGGTCACCCCAAGCACGGCGGTGTAGAAGGCGAGAGGTTCCACTCCCGGCAGACCGATAGCCGCGTTCAGAAGCAGAGCAACGCCACTTGTCGCAACAGAAGCTACATGCGGGGACCCGTGGTGTCGTGTACTCAGGACATTGGTTGGCAGGATTCGGTCTGCGCTGAGATTGAACACGTAACGAGCAGTGATGTTATGCGCAGTCAGGATCACGGCACCTCCAGAGCGGTGAGGGAACTGCGAGGAGCATGATTCGGATGGCTGTGCTGAGCCAGCACGCGATCACACTGAGTATCGCTATGCCGACAGAGCAGAACCACAGTTATGCCCCCGCGGCGGGAGCTCGTGCGCGCCCCAGCTACTACTGGTTATCTTCCTTGATAAGGTCAGCCGCCTTGGCACCAATCATTACTACGGTCATGTTGGGGTTAACGCGGACGAGCTCGGGAAAGACGGAGGCGTCAGCAATACGGAGGCCAGAAAGCCCGCGGACCCGCAAGCGCGGGTCAACAACAGCTTCGGGGTCGTCCGCAGCCCCCATCTTGCACGTGACGCTGGGGTGATACACGGTGTTCGAGTAGCGACGCACATAGGCACCAATTTCTTCGTCGGACTGTACACCCGGGCCTGGCGCAACCTCCTTGACCACCCAACCCTTCAGCGCTTCGCTTCCCGCGATCCTCCGGCTCAGCCGAACGCCTTGCACCAGGACTTTCTCGTCCCTGCCGTCTGGATCCGTGAAATACCTTGGATCCACAAGCGGCTTATCCGTTGGATTCGACGAGGACAACCGGACAGTTCCCTTGCTAGCCGGCCGGGCAGTATTGGGGGCAAAACAGAACGCCCGCGCGGGCTTAGGAAGTTCATCGAAGGGTTCCGTGTGGAGCCAGTAGGTGAAGTGACCGAAGGTAGCCTGAAGGCTGTAATCACCCTCATTGAAAACATCTGCATACACCCCGAGATCCAGACCATTGGTGCTCTGTCCCGGGTCCTTGGCCGACTCCCAAATGACTGGAGTTTCAATGTGGTCAGCGAGATTGGAGCCAACAGCAGGAAGGTCCTTAACCACCTCGATTCCATGTTCGCGGAGGTGCTCAGCCGGACCAACGCCCGAAAGCATCAACAGCTTTGGGGTATCAATGGCGCCAGCAGAAACAATGATCTCCTTCTTCGCCCGGTATACACCTTTATCCGTATGGACTGCCACGGCCCGCTCGCCTTCGAATATAAGTCGGTGAGCCATGGTTTCAAGCTGCAGGTGAAGATTGATGCGGAGATTCGATAGAGGAAACAGATAGGCGACAGCAGTCGAAACACGGAGCCCGTTGTCCTCGTTCAAGGAGACCCAGGAAATTCCCTCCCGGTAGTCGCCTCTTGTGTTGTCGATAGTTTCGAGCCCCTGCTCATTGGTAGCAGCAAGGAATGCCTGGGATAGCTCGGCTTCCCTGGTAACACCGTGAACCCGCATGTCCCTGAACACTTGGTCGAAATAAAGTTTGACGCTCTTGCTGTCCCACCCGGTCGCCCCTAGGTGTACTCAGTCAGTAGGTTGGTTGCACCTGCTGATGGGTGGTTTGCCTCCGAGGCTGCCGTGGGGCCGGTGGGTGTTGTAGAAGTCTAGCCATGGCTGCAGGGCGTCGGTGCGTGCCTGGTTCGAGGTGAATGGTTGGCGGTAGGCCCAGCCTTCCTGGAGGGTGCGGTTGAAGCGTTCGGCTTTGCCGTTCTGCCAGGGGTGTCGGGGTTTAATCAGGATGTGTTTGGCGCCCAGCGCAGCGAGTGCGTTCTGGAAGTCGCGGGAGAGCCGGTAGGCGAAGGCGTTGTCGGTCATGACGCGTTTCACGGGTGCTCCGTTGGCTGCCATGGCTGCCGCGGCCCGGGTGAGGAATCCGGCGCAGGTCGGGCCTTTCTCGTCGGGCAGGACTTCCGCGTAGGCGAAGCGGGTGTAGTCGTCTACGGCGACGTGGACGTAGTCGAAGCCGACCTTTTGGGGCGATTTGCGGTGGTTAGCGCGGCTTTGCGCCGGGTCGGCCCGCCAGCCTCCGCCGTCCGGGATCCTGCCGAGTTTCTTGACATCGATATGGATCATGTCGCCCGGGGCGTGGCGTTCGTAGCGGCGATCGGTCGCCCGGGAAGCCCGGATCCGTGCCCCGGTCACCGGGTCCAGGTCCCACAGCCTGGGCATCCCGGCCCTGGTGAGGATTCGGGAGACCGTCCGGGCGCTGGTGCCGCAGCGCACTGCTAGATTGGCTGGCCCCTGCCGGTGCTTCAAGCGCTGGGTCAGGACGTCGGCGACGATGTTCGCCGGGGTGGCGTGCGGGCATGACTTTGGTCTGGAGCTGCGGTCCTGAAGGCCGTCCCAGCCGTGGGCACGGTATCGGCTGATCCAGCGGTGGGCGCAGGTCCGGGAGATGCCCATCTCCTTGGCTACATGGGCGATCGGGCGGCCGGCCAGGACGCGTTCGACGAGGATCCGTCTACCGGTCGGGGTCAGGCGGGCATTACGGTGGAGCATGAAGACCTCTTAGTCGTTGGCTGTGTGTGGTAACCACCAACCTAAGAGGTCTTCACCCATTCACGATGTAATCAACGTCCTGACTCAGTACACCTAGGGCACTCCACCTGTCCATGTCCGAGTCGGGGGCACGCAGCGCCCAGCAGTCGTTGTGTGAACTGCATCCCCCCAGCATTTTCGCCCGGCTCATCCGGAGCCGGGAATTGCCCCGTTCCTGTTCGACGATTGGATAGTCATAGTCATATTTGGGGTCGCCAACAAGGCCCAGCGACTCATCAAGCATCAGGACTTTCTTGTCGTCTTCGTAGGCAGGCCCCCCTTCAATCACGCAGACAGTGATTCCGGGATCGTCGGAGAGCTTGCGTGCTATAACCGATCCGGCTGTTCCGCCTCCCACGATGACATAATCGAACTCGGTCATCTTGACCTCCATAAGTCACTACTTTTCACTTGGGCAATTGTCCGAGCGACTAGATGGTTCAAGCTACACTCGCCGTAATGACCTGAGACACAATGCTGGAGCTGGAACATGCACCGCGCTGACAGGCCGGTTCCGGATACTCTCCATCGTCTTGGAGTCAGTCGCAGGTCAGCAGGCGATACACGAGTGGCCATCTTTGATGTCCTCTGATACTTGGGAACAGCACGACCGCGGGGAAGCTCTTGAACGCTCTCCTGCCCGGGCTTGAACACCGTCGTCCGAGCAGTAGCCACGGCCACTCCGTTTTAGGCATAGCAGCCCCATCAGATGATTCCGGTCGTCGGTAACCGCCAACCGGCGCCGACCCTCCGACAGCAGTACTGATGTTGCCGTATGGAGAGGGGTATCGGACGTGACGGTTCGGCCGACGAGCATGCCGCGCATGCTTGCGCGAGTACCTCCATCAACACTCAACGGGATACAGGCGCTCGATCGTTGTGATGAGGCGGAGCTCTGCATCGACGATCAGGGCCATGTGTATGTGGTCATCCTGAAACAGGGATCGGACCTGCTTCACAGTGGTAAGAGGTCCGAGAGTCTTGGGGGATGTAACCATGGCCTCCCCGACAAGTATTTCCCTCTCCAGCTTTTCGGTTTTCATTTTTCCGACCATCGGCATGACTACCTCCTGAGCGGCTGTTGGCCCTGATATCAAGAGTACCTACACGACGCTGGCTCATCTGTTCTCGACTCCTGGCTTGCCGGCCAAAGGGACTGACCTCCGTTCCTAGGGCCTCTGATGATGCGCCCTAGAGTTCCTACAAGCACAGGATGGAAGTATCGGCCCTTCTCCAGTTCTTGCATGAACAGGCAGGACCTAATGTTGTTAGACATCTAACTCAACCGTTCTGATCAACGTTCTGGAAACGGACGTGCTTAAAGCAAAAGCGACAGTTGGTAGGACAACCCAAGGAAACGGAAGCATGCGCACGCATTTGACACACTGGGGAGCGTTTGAAGCGGAGAGCGATGGCAAGTCTCTGCAGTCCGTCAGGCCCTGGTCCCAGGACTCGGACCCGCGCGACCTTCTGGACAACGTAGCCTCTGCACAACATCATCCGACTCGCGTTTTGCGCCCAGCAGTTCGTGCCGGGTGGTTGGAAGGTGGTCCGGGAACTGGTTCCGGTCGAGGAAATGAACCCTTTGTGGAAGTTTCATGGGACCGGGCAATTGAGCTGGTCAGCGCAGAACTGAAACGCGTCTATTCAGAAAAGGGTCCGTCCGCCGTCTACGGATGTTCCTACGGGTGGGCCAGTGCCGGTCGGTTTCACCATGCGCAAAGTCAGATCCACAGATTCCTCAACTCTTTGGGTGGATACGTTGCTGGCGTAACGGACTATAGCTACGGCGCTTCCGGGGTGCTTCTACCGCACATCATGGGCGTCTCCCCCGACGAGGTCATGGCCCGCGCAACTTCATGGGAAGTGGTCAGCGACAAGACAGAACTTTTCATCGCCTTTGGTGGCCTCTCCGAGAAAAACAGCGGCATTGGCCCTGGCGGAATTGGACGTCACGTAGCCAGAGACGCCATCCGGAAGGCGTTGGCCCGAGGGTGCCGGTTCATTGACGTGACGCCGATTGCAGACGACACGTACAAAGAAGCAAACGCCGAGTGGATTGCTCCGCTGCCGGGTACCGATGCCGCCCTCATGCTGGCGCTTGCATACGTGCTGGACGCCGAAAACCTTGCTGACCAAAATTTTCTTTCTCGGTACTGCGTGGGTCTGGAGAGATTCCTGCCGTACGTTCGTGGTGAGGTTGACGGCGTGCCAAAGGATGCACGTTGGGCCGAGAAGATCACAACCATTCCTGCGGCTCGAATTGTCCAGTTGGCGCGCGAAATGGCTGCTTCACGGACGATGATCAATCTGAGTTGGTCCATGCAGCGGCAACAGCACGGTGAGCAGCCCATCTGGCTTGGCGTCACGCTTGCTGCGATGCTTGGTCAAATAGGGCTGCCCGGCGGGGGCTTCCAGCACGGCTATGGTTCGTCCGCGGATGTAGGGCTGCCATTGCGAGTCTCCAGCGCACCGTCATTCCCGCAAGGCGGCAATCCTGAGACTTCTTATATTCCTGTGGCAAGAATATCGGACATGCTGCTCGAACCAGGGAGCCAGATCGATTTTAACGGCCAGCGGATCACCTTGCCGGAAATCGAGTTGATCTACTGGGCTGGCGGTAACCCGTTCCACCATCATCAGGACCTGGCCCGATTCCGGGCAGCGTGGTCCCGACCGGCCACTGTGATCGTTAATGAACAGTTCTGGACCAGCACGGCAAGACATGCTGACATAGTGCTTCCAGCAACGATGTCATTCGAGCGGAACGACTATGGGGCAGGCCGGAACGATCCCTCATTTTTCCCGATGCATGCACTGACAGCACCCCCTGGCAGCGCCCGCGACGATTACGACATTTTCGCCGCCATAGCGGACAAGCTGGGACGGGGTGACAGTTTTACGGAGAACCGGGACACGATGGATTGGCTCCGTCACCTGTACGAGGGGTGGAGAAAGAAGCTTGGTGATCGGGGCGTCGATGTCGTTGATTTCGAAACCTTTTGGAATTCAGAACACATTGAGATCCCGATCATTGAACCCCGCCAGGTTCTATTTTCTGAGTTCCGACACGATCCTGAGATGTACCCGCTTGGGACCCCTAGCGGCAAGATTGAAATTTTCTCTTCGACTATCGACAGCTTCGGCTATGCCGACTGCCCGGGGCACCCCGTATGGATCGAGCCTGACGAATGGCTCGGTTCGGCCGGCGCCTACCCGTTGCACCTAATCGCTAACCAGCCAAAGACGAAGCTCCACAGCCAACTCGACGTCGGGGCCACTAGTCAGAAATCCAAGATCCATGGACGAGAACCAATTCGGATGAACCCGGAAGATGCTGCCGCACGCGGCCTTGCAGACGGACAGGTTGTTCTGGTGAGGAACGACCGCGGACGTTGCTTAGCGGGTTTGGTGGTCTCCGCTTCGCTACGACCGGGCGTCGTTCAGCTTTCGGCCGGGGCCTGGTACGATCCTGCACCGAACGACCCGTCCTTTTGCCGCCATGGGAACCCAAATGTCCTCACGGCAGACAGGCCATCATCAAGCCTTTCACAGGCAACGACAGCACAACATGCTCTCGTCGAGGTCGAAGCCTGGTCAGATGAGATACCTGATCTCACAGTGACGGCTCCGCCCCTGTTGGTTCCCGAGGGATAGCAGCGTCAGCGGGACCAGGTTCCTCCGGGGCATCCCTACCTCGCAACTGGAACGCTCTGGTCAGCAACCGAACGACGCATGCACCTGGACCGTTCTTGAGCCGTCCCACCCTACGGCCGGTCAAATTGCGGTCAGTCCCGGGCCTGGTTTTGTTGCCGTCGTTACGGCGTCGTCCAATGACAACTAAAAGCGGGCCCTCTTGTAGATGGTCGCCTTCAAGCTCCTCGGATCGAGACGAGCGCGCGGGCATGACACAAGGCCATCTTGGCGCAACAGATTGAAGCGCCCTCAACTGCATGTGTCCGTATCTCGTGCAGAAGCGAACCACGAAGTTGGGTACATTCGGACGTAGGGATCGCCCGCTGCTCTTCGAGTTTTGGCAGCCGAGAACGCGATCGGATCGATCGTTTCAGATTCCATGGGCCTGAGTTTCCCAGCCGGTCGTTGCAGTCACCGCCGGTGACAGGCCCGCTCTAAGAAACGCCCCCATCGCGGCGTCGTCGGTTCATGGCGTCACCCTGCACATCGAGCCAGCGAGCCCCGTGGCCGGGGTGACTCAACCAGCCGCCGGCAAGATCCTGGCCAGCGGTGAGGCTGGATTGGAGGCGTTGTAGGCTCTCGACCAACCCAGGGGCGCCGGGTGGCTGAAAGCTAAACGGCTGGACCTTGCGTCACGGCTCCGAAGGAATGGCGCCCAAGCGGTCTGCCGTCTACGCGAGGGTGCGGCGGAGCCAGTCTGCCCGTGCCGCACGGCTCATCATTCCAACCGGTGTGGTCGCGCCATAGAGGTCAAAGCCGTGGTAGCCGCCCCGCCAGACGTGGAGTTCGGCTTGGACTCCAGCCGCCCAGAGCCGTGAGGCGTAGTCAACGCACTCGTCGCGGAAGACTTCGGCCGATCCCACGTCGATGAAGGTGGATGGCAGTCCTGACAGGTCCGTTGCACGAGCTGGAGCCGAGTATGCGGTTATTTCGCGGTCAGCGTGTCCCTCTCCGAGGACGGCTTCCCAGGCCCACTGGTTGTTTTCCCTAGGCCAGACGCCGCCGGCATCGCCCTGGTATTGCTGTGACGAAACCGTTTTGTTCCGGTCGTCGAGCATCGGATAGATCAACAGCTGGGCGAACACGTCTACTTCGCCGCTGTCGCGGGCCATGAGAACAGCCCCGGCCGCCATTCCCCCTCCGCCCGAGACTCCAGCGACGATGATCCTGCCTGCGTCGGCGCCCCACCCTCGAGCTTGGGATGCCGCCCAGGCAAGTGCTGCATAGCAGTCTTCGACTCCGGCAGGGGCAGGGTGCTCGGGCGCGAGCCGATACTCGGGGGTAACCAGGACCATTCCGTGTTCAGCGACCCAATCCAGTTCCTCGAACATTGTGAGGGTGGTGAAACGGTTGCCGGCAACCATGCCGCCCCCATGAATCGTGTAATAGATTGCTGCGCCGGTCCGTTGTGCGGCTGGGCGGATAATCGATACCCCGATATCGCCGCGCGGTCCAGTGATAGTGCGCTCCTCATACACGAGACCCAGCGAGGAGCACGCCTCCTGGACCGCTTCTGATGTCGGGGCGTGCGTATCGCGCATCGGCTGCAGGGTTTCGGCACTGAGCAGCGGGGAGGGTGGCAGGGCGGCCAGGATCGCTCCAGCCTCCGGGTCAAACCCAGGGCGCACGGTAGACAAAATTTCCGACATTTCAACCTCCATTCGAAGTACTCCTTTTGTGCCATCGTGGCTAGCATTTGGCGCGACGGTGGCGGATGCCGTTCCGCCATTCGGACGAAATCCGCCACCTGATTCCACTAATGACGGCTTAGAACGCGGCGAGCTTCTTTCTAAGAACCGGCATGTTGTACTCCATAGACCCACGCCGAGCTCTAGCGGTTCTGAATGGGCCTGCAACTTCAGCAGCAACAGCAGTTTGCAGGAAAAAGGTACCGGGTTGCCCATTTAGAAAGCTGACCACTGTCACTGATGAAGCCTTGCTTCTCCCACGTCGATCCCCAGTTCGTCCGGGACCCGGGTTGATTTGGAGCTAGACGCCACCGCTTTCGAAGATCTCTCGACTAGTTGCATGGTTTCAGCTCAACACTGTCACCGACGGCGTCTCGGACTTTCTCCGACACCTGGTTGTTCGACTCTGTCATGGTCTGGTCCATATCTCGTCGCACTCGCCGGGTCATCCCCGGTAATGACGTTGTTAGCGAAGAGTCCGTAATCGTCACCCGATGTGACACAAGGCACCCACGGACAAGTGTGGGTTGTGCGTTTCGAAACAATTACCGCTCTATGTCGAAATACGCAGGGCGCTCTTGCATCGACGGTAGGAAGACGGACTAACCGACCCGCAGGAATCCGTTGACAACATCATTGAGATTCCTTCGGGTAACAACCGACTGCCCGGCACCTGATCTCACTTCGTGCTGCACAGGCGGTTCCGTGTTCATCTCGCGCATCAGCCGACCACCCAGCGGCTTGACCTAGCTCCGGATTCCTCACGTTCGGGCTGTGGCAATCCAGCGCGTGAGCATAATGACAACCCCGGGCGGTTGAAATGGAACCGGGTTCTCGTTGAGACTATCGGCAGACCCACGTCACTGGTCGCGCTTGCCGAAATCGCTCGGATCGACCGGCTGCTTGGCTTTCGGGAGCTTCTCCACCACGAGTAAATAAGACTCCGTCACCACATCTTCCACAAACGCCCGGTCAATCGACCCACCCGGAGAGAGGGTAATCCAGTGCTTCTTGTTCATGTGATACCCGGGGGTGACGTCGTCGTACTCCTCCCGCAAGGCTTGCCCGTCCGACGGCGTGGCCTTCAATACGACGATCGGAGCCCCTGTGACGGCGGTGAGTAGCATAAACACCCGGTCCCGCACCTTATAGACCTCCCAGTCCGGACCGAACGGATGCGTCAACTCTGCACCGGGGAGTTCCTCTGCACGTGCTGCGGCTAACTTATGCAGCTTCTTCCCGTCCACCCTGCTGGCCTCCCCAATTCCACTGGCGTGGTTCATTGCTTTGCGGTCATTTCCCGTTCTATAAGTGGCTTCGCCCAGTCTGTCGTCCGCGACGCGCCGCCGGCGCCGTAACCCAAGACCGGCTTTCCAACCGTGTCCACGCGTGGGAAGGGACAACTTAAATGCAGTGGGCTTTCCAACCATGAGTTGAAGTACTCAGTACGCCATGAAGTACAACATAGAAGCGCCTCAAGGGAGACGAGCAGGGCAAGCGAACAATCAGAGGCGAAAGGCGATTCTCAGAATCACACGGATGTTCTGAGAACCGCCAGCCACCTTGGACTAGGAAGCGCCTGGAACTGAAAGTGCCCGCACAGCCGCGGAGTCATCTATCGCTCCCACTAAGCCGCCCGAAGGCGATTCGACCAGCACAGGACGTCCAGTGTCTATGAGTTTTCGCATTACATCTGCGAGAAGCTCGTCCGCGGTCACGGTGGCAGTCGCAAATTCCATCGAATCCAGAGTTCGCCGTGAGTCGTCCAGTTTGAGGAGATCCTGCGCCGTAACGACGAACGGCGCACGCGCATCAGGACGGACCAAGGCTGATCCGCCTCCATTCTGCGCAAGGGCCGTAAGGGCCGCCTCAACAGACAATTCGGCCGGGAGTTCAGGGACAGTCTGTGCGATGGTCGCAGCACGGACGACCCTGGCGCGCGGAGCCTCCACCGCAAAGCGGCGGACATAATCGTCAGCTGGATTCAGTACAATTTCCTCAGGTGTCCCCACCTGAACCAGAACGCCGTCGCGCATGATAGCAATGCGATCGCCTACCTTAAGAGCCTCGGTTAGATCATGCGTAATGAAAACGGAGGTCTGGCTGCCCGAACGAGCAAGCCGCATCAGTTCGTCTTGCAGGTCCGTGCGGATTAGTGGATCGAGTGCGCTGAACGGCTCATCCAACAGCAGAAGACGGGGGTTTTGGACGAGGGCGCGGGCGAGGCCAACGCGCTGACGCATGCCCCCGCTGAGCTCACTAGGGTACTTATTTTCTGTCCCGGAAAGACCAACCAGCTCGACCATTCGGTGCGCTCGTTCTTCACGCTCTCGGCGCGGAACTCCTGAGACTTCCAGACCGTATGCGACGTTCTGGAGGACTCGACGGTGAGGGAGCAAACCGAAGTGCTGGAACACCATGGCCCAGTCGCGTCTGCGCTGCTCCGACAGCTGCGAATTCGATAGTGTCAGCACATGATTGCCGTCGATATTAACACTACCTGCCGTCGGTTCGATGAGCCTCGTGAGGCAGCGGATCAATGTCGACTTTCCGCTGCCCGAAAGACCCATAACAACGAACGTCTCACAAGGGCGGACCTGGAATGTAACTCCGCGCACCGCAGTCATGTGACCCGGAACGTAGGTCGCGCCGCTCCTGTACTCCTGCAGCGCCCGTTTGGGATTCGGGCCGTAAATCTTCCAGAGGTCCTCTACCTCAATGGTGGACCCTGCAACCGAACGATCGATTTTAGGAGGGCGCGTCTCATCAGTGGGAAGGTGCAGTCGCCGTGCTTGCGGCGACAGAACTTGTTTCGTCATTTGACTTCCTAGTTACTTTGGTCGTTGTTGCGTGCTGAGCGGATGCAACGAATTGTGCGCATCCGTTGAACAGGCGGTCCAGAACCACTCCCAGCAGGAACATTGCGATCCCCGCCTCCATTCCAGTGCCCAACAATGCGCGATTGACTGCCGTAAGGATGTTGGCACCCAGGCCGGGTGCCCCGATCATGGCACTCACTACTGCCATCGCAAGAGCCAAGAGCAATGCCTGGTTGAGACCAACCATCATTGTTTGCAGTCCCATAGGAATACGGATCTGGCGGAGTATCTGCCCGGGCGTCGCTCCAAAAATTTCAGCTGCCTCGATTACTTCGGCATCGGCCCCACGGAGGCCCGCGTTGGTGAACCTAATCATCGGCGGAACGGCAGCGATGAACGTGGCCAGTACTGCGGCCACCTCGCCTACTCCGAGGAGCATAACTGCGGGGATGATTAGAAGATATATTGGCAAAGTCTGCATAACATCCAGCACCGGCCGGATGATGGCCGCTGCTGTGTTGTTCATCGCCATCAGCACGCCGAGGGGAAACCCGATCAATATCACGAGAACCAATGCCACGGTGACCACGGTCATGGTCAGTACCGTCGCTTCCCACATACCGATACAGCCGATGAATGCGACAGCAAGTCCTAGAAACAGGCCTTGAACCCTGCCGATGGTCAATATGCCAATCGCTGCGGTGGCCGCAACGACTACTGCCCACGGCACGGCCGCAAAGAAGCCGCCGATCAGATTAAGTCCGTATATCTGAATCAGGCCACTAAACGAGTCCAGGAACGGCCCCCAGTTGGTTGTTGCCCAAAAGACTGCTGCCTCCACGGGTTCGCGAAGCCGCAGTGGCACTCCCCAAGGAGGATCCGAAAAGTACTGCCACGGACCTCGAAAGACCTGGGAAGCAAATACAGTGAGGAAGAAGAGGGCCAGGCAAATCTGAGCGGACCCGTAGGGACCACTGAAGAACCCACGTAACCGTTGGCGCCAGCTTAGCGAGGCATCGCGTTGAATTCTGGTACTCCGCTTGACCCCACGGGAAGAACTCGCTCGATCAATGATTACCGCAACCAGGACCAACGCAATGCCGGCCTGAAGGGCGTCGCCGAAAGCGAGACGGTTCAGTCCGCTCCAAATCGGCGCTCCAAGGCCTGCGGCGCCTACCATCGCTGCCATCGTCGCCATCGCAATGGCATACATGATCATCTGGTTGCTGCCCGCTCGGATACTGGGTTCAGCCATCGGCAGCTTCACGCCGAACAAGAGCTGCCGCTTGGTCGTCCCGAGTGACGTTGCCGCTTCGAGAACTTCCGGTGAGACATTTCGGAGGCCGATGCTTGTCATTCTTGCAAGTGGCGGAAGCGCCCAGATCACAGTCACCACCAGCGCGGCTGCATTTCCCATACCGAAGAGGAACACGACAGGCACAAGGTAAGCGAAGGCCGGGAATGCCTGCATCGCATCGAGCAGCAGCCGCACCAGGGCGTTGATGCGAGGACCCAACGAACCTATCAGGCCGACGAAAATGCCGAGCACAAATGCCGCTGCAACAGCAACAAGCATGAACGCGATCGTCTCTACGGTGTAATCCCAGAACCCGCTGAGGACAACCCATGCGAAGAGAAGCACGCTAAGTCCCGCGAGCTTGACCCCCCGATAATGAGCGATCGTAAGAACCACGGCCGACGCGAGGATAACAGGCGAGATGGAACTAAGTGTGGCTAGCAGGACCTCGAACGTTTGTTCCAGGAAGGCTGCGAATGGCTCGTAGGCCCAAGGGGCGCTTTCAGCAAAAGAGGAAAAACCTACTTCAAAGGCATTCCCGACCGGAAAACGCAGAGCATCGGGGAAGCTCTGGGGCCCCCACACCATGGCGGCAACCGCGGCAAAACCAACCAGGGCGAGAAGACCGTGGTTCGAGAGCAGGTTGTGGCCTTTAGAACGACTGATAAGGACTGACACCATGACCTCCCTTCTCGTAACTAGCAGGTGTGTGGCGGAATTGCTGAGTCAGGGTCGAGCAAACGCGCCACCGACTAATTCGCGAATTCATCGTCCCCGAGCTGTTCGGGCGGGAGGCGATCGATTCTCGGTTGTGCTTCACGCCCAACTGGTCCATACGTCGCGGTTGTCCTGCATCCATTCCTTGACGGCCTCCTGGGGTGAGAGCCCGCCGTCGATCACCTTTGCCTGCAGCTCCTGCAGCTGATCGTTGTTCAGATCATAATTCTTAAGGATCTTCCACAGCGTTGGGTGATCCTTCTCGATAACGGAAGAAGCCCACTGATAGATGACAGTTTCAGGCCACTGGCATGCGTACGTCTTTCCCCAGCATTCTTCCGAATGCTCTGGGAACTCAACACGGGTAAGGTCGTACTTCTGCGTCATGTAGTTCGGGCGCCACATCAAACCGAGCCAAGGCTTTCCCTGTTCGTACGCCCGGGTCAGGTCCGCGTACAGAGCCGCTTCGGATCCGGCGAACACCATCTCGTAATTGAGATTGAGGTTTTCGATGCGCTGCGGATCACCATAAGCAAACGCCCAGGACTCCGCGCCAGACATGTACTGTCCTTTGCTCCCCGTCTTCGCCGTTGCAAATGCCGAAGCGCAATCATTCAGCGCTTCCCAGTTCGGCAGCCCAAGGCAAGCCGGTTCGATGCCCCGCTCTTCATCTCCCTTGATGACGTACGTGGGTACGTACCATCCCTCCTCTCCGGGATAGTCGGTAGTGCCGAATTCCACGACGCCCCCTTCCGCGGCATACTTGTCCCACAGCTCGGGCGTCTGCCACTTCCAATAGGCCATTCCTACAATCGGCTGGCCTTTAGAGGCTGCTGCCATGGTTTCCGTCACGGCGCCCTGAAGCACTTCTGCCTTACCGCCCAGTTCGTTCACGACGGCGGTCATCAAGTTCGCCTGAATATCCTGTTCAAGATCTCCTACTGTCGTGAACTGGACTTTGCCTTCTTCCTTCAGCGCAGATGCTACTGCCGAATCCACGGCTTGCGAGCCAGGGCCGGCGGCTTCCTGGGGAGTACAGCCGCTGATGAGTCCAATCGTGCAGAGCCCTGCAGCGACGGCCATCGGCCATCGCTTGCCAGCCAAAAATGAAACTTTGGTCACGTTGCCTCCTAGGCATTCGATATCGAAGGCGAGCTGAAAAGTCACCTAACTCACACCTAGTGAAGATCTATGATGCACCTCACGCCACTGGGAATATTCCAGCGATTCGGTGTCCTTTTGTGGGTGTCACCAGACACGGTGTCCTGGGCACTGAACACATCTACGACGAATACGCCCTGGCCTCTACCGGTATTCGGCACGACGTCATGGGCGCTTGAAGTGCCCGCGGCGCGTTAACGAGCACCACTGGGGTCCGTGCTGCCAAGCAGCACCTTCTGCTGAAGCATGGGCATATTATTGGGTCGATCAGAACGCGGCAAACCAGGCCGTCATTGATGCAGGGACGTCCGGCCGAGGCTCAGCAAGTGGTCCCGGGTCGGGGGGAGCGGCAACGACGTAACTCACTGGGAGGCTTATCGTTTGGTGTGCTGGGTCCCCAATGACGAAAATTAGACCAACAGGCATGGAGCACCGGTCCGTCTTATTCGGTCGCCAAGATCCTCGTCTAAGCATCGTAAAGTTCCCAAGTGCCGAATGTGCCCTATCTGTAGGAAGTTTGATTCCTATCCACAGCGTCGCGGAACCCGGAATTCGGGTGTGGCTCGTGGGATTGCCTCAGTGACAGGAGAAGAGCCTTGAAGTTTGATACCTATGACTACATCATCGTCGGAGGAGGGTCTGCGGGTTGTGTCTTAGCGAATCGGTTGTCCGCCGATGATCGAAGCCGCGTCTTGGTCCTTGAGGCAGGACATCGCCACTCACGTCTCGATTACCCAGTACGCGTGCCTGCGGCCTTTCTCTTCTTGATGGGTCATCCTTTCTACGACTGGCGTTTCAAGTCTGAGCCGGAACCCATGCTCGGTGGTCGGAGGATCGATCAGTACCGAGGAAAGATCATGGGCGGCTGCAGTTCCATCAATGGGATGTTCTTCCAGCGCGCCAATCCGCTCAGTTATGAGAAGTGGGCTGCAGAATCCGGGAGCAACGAATGGGACTATGCACATGTGCTGCCTTACTTTAAGCGACTTGAAAGGTTCAGCGGATCAGATCCTGACAAACAGTACCGAGGCTACACAGGACCCATTCCCGTTTATCAGCACGCTGTAAAAAACCCGCTCTTTAATGCCCTTTTCGGTGCGGCCAAGGAAGCCGGCTACGAGATTGTCGACAACGTCAACGGTTACCGGCAGGAAGGGTTCGCGCCCTTCGACTCCAACATCGAGAACGGCGAGCGTTACGACGCTGCACGAACTTACTTCGCGCCGATTCGGGACCGGAAGAATCTCGACGTCGTCACGGGAGCCCAAGCAACCCGGATCATGTTCGATGGTAATCGCGCGGTCGGTGTGGAATATGGCTCGCGGAGAGGCGGTCGCAAGGTTATCAGGGGAACTGAGATTATCCTTTGCGGTGGCGCATTCAATTCCCCTCAACTGCTGCAGCTATCCGGAGTCGGTAACGCAGATGAACTGACCAAGCTCGGCATCAATGTGGTGGAAAATCTGCCAGGCGTAGGTGAAAACCTGCAGGACCATCTTGAGGCATTCGTGATGTATTCATGCACACAGCCGGTCTCAAATGCTGGAATCCTACGGAAACGAACTTACCCCAGTACCGGTCTGAAATGGCTCACAGGACGCAACGGCCCGGCGTCAACGAACCACTTCGAAGCAGGCGGATTCATACGATCGCAGCCAGATGACCCCATGCCCAACCTCATGCTCACCATGCTGTCCCTGGGTGTGCGCAACGATGGCACGCCCGCGCCCACACCTCACGCGTACCAAATCAACCTCGGCCCTCAGCAGCCAGAATCAAGGGGACACGTCAAACTTCGATCAAACGACCCGCTTCAAGATCCTGTACTTACCTTTAACTACCTCTCAACGGAACGGGATAGGCAGGATTGGATCGATGGGGTTCGTCTCACGCGGGAACTTATGAACCAGCCGTCGTTTGCTCCATTCAACGGCGGAGAACTCTCCCCTGGGCCCGCTGTAAGAACAGACAAAGAGATTCTCGACTGGGTAGCTAAGGACGCCGAGACAACCTACCATCCCTGCGGGACGGCCAAGATGGGCACTGATGAGGAGTCTGTTGTAGACCCCACCACGCTGCGTGTGCATGGTACTGAGGGTCTTCGCGTTGTTGATGCATCCGTGATGCCGTCAATCCCGAATGCCAATCTGTACGCGCCTGTGATGATGATTGCAGAGAAGGCCGCCGACCTCATTCTTGGAAACGCGATACTGCCTCCGGATGAAGTCGACTTCTACCGGCCGGCCAAGGTCTTCTAAACGTAAGACTCAGCCTCCAGTTCTTGCCGAAGAACAGGTTGCAAGGATCGTAGCTGCCGGTGTCTCATCCCAAGGTGGGTGAGGCACCGGCAGTCGCTTAAGGACGTGTGCATCGGTAGAACTGGTTCAATCGCGGAGTCTGCCATACGCCTCTCGGCTTGAGGCGCCGGGGTCGGCAGTCGTAATTGCGGACCGGATACCATGCCACCTGATGATGCCTCTGGCCTCCCGAAACAAGCAGGAGTACCGTCGATGTAGCCGGCAGCGATCAACCGCAGCCCGTCCGAAACGGGAAAGCCACGCTGGCGATGGTTTCTTAAAGGAGCCGGGATGGCTGGGTGGAATATTGATACTGCGGCCAGTCCACTAGGTACCGGGACGGTCACACTAGTGGAGGGATCGTCCTTCTGTATTTCAGCGCCTAATGGAGACATGCACACCGAACTTCCGCATGGCGTCTTCGTTCACGACACCCGCACCTTGTCCGGGTGGGTCCTAACCATCAACGGCCAGCCACTGGAGTCATTGGCTGCTGAGACGAGGGAGCCATCCCGGGCACTGTTTGTCGGCCGCGTTGCCGGAGCCGAGGGGTATGCGGACAACCCGCTGATCGTTCAGCGGCTGCGCGAAGTAGGCGGCGGCATCCAAGAGCAAATTACTATTCGCAACCACTCCAGGAAGCCCGCTCAATGTACAGTCACACTGAGCGTTGAGGCTGATTTCGCGGACTTGTTCGAGGTGAAAGAAGCACGCATCAAGCGGACTTGGAACCAAACAAGCCAGGCAGCGGATGGTGCGCTGACTCTACAGGCAACCTGGCAAGCGATTCGGAAAGGCGTCGTCATCCGGGCCCCAGGATCGGTCGTTTCACCCGGGGCCCTTACTTACCAGGTGTCCGTTCCACCGCACGAGCAGTGGAGCACGGTCGTCACCGTCACAGCCGACATGGACGGAGCCGGCGCCGAGGGGGCCGCCAGGATAGACTTCGCCCATATCGATGAGAACGGCATCTCCCCGAGGGACCGTCGCAGGCAGGAGTGGGTGGCGAAGATCCCGATAGTGCAGATGGGAAACCGTTCCATCGAACGTACCCTTCGGCGCAGTTACGACGATTTGGGCGCCCTTCGCATCGAGGACCCGAATCATCCGGACCGGGTAGTGGTGGCCGCCGGGGCACCTTGGTTCATGACCCTGTTCGGCCGCGACTCGCTGTGGGCTTCGGAAATGGCGTTGCCCGTGGACCCGTCCCTGGCACTGGGGACGCTACGGACCCTCGCCGATCGGCAAGGATCGGTGGTGGACCCTATAAGCGAAGAGGAACCGGGGAAAATTCTGCATGAGGTCAGGCTCGATGTATCCAGTGGCTTGTCTCTTGGGGGGAAGTCCACGTACTACGGCAGTATCGACGCCACTCCCCTGTTCGTAATGGTCTTGGGATCGGTCAGCCGCTGGGGCTTTGCCAAAGAAACCATCGATGCTCTGCTGCCCCATGCAGACAGGGCATTGAACTGGATCCGGGACTATGGAGACAGAGACGGTGACGGGTTCGTCGAATATCAGCGCCTCAACCCGAAAGGATTGATCAACCAGGGCTGGAAGGACTCTTGGGACGGCATTAACCTCGCCGACGGTACGCTCGCCGACCCGCCGATCGCGCTCTGCGAGGTGCAAGCTTACGTCTACGCCGCTTTCTCAGCCCGCGCATGGATGGCTTACGACGCCGGCGATGCCAGTCTGGGCGATGAACTCGCCGAACGTGCGGCGCAGCTGAAGAAACAGTTCAATGAACAGTTTTGGATTCCCGAGCGCGGATATTACGCCGTTGCCCTCGACGGGAGGAAGCGGCAGGTTGACGCATGCGCCTCCAACATGGGCCAGTGTCTGGGCTCGGCATCCTAGATGGGGACAAGGCCCCGCAGGTGGTTGAACATCTGATGTCTCCTGAAATGTTCAGCGGCTGGGGGTAAGAACGCTCGCCAGCGATATGGGAGCCTATAACCCCTCGAGCTACCACAACGGCTCAGTTTGGCCTCACGACAACGCGCTCATTGTTGCCGGGCTTCTGCGCTACGGCTTCATAGCGGAAGCACAGCGGATCTCCACCGCGCTGCTCGAGGCGGCCGAGTACAGCGACGGCCGCCTGCCGGAGCTGTTCTGCGGTTTCAGCCGGGATGAGCTCGCAACACCCGTGCCCTACCCAACAGCCTGCTCACCACAGGCCTGGGCAGCGACCACGCCAATCCTGCTCGTGACCAGCCTGATGCGGTATGACACACACGTTTCGCGTGGAGGGTTCTGGCTGGATCCAGTACTTCCGAAGTCATACGGTGACCTTTACATCGCGAACGCGCCCCTGGCCGACTATCAAATCACCATCGACATAACCAATTCCGTCCCATTTGTCCGAGGACTGCCCGACGGGATTGTGTTCCACCGGGGGCACCGGCCATGGATGACAGAACTTGTAGACCAGGCAAACCTACGCCGGAACGCCTAGACGGACAGCCGAACTGCCAGTTCATCTCGGCAATACCCGCAGCCGGCGTTCAGGTTACCAGTGGACGGTTGCCCCAGGAATTACGGGATCAAGCTCGCGGTTCCAGCGAACCTCCCTCAGGTCCATTTCAGGTTCAGTTTCCGTGAGGAGCTGGCTGATAAGTTTTCCGGTCATCGGCCCTGACGAATTGCCGAACACATGCCCGGCAGCCATGACGAGGCCTGGCGTGATTTCATCAATGACGGGGACGAGGTCTGATGTAAACGGCAGGACGCCCGCCCATACTCGATCTATGCCCACCTTCCTCAAACCTGGGAAATCCCCAATAATGTCATCGGCTATTGCTTTCAGCCCGTCAAGTGTGGGGAATAGATCTACTTCCGAAGGGTAGTCCATGGGGCAACCAATCAGGATTTCCCCATTCGCCCGTTGTGCGGCGAGGGTGAGCATTTCATAGCCAGACTCTTCTTCGATCCTGCTGCGGAAAAGCTCATCGTCCCAGCTGGGTAGATTGCGGAAGAGCCCGTATGCTTTTGCTGCAGTGGGACCGTAGACGACCGGCTTGATCTGCATGGGCAGGGGCTTGGTAGCCATGACCTGGAGGCGTTCGCGCCCGATCGGGACTTCCAGGTTGCTCGCCCGCATCAGCTTTTCGGTCCATGCTCCGGATGCAACAACTACCTTGTCTGCGAAGAAGTTTCCTTCATTCGTTTCCACGCCGATGACACGTCCTCCGGAGAAGATGAGTTTGGAAACGGTTACGCCTTCGCGGAGGTCTGCCCCTTCGGCCCGTGCTCCCGCGGCCAGGGCCGCCACCACTGTGGCTGTATTGATCTGGGCGTCCTCGGCGCAATAGCTGGCACCGACAACGTCTTCACGAATCGGCCCGACCAGGTCCCGCACTTCTTTGTTCCCAAGCAGCGACATATCCAGGCCGTCAGCCTGTCGTGCAGCAACGAACTCCTTGAAAATGGGCGCTTGGCGTTCGTCGTGGAAATAAATGAGCCCGCCTTCAGCCCGGAATTCGAAGGGGATGGGCAGGTCGTTGCGGAGTTCATCGAAGAGGGCACGGCCCTTCTTCGAGATGTCGAGGGCCCAACCGGGGTTGCGGCAATGGAGCCAAACGAATCCTGCGTTGCGGCTCGAGGCGCCAAAACCGATTGTTTTCTGTTCGAGCAAGGTGACGTTCAAGCCTAGACGCGCGGAAAAGTATGCGCTGGATGTGCCGACGAGGCCACCGCCGATGATAAGAACTGAACTGGTCAAGACTAAATCCTTTCAGAGCAAGGGGTGGGAAGTATGCGGCGAATGTCAGGCTCATTATGCCCAAGGCTGTGGCTATTTAGCCGAGGGCAACTTCAGGACCTGCAGCGGCCCGCTTCTTCAGCGCCAGACACAACTAAGTTGGCCTGAAGATCGGGAGCCTGGCTTAAGAACATGGAAGCCAGCTACCAGGCAGGCTCACTCAGTGGCGTCACTCCCTCGTCCATCCAGCTTGACTCCAATCGCTATCGAAGTCCTTCACGGACGGGTCGTATTCTGCCGTACCTTCAGGGACGGTGCGGATGGGCCGCGCTTGGCCCAATTCCTCCGAGACATGGGCTATAACGCCGGGAAGTGTTGACAGGATTGCGAGACCAGTAGTTTCTTCCGGCGAAAACCCCATCTCGACCAACACCAGCGCCATCATTCCAATGTCATTCAGTACAATCGACTGCTTGCCGGGAAGGCTGGTGAATGCGCGGAAAATCTCCTCGTAGAACTCCGCCTTGGGCCCCCAAACGCCTGCGTCAACGGCGCGCTGACGCAGCTTCTGTGCCCGCGGATCAATGTAACGGAAAACGGGATGGCCCAAACCTGGGATGCGCTGCTTCTTTTCGCGTAGTTCTTCAACAATCTCGACGGCCAGAACATCGGGGGCCTTGTTGCTGGCCTGCAGGCGCGAGTACATATCGATGCAGAACCGCGCCGTGTCTGCTGGGTCCATGGTGTTCTTCCCGACACCAAGGATTCCCGTGGCCAAGGCAGCTGCCATGTTGGGATTTGCGGAAGCAACGTAGCGGGCTGCAACAGTTCCGGACTTTTGAAGGGAGTAGTCAAGGATGGCTGATAAAACGGCGTCAAGTAGATCCGCTTCAGCCGGTGTGGGAAGTCGGCCCTGCAGCAACAAGAACGTCGAGGCCGCGAACGGGACCTTACCGATCAGCTGTTCAAGATCATACCCACGGATGTATACCTTTGTGTCCGTTACCCGGCTCACCGACGTAGACCAATATTTCGGCAAATCCGAACCCTCGGGTGATCTGCCGGCGGAAGGAGAGTGGGGTGCAGTGCCGTCTGTGACAGCCGCTGAGTTCAACTGGTGCATATCGGAACACTAGAACGCTGCAATCACCGATGAAACTGGGGAAAATACACTTTGAACTGAGCTTTTCGTATTACGCACAAAGCCAGCACTCTATTCGTCCCACTAGCCCTTCGGATCGGAGGTTGCCCGCCGTGCCCTTCGCCGGCGGTAAAACTCGTCAATACTGCTAGGTCGGAGCTGCACAGGTTCGATGTCTCGTCGCCCTCTATGCACGTTCTCCACAGCACCGGCCTCGTCGAGCTCATCCAGGATTGTCAGCGTTGGTGGCAGCAGCCTACACATCCCGACGGCTTCTTCTTCGAGGAGTCGACGGACAGGCATCCAGTGTGAATGCGACGCCTCGGTGGTGATATGCCGGGGTTCAATGCCAGATTCCAGTGCGCAGACGAAGAAGTATGTGTCAAAACGTTTCTCGAAACCCTCTGGTGTTATCCAGTTTGCCCAAGGCGTCAGTGCAGTAGGTTCCAAGGAGATGCCGCATTCTTCTGCCACCTCACGCATCGCTGCAGCTATGAGGCGGCCGACGTTATAGCGGGTCTCGGCTGCTGCACCGGACACGCCGGTGCGTTCCCAGGCTGCAGCATGTGCGTTCAAGAGGCCGTCGCTAAATTGCCGATATATGGAGTCGACGTCGTCGACGCGCCCTCCGGGAAAGGCGACCACACCAGCGGCAAAATCCATTGACGAAGCCCGATGCTGAACAAACACCTCAAGCCCGTTGAGCGAGTCCCGAAGCAGAACGGCGCTCACTGCCAGCCGCGGCGCGGGATTTTTGATCGGGTCCTCTTTTGGCAGGCTTACATCCGCCATCGGTGTCTCCCTTGATAAAAATGGTGGCGCTGGTTGCTTCGGTCCATTCCGCTCCGGTAATGCTGACATCCTGCCCTAAGCCGCGCGTTGGCCGCTTCTTCAGGGAGTATGGATCGCGGAACGGTACAACAGAACCACCCAGTATCCTGCCTGGCAGACTTCGCCATGCTGGTTGAGTATCTCAACTCGGGTTTTTACGATTCCACGGTCGGCCTTGGTTGCTGACGGCCTCAGCTCCGTCACCTCTTCCCGTACCGAAATCGTGTCCCCTATCCTAACTGGAGCCATAAGTTTCCAGTCCTGAATGCCAAGGAATGCTATGGCGGACTGTTCTTTCCAGCCGATTCCCATTTCCAGCCCGAATGCGATCGCCAATGCGCCCGGGCCATGGAAGATTCGTCCGCCGAATTGGGTATGCCGTGCATATTCCTCGTTGGAATGCAGTGGGTGCATGTCACCCGACCAGGTGCCGAACGTCACTACATCGGATTCGGTAATAGTGCGGCCCCGCGATAGCCACGAAACGCCGACATCGAGGTCCTCAAGGAATCGGTTTGCCGACGTCAGGCGACTGTCAGTTGGTGGGGTCATCATTTGCTCCTTTTTCCATGACAGACCTGTCCGGTGGGACCTGCCAGTCGGCTTTGACTCGAGCAGCACCGAAGTGGGGACAACCCGTGCCGGGCTGCAGCTCTTGTCAACTCGTACGTCATGACATGGAACTGTAGGAGCAATGTCGGCTTGCCGACATTGGAGAATTACCGAAACTTCAGCCCCGACAGGGATAGATTCCAAGTGGCGCCCAAGCCGCCCGTACAACCGAAGATTCGCCAATTGGAGCCGGGTCCTCCCACGCAGGGAGCAGCTGGAGGACCCGGAGTCTTGGAAGAACAGCATGTCAGCGCTGCCCGGCGTCAGTGGGTAGTTTCGGTGCCCGTCAGGCGTATCTGGCCCTTCGCGGAAGCGCTGCCAGGATCGATTATTTCCGCGAGGTGCCTCGACGCCTTGTCAGAATGACTATCCAGAATCTGTCGAACCTGCATATGGCAACTGAATCCATCAGTGAGGACCGGCGCCCCTTCTGGCGCTTCACGAAGTGCAGGGGCTAGTGACTGCTCCGCCACGGCCATACTGACGTCAAAATGTTGATGCTCAAATCCGAAATTTCCGGCAACGCCGCAGCAGCCATTGGCCTGCACAATGTTGGTTACTCCCAATGCGGTCAGTGCTGACGTCTGCGACGCCGATCCGAAGGTAGCGTATTCGTGGCAGTGAGTTTGGACTGTCACCGCATCGGGGACAGACTGTGGACGCCATCCGGCAGCCGTCTGTTCCAGGACGGCTCCGGCGAAATTTTGGATCCGTTTCGACACCCGGCGGGCAGCTTCTGTTGGCACGAGTTCGGGGAGGTCTTTGCGCAGGGCCGCGGCGCAGCTGGGTTCAATGACTACGATGGGCCGGTCAGTGCCGTCATCCAGCGCTGTGGCAGCTTTCGTGAGAAGTTTGCGCGCGGTGTCCAGTTGGCCTGTTGAGATCCACGTCAAACCGCAGCACTGGTCTGTGCTGCACTCTACGGTTTTTCGGGCGTCCTCGAGTACACGCTTTGCGGCCCCCGCGACGGCCGGCCGGAACCCGCGCGTGAAACTGTCAACGAACAGCACTGTGTCCGCATTGGAGGGCCTGCTAACCCCGATTTCCTTCTCGAGCTCCCGGCGGGAGGCAAAGGCCGGCATTTTACGTTTTGTGGTGATCCCTGCAGTGCGGGCGATGGCGCCAGCAAGAGGACTGCGAAGGGCCAGGTTGACCAAAGGCGCAATCCTGCTGGTGATCTTGAGCCAGGTCGGCAGCCAGCCAAGGCTGTAGTGGGACAAGGGACGCAAACGTCCTTGGTAAAAGTGATGAAAGAATTCAGACTTATAGGACGCCATGTCGACACCTGCTGGACAATCAGTGGAACATGCTTTGCACGATAAGCACAGGTCCAAAGAATCACGAACGTCATGCGACTTCCAACCCTCCTCCGCGTTTCTGGACCCCATGACCATTTCTTGCAGAACACGTGCACGGGCACGAGTTGAGTCCTTTTCGTCCCGCGTGGCGCGGTAGCTGGGACACATAACCCCGGCTCCTGCCGTAGTGCGGCAGCGTCCTACACCGATACAAGACTGGACGGCTGCCGGAAAGCGTTCCTCACCTCTGGTCGTTGGCTCCAAGGCAAAGGACGTCCTGAATCCGCGCGCCGGGACCCCGGCCATGGCGAGATCTGCCATCAGCGGGGCTGGTTTCGTAATGATGCCAGGGTTGAGGATTTCCTGAGGGTCCCAAATGGCCTTGTAATGCGCGAAGGCTTCAAGAGCAGCGGTGCTATACATCACGGATAGGAGCTCTGAGCGTGCCCGGCCATCCCCATGTTCGCCCGACAGGGAGCCACCATGCCGGCTGACCAAAGCGGCAGCCTCTCGGAGGAAACGTTCCATGACCCCTCGTCCCGACTCGCTTCGGGGATCGAAAGTTACGCGAACGTGAGTGCAGCCGGCGCCGAAATGGCCGTACATGACGCCATGCAGCTGATGTTTCTTCAACAGGGCCGTGAAATCGGAAAGATAGGATGCGAGATTCTCCGGAGCAACTGCTGCGTCCTCCCATCCCGCCCAGGACTGCTCTCCATTAGCCAGCCGAGAGGACAACCCTGCCCCGTCTTCCCTGACGCGCCAGAGATTTGCCCGTTCTGTTGGATCCGGGACAGCGAACCCGTCCAAAAGATTTCCACTCTTGCCAAGACTCTGCAGGAGGTTTTCGGCCTGCTGACGAACATCTGCTGGGTTTTCACCGTCTAGATCGACATAAAGGAACGCTTTGCCTTGAGGCAATGCACCAACCGCTGCGTCTCCACGGCGATGGCGGACAGTCTGGACAATGGCCTCATCGATACCTTCGACCGCAGCTGGATTAAAGTTGAGGATTTCGGGAACGTCTGATGCCGCCGCAACGACGTCAGGATAACCAAGACATACCAGCAGCGCCGCAGGGGCTACCTTAGCCAACTTCACGGTGGCAGACACAATGATGGCACACGTACCCTCGCTGCCGGCCAGAGCCTTTGCCGTATCGAAGCCGTTTTCAGGCAGGAGGTTCCCCAACTGGTATCCAGAAACTTGTCGTGCCAGTCGGCCAAACTCAGTTCGAAAAAGCGCCAGGTTGTCCTCGGCGAGTCGCTTTAGTCCCTCCTGAATGCGTGCGGCCTCCACCGCAGCTTCAACATCGGATGGGTCCGATGGCCTGACACCGCCCGCCTCAGCGGTCACGATATGGCCCGATGCGGTTACCAATTCAAGCGAAACAATATGATCCGCGGTTCTGCCGTCCCTGACCGAATGGTTGCCGCAAGCATCATTTCCTATTGCGCCCGCCACTGTGACTCTTCCCATGGAGGAGGGGTCGGGAGCGAAGGTATACGTACCAAGGCTGGCTGTTTGGATTTCTCTTTGCAGGGTCGTCAGGATGACGCCGGGCTCTACGGTGACAGTCTCAGAACCCAGATCAAGATCCACCACACGGTTCATGAAACGGGAAAAGTCTAAGATGAGCCCACTGCCCACTGCGTTGCCGGCCATGCTTGTTCCGCCGCCCCGACTTGTTACGGGACATCCATGGCGCTGGCAAATCCGGATAATTGATCTGACCTCGTGCCTGTCGCGTGGGAAGGCGACAGCCATCGGGCGGACCCGATAGTTGGACGCATCGTATGAGTACTCGGTGAGCCGCCGGCTAGTGCTGTCTACCTCTACACCAGCACCCTCAAGTTCACGAACGATTGCTTCGGTGCTGGGTGAGCTCATGGTGCTAATACTTTCCGTAGGTGTCTGCCGGGCCTGTCCTTAGGACTTGTTGAGACTCGCGCTTGTCCGGCGAGATTTAACTGCGTTCGCCACGGATCGGCTGTATTCAGATCTTAAGGTGGTGTCGCCTGAACCATGCACCATAATTTGTCCAAATCGTCGTGGGGGCTTCTGGTTATTTCCCTAGAAGGTTCCAAGCTCGCAGGTCCCTCATTCCTTGCTCAACTTAAGCCGGAATGGCTGGGGTCCGCAGCGCAGATGGCCCTTCTGGGCGTCCCCTTACGGCCACATGCGAGATCCTGTATCTTCCACGAGACAAAAGGCGAATCGCCGTGAAGTTGCCAGTTTCGCAGCCACAAAGGCCCCCGTAAGTTGTAAGGCATGGGAAGCAAAAGCGTAATTATCACAGGATCCGGTTCCGGCATCGGCCGAAGCATCGCTAAGGCATTTGTCGAAGCAGGTTATGACGTATATGCCAGCGATGTGTCAGAGGAACGGCTCGCCGAAACCCGGAGCGAACTCGGCTCGCCCGAGCGACTAAACACGCGTGTCGTGGACGTCAGCGACTATCACTCCGTGTCCGCGCTTGTGGATGAGGTAGTAGACAAGACGGGCAAACTTGACGTATTCGTCAACAGCGCCGGGGTCTTCGACGGATATGCCGACGTACTTGAGACGACTCCTGAGCTGTGGGCCAAGATCATCGGAGTGAATTTGACTGGCGCTTTCTACGGCTGCCGCGCGGCAGCTCAAGTGATGACCAAGCAAAATTCCGGCCGTATTATCACCATCGGATCTGTTGCCGGGCAAAGGGGTGCGGCAGATGGAATTTCCTATGTCACTTCTAAAGCGGGCATCGAGGGCATGACCCGACGCCTCGCTATCGACGTTGCCCCTCATGGTGTCACGGCCAATGTCGTCGCCCCCGGTGTGATCAAGACAAATCTCCGTGCCACTTCGGAGGAAATCCTGGGCGATCTCGTTTCGACTCAACAGCGAGGTATTGGCGTGTCGCCCGAGATTATGGACTTCCTCATTCCTGCAAAAAGGTCTGGAGAGCCCTCGGAAGTGGCGAGTGTGGTTCTGTTCCTCGCTTCCGATGCTGCGAGTTATGTAAATGGACAGACTATTCAGGTCGACGGCGGCTGGAACGCCACGTAGTCTGCTACGCCTCATCCCCGAGTAGTTCGATCTACTGCAACGCCCAATCCTGGGCCAACATAAACTGGAGCTAGGCCCTCGCTAGGCTCCGAGAAGTGAAAGGTGTCTTAGTGATCAGGACAGCATTGACCGACGCTCTCGGTCTTCAATATCCCATTTGTTCTGCAGGCATGGCCCGTGTTGCACAAGCTGAGCTCGTCACGGCAGTCAGCAATGCCGGCGGCTTGGGTTGCCTTGGCGGAGTGAGCTTCATGCCGGACAATCTGCGCGCCGAGATCAAGAAGATTGAAGCGGGCACGGACAAACCCTACGCAGTTAACCTCCTGCTGCCCGACTCACTGACAACTGAGGATGAAGCACAGTGGGCCCCTGTACGCGAACTGTGGCAGTCCCTTTCGGGTGCTGACCAGGAAAAACTGGCGGGTGTAGAAGCCCTCCTGACACCTGGTGCTGTAGCTGACCAGGTCCAGATTGTCCTGGATGCAGCGCCCTCAGCCGTCGTGTTGACCTTCGCCACTCCGGATTGGTTCATCAAGGAGTGCAAGGACCGAGGAATTACTGTCTTCTCGCTTGTCGGTTCCGTCGGCAAAGCCAAAGAGGCCAGCGCAGCAGGCGTTGACTTCATTGTCGCCCAGGGAACTGAAGCCGGAGGTCACACGGGATACGCGTCAACCATGACTCTCGTGCCTGCTGTCATTGATGTTGTTGACCAGCCAGTTCTGGCTGCTGGAGGTATCGCTGACGGTCGCGGGCTGGCAGCCTCCCTCGCGTTGGGGGCTGCGGGTGTGTGGGTTGGAACGCGATTCATTGCGAGCCCCGAAGCGTACGGTCACAACAATTTCAAGAACCGTGTAGTCGAAGGGTCCTTCAAAGACAGCACCATCACTTACTCGTACAGTGGCAAGCGCATGCGTGCATTCCAGAACAAATGGACCTCGGAATGGGAATCTGCTGAAAAGAAGCCCGCCGGCTTCCCCGGCCAGTACGCTGTTGCGGGCACACGTGTCGAGACAGGCTATCAGGACGGCGACATGGAATTTGGGATGATGCCCGTCGGCCAGACGATGCAGCTGGTTCATGAGATTCTTCCGGCCGGCCAAATCGTCGAGAACATGGCCTCGGAAGCCGAGAAGATCCTGAAAGGGCTCGGAGCAGGAAAATAGCCGGCGGGCGCCGGAAGGATCACAGGCGCCCGCTGAGTGTGATGTGGCCGACTCAGCGGGCCCAGCGTGTTCCAACTCTCAATTCACAGTGGAGCGTATATGAAAAACTCGTCAACCGGGCAGAAAAGTTGTTTCTCGGCACTCGAAGAGGTCGCCGCCCGTTTCCCCACGCACGCGGCCATCATCGATGGCGACACAACCATCAGCTATCTAGACCTCCAGGCGTCAATCGAACGCCGCGCGGAAATTTTAACCAAAGCCGGCCTTAAGCCTGGTCATCGCGTGGCCCTCATTGCAGAAAGCTCCGCTGCCTATCTTGCAACCGCCTTGGCTGTATGGCGCAGCGGTGGCGTCCTAGTGACTATCTACCCTTCATCTGGGCCGGGGGATCTGGAATACGCCATTGACACCAGCGACCCTGCCCTCATCATTGCCTCCACAAGTGTTGATCGTGCGCTGATCACTCCTGCATCAAAGAACACGCCCATTGTCGACATAACAGAATTCCACGTCACTAACGTGCGGAACGACGCCGCGCCCAACCCGGAGGGGCTTCGCGAACCCCTCTCCATGATCTGTTTCTCATCGGGCACTACGAGCCGACCGAAGGCCATCATGCTCTCGGCTGCCGCCATCTACAACTGTGCTGACACATACGGAGAAGTCTGGCATCTCTCCCCTGAAGATACAGCAATCATTTGTCTGCCCATGGCCTGGCTCTACGGCCTAGCCAGCACGTCCTTGGCCGTTTTGCTACGCGGCGGGACAGTGGTGATTGTCCGCAGGGCTCGTCCGGAAATGATAGCTCCTGCTATCGAGAAGCACTCCGCCACTTTTTTGGCTGGAGTCACCGCGACCTTCGGAAAGCTGGCCCAGTACGCTGAACAGCACGCCAACGGACATCCGGCATTTCCGTCGCTTCGACTTTGCATCTCAGGGGGAGAACCAAGAAATGAAGCCGCCTTCAGCCGCTGGCAGGAGCAAACCGGCCTTCCTGTCCTTGATGCCTATTGTGCTTCCGAATGCCTGCCCCTGGTGACTTATGACCCTGTCGCGAATCCGACACCAAAGCCAGGGTCCGCTGGCAAACTGGTGCCTCGGTCGAAACTGAAGGTTCTTGACGAAAACGGAAACGAAGTGCCGACGGGACAAATTGGCGAAGCGTACTCTAGTGGACCTGGGCTAATGCTTGGCTACTGGCGGGACGAAGAACAGACGCGAAGCGTGATCACCGACGACGGCTGGTACCGGACAAAGGACCTGGTACGAGTGGATGAGGATGGCTTCGTCTATGTAGTGGGCCGACTGTCCGACGTCATCATCCGCGGCGGGACGAACATATCACCGGCGGAAGTTGAGCGGGTGCTGCAGCAACACCACTCCATCAATGATGTTGCAGTCGTGGGCATCCCGGACGATGTCTACGGTCAGCGTGTTGTGGCGGCTATCGTTCCAAAACCCGGCGCTTCTGTAGACACCGACGAACTGAAGGCTTTCACTGCCGCTCGACTCTCGTCCTACAAGGTACCTAGTGAGTTCATCCCGGTCGAAGCGCTCCCGGTGAATCTGACAACCGGAAAAGTCAGCAGGCGTGACGTGGTGTCGCTGCTAACTACAGAAGTGAAGCAAACCAGTTAGAAATGGCGAACTTTGATCCGCCAATCAATGCACCCCGCAGTACTCGCATAAAACTGCCCGAAAAGACGAGTTAGGACAGACGAAAATGAACCTCGACAAAGCCGGAGTGGTAGTCGTAGGCGGCGGAATCGTAGGTGTGACCACCGCCTATTTCCTGGCGACAAAGGGGCACGATGTCGTGCTCCTCGAACAGCGTGAACTTGGGCACGGGGCCTCCGGACGGAACTTGGGATTCCTCCACATGCAGAATCGCCACGGAGATTACGCCGTGAAACTGACCCGTGCCGGCAGAGCCCTCTACGACGACTTCGCTGAGATCCTCGGGCCATCCTTTGAGTACAGAAGCAATGGCGCCATGACGTTTTTCTACACGGACGACCAGCGCCGTGTCTACAAGGAATTTGTCGAAGCCCGCATTGCCGACGGATTCAAAGCAGAACTCCTGGATGACCAAGCAGCTCACGAAGCCGCCCCCATCTTGCCTCCCGATGTCATCGGCGCCACCTTCAGCCCGGAGGACGGCCAAATCCGCACGCCGAAGTTTGTCAGCGCCTTGGCCCAGGAGTGCAGGCGGCTGGGTGTTCGGATCCATGAACACACACCGGTTTCGGGCCTGTTGCGCTACGGGTCAAGGGTGGTAGGGGTAAAGACGATCAAGGGCGACGTCTCCGCAGACAAAGTTGTTTGGGCAGGAGGCGTCTGGTCAACAATGCTGGAAGCCGAAGGTGTCACCGTACCCGTTAAGCCGCACAGGCTGGGGGCTGTGTTACTCGCTCCTGTGGAGGAAAAACTCGACAAAATCCTGAATGGACCGTTGGCGGCAAAACAATACGCGCACATTCGTAATCTCCCCAGTTACAAGGATGAGTACTTCACTTCACCCTCCGAGGATCAGTCGTACGGGCTCGAACATATGGAATGTGTAGCCAAGACTGAGAGCGGAAATCTGTTCATCGGCTGCCCAATGGACTATCCCGACCAGCTCGATGACAGGTTGCCTGCCGCAGGCCTGAAGCTGGCTATTGATTCATTACTCAGAACCTTCCCCAACTACAGGACGTTGGGCGTTGAAGGCGCCTGGGCAGGCCTGGTTCCCGCAACAGCAGATTCCCTACCCATCGTTGATGAGGTGGAAGAGCTTCCTGGACTAATTCTGGCCACCGGCCACGTCTACGGCAACTTGGCCGGGCCCATCACAGGACGTTTGGTGGCCGAGCTGATCTCAGGTGAGCAGCTCAGCATCTCCCTTGACGAAATGTCCCTGTACCGGCCGACCCTCGCGACACAAGTTGATGGAGTCATCAGGTATTGACGCTGCCAGGCGTTTCGGACACTCAGAGCATCTAAAAAGACTACGAAGAAGCGGAGCAAATTTTGAATACAAATCTCCTCGGCACGACCAATGCGTCGGCCGTACACTACCTTGACGACCTGGAGCTTGGACAGGGCTGGACTTCGGCCGGGCGCACCGTAACGGAATTCGACGTCGTGACCTTTGCCACCTGGTCCGGCGACATGCATCCGTTGCATACAAACGAGGAATACGCCAAGACAACCGAGTTCGGAACCAGGCTCTTCCACGGACCCGGTGCACTTTCCCTCGCCTTCGGGCTCGAAATGGCGCTGGGATGGAAGAACGGCTCCGCCATCGCATTCCTGGGCATCGACAACTGGAACCTGCGCGCTCCGATTCGAATCGGCGACACCATCACCGTACGTGAAGAGGTGATTGGCATCAGGCCGTCCACCAGCAAACCGGATCGCGGTGTTGTAACCACCCGCGTCCAGATTCTGAACCAGAACGGGACTGTTTGCCAGGAAGGCGACTGGGTGGTCCTCCTGTCCAGGAGGCCTGTCTAGGCCACCGGGTTCCTCCAGAGCGGTTCGACCTATCCGTTATCGCGCTAAAGAAAGTAGGCTGCAGTGCCACTACATCTGCCCGAGGGCAAACGCTTGGCCGTCTCCCTTAGCCCTGACTTTGACGCCCAAAGCGTCTGGCTGGGGACGTTCCGCTCCACTTCACAGTCTTTGATGTCACGGGGTGAATTTGGTGCTTTAGTCGGCGCCCCCCGGCTCCTCGAAGTGTTTCGGCGCTACGGAATTACGACTACTTGGTGCGTCCCGACACACACGATTCAAACCTTCCGAGGCAGCGTGGACGCGATTATGGAGGCCGGCCACGAGATTGGTGCTCACGGTGTGTATCACGAGTATGTTCCTGCCCTTGAGCCGGACGAAGAGCGACGGCTACTGGAACTGCAGGTAAAGCAGCACCAAGACCTCCTTGGTCTACGTCCTCGGGGTTACCGCTCCCCCGCGTTGGACATCACGGACAACACCCTGGAACTGTTGGATGAGTTCGGGTTCGACTGGGATTCATCGCTGATGGGCAGGGACTTCGAACCTTACCGGCCTCGCATGGTCGTGCAAGTAAGCCAGGAAGAAGGAAACACGTTCGGCCCTGAGAGCAAGGTCCTGGAGTTTCCGGTGTCTTGGTTCTTGGATGACTTCCCGGAACTCGAATCCTTCAAGGGCAGCCCTCTTATGCAAAGCAACGAGACGGTGCTCGCCCGCTGGATTGACAGCTTCAACTTCGCGTATGAAAGATGCCCAGGCGGCGCGATGACCTGGACCCTGCACCCCCAGACCATCGGACGGGCGCATAACCTGCTCATGCTCGAAAAGTTCCTCGAGCACATCACCAGCTTCGAAGGTGTATGGTTTCCGACTCTCTCCGAGCTATTCGACAGCTGGCAGAATGAAGGAGCCCCCACACCTAACGGACTCAGCCCGCTGGCCAAGCCCGCCGGTTTTATGCCCGCCAAGCTTGAAAGGACGGCACCATGACACGGCTTCTTCTCATAGGACCTCCGGGAGCAGGCAAAGGTACGCAGGCCAGCCGGATTGCAGAAAGACTGGACGTTGCAGCAATCTCGACCGGCGACATCTTCCGGCAGAATGTTCAGGGCCAGACTCCGCTGGGTCTGACCGCAGCTTCCTACATGGACGCCGGTGAATTTGTACCGGATGCCGTAACCAATGCAATGGTTCGCGACCGGTTGGCCCAGCCGGATGTACGCAATGGATTCCTTCTGGACGGATACCCTCGCACTCCCAGCCAGGTCAATTTTCTCGACGAGACTCTTGCGGAGAGAGGGCTGGAACTGGATGTAGTACTGCAACTCACAGCTGATACCGAAGAACTGGTTGAACGCCTGCTGAAGCGGGCCAACCGTGAAAATCGCAGCGATGATACAGCAGAAGTCATCCGCCATAGGATGGCGCTCTACTTCGAGCAGACGACCGCCGTAACCACTATCTATATGAAACGCGGCATCCTCACCAAGGTCGAGGGGGCTGGGGCTATATCCGACGTATCAGACAGGATCTCGGCAGCGCTGGACGTGGCGCTGGGACTACTGGCCGAGACGCCCTGCTAGTTGGCCGAAAAAACCAGGGTTGGTCTTTCAGTAGACCAACCCTGGTTTTTCCAGTCACAGCCCCAGCAGCAGGCCTCTAGCGTCCAGGGGCCCGGACCACGCCTGCTCTTTCGACGATGGGCCTGGCGTAGGGCAGTACCTCCGTTGCCTCAACGTCGGCCGGCTTTCGGCCACGGACGACCTGCGCCGAAGATTTAGGCCGCGGTTGTTGGATTCGTCCGAGTTCAAGGGCTGTCAACGCCAGAAACACTGACGAGACGGCCCCAGGTTCCCTCAGGTTGATAGCCAGAATTTCCTCAGCCTTGGCTAGCCGATAACGGAGCGAATTGTGGTGAATCTCAAGGTAATCCGCGGCGGCATTGATGTTCTGGGCATGCTCGAAGTATGTTTGCAGGCCCTCAACGAGTAACTCCCGCCCTTCCAACGGCTTGAGGAACTCCTGGGCCCACATGATCATCTTGTCAAAGCCCACATCCGCGAAAAGCCTCGTCGCGTAGTCAAAGTCTTCGTAGGCCATCGTCTTAGGACCGCGGGAGTTCCGGTGAAGCGTCCGTACTGCGAGCTGGGCGTCTTGGTAAGAGTCCAAGATGTCCCCCAACCCGTGGACAGTACGTCCGATGCCAATATGGGCAGCGGGAAGTTTTGAGCCTTCGGCAATGACAATTCGTCGGAAGGCCTGGACGCTGCATTGGGCGGTTATGGTTACGGACCTATCCTTAGCCGTCATGAGGTACGCGATGGACTGTGACTCCAGTGCCTTGCCGAGCAATTCCGAAAGATCGTCGGCACCCGGCAGTGACCTCGAGGCCACTGATGAACGAATCGGACGGAAAACGATGGTTCGCAGCTCTTCGGTGAAGGACAGTCCGAAGGCTAGAATCCGACCGGCCAGTTCTGGGTTGTGCGGCTCCCGGCGCAAGGCCAGCGCTTCCTCGAGCACTGCCGTACGTATCGCCCGCTCTTGCTGTCGGGCAACCACCGCCATACGCTGACTTGCTTCAACCAGAGTGGCTGCGACATGGGCCGCAGACGTTGCATAGGCGTCAGGGAAGTTCGGGCGCCGCGCAGTAACGATCAGCCAACCGAAGTGTGATTCGGCTTCAACAGGAGCCGAAATCCTGGCCGCAACTCCCCGCCATCCGTCGGCGTCCACTTTCTGGGAATCAGCTTCGGTTCGGGCAATCTCGTTGAACAGAATTGACATAGGTATTGGACCCGTTGCATAGACCGAATGACCTGACTTATCGATCAGAACAGCGGTGGCGTTACATATAGTGGCCAGCCGGGTCAGCAGTGCAGGTATGGGATCTGCTTCCGTCATGGCCTGACTGAGCGACCGCTGCAACGAAGCCAGTTTCCTGGAAACAGCCTCTTCAGGAACCTGCATTGACCGGTAGATGGACATGACGACATCGGCGACATTAAGGTTCGCATCAACCGCGACGACGATGTCACTTCGGCCCCGGGCTTGAATGTCATCTTTCGGCCTAGACGCTGTTGAGGCTATAAAGATGACGCGCTCCGGGCCGCTAAGGAGCCCCAATAGTTCCTTGACTTCGTCAAAGCTTTCCGCGCGTGGGCAGACAATCACAATGTCGGGGTCCTGGGGCAGGTCCTCAGGTTTCAACAGGACAACTGCACCCGTGACCTGTCTGGACAAGTGGGACTCATCCCCTGCAACGAGTCTCGCTGCGGGGCCCAAGTCCGCCAGCACCGTTCCCAGCGGCACGGAGGTCGAATCAAAAATCATAAGGGAACTCTTTCGGAAAGAGACCGGGACGTACGGATGCACTCCGTCTGTCGGTTTCGCCCAGATTAGTCCACGATCGCCTCCGCTCTACTGTGGCAATTCTAACTCGCTGGATGATTTATTGGACGGATAACAATTACGGAGGCCATTCCAGCCTCTTAACGTCAGTCGTAGGAGCCTCCAAACTTCGGCACCAGTTTGAGAACCTAATAAGACGGCTCAACTGACTGGCACAGTCGACGTACACGCAGCAAAAAGCTTGCGTTGTGCAGTTCGAATCCGTGCTTTGGGACCCTGCGATCTGAAAGACTAACGAGAGAGGCCTAGGGCAGGCCCCTCGCAGCAGGAAGGAAACATGCTATGGGCGCTGACACCCTTGCGACCGGCGACATTGTGGTCGTAGGAGCAGGAATAGTAGGCCTCTGCACAGCTTGGGAACTGCGCAAGAGGGGTTTCGACGTCGTCGTTGTTGAACAGCGGTTCCCTGCCTACGGCGCATCCGGTCGCAACCCTGGTTCTATCTGGCTGCAGACCCGGCGTGCCGGGACTGAGCTGGCACTGGCAAAGGCCGGCCGGGACAAGTACCAGGAGTTCCTGCTGGAGTTTGGCGATGTCTTTGACTTCCGTAAACAGGGCGGACTTTTCTTTTTTGAGAATGACGAACAGGGCCGGGTACTAGAGGATTACGTTTCCAACCGAAGGACGGCCGGTTTGGACATCACCCTGGTCACCCGGGAGGAGGCGTTAAAGCACTCCTCTATCCTTCCCGACAGTGCTATCGGGGCTGTCTTCTGCGCGGACGACGCCCAAATCGACGGCGTGCAGTTCGTCAACGCTTTGGCCGCGGCATGTGTCCGGTCGGGCATTCGCACTTTTGAGAATACGTCCGTACTTTCTACTTTGCGGCAAGGAGAAACTGTCATTGGGGTACGAACTGTTCGAGGCGAAGTACATGCGTCGGGTGTCGTTTGGGCAACAGGGGCCTGGTCCACAAACCTCCAGGCTGAGGGCATTGAGGTGCCAATCAACACCGCACGGGTAGGTCAGATGTTGACTCAGCCTGTTGATACCCGCGTCAATGCCATAATGCATGGTCCACGCGGCGTTTACGGTTGTGGCGCACTCACAGATCTTCCGACGTATAACCCAACAATTTTCGCTGCACCAAACTCGCATCTCGGGGATCCGCTCGCTGGAACAGGTTCTCTATCAGTTGGCTATGACGACTCAATTGCACAAAACCGCGGCGGCTCCATATTCATTGGTAACAGCCACGATGGCCGTGGCTCGCTCAACCCTCACATCAGCATCAACGCTACCAATGCGATGGTTTCGACGACTCTGGACCGGTACAACGGCCTTGCCGATTACGGCGTCACCGGTCTCTGGGCCGGCCTGGGAAGTGAAACGTCGGACCACTTGCCGATAGTAGACCGGGTTGACGGCGCCTACATCAACGTGGGTCACGCATGGGGCGTTGCGAGTGGCCCTGCCTGTGGCCAAATAATGGCTGAAATCATCGCCGGCGAAGCGAGTAGCTTGGCCGCCGCCCTGCGAATGAGCAGACCCACGCTTACAACTGTCGACGGGCAGCCCTCCTAGCCTTCAATGGAGGAGATGCTTCAGCTGCCGGCATTGGAAAAACCTGTACAAAAGGTTCGCAGCACCCATAACTGCGGCCATTGAACTGCACCCTTTCCAACTCGCCTGCGGGATCCCTTTCCTCTCGCGGGCATCATGAATCAGCCAGCAGTGCCCGCGCCTTGGCATTCGAACCAAGTCCTGCAGCTCCTTTGAGAATCCTCCTAATGTTCCGCCGTCGGCCTTTCCATTAGCGTCAAAGGCATGACTTAGCCCGGGCAGCATCGCAACGGGTCTGAACCATGTCAGGTCAACCTCGGGCGCTTTTCTACGATCGAACCGCCGCTCCAGCGGCCTCGATCAGCGGGACGTAAGAGGAATCGCCTTTCAGAGGCGGCCGACTTCTCAGACAGGAGAATCCTATGACCAAGGCGTCACTAAAGGTAGCCACTACCCAGTTCGAGCTTCGACCCGAGAGGTCCCTCCAGGAGTATCTAGGCCATATGGAGGGCCTCGTTAAACGCGCGGTCGAGCAGGGGGCGGAGCTTGTGCTTTTCCCGGAACTAGCTAGCACAGGACTCCTCGGCGCAGTCGACGACCACGAAGTCACAACCACCACAATCACATCCGACTACTGGAAGTTTCTGCCGAAGTTCACCGACGACATCGTTGAGGGCCTTCGCAGGATTGCAAGGGACAACAACGTTGTCGTCGTGGGAGGGAGCCACAACCGCGTTGCGGATGATGGATCTCTAAGAAATACGGCCTTCATTGCCCACCCGGATGGACGGCTCGAATCACAGGACAAGATTCACCTCACACCCCAGGAGCACGCGCTGGGCGCCAAGGGAGGCGACGAACTACTCGTCACGAAGATCGGCCCGTTCACGGCGGGACTCCTGATCTGCGCCGATATCCAGTTTCCGGAACTGTCACGCTACCTTGTACATAAGGGCGTAGACCTGATACTTTGCCCTTCGCTGACCTGGAATCGCCGCGGGGTACACCGGGTACGAACAGGATGCCAGGCTCGAGCCATCGAGAACCAGCTCTATGTCGTCATGTCGCCGCTGATCGGCAGCAACGGCCTGCCGATAGATTCGCCGATGTATGCAGTTGGCAAAGCGCTCGTGTCCGGGCCAGTGGATAAGACCGTGGGAGTCAACGATGGGATTTTGGCGACAACGGAATCAAGCGAAGAACAGCTGCTCATAGCAGACCTGGACCACGACTTGCTGATGGCCTCCCGGGCGACACCGGAAGCCCCCGGTTTGGCCCTTCGAAGGTTGGATCTTTATGCCAAGCTTCAGGCAGAAATGGGAGCCTGATGCCTGCCTACCAGCATCGTGTCAGGAACCACGAGGTTGACTCGCAGGGGTTCCTTTTCAACAGCCGGTACCTTGAAATCGCGGACGTAGCGATGACAGAATTCCTCCGCAGTATTGGCTGGCCCTACCCGAAATTGGTGGCAGAGGGAACTGATCCATCAGTAATCAGCGCCGTATTGTCTTTCAAGGCGCCCGCCTACTTCGACGACGATCTGGACGTCGACGTGAAGTGCCGCAAAGTTGGAAACTCCAGCTTCTGTTTGGAAGTTGAAATCAGTCGTGACGAGACCGAGCTGGCAAACGTTGAGCTCGTCTACGTGAACGTCGATCCGGCTAAAGCCCGTGCACGTCCACTTCCAGAGGCCGTTGCGACAGCACTGCGTGCAGTTTTGCAGCAGCGATCCCCTTCGGACCCTAACTGACCCCAAGTGCTCTCCATCCGCAGGAGAGACTTTGCCCTTTAGACGACTAGCACAGAGACATCTCAGGAGAACCCCGTGGCAGTAACTCTAAATCTGAAACCATCCTATGATTCCAGAAACGTCAATGACTTTGGTCCGGCCAAAATCGAACATCGAACCGCCGCTTCTGGTCTTGTGCAGCTCGGTACTTACTTTATGACCTTCCACGAGGCGGGCTTTAGCGATCCTTGGACCGTGCAGTACGAGGAGACGATATACGTCGTTGAAGGCCAGGCCCGTCTCGCTATTATCGACGGAGAAAATGAGAGCACTCTAATAGGTGAGCCTGACGAGTTGATCGTTCTTCCGAAGGGAACGACTGTCCGCTACGGGGCGCTCCCCGGCACTCGACTCCTCTTGTCGATCACCCCTGTCAACTGGCGTGACGCCGGCGCATAGGCATTGCCCAGTAGCAGCCTACGTATCCAGAGGATCTCGGACCAGCGGGTCCCGACGGGGAACGGAGGACTAGTACCGCCCTCAGAACACCCGCATCCAGCACCTGCCCCGCCTGGCTCCGTGACCATCCCACGAATTATGCCCCGACGCATAGGAAACACGCGTACCTTGCCCTAGCCGTGCATGCGCTTCAAGGAACGTGCCCACCTTCGAAAGGTACATCATGGACAACGGACCGGTAGTCGACACTCAATACGGGCAAGTCAAAGGCATTCGCGGTGAATCCGTACGCAGCTTCAAGGGCATCCCTTACGCCGCTCCGCCCACGGGTTCACGGCGATTCTTGGCGCCGGAACCCCCAACTGGATGGGAAGGCGTCCTAGATGCCAGCGCTCTTGGCCATCCAAGCATTCAAGACAACCCCGACTACCCTGCCTGGCTGGATCCCGAACCTGAAAGCGAAGACTGCCTCTACCTCAATGTCTGGACACCTTCCAACCCGCTCGCGGCGCCACTACCGGTCATGGTATGGCTGCACGGCGGGGCCTACATTTTCGGCTCAGCAGGAGCACCTGTCTACGACGGCGCGACATTGGCCGAAACCGCAGGCGTGGTCGTTGTATCGGTCAACCATCGACTGACCGCCTTTGGCTACACCTGGTTCGGAGATCTAATCCCGGAATTGGCGTCTCATGCCACGCCAGGGCAACAGGACATTGTCCGGGCCTTGGAATGGGTGCGGGATAATATCGAGGCGTTTGGCGGGGATCCAGCCAACGTTACGATATTCGGGGAATCTGGTGGCGGTGGGAAGGTTAATTCCCTACTGGCTACCCCTTCAGCCAAAGGACTGATCCATAAGGCCATCCTCCAGAGCGGTTCTCAGCGTTCCGTGTCCACGCGGGAGCATGCAACCGAAGTTGCGTCTGCTTTCCTGGCCGAACTCGGCCCTGGCCCTTTTGACCTGCAACGACTCCAAAACGCGGATGCCCTGGACATCAAGCGCGCCGCCATTGCAATCCATAACCGTATGGGTGGACTTGCATTCCAGCCCGTGGTAGATGGCACCTTCATGCCCGCCCAAACTTGGAAGAACGGGGCTCCGAGCGGCAGCGCAGAGATACCACTGATCATCGGAACAACGACCCACGACGGCCTGACTTACCTGCCCGACCACCAAACGGAACCAGGAACCGATCAGGAGATGGCAGAAAGGTTTGCAGGAGCGTATTTCACCCCACCCACATCGACGGCTGAGTTCCATGCCCTTCTGGGCGAGTACCGGAAAATTATGGGTCGCGCGTCTCGGCTGGAAATCCTGACTGCAATGCTCACCGACACCTTCCACTGGCACTCCGCCATACTCCAAGCGGAAATGCAGGCAGCGGCCGGCGGCTCCGTCTACTTTTACGAGTTTGCCTGGGAAACGCCTTGCTTCGGCAGAACGTGGGCCCCTCATGGGGTCGAATTGCCTTTCGTGTTCGGCAACCTCACGTACCCGTCCGCGTGGGATGGTCACGACACGGACGCCCTCCGTGTCGCCGACGATCCCGCCGGCGACCGGTTCGAGCTCGCGGACCAAGTTATGCTTGCATGGGGTGCTTTTGCCCACACTGGAGACCCCTCCACAGCAGAACTGCCTTGGCGGAAGTACAACTCCAGCTCCCGCCCAACCATGGTCTTCGACCGCGGCCGCTCTTACCTGGAGAACGGCCGCAACAGCTCTCGCCGGAATCTCCTCAAGAGCACGCCCCCAGTAGCGATTTGGTGAACTGAGAGCAGCTTGCCGATGCCGTGCCGACTCCAGGACCTGCCGACCAAGGGCGGATCGAATTCTGCCTGCACATCCTCAGGCGTCCCACATCGACGGTAGTTGATCCTGCCATAACCCGTTGGTCGTCCCCTTTGGGGGACCGACGGGTTATGGCGGCAACCAACAACGGCTGAATCCGAGCCTGTGGCGGACAGTGGGCGGCGAGGAACGCTGCCGCGCGCTGCCAGAAGGCTATGGCGGTTTCTGTCTTTTCGTCTGCGAGTATTTCGGAGTACGCCAGGCGGGAATGGTCGTCTACGGCGTGGTGGAGGTAGGCGTAGCCTGTCCCGGCCCGTCGGTTCTTCCTACCTTTGGCCCGTCTCAATGACCGGTGCCCGCCGCCCTGTGGGATGCGTGCGAGCTTCTTGATGTCGACATGGATCAGATCTCCGGGACGTTCGTGTTCATAGCGTTGCGGTGCCGGCTTGCGGACGGGCAGCCCTGTGCCTTGGTCAAGACAGGCCAACCTGCGCATCCGGTACCTGGCCAGGACCTTTACCACCGTCGAGCGTGCCAGATGCAGGTGGGCTGCGATCCGGTGCGGACCCCAGCGGCGGGTGAAACGCAACGCGATGATTTGCCGTTCGGTGCGGACGTTAGTGCGGTTCGGGCTCCAACGCGGCCGCGAGGTCATGTCCTCCATCCCCTCCTCACCAAAGACCCGGCGCAGAGTCCAGCCCTGATCGATAACCAGCCGGGCGAGCTTTCCCCTGGCTTTGGGTGTCAGGTCAGCGTTGGCATGGGTAACGTCGGACACGAGAGCCTCTTGGCATCGAGATGAGTGTGGTAACCCAAATCGATACCGGAGGCTCTCGCTTTTTACATCACGCCACGCTGTTCAAAACCTCCGTGGGAACTACACCTTGCGGGAAAATGGCGGTCCACTTCCGGACTTAACCAGGCCTTCACAAGAGAAAGGAAAACGCCGCACGGTCCACCAAGTCTAGCTACCTTACGCCGTGGGAACGATTGGAAGAGTCACGAAAGACTGACCGCCGTCACCCACGTGAACGACCTGGCGAGCCATTCGCATTTCTCCTGTTGCGATGCCTTCTTCCGTATTCAAATTTCGGTCCCAGCGGGGGAAGCAACTGGACGTCACCTGTACTCGGATACGGTGACCCTTCTTGAACAGCATGCTGGTTGACCACAGGTCCACTTCAACTGACTGCTTTTCGCCTGGCTTGCCACTGATCCTGGTGATGCCATCGGTTACTACATACGAGCGTCCGTCGGGATGAACATCGCACAAGCGCACCACCCAGTCAGTGGTTGGCCCGTCAGTTTGAGCAATCAAAGTTGCGCTCACGCGGCCCGTAACCTCGATGTCCTCGGCCAGGACGTCACTCGTGAACAGAAGTACATCCTCTCGATTTTCGACGTGTTGTTGTTCCACGGCACCTGCGGAAGGGCTAGGAACAATCAGGCTGGCGCCGCCTACGGATGGGACGGGATGCTGTGGGTCGTAGTTGAAGGGCACTGATGAAGCTGTGCTGTCTGCCGAGGTCTTCAACGCCTCACCGACACTCAGGAACCATGGTGTCTGGACTGCTCGCTGAAGTGGCCATTCGGATTCGGAACGCCACTCGTTGGCACCCATCACGTAAATTTTGACGGGCATTTCATCGTCAGGTGCCTTGCCCGTGGTCAGCCAGGAGTGCAGCCAGTCAAAAGTAAGCCCCGCAATCGAGTTCGTGTAATCGATGGCAGATCCATCGCCGACAAGGCCGAAGTTGATATCGCCTTGTTGAGCGGTCATCTGCGTGTGACTCCAGGGACCGACAACAAGTCTCGCGGGCGTACTCTCTGCTGCAGCGCGATAGTTGTCAAGAGTTCCCTGGATGAAGACGTCGTACCAGCCCCCTATATGCAGGCTTGGGACGGTCACCTTTGCCTGATGATGAGACACTTCGGCAGCCACGGTGGATTCGGGGCTCGCAAGGTTCGGGAGGTCGTAACGACTGATAACAGCGTCGGGCACTGTGGGTAGTTCGAAATACATCGGTCCTGGCATCCCGTCAGACGCCTCCGCGAGCATCCGAAGATGCTTGTTCAATTCGTTACTGTCGTGACCGTGGCGTCGGACAGCTTGATCGAAGCCCGTGAAGACACCCCAGCTGCGAATGAGGCCAACCTCGTTGGCCCCTCCACGGGCGGCCAGCCCGTCAGCTGGTTCGCGAAAAGTGAAAGAAGGGACTATGGCTTTCAGGGCATCGGGCTGTCTGCCAGCGGCCTGCCACTGCACGTTCCCTAAGTAGCTCAAACCCCACATCCCGACAGCACCACTTGCACCGGGTAGGGATGCTGCCCAGGAAATGGTGTCCTCGCCGTCGGGACCTTCAGCTACGAATGGCCGGAACTCACCTTCCGACGTATAGCGGCCCCGGACATCTTGAACGACGGCGATAAAGCCGCGACGGGCAGCCAGCCAAGGATTCAGGAACGATAGCTCGGTGACATTCCCTTTGTCGTATGGCGTTCTTGCTACGAGGACGGGCCACGGACCATGTCCTTCTGATCTGTAAATGTCCGCCCGTAGGATGACTCCGTCTCGCATGGGAACCGGCACGTCGTACTCGATCTTCACGCAACCCACATGCTTTCCCTTCGACTTTCTCCGCCATTGTTCGAAAAATCTCGCTTACAAGCCCTCGTTCGCTTCAAGGTTCCTAATCAGGACAGGCCTTGCGCATCCCGCAGGGCGGGTAGTGGAGCACCCCCCGCTCGGCCTGGCGATGACGCAGGAGCAATGGGCGCCGAGGGGGGACTATACATCGGAATGGCATTGACTAGTTCACGCGTGTAGGCGTCCGCGGGCGACTCGAATAGCTGGGCGACCGGGCCGATCTCTCTGACAACGCCTTTTTGTAGAACCAGAGCACGGTGGGCGACTGCGCGGACCACCGCAAGGTCGTGGGTAACGAACACTACGGAGGTCCCATACTCAGCAGACAACTTGGACAAAAGATCGAGAATGGCAGCCTGAACGGACACATCGAGTGCTGAGGTGATTTCGTCGGCAAGGATCAGCCGTGGGTTCGTAACGAAGGCCCGGGCAATCGCGATGCGCTGCTTCTGTCCGCCCGACAGTTCATTGGGGTATCGGTGAAGCATCGACTCGGGCAGATTTACGTCGGCCAGAATCTTACGGACCCGTTCCGCACGGTCGGCCTTGGACAACTCGGGCTCGAAGAGCTGCAGTGGTCTCGAGACAAGGCTCATCACGTCATGGCGCGGATTAAGAGACATGTCGGGGTTCTGAAAAATTATTTGCACATCGCGCCGCATCGCGCGGGACCTTTTACCCACATCAGGTGCAAGTGTGGCACCATCAAACCGGATTTCTCCGCTGCTGCGTGGGTGCAGCCCAGCAATGGCCCGCAGCAAGGTCGACTTTCCGCTGCCCGACTCACCGACCACTGCAAGAGTCTCGCCCGGAGCGACGTTGAAAGTGACGCCCTTGACGACCGGCGTCAAGTTACCGCGGGAGCCGTACTCGCACCACACGTCGTCGACAGACAGCAGCGACGATGAATCCGCGATCGCTCCGAGAACTGGAGGCCGGGCAGTGGTCGAACGAATTTCGTAGTTACCAGCCCTGATACACCGGACGTCGTGAAGAGGTCGTAATGGCAATAGGTCTGGGTTAGATTCCGAGCAGCTCTTGATGCTGAAGGGGCACCGGGGTACGAAAGGACAGGCTCCATGGACAACCCCCGGCGGTGGTGCACCAGGAATTCCAGCCAACGCTCGAGTGCCGTTCGCATCCGGAACGGCCGCCAGCAGCGCCCTCGTATATGGGTGTTCCGGACTAGACATGAGTTCTCTCGCCGGCCCTGACTCGACTACCTGACCCGCGTACATGATTGCGATCCGGTCAGCAACCTCGGCGAGGAGGGGCAGGTCATGGCTCACGAACAGTGCGGCGGTCTGGTGTTCCTCAATGACGCGTTTAAGGAGTTTTACGATCCTCGCTTGCGTCGTCACATCCAGCCCAGTGGTCGGCTCGTCGAGAATCAGCACTTCAGGGTTGCATGAGAGGGCGATCGCCAGGTTGATCCGCTGCTGCTGGCCGCCGCTGAACTGGTGCGGGTAGCGGCGAAGGGCTGCCTCCGGGTTAGGAACACCTACCTCATGTAACAGTTCGACCTGCCTATCGCGGTTGGCCTGTCCTGTCAGCCCGAGGTGTATTTCCAGGGGTTCCGCCATTTGACGTCCGACGGTCAAAGCGGGGGTCAACCCATTGGAGGATGCCTGGGGCATATAAACGATCTTGCTGCCCCATATGCGTCGAAGCTCCGGAAGGGGGATCTTCAGCAAATCTATGTCCCCGAGCTTTGACTCACCAGCGGGCACATGCATCGCACCTGGCCGATAACCAATCGCCGCCAGCGCCGTCGTGCTCTTACCGCAGCCTGATTCACCCGCCATCCCGAGAATCTTTCCTCGCTCCAGTACGAAGTCGACGTCGCTAACAACCGCTTTCGCGTCACTGTTCCGCTGGCCGTACCCTACTGTAAGCCCGCGCACTTGGAGTGCGACCGAGGTAGTCATAGCATCGAGTCCTTTGTGGTGTCGTTGTTGACGTAGGAGATGATCGAGTCAGCGATCAGGTTGAGGCCAACCGACAGGGCGGCGATACCAACGACCGGCGCGAGAGCCGCCCAGGGCTGAACCTGCACGTACCCCAGGCTGCTCGCAATAGAAAGGGCCCAATCAGGCGAGGGCGGCTTAGCTCCCAGACCAAGGAAGTTCAGGGCCGCGACGAACAGCACTCCGTACGTGACCCGGAGGGCGAGATCCGAGACGAGCGGTCCGACGATGTTGGGGGCTATCTCCCGCACGACGATGGAGACAGGACGTTCGCCGCGTGCCCGCGCTGCCTGGACGTAATCTGCCGTCACGACGGCGAGTGTTGCTCCCCGGGCCACTCTTCCGATGTGCGGCGTGAAGATCACAGCGACCGTCGTCAACAGGACCGTCGCTGACGAGCCGAAACCAGCGATGACGGAGAGCGCGATGAGCAGAGGCGGGAGAGTCAGCAGAACATCGAAGACTCGGGCAACCACCTTATCGAAAAGTCCTCCGGCGTAGGCAGCAACCATCCCTAGCAGCCCGCCGGTGATCGTCGCCAATGCAACTGCTGCCAGCGGAATCAGCAACACCATCTGACCGCCCAGCAGGAAACGGCTAAAGACATCCCGCCCCAGGTTGTCCGTTCCGAACGGGAGATCGCCGCTGGGCGGTGAGAGGGGCCGCCCCACGGCAAGCTGATCATAAGGATGAGGAGCCAGCGCCGGACCAAGGATAAGGACCAGCAGTACGGCGCTGACGATAACGAGTCCACAGCGCCCTGACCAGGTGTGGGTGATCGGTCGGAGTGGACGCCTCTTGCGCGCTGGTTGACGATGAGTAACTTGGGTCTGAGGTATGGAATCGGCGCTCATCGTACTGCCTTCAATCGTGGGTTGAGGTAGGTGACGAAGATGTCGGCGACGAAGCTAAGCGCGATGAATACCGCGCCCAACAGCACCGTGATCGACAGAGCGGAGTTAGTGTCGCCCTGGGTAATGGCTTGTACCAAGAGCCGACCCAGTCCTGGGAAGGCGAATACGTTCTCCACGATGATGGCACCTCCCAGCAGGTAAATCATGACGAGCGCGACGGCGTGAACGAGCGGGACAGCCGCGGAGCGGGTAGCGTGCCGCCACACGACTACGCGCCGGGGTAAGCCTCGCAGCACGGCGTTACGAGTAAACGGAGCATTTAAGGCCTCTGAGACGGACGCACGTGTGATGCGCGAGACATAAGGCACGACAATCAATCCGAGAGTCAACGCGGGGAGGACGAACGCCTGGAGCCAGGCAGTACTGATCTCCCCCGAGACGGCCGATGAGGCCACGGGCAGCCAGCGAAGCTGGACTGCCAGCAGGATCATCAAACCCAGTCCGATGACGAATTCCGGGAGTGCAGCCAGCACGGTCATCACCACGAATGCGACTCGATCAAAGACTCCTCCTTTTCGAGCCATGAACACGCCGAGGACGATAGCTACGGGAAGGGACCAGATCAGAGAAGCCAACGCGAGCTCAGCGGTATGGGCGAAAGCAGGAAGCACCAGGGGTTTGATCGGCAGATTGGAGGTCAGTGTCATACCCCAATCACCCTGAACATAGTGAGCAAGCCAGTCGAAGTATCGAACGAGCAAAGGACGGTCTAGCCCTCGTTCCGTGATGAAGGACTGCAATTGTTCGTCGGTAACACCAATTCCGAGGGCGTTGCGTGCGATTTGCTCCCCCGACCGGTTCATTGCAACAAACGCTATGAACGAAATCAGCAAGAGCGTCAGGACCGACATCAAAAGCTGACGAGCCAGAGCCCAAACCCGAGTCATACTCTTCCTGGGTACAGCCACCGGCGCCGCGACCGGTTCCGGTGCCACGATAGTCATCTCATACCCTTTCTTGATGCCAAATCATCCATCGTCTGGTCTGCCTCCGAATTTTCAGGCCAACCATGTCTTGCGGAAATCCACTGTGTCCAAGGTCATGAAGACGCCGTTCACTTTGGAAGACCGTGCATACGCGGCGTCCGAGTAAACAGGAAGGAGGAGGCCAAAGGACTTCCTGGCCTGCAGATAAGCCTTCTGGGTCAGCTCGACCTGCCGGCTCTGATCTGTGGTTGTGTAAAGCTCGTCGACGATTTTGTCCACAGCGGGGTCTGCGAAGCCGGTGTAGGGCCAAGCAGCGCTCTTCCGATAAAAGGCGTCGAACCCGACAGGAGGGAAGAACTGGGTAAAGAAGCTCATGAACGCAGGGGTGGCCATATATCCCTTCGACCAGTACGTGTCCGGTGAGAACTGGTCGAGTGTCACGTTGATCCCGGCGCTCTTCACGACCTGCTGCCAGGCTTGAGCCGCGTCCAACATTCCGGGCACGGAATCTGTAACGCTCAACTTGATGTCGAGTCCGTCGGGGAAACCCGCTTCGGCCAGCAGCCTCTTCGCCTTGTCTGGGTCGTACTCCGGTTTGAGGTCTGATGGATACCAGGAGGAATCAGGGGCGATCGGCACATCTGCGGTGACCGTTCCGTGGCCGAGCAGCGCGGTCTCGACCATTTTGTCGCGATCGGTCGCAAGCTTGATGGCATCGAGCACACGGGCGTCGTCAAACGGCGCCACCCGCTGGTCGAACGCGAAGACCCAAGTTTGCCTGTTTTTGATCGTCTCAAGCACCAGGTCGTTTCGGCCTTGGATTCCCGCCCACAGCGAGACTGGAATCAAGTCGGTAAGGTCAGCTGCTCCAGATAGCGCGGCCTGCAGCTTGGCACCCTGGTCCGGCGTGATCGTCGTCTCGATCCCGTCCAGGTACACCGCTTCACCCCAATATGCGTCATTCCTGACAGCCTTCCAGCCCGTGCCGGGGCTCCAGGACGTTAGCTTGAACGGCCCTGTTCCCACCAAGTTCTTTCCGCCAAAGTCTGTCACTCCGTCCTTGATCATCTGACTTGCGGGATTTGCGCCCAGAGTCTGAATCAGAACACTGTTGGGCTTCTTAAGGTTGAGCACAACCGTCGAGGCATCCGGTGCTGACACCCCGTCCATGTCGAGGTAGGGCGACAGGAATCCGTTAATCGCACTCCCGGTCTTCGGATCGAGCCAGCGGCTGATGGTGTAACGGACGTCCTTTGACGTGAAGTCACTGCCGTCATGCCACTTGACGCCTTCTCGAAGGCGGATCGTCCACTGCGTCGCATCGGAGTTGACTTCCCAAGACGTCGCCAGGGCCGGCTGCGCCTTGAAATCGCTATCGGTGACAGCGAGCGGGTCATATATGGATTTGACGGCCAAGGATGCATTCGCTGTGAGGGCGGTACCAGGGTCCAAGGTGTCCGAACTGCTACCGTCACCGATAGTAATGCGCAAGGTACCGCCCTTCTTGGGCGTTCCCCCAGTCTCCGATCCCGTGTTGCTGCTCGACGAATTGGTGCAAGCAGCAAGCAGGAGAGCACCCAGGCTGATACCACCGACTGCCAGCACCTGCCGCCGAGAAGTCTCGAGCTTGAACGGATTAGCGGGCCCTGACGCGGTCGGCTGTTGGATGTTAAGGTCCATGCGATACACCTCCATATTCAATGCATCGGACAGACCGATGACTCTTGAACAGAACATATCTGTGAACCGGCTCACGTGTTTATTGTTCAAATTCTTAACTGGGGGACCACCCTTGGTGTTTCTCCCAATACGCGATACCACCGCCTGATGCCAGTGGGTCAAGCGGCCCTCTTCCGGACACAGTGCCCCCAACCCAGGACGCAAGTTCTCTCTGACGTTCCTGAAGCAGTTGGCAGCGGTGGCGCCCGACCACGGTCACCCCCATTAACAGCCCCACACCTCTGGCATCTAAGGTCATCAGCGTGAGGACAACTCACGTCTGGTCATGTCGAAACCGGACCTCGATCTTATGAACGTTCGTGATCAAGAATTGCGAAGAGTGCACGGTAGGCTTCGAGCCTTCCCGCAAAAGTCAGCGCTTCTGTTCAATCCGTTGTGGCAACAGGAAACGTGATCGTATGCGTCGAACTGCCCGCCGTCCTGCCCTGCCGGTAGCGGCTGACGCCGGAGCCGTAGTTGTCAAGGACGAGGTGAAGGCGTTGCAGCGCCAGCTGGCAACGAGGACAAAGATCTGCCAGCGCCGCGTCGAGATTCTCCAGTCCAAGCTCCGCTCCCAGTCCTGTGAGATTGATCGGCTTGAGGCCGAGAACTCCGAGCAGCGTCAAAGCAACAATGTCCTCCAGCTCGAAGTAGCCCGGCTGAAGCGTGCGCAACGGACCAACGTGCAGGACCTCGCGCATCTCGCAGCATGGCTGGTCTCACTTGCGAACGCAAAAGGTGTCGCCCTGGACCCCGCAACGCTGGACATCCTCGCCCGCCGCGGATGGCTTCCATCCAAGCGCCAGGCAGGAGCGTCGCGGCCATGACGATGTCCATCGCACGCCTCTCGGCACAGTCGGGTATGCGCTACCTGTTCAAGACCACGATGATGGACGACCTCACCACTACTCCCCCGGAAGCCACCACCTACTATATGAAGGCCGGGACGCCTGAAGGCCGGTGGATGGGCAGCGGACTACCAGGCATCAACAGAGGTCCCGGCGACGTCGTCGCGGAAACAGACGCGAAAGCAGTCTTCGACTTAGCCGTACATCCGGATACCGACGCGCCGCTGGGCCGCGCGCACAGCAAACCCACCGCCGTCGACAACAAAATCGGCCCGCCCACTGTAAGGCACGCCGTCGTAGGTTTCGACCTGACCTTCAGCGTGCCGAAGTCAGTGTCAGTCCTCTGGGCACTCAGCCCTCGCAGCACGCAAGAGCTGATCCTCCGCGTGCACCACGAAGCAGTGAAAGCAACCCTTGCCTGGCTGGAAGAGCAAGTCATCCACACCCGCGCCGGACGAAACGGCGTCGCCCATGTCGCCACAAGGGGCGCCATCGCCGCCGCCTTCGACCATTGGGAATCCCGCACAGGCGACCCGCAACTTCACACGCATCTTGTCATTGCCAACCGCATCCAGCGCATCACCGACGGCGCCTGGGTGACCCTCGACTCCCGCACCCTGTACAAGGCTGCCGTCGCTGCCAGCGAACACTACAACGGTCTCCTATTCGACGCTCTGCACTGCCACCTTGGCAGCGACACGGACATCCGCGTCCCCGTCATCAACACGGGCAATCCCAGCCAGCAGCTCACCGGGATCGATGAGGACCTCATCCGCGAGTTCTCCAACCGGTCCCGGCTGATCAACGTGGAAACAGACCGCCTCGTCGCGGAGTGGACAAAGGAACACGGCCATCCGCCAACCACAGCAATGGTCATCAAGCTGCGGCAGCAAGCGACCCTGGCCACACGCGTTCCCAAGTCCGAGCTCCCCACTCCCCTGCACGAGCTATCCAGAGAATGGAAGGCACGAGCCACCGCCAAAGGATTCCAACCGGACGACGTTATCGCGGCAACGATCAACCGTTCCAGAATTACCCCATTTGGCTTCACTGATTTGACCCCTGACTGGATCACCACCGTCGCCACCCTGACCCGTGAGCGGGTCGCTCAAAAGCGCTCAACCTGGAATCGCTGGAATCTCCTTGCGGAAGCCGAACGCGTCTGCGCCCAGGTGCGTTGCCGTTCGGCGGTGGACAGGAGCATGCTCATGGACGCCATCGCCACCTCTGCCGAGCAGCAGTCCGTGCCTCTGAATGATTACCGGTACACCGTCACTGCCCACGCTGAAGCAGACGTCCGGCATGGACCACGAAGCATCTTCGATTTTCACGGATCACGCCTGTACACCGATACGTCGACGCTCGCCTGCAAGGACGCGGTCATGGCGGCAAGGAACGACGACGGCGGCCCGGCAGTCCGCGCGGACGTCGTCATGGATCTGCTTGACCGAGTCCAACAGCCAGAGAGTCGAGTGCTTCACTCCGATCAGCGAGCCGCCGTTGCCGACGTAGTCCTGAGCGGCAACCGGCTCGACGCCATCACGGGGCCAGCGGGCACGGGAAAGACGACAACGTTGAGTGCAGTGAAGGCAGCATGGGAAGCCGAGCACGGCGCCCGCAGTGTTGTTGGGCTCGCCCCTGCAGCTGCCAGCGCGGAAGTGCTGGGTCGCGAACTCGCTATGGCAACGGAGAACGTCACGAAGTGGCTGCACGAGTCGGCCGGCCAGGGGGCTAATTCAAGGGCCGGGCGCTTCTTCAATGTGCAGTCGCAACTGAACACGGCTCCTGTCGGCGAGCGCTGGAGCATCAAGTTAGCACAGGAGGCTGCGCGGCTCGCTGCCGTCCAGCAACGCTGGTGCTTCCATGCGGATCAGCTCATCATCATCGATGAAGCATCAATGGTCTCGACTTTCCAGCTGGCAGCTCTCGTACAGCAGGCGCAGGACGCCGACGCCAAGATTCTGCTGGTGGGGGACCCGGGACAGCTGGACGCCATCGACGCCGGAGGCGTACTTGGCTGGCTGGACCGGAAGGGTAAGGCAACACGGCTGAGCACGATCTGGAGATTCCATGAGGAGTGGGAGCGCACAGCATCGCTGAAGCTTCGGAAGGGTGACTACTCAGCCATCGCCGACTATGCCCACCATGGGCGGATCCGGCACGGTAGCTACCTGGATATGGCTGACAAGGCGTACCTCGCGTGGCAGGCAGATACCCGGGCAGGAAAGTCGTCCATCCTCATCGCCGCCGACAATGAAACGGTCGGCATGCTCAATGAACGGGCGCAGGCGGACCGAGTGGCGCGGGGTGAGGTTGATGCCGATCAGACGGTGCTGCTCAGCGATGGCCTACGGGCGGGTTCCGGTGACACGGTCATCGCCCGTGGAAATAACCGAAAGCTAGTGGACAGTGCCGGTAATTTCGTGAGGAACGGAACGCTGTTCGACGTCGAAGAGGTTAGTCGTCGCGACAGCTCGCTGCTGGCGCGACGGCGGGACACAGGTGCAATTGTCCTACTCCCTGGAGCGTATCTGGAGTCATCCGTCGAGCTGGGCTATGCAACAACAGCTCACCGTTCCCAGGGCATTACCGTGGACACCGGCCACACGGTAGTCACTCAGGGCCGGCTCACCCGCGAGCTGCTGTATGTGAGCATGACCCGTGGCCGTTCCGGCAACTTTGCCTACGTCAGTGAAGGTGAGGACGCCGACCATTTAGCTGTCGATCCATCACTGCAGCTCTCATGGCAGGGCATCCTTGGCGAGGTGCTGGCGGCTGAGGGCGCCGAACGGACTGCCCACGAGGTTCGTGACGTGGAGCTTAGGAAGGCGGACAGCCTTGAGCGGCTTTACGCGGAGTATGACTACCTCGCGCAGATCGCGGCAGGATTGGACCTTAGGCAGCAGTTGGACGAACATGCCCCTGGTGGCTCACAGGAATTCCAACAATCTCCGTCGTGGGGCGCAGCTGTCGCGGCATGGCGGAAAGCCACAGCCGTCAGCCGACAGGGTACCGAGCGCATACTGAGCCAGTTCTGCCAGGAAACTCGCAGTGCCAACGATCGCTGCGCTGTCCTCAGCGTGCGCTTACGCCGGTTCATGAAAGGAAGGACGACGGCGGCTGGGGAGCCTCTGGTTGAAGAGCTCGCCATTTCGCGGCCTGACTTAGCAGCGATGATTCAGCAGGTCAGGGAACGTATTTCCCAAAGGACGGAGACCGTGAGCGTGGCAGCGCTGACAGCCGATCCTGAGTGGAAACGTGCTTTGCTCGAAGCCGTCGGAAATAGCACCAGTGGCGAAACCTGGCAGCTGGTCCGTGACGTTGCCGTCTTTCGCGACAGGTGGGCGCTGCCGGACTCTCCCCTCCCACTGGGCCCGTCTCCGGCGGATTACGAATGCGAACAACGGGCCCAGCGTGAACGAATCGATGCAGCAATCAACAGTGCTCGTCGCCGTGCCGCCGCTCAGCTAGATGACTCGCCTGTGCATTCAGCCGTTTCTCAGCAAGTCGTCCTTACAAGTGCCGGCTGGCAGCTCTAATCTGGTAGGGAGGCAATGCGAATGGTCGTCAATCCCGCGGTAAGACCCAAGGTGGCGACAACCGGGCTAGTGATATCCAGCACGGTTGTCTTCATAGTCTTTGCCCTCTCATTCATAGCCTTGGCCGCCACGGAACTTCCTCTCGTCTTGAAGGTCATCGTTGGCAGCTTGTTGTTGGCAACTGTTCTAGTGCTTGCGCTGTTATGGGGGAAAAGATCCGCCCGTCGGCGGACCTGGCTGGCTACCGCAGCAACCAGATGGCGATCCTTTGACAACGCTAAGCTGGCCAACGGAACCACGACAGAGGTGACCCTCCTCAGCGTCGACGCGGTGCAACCCACCGGCTCATGGGTCACCATCATGTGGAACCGCTTCAACCACGTTCAGCGTGCCTGGATAGAAGCACTACCCGAACCACTATGGCCAGGATCCGTCCTGCTCATCACCCCCGACCCCACTCAAGTAATGCCCAGCACACCATGGCCGGAGACGTACTTCATTCGAGCCGCCGACTGCTTAGCTTGGGCACCCGCCGAAGGCCGGAGCCCCTAAGCGGCATCTACTGTTACGACGCTCCGGCGATACAAACATTCGAACGTATGTTCTAAAATGACTTCATGATCAAGTCCGGCTCCCCTGAAGATGTCGAGCGAATGATGATTCGCATGGACGCCGAAGCAAGCCGGCCGATAGACGACCCGGCCCCCATCCGAGATTTTCCGAAGTATGGGCGTCCGCTTGTGTACGTCAGCGGAATTTACGGTAAAGCTGTCGGGTGGACCCACAAGTACGGCCTCATCGAGTGGCTGGATACTTCAGGCAAGTACCACATGGGGTGGGCTCATTCCTCAAGCATCAGGCGGGTAAAGCCCGAAGAGTGGAAGGGCAGCAGTGCGTTGTAGTCGGCAGCCATCCCGGCCACGATCAGGCAATCATCGGGTAGCGCCGTGCGTGTCGAAGGAACGCACGGCTCGCGGTCGTGCTTAGGGTCGCGGGCATGGAAAGAGATCCATCAGGGGAGCTGAGAGGACAGACGTCGATCAACGATCTTCTCGATAAGCCGGTCGGCACCGCACCTGTCCAGCTCGCGCTGCCGATCCTGGTGCAGGTGAAGCCTGGACAGTTCCGCCGACTGTCTTAGAGCGGCGGCCGAAAGCGTCTGAGCGTACAAGCGGAGCGTAGACAAGGTGATGGCCTGGTCCAAATGAGGATCAGGCCACCCATTTCCAGCAGCAGTCGGCTACATGCTTATGTCAGCTCGCTCCGGCCCGCCTAAAGGGGGTGCGGCCACCGGACCTTTCGTAGCGATGCTGTAAGCAGGCTGGGCAGCTACGGGTGCCGCTTGAAGACCCGCATCTGCAGCAGCGTCCGGACCGGCTGCCGCCCGCGGTGAGCGCTGGTAGGCCGCCGTGCCGAACCGAAGGTCAGGACCGATCGTCTCAGCAACAATCCTGCGGGCTTCCCGCCGCTCGCCGTCCTTTTCGAAGGCACGGAACTCGAGTTCACCCGACACCGTAACGGGGTCGCCTTTCTTCAAGGAGTTCGAAGCATTCTCTGCGAGCGCGCGGAACGCCGAGACGTTGTGGAAGACAGGCTCTCCGTCCTGCCAGGACCCGTCGGCTCCCTGAATCCGCTGGTTCACAGCAACCCGCAGTTTGGCGTGCGCTACCCCGGACTCACCGTAGGTAAGTTCAGGGTCCGCGACGAGGTTTCCGGCAATGTTGACCGGAATCTTGGTACTCATATCTTCTGCCCTTTCTTTCGCAGACGGGTCTCTCCCGTCCAACACTTCGCGGTCGCCCTAGGGGCCGGAAATCTCCAAGCCACGGGACGGCTCGCCCGGCTGCTCCAAGCCCGCATAGGTCTCCTGTCCATGGACCCTGGGAGAGACCTCAGCCACCGGAACCTTTCCACCGGTACCCGGAGGATCAGTTACTTCAAGGATTTGCTTTGCGACTGCCGTGACCCGCCCCAGGACTGACTTCGCTATCTCCACGCGGGAAGGAGGTTGGCTGCGGGAGGAGTCGTTACTCGCGGCTGAATGCTCCGCCTCAATCACTGCATCAGCCCAGCCGGATAGGTAGCTTGCTGACTGGGGACCCCGGTCTATCCCATGCGCCTTCAACACCGTGTAGGCAACTGACTCGGCTTCGACTTCAGCCAGCCCGCGGTGGTCCACGCTGCTCCCGTGAAGCTTGCCCACGGCATCGTCCGGGCCATGCAACATGACATGGCCGAGCTCGTGTGCCAGGATGGCGACGCGCTCCTCCGCGTTCAGCCAGCCGCCCACTTGAACTTGGCGCTGCGCGAAGTCAGTGAAGCCGCTCGTAAGGCCGAACTGCGCATCGGTGACCTGGATCGAGAAGCCGTGCGTGCGGGCAACCCGGGCCAGCGACTCCCATAAGTGCGGCGCGTCGCTGGCCGGGGCATCACTCGGCCTGGGAACCAGCAGCGGAGCCCCCTGGGTCTGCGAAACGTCGAAAACTGCCTGTCCGCGCCAACCCGTGATGAGGGTCTTCTTCCCCTCGTCAATAGCGCCCTTGGGAAGTTTGTCGCCGAGAGGAATGCGCTGACGCGTACCGTCGGGCAGCAGCATCTGCTGCACACGGGCAGTCCGAGGTGCAATGACCCACAGGGCCTGCTCGCCACGAAGGACAGTGCGGCCGTGTCGTTCCCATTCCTTGTACCCCGCGACGAGCGTCGGCTCGTCCGTACCCCGCTGCGCCATCTGCATCATGAGCAAGGCGACGTTGCCACCTGAGTACCGCCACAAATTGGCTGAGGCATCGAGCAGAACCTGCCAATGTGAAGGTGACTGGACCGCCACCTCCAGGATCGAGTGCAGGCCATCCATCAAGGAGGCGATTCGCTCCTCGGGCGCCATGCGGCGCGCGCCAACGTTGGCTCCCAGAGAGCTCTGGTCAGGCAAAATGCTGGTTGGAACTTCAGGTGTAGCGGCCACGACAGCCACCCTTCATGCTTCTTGGACCGCAGCAACGCTGCGCAGACACCCGTTCATGGTTAAGCACCTCAAGAGCGACATGACTCAGTAGTCAGCAACCAGTTGATGAGCAGCCTTCCGCCACTCAACAAAGTCGGGGTCATCACCAGACAGGATTCGGGGCGCAGGCTCCTTGTGTGCCTGCAGCCCTACACATCCGGCAGTCCTGGTGTGCATCCGCAAGCGTTCTACGGCGTGCGGGAGCCTTTCGTGAAAGGCAAGCGGGCCGAAGCCCGGGTCATCTTGGGTGTAGGAGGCAAGCTCGGCGCGGTGAAGCGCATACAACTCAGCCACAATCTCGGGGTGACGCCACCAGCAGTCAGGAATGACCGACGTCGTCAGCTGATAAGTCGCGACAAGCCATCTCACCCATGAGAAAAGGGCACCCCAAACTTCCCGGGACTGCTCCGTAGTCATTTCCCGCCAACGGCGGGTCACGCTCTTCGAAGCCGCTGAAGCACCAAAAGCGGATCGGAACAACTGTGCGGTGATCTCGTCGTCCCCGAAGGAGCCAGCAGACGGGACATCGAACTCCTCGGTCTCGTCATGGCTGCGCATCCGGCGCTCCTTTTGTCTTTTGCTGACGCTCCCTGTGCCCGTCGGCCAAGATGCGCTCCATCTCCGCCTTCAAGCGGCGCAGCTCCCCTGCGTCCTTACGCTTGTGCCACTCCAGCAGATCCAACAGTATGGGCCGGGTGCGCCGGCCGAGCATGAGTGCCGTGCCAACAGGCAGGCGTCGGATCTCGTCCAGGGCGATTACCGGACTTTCGCGGATCTGCTCACCGTCCTGCCGGCCCTGGGAGGACCAGGACCGGGTGGTGAGCGTGAGGCTCCGCTCCCCCAGCAACCCAGCGAGTGAACGCAGGTCCCGTTCGTCCGATCCACCGCCGAAGATCACCTTGATGATGGCCGAATCCCAAATAGTCGATGCCTCGTCGATGGACCAGCCCGAGCGGGCCTGGGATAGGGACTGCAGAACAACCAGTGTTGAGATCCCAATTCCACCGCCGTCGGACAGCGCCACAGGCAGCCCGGGCCATGGGGCCAGGTTGGCGATTTCGTCGAGGATCAAGGAAAGAGGTGGCTCCAGCCGTCCTCCTGTCGATACGAAGGCCATTTCCCGCGCTGCATTGTCGATGTCGTCAATCAGCGCGGACAAGTACGGCCCTGCGGCAGCGGCTCCAGCCCGAGTGCCAATCAGGTACAGGGTTCCCCGCTCCCGGATGAAGGCTTTCGGATCAAACTCTTCAGACGCATCCTGCGGATTCAGCGCGGCCAGCACCTTGGGCGACGACAGAGGTGCCACCGCCGCCGAAACCCCAATCCACGAATTCGACGTATTCCGCGGATCGTCCTCCAGGATCCCCATCAGGTCGGCCTGCCAGCCCAGCGCGGCACCGGGCCCGCCCAGCACCTCCAGTGCCTCCCGCGCCAGGACCGGACTGGAGGACCAGCGCCGAAATGCCGCCACTCCCTCGCCGCACAGCGCCGCAGCGTGAAGAAGACATTGAAGGACGATCAGCGAGCGCTTCTGCCACGCTGCGTTCTCCCCTTTCATCTCGGTGTCAGCGGTAATAACCAACGCCCGCCGGGTAGCAATATCAGGGTCCTCGCACCCACGTACGGGTGACCAGCGAAGCGACGACGGGATCCCCGACATACCCTGTGGGTCAAAGACGGTCACGGGTCGCCCACCGGAAGCCCGCGCCTTCATCGTCACCACCAGGTTGTCCGCACGCGTGGATGTCGTGACGACTGCCCCCGGTGCGTCAAGGATCGCGTTGATGACGACATAAAGCCCCTTGCCGGATCGCGGAGCACCTTGAATCACCATCGACTCTTCCGTGGAGACATGGACGGTGACACCGCGGGAGCGGCCCAGCGTCCATGACACGTCCTGCACTGAAGGATTCGCGAGTCCTGGACGCGTGAACTTTCCTCTTTTCCGCACGGCCCTCGCCCCAAAATCGTGAAGAATCTCCGCCCGGCGGGCAACGCCGTCGCGGTTCAGGATGTCTTGGCGCAGCCAGCCGCCCGATTGCTTCCAACGCCGCCACAGGACCAACGCGCCGACGGCGAGCGCACCCACCAGAAGTAGAGTCGGGCCTAGGACCCACCAGATGCTGTCTGTGCCAAGCACACAGTCAGCCCGGCGAACAACGATCCATTCCATCCTGTTGGCGACAAGTCCGACGGCGGCCGCCGGGTTGAAGGGCGACGGCGGGGCCGTGCCGCACCCCCAGGAGACCACCGCGTGCCCGGCAGCTTGGACGACCGCGCAAAGGCAGACATAGGCCGCCGCACCGATCAGGCCAGCGGTCACCAGCGGGTTGTCGCTTGCAGCCCGTGAGCTGCCGGGCCGTCTCACAGCATCCTGTCGTCTGTCCCGAAAACAGCAAGCTCGTCAGTGGTCACGCGATTGGCAACGATGAAGGAGCGGTTGCCCACTTTCCAGAGCCCGACGCCCTTCGGAAGGTTCTCCACGTGCTCGCACTCCGCTTCGGTCAGGCCGAGCGCTTCCTTGGTCAGGCGCATCGCGTCGTGTTTCTGCCGGTAGATGACCCTGGTGTCAGCCTCAGTCAGCAGGCCCAATGCCTTCTGCCTGTGTCCACTCGTGCTGTCACCGATCTCGTTGAGATCAGCGACCTTATGCATGATGAGCAGGTTCGCGATCCCGTACGTTCTGGCTAGCCGCCACTGTTCGCTCATCTTGGCCAACATGTACGGATCCGCGAGCATCCGCCACCCCTCGTCGTACACCACAAGCCGCTTCCCGCCGTCGGGATTGGTGATGGCGGCTTCCAACCACGTGGCACCGCAGGCCGCGGCCAACGAGAGGGCCTGCTCAGACGCCCCGATCAGCGCAGAAGTATCCATGACCATCATCGGGGCGTCAGCGTCGAAGGCCACAGTGGATGGCGCATCGAACATGCCTTCGAGATCACCGGATACGGTACGCCGCAGGGAATGGCTTACGGCGGTTGCTCCATCTGCGCCGACCAGGGCGGTCATCTCTTGCGACGGCTTGAGGAGGTGGTCGAGCACCATGGGCAGGGTCGGGTTTGAGTTCTCAGCCATAGTTTCCATGAGGGCGATGTCCAAGGCTGTGTGCTCCACGGGGCGCAGAGGCGTGCCCTGCCGCATGAGCGAGACCAGGGCCCCAAGGAGATACCGACGCCGTTGCCTCACCACCGCCTGCCACTGCGCCTCCGTCAGCGCAGTGGATCGGGGACCGGCGTCGAGGGGATTCACCCTTGCAGGGCGGCCCGGGCCGATGGAAATGACCTTGCCGCCGACAGCCTCCGCTACAGCAACCCACTCGCCCTTGGGGTCTGACGCGACAGCTGCCTTTCGTCCTAGGGTGATTGACCGCGTTACCAACGACTTGCCGCACATTGACTTGCCGGTGCCGACCGTCCCGATCACAACAATGGACGGGCCGCTGATGATCCCCTTGTCGTACAGGATCCAGGGATCGTAGGAGAAGGCCCCGGACCCGAACACGTCGGTGCCGATGTAGGTTCCCTCGTGTCCAAGCCCGACTCTGTAAGGAACGGGTAGGCGGCCGCAAACGTCATGGTCGAAGCCCGGTGGGGCGCGGGCCGTAACCGATGCGGACCCCGCAGGGAGTTCGGCTCGTTACTCCCCCAGTCACCCGCGAGGCGAAACCCCTGGGGGTCGCGCTGCTTGTCCCCTGCCCCGGCACTCGCCCACGCTGCATCGAGTGGCGCGGGCCGCTGTCGGGCTTTCCATTCTGTCCGGTTCATTCCCGACGGCAGGTACTCGACGCTTTTCGATGCCTGTTTCAACGCAGTCCCCTTCCAAGCGGCAGGCCGCCGGCGACAAACGCGGCCCATTGCTGTCCGTAGAGAAGCCGGAGCTCAACGAATGCTCCGGCGGCAGCAGACTCAAGTTCCTGGCGATGCCGTGCCAAGTCCTTCAGCGAGGTCGCCGTGACGGTGATGTAGGCCGCCGGGCGGACGTCACCATGGCCGGCAACGATCTCTTCCTCCCTTTGGATCACTTCTTCTTCCTCCGCCTTTTGCTCACGGGTGAGAGGCCTGTCGAAGCGGGCGTTGATACGGCGGCGGGTTTCATGTGCCTCCTGCGCGGAGCGAATGTCACGCAGGGCTTCAGCGGTAGGCACTGCCCGGATGACTTCCGTGAACGTGTGTCGGAATTCGCCCACGTAGATCAAGGGGTGCAGGAAGCCCGGGAAGACTTTCTGGCGCGGCCATTCAGCGATCCAGAAAGTCTGGTGGAATCCGGTATCCGTCCGCAGATAGGTCCAGTGTTCCTCAACAGCCATCGGGCCATGGCGGTGGGGGGGATCCATCTCCTTACTTGCCGGCTCGTCCGACGGCGGGGCTGCCGCCACCGGCGCTTTGGGGGCCGGCAAAGCGGCGGGATCAAATGCCCCGCGGATGATGCTTAGCAGTCCGGGTTCACGAACCCACTCTTCTACCTTCACGCTGTGGGTACCGAGCGACGTTTTCATGGCCTCGACTTCCAGCCGCAGGACGTGTTCCAGGCCAACCAGCCCTCCACCCGACTCCCTGATCCGTCGTCGAGCCTTGCCAGTGTCAACGACAACCGCAACGAGGAGTTCATGGCTCATGGTTGACCCGGCGGCGCCAAGCAAGTCCTCATAGGCGCGTTGGCCCCACGCATTCTTCTCTCCGGTTTGGGCCGGGATGGCGTTATCTTTGTAGAACTCCCAGAGCGCCGACGACGGGTAGGGCACGGTGTAATCCTGGACGGCGATCCTGGCCACGCCTGGCCGCTGGGCCATGCCCGCTTGCACACGCGACCAGGCCTGGACCGCCCAGGCTTTGTCGTCTGCGTCCAAGAGTGCAAAAGACCTCGTGCTGCAGCGCAACACCGCGATCGCCTCCCTGCCGTGGCGGTCGACAATGAAGCACTCACCACTGGCCGTTGTTCGGATCTCCAAGTTGCCAAGGCCGCCTGGGAGAGCGAGCCGACCAGCTAATTGCGGAGTCGCGGGTCTTACGAGGAATCGGGTTTGTCCCGCTGCGGCCCTGTAGAGGAACAAAGCGAGCTGTTTCGCCCATACCGGATAAGGGATTCGGGAATACTGGAGCAGCCCGAGCAGCATAAGCCCAAGCCAGAGGGGTCCGGAGGAAAAAAGGCCAACCGGCCCACTGCTGGCAGAAGCCACTATGGCAACCGCGCCGCCCCCTGCGACTATTAACAACTGGTACCACTTGAGGCCAAGGAAGAACCCGCGACGCTCGTATCTGGGGAATTTGACGGCCTCGAGGGCACGGGCATCGTCAGACATGTGGGGTACCTCCGTTCGGAGGGTCGATTCTTGGTGGATGGGGTTTCGGAGGCCGCACCCTCGAAGGGGCCGGTGGGCTTGCGTTGGGATGCGCTCGCGGTTCGGCCTCTCCGAGTGGGGCCTGCCGCATAGGTGCTGGGGCAGTGCCGTCTTGTTCCTGAGGATTTATTCGAACGAAGCCCTGCTTTGACCCGGGTGCCTGCAGCGTGTTCGAGACTCCTGCGGAGGTCCCGGTTCTCATGGCCAATTGGCCGCCGTCCCCCTGGGGCGACGGCATCCCGGACCGGACAGCGGGTGTCAACGCTTGCGTCGGGAAGATGCTACGGCTTGAGCTGATTGGCCGGGTCATGGCGGACCGATTCACCAGACCTGCGAGTGTAAGGCGGCCCCCGGTCTGCCTACTGATCTGGCGAGCCGCCACGCTGCTGCTGCGGGACAGGACGTGGCCGCCACCGGCCGTTTGGGCCGCTGCCGCGAGTTCCCCGCCCGCGAAGCTAACCAAGCGCAGGGCCATCAGAGGTGCACCGCAGGCAAGGACCATGCCCACCGTCCCGGCGGCCAAGCCCGCGAAGGACCTCGACTCGGCAAAAAGCTTCACGGCGACTGCCAAGACTGTTGCGGCCAACGGCTTGGCCAGAACCAGTGCAACTACGACCTCGCACCATCGCCGCGCCCAGGACTTTGTCTTGTCCCAGGGCAGCAGCATCAGGGCCACCGGCGCAACGGCTGCCAACACAACGAGTGCGAAGGAGCGAAAGATCATGGAGCACATCAGGATGAAGGCAAGGATCCACACGACAACAACTGCCATCACTGTAACGACGACGGTACCAGCTGGGCCCCCTGTCGTCCCAGGCGCCAGCGAGACCAAGTTCCATTCCCTACCACTTCCTTCTGGTGCACGTTCAAATCCGAAAAGCCTCATGAACACGAGGTATGGGTCCGAACCAATTGATTCGAGCAGCGCGGCTGAGGCTAGGTCACTCGCCCGCGTCAGTTGCCGGACGAGATACACGGCCACCCCCACGAGTGGAATGGCGGCAGCTCCGCCGAGCATCGCGCGGCCGATGCGTCTCGGCTGCTGACTGACCAGGCCCGACAGGACCTGGAGGATCATCACGACGACGAGCGGGGTCATCATGACGACGACCCACCAGCTCGTCAGCCCCTCAATGGAGAGCCACTGGGAGTCATCGACGTCCGACACTGAGAAGGCGCCGGTAATGAAGGCCCAAAGCCAGGCCGCCATGTTTTGGAGGATGTTGGCGAAGAGAGAGGTGACTGCACCCATGGCGTTGTCATTGGCCTGTGAGACCAGACCGCAGCCGGGCGGCCACCATCCATTGAGATCGCACTCAACGGGCATGAGCTAGAACCCGAGCGGGAAGGCGGTCTGCGACCAAAGGATGTAGCCGTTGATGCCGCCGAGAATGGCTGCCACCGGGCCGGTCCAAAGGAGGATCACGCCCCCGCCGGAGGCAAGGCGCGACGACTGGCTAAGTTTGCCGGCCAAAAGCATCGCGGCACCGATTATGGCCACGATGGCAATGATAATGAAAGCGCCGACCAGGATACCGCCGCCGATCTGTTTGAGCGATTCCAGGAAGGGAAAGCTAGCATTCGGGGTGATCCCCGGGTCCACCGCTGCGAAAAACATTGGTGCTCCGTCCGTCGTATTCCATGGAGTGAGCAGATGAGCTCACGGGTTCATAGGTGCGGCGGAGCAAAGCGACATGACTTCCCCGACGATCAGCCTCTCATAAGCGGTAAGAGCACCAGACGGTGCAGTGACTCAGCCAAAGTTCAGACAGGGGGTAGTGAGTCATCCCATGCCGGCCGGATCGAGCGGTCTGCTCGAAAGTCGTCCTATATCCGAGACCTAGGATGATAGTGACCTAAGCCCAGCTAAACGCACAGGTCTGTCAACGGATTAACTGATAGCGCTTTTCTGACCGTGGGCTTTATGGAATCGCTGTCTTCTTCCGGAGCTGGACCAGCTGTGATGTATTCCGCGGCCACAATGGGTTCAAATCTGTCGGTGACCGCCAAATGAGAAGGCCCTGCTCCCCTTGTAAGCAAACGGAAGTGGGGCCTTTTGCTTTGTCCTTGAAGGCCCTGCGGTAATGCAGCGGTAACAGAACTTTCACGGCCGAGGACGTCGTCCCGTGTTTACACGTAACAACCAGTGGCATCGACTCGCCCCATGAGGAGGTGCCTCCACGGGCCGGAGGGTGCAGCGGCGGCCACCTGCTGTTGACCCTGTTCAGGTGCCACGTGAACACCGCGCCACCGCGACTTCTCATCTCGTAGGATGCAGCAAGCGACCCCTGCGCTTCCGCCCTCTTTGTACGGATTGAGAGCCAGGATTTCAGGCGGTCATCAAACTCATTAAGTATCGCGTAACGGCATGCCTGAATCGTAATAAGTAGGGTCAGCCGTCCAACAGCGGAGCCCGATGGACAACCAGCCTAGGTTTTGCCCCACATACGAGCTCCTCTGGCAGTTCTGGACAAACTTCTTCTTCCACGAAATTCGAAGTACTGTTTTTCTACTGGCATTGAGTAACGGATGGGTCATGGGAGTGCCGCCCTCTCAGTTCCTGTCGGCTCGCTACATGACACGCCATACTGCAGCCATCCACTCTTTCACTCCTACAGTGGACTCTCCCAAGAGTTGAAACGTGATTCCTGAAGGAAGTCGGCGTTTACCGTTGCTCCTGAGCGGGAGTTTCTTCCGTACTTGATCGCCGCCAAGGAGTCGTCCGTTCTCGTCGACGGGAGCCAGGTGGCTTTGTCCCGACTTCGAACCTGTAGACCTGAGCGCGAGGGGCGGCGGATGGTGGTTGCCGATTGCACGGATGCTAGATTGCGCGCGCAACTGCTCCACCAGTGCTGTAATTTCGTTCCTCGGCCCGCAGAGGACGAACATGCAGTCAGTGTTGGGATAAGCCATCGCTACAAGTTTCAGCCGATAGAGGTCCCTCACAATTTTCGTCCAAGTGCAGTGCGTCGACGGCGTCCACTTGACCTCCATCGCTAGAGAATTACCCATCCGCCCCTTTGTAGGCGTGATGAAGAAGTCTAGCTCTCGAGAACGTCCGAGATTCTTCTTCGGAGCATAGTCATCTTGCAGAGCGGGATGCGCGTGGCTTTGTCGAATCCAGAAGTCGGAGGTACTCAGGTTCGATACTACGATCTCGTGGATTGTGTTCTGCAAGTACGCTTCGTCAAACGAGCCCTCGCGCATGCAGGCTTGATCGAATGTCAGTTTCGAAGGAAGTGCATGAGCGATGAGACGACCGATATCTCGCTTTATCGAAACGTTGAGGCTGGCTGACATGGCTTAACGATATCGGCGATGCACATCGCATCGCTCGACCGCCGCATGCGCCCTCTACGTCACAGGTTGGAGTGTGTCACCAACCGTTTGACTAACGCCCAGGACCGGGTCCGAACGAAGCAGAGGCCTCGTACACCGCTCTGAATTCAGCTCTCTGCCAGGCCCAATTGATGCTGGCATCAACTAGAGGCGGAGTGTGGATACCCAGTGCCAAGAGCCACAACAAATACCCACAACATAACTGACATTATGTTGTGGATTTAAGGCGTGTCCCAGAGTCTTTGATTCGTCGACTCTCCCTTATTTTGCACAACATTCTGACGTGTGTGCCGGCGATTCATGTGCTCGCACAAAGAGGAAGCCGGAAAGTCTAGCGCTTTCCGACTACGTCGGTTCATCTCCAAGGACTATTGTCCGCTGAGATACCCGCGTAATCTCCTGCTCACCGCGGCGAGGCGTCCCATGCTGAGTACGGCGCGGTCTTTAGATTCGTCACCGTGCAGGGTAGTGATTTATAAGTTGTTGCCAAGGAATCCTCCGCGTAGTTCTATCTTGCGTAGAACGTGAGGATCTGGAGGATGTTCACTTGTTGGAGCAGGCCGGTGGGAAGTAGATGCTCTCCCTAAGTATCATCAGGGGGCAGCACTAATTGGAAAGCCGCTTGCGCGGGCGGAGGCGAACGAAGTGAACCGAGGTCATGGTCTCTCCTCATGGCAGGAGATAAGCAACGGGCGACATTTCCCCTGCCTGCTACTCGGCAACGGGGTGAGCGTCAACATCTGGGCCGATTTCAGATACAAGTCCCTTTTTGAAATTGCCGATCTGGGTCCAAGGGAGCGCTCGGTATTCAATAGGTTGGAAACAGAGAACTTTGAAGCAGTTCTCGGTCGGCTCTTTGAGACGCAAGACGTGCTCGAAGCCGTCGACCAACCTGCGGACTGGATACGGCCTCTCTATAACGGGATCAAGAACGGCCTCTTCGATGCCGTCAGAAGGGCCCACGTTCAACGTTGGAGCGTTCCACCACCCACCCTCGCGACCATCGCGCAAACGCTAAACGGCTTTTCGAAGGTCTTTACGCTCAACTACGACCTCCTCATCTACTGGGCGCACATGAGTGTTCGCAATGAAGTGCGCATGGTTGACTTCTTCTTTCAGAACCTTACGTTCGATCCAGCAGAAACTGAGCCTTGGCCTGGCGTCACCGGGATTTACTACCTCCATGGCGGCCTACACCTGTGGCGGGATCTTCGCACGGAAAGAACCGGCAAGCATAGCTACTCCAATGGGGGCACGGCCATCCTGGAGCAGGTGCAGACATCACTTAATATGAGGGCTTCCCGGCAGTCGCTGTTTGTGAGCGGCGCTTCTGCGGGTGACAAGATGCGCACGATACGTTCGTCCGACTATCTTAATTTCGCGTACCACACCCTTCTAAACTCAACTGACAATGTCGTCGTGTTTGGCGCTTCACTGGATTCAACAGATCAGCATATTGTGGAAGCTCTCAAGAAACACGTCCACCGTGACATCGCAGTCAGCATCTACGTCCCCACCAACGTCGGTGTTCATTACGTGCCCGATGAAATAGACCGCATACAAAAACTTCTCCGTCCGGTGCCACCGGAAAGAATTTACTTTATCGATGCCGCGACGTTTCCTCTTGGGTCACCGATGCTTTCAGTGCGGTAATCCTCGTCCCGCTAGTTAGGGAGCGCCAACGACCTTGCTGCGGGATGGGATAGTAGCCCACCTCCATAGAAGCGTTACACTCCAGGTGGGACGCTGGCGACGAACTCGGACCCTGCAGCCAGCCGTGGTGCGAATGTCATGTTGATGCAGCCCGCTGGCTCAAGATCGTCGTAGTTTGTCTTGGGGGTCACCAGCGGAGTCCCCGCATTCGAGTTCAGCGATAGACAGCCAGACAGGGGTTGAACTCCGCCGAGACATGCTGAGCGGAGCGGCAGGCTGCCGCACCACCCCGGATCCGTCCCTCGCAATTCGGATACCCAAAAAATGTTCGGAGGGTGACAGGGCAATATTGATCCTGCGAATAACTACCAGCCAACTTCACCTGTAGTCTCGTCATCTATGGAGAAACAAAGCACGGTCGAATGCTTGCGGAACGCGCTCCTGCGGCGCATCACCAAGTCTTTCCAAGAGTCCGTTGGATTGGTCTAGGCCTCGAAGTCGGCATGGTCGAGAAAATCCAAAAGCACCCGAGGCTGTTTCGGGGTCTGACTTGGGGCAACGAGGACTATGCGAGCCATGCTGTGGACATCGGAAGTAAGGCCCTCAACAAGCTAGGTCTGACTTCTTCAGGTGGATTGCGCAGCAACGACGGCGTAAGCCCTGACGTGCTTGCCAGAGTTGAAAAAGTCTTCCGAACTAGCGCCTGGCTGCGGGAGGAGGAGCCCGAGCTTTACAACAACCTGTACCAAGCCCAGGGGGCTGTCGACGCAACAACCAGCTTGGAAAATGTCGCCCAGCGGATGGGCATCAAAGATGTTGATGCCCACACGCGGCGAATCCGCGAGGGATTAATCAACGATCCACAGCAAGCAATTGGCCAGGCCAAAGACCTACTGGAAACCGTCTGTAAGGAAATTCTTGGTCTGCATGGCAACCACAAAGCCACTCGAACCAAGGACTTACCTGCGCTCTTCAAAGAGGTCAGGACTAAGCTGCAACTTGAAGTTGCAGGACTACCTGGCGACGATCAGCGCATCAAGATATTCACAGCCCTTACACAAATCTCTACATCCGCTTCCGAGATAAGGAATTTAGGGCTTGGGACGGGACACGGCGTCGCGCGTGGCCCCAAGGCCGATGCCATTCTGGCTGAGTTCGTAGTGACCGCCGTTTCAGGTCTCTGCCATTTTCTCTTGGCGACTTTCGAAGATGGATCAGGAAAGACCGCTCGACGGATCTACGAACTATAGATGTGTCTCAGTTCCTAGGAACCGGGAAACAGGGGCGTGGAGCCCCCTGCGACCTAGGAATTGGATGAACGGGATCCTGACTGTTGAAGCTTGGGACGGTCCCACGAACCACGTCAGCGCCGAAGGCGAGCCTGGCCATGATTCCAAGTGTTCAAAGCCACCGCAATTCGCCCTGCCTAATCTGTTCCAGCTCTTCAAACCGTATTGTGGTCCGTGTGCCTGACGTCCGTGCCTCCTACCTGCTCAGTCTCCGAGCTCTCGAACTAGCTTCGAAACGAGTAAAAGAAACATGCAAGGGCACCGATATGGAGGCCGCCGCCATCGAAGCGCACTTCGGTCTGCATGCCGTGTACGACCTCCACCAGTCGTATTTCATGCTTCGCGCCTGGAATCTCGCAAAGAGCAGCATGCAGTTTATGGCGCGGAGTGCGGACAAACGGTGGGCGCCCTCGTCCTTGCTCGCGGGACACGGACGCACCAACTTGTCACCTTTCCGAAGCCGGGCGGGTTCGGAAAGGTTCCGCACGGCATGGGACCCTACGGTCCCGGCTGGATCTGGAAAGAACACACTTGGACTGACCATAGAGATGAACAGCGTGCCATCTGCTATGAGGAGCAGGTCCGATGGAGGCTTCTTTGGACACCTCTGGACGAAGCCTGGGGCTGGTTCCTGGAACGGATACCGAAGACGTAAGGAACGCTCATTCACTGGGCCGGTTGGGTGAGCTCGAATCCCTTGGTGCGCATGCTATTCACATGCCGGCGGCAATCCGGGGCGCCAGGTCGGCCAAGACAGATAGTCCGGTAACCGCTGAACGTCACTCTTGTCGGTCATATCCGTATGAATCCGTTCCGTGAAGCGGTCCTGCGTGATGATGTCCGGGACCGTCCATGGATGTGCCCCAAGGCGTCCTGAGTGGTTCTGATCGCCGACAATAACGCGTACAGTGCCGCCCGACTGCCCTTTGTGTCCAGTCACACTTAAGACCCTCCGTTGCTCACGTCCAATCCCATGACACCGACCCCGTTGGACGACACTTTGGACCGTACTCAACATACTCAACGAGGTACACCTTGCTGGACGCTTTAGGGGCACCACAGATTGCCTGTTCAGGGTCACGGTCCGAGAGTCTTGCGGTTCCCGATATCCTTCAAGTAGCACATAACAACAGGACGGTCATGAAGAGCTTCGATTCCCGTGTATATAGCGTTGGCGATTTCCGAGAGTGGAATGCCTCCGGCCAACTGGTCCTTTCGCCCCGATTCCAGCGTCGTGATGTTTGGACAGAAACGGCTCGTTCATACCTGATGGACACGATCATGCGGGGTCTGCCGATCCCCAAGGTTTTCATTCGCCAGATTATCGAACCGTCGACCGGCCGCAATATACGTGAAGTTGTCGACGGACAGCAGCGACTACGGACAATTCTCTCGTTTGTAAATGATGGATTCACAATTCGACGCGGTCATAACGCTGACTTCGGAGGGCTATTCTTTAGTGAATTACCCGAAGATAAGCAAATCGAGCTGCTCGGGTATGAGCTCTCAACCGACTTGCTTGTTAATCTCACTGACGGGCAGATCCTTGACATCTTCAGTCGGCTAAATTCGCACGCCGTTGTTCTGAACGAACAAGAAAAGATCAACGCCAGTCACTTCGGTGAGTTCAAGAAACTTGCCGATGAGTTAGCGCACGATCATTTCGAATACTGGATCAAGAACAAGATCCTCAGTGAGCCCCAGGTAGTCAGGATGGCGGACGTGTCACTCGCCGCAGATTTGCTGATCGCGATGTGTGACGGAGTGCAGAGCAAAAAGCAGATTCGCGCCTACTACTCTCAATACGAGAAGAGCTTCCCGCTTGATTCTGACGAACTGGCGGAAGAGTTTCATCACACGCTCGCGATGATCTCAAAGGTGTACCCGGAGGGGGTTGCGAACAGCGAATTCAGGCGGGTTCACCTGTACTACAGCCTCTTCACGGCAATCTATCACATGCTATTTGGCCTCAAAGGTTGCGCCGCGGATCGTGGTGGGCTGTTGTCCGCGAACTTGGACCGCGTGCGGAATAGCCTCAACCGTGTAGATGATGTATTCAGTGACCCTGATTCGCCAGACCTATCTGACGCCGATAAGCAATTTCTTAACGATAGCCGACGTGCAACGACTGATGCTTCGGTTCGTCAACGACGTACCGAATACCTGATTCATCTCATTCAAGGCTCGTGAAGAAGATACTCGCTTCGAGCACGGAGCGTATTTCCGAGACGCGTTCCCATCTGCAATCGGTGCATGTTCTCAGTCCTAACGGGCAGTATGAACGATCACTTTCAGAGCGGGCCCTCGTGTCTGAGGCTTGCTTTCTCAAACTGTTCATCGCTCTAGAAGAATTTCTTGAAGCCAGTTTCGCTCACTATCTAATTGGGAAAATGAGCACAGCCCGATGGCGTCCGTCAAAGTTTGCTAAACCGCCATCTGTGGAGCACGCTCACAAAATGTTGATGGGAACACAGCGCTACGTGGATTGGTCGACGCCGGATACCGTCTTGAAGTATGCAAATCTGTACTTTGTGGACGGGGAACCCTTCAAGACACCCTTGTCGGGAGCAAAAAGCCACCTGAATAGCATGAAGACTGTTCGAAATTCAACGGCACATCTCTCATTCACCACGCGGGCGGCGCTTGAAGCCCTGTATTCGCGCTGGACAGGTACACCCTCTACCGGGGTTACGGCATATGAGATGCTGATGGCGCCTGAGGTCTCACTCGGAAACACCTTCTACGACGCCAGCGAACAGAACGTGATGGCCATTATTACGAATATTGCAAACCGAACGTAGGGTGGACTCTGCATGCTGCGGAGGGACTGCACATACAGGTCCGTTTCAGCCCTTCTGCGACCGCGGGGTTAAGCGGCCCTTCGCATTTAGGCATGGTTGAGGGTGTTCTTCCGGTACGGTCGGTGACCGCCGGCGGCGAGTAGGCATCTGAGTCTGTAGTTGGTGAAGTTCCGAAAGCCGCGGGCGATTCTGCGGGTCGTTTCGATGACGCCGTTGATGGCTCTTCACGGTTTATGGGGAAATGGATCCCTGGGATGAGCGTCATGCCGCCGTCCGGACGGCACTTCTCAAGAGAATAACTGATTTGTAGTTGGCTGGGTTGCGATAGCCACGGGCCGTACGCTTGATGTTCTTGATTGCCGTGTTGTTGGCCTCTACCTTGCCTGTCGTAGCTCCGGTGATGATCAGCACCTCGATCTCTTTCCACCACCGACAGACGGTGCGATAGAGCCTGTTCGTCTCCGGCCGTGCGGCTGCCTTGACGGCTCTTCACGGTTCGTGGGGAAATGGATCCCTGGAATGAGCGTCATGCCGCCGTCCGGACGGCACTTCTCAAGAGAATAACCGATTTGTAGTTATCTGCATTGCGGTAGCCCCGGGCAGTTCGTTTGATGTTCTTGATCGCTGTGTTGTTGGCTTCAACCTTGCCTGTCGTGGCGCCGGTAATGATGAGCACCTCGATCTCTTTCCACCACCTGCAGACGGTGCGGTAGAGCCTGTTGGTTTCCGGCCGGGCGGCTGCCTTCACCAATTCCTCAAGTACGTTCTTGGCCGCCGCGGCGTCGTCCAGGGAGCCGGTGCGGAGCACGGCCCGGAGTTGTTCCTTGACGTTCCAGACGCCCTGGAGGGTGCCGGTGGGATCGTCCAGAGTGAACACTTCCTGGAGTCGGAGTGCGGCCCGGCAGCTGAGGGTGTCGCCGCCGCGCAGCAGGAGCATGCGGTGGGCCCAGGCCTTGTCGATGGCCCGGCCGCGGCGGCCCTTGACCTGTTGGGAGAGGTTCTGCCGGGTCTCGGTCATGGCCTGGTTGGCCAGCGAGATCAGGTGGAAATGATCAACGGCGACCGCGGTGCGGGGAAGCCACATCCGCAGCGCCTTCCGGAACGCCGCGGACGGGTCGATTGCGACGACCTGCACGGCCAGGCGCCATTCCAGGGGCCGGGCGAAGAGCCAGTCTCCGACGCCCTTGTGGTCGCGGCCGTCGACCACGCCCAGGACCTGGCCGGTGTCCAGGTCCACGATGGTTGTCATCCACGGCTCGAACCGTGTCCACGCCTTTGTTGACGGGTCCTGAAAGTAGCGCACGGACCGGAACCGGTGTTCATCAATGCCCAGCATCCGCGGGCTGAGCTTGTCCACGTCCGGCAGCTGGAGCAGGCAGGCCTCGGTCACTGCCGCCCGGACCATCCACCAGGACACCGCGAACCCGGCAGCTGTTTCGGCCATCGCCCTGCCGGAGCGGATGACCGCGTCCACCAGCTGGCCCCGCAGCCGGCTCGTCGAGCGGGCTCGGCGCGGCACTTGCGGCGTGGATTCGAAGAACGAGAGCCGGTTGCACGCTGACTCCTCGCAGTACCAGCGGTACTTGGACCAGAGCACGTCCACCGGCCCGGCAACCGGAATATCACGGAGTCGTTGAAGGCGGCGCTCTTTCCGCCGGGATGCGATCACCCCGCAGCTTGGGCAGCCCGGCGGCTGGTCGGTTTCGACGATGACCTGCCGGCGGCCGGCAGTGATGGTGGTGGAAATGACGTGGTAGTCGGGCAGGTTGAAAAGGATGGTGGCAGCGTCGGCTGCGACCCCGGTAGGCTCGTTCAAGGGCTCGTGGTCCTGTTCCAGGTTGAATGCTAGACACACTCATCCCAGCAGGG
>NZ_JBNHIE010000015.1:0-72479 GCF_059093025.1 Arthrobacter sp. 210 2
TGGGGGTGCCGGTGTTGCCGAGTCCGAGGTCGACGGTGGCTGCTGCAGCGAGGTCGGGGCTGGTGGCTTGGTTGGTGCCGAGGTCCGCGACGGCGTCTGCTGCGATGGTGAGGTCGGTTGCGGGTGCTTCCGTTGTGGGGGTGCCGGTGTTGCCGAGTCCGAGGTCGACGGTGGCTGCTGCAGCGAGGTCGGGGCTGGTGGCTTGGTTGGTGCCGAGGTCCACGACGGCGTCTGCTGCGACGGTGAGGTCGGTTGCGGGTGCTTCCGTTGTGGGGGTGCCGGTGTTGCCGAGTCCGAGGTCGACGGTGGCTGCTGCAGCGAGGTCGGGGCTGGTGGCTTGGTTGGTGCCGAGGTCCACGACGGCGTCCGCCGCGACGGTGAGGTCGGTTGCGGGTGCTTCCGGCGTGGTGGTGCCGGTGTTGCCGAGTCCGAGGTCGACGGTGGCTGCTGCAGTGAGGTCGGGGCTGGTGGCTTGGTTGGTGCCGAGGTCCAGGACGGCGTCTGCTGCGACGGTGAGGTCGGTTGCGGGTGCTTCCGGCGTGGTGGTGCCGGTGTTGCCGAGTCCGAGGTCGACGGTGGCTGCTGCAGCGAGGTCGGGGCTGGTGGCTTGGTTGGTGCCGAGGTCCAGGACGGCGTCTGCTGCGACGGTGAGGTCGGTTGCGGGTGCTTCCGGCGTGGTGGTCGCAGCGTTGCCGAGGCCAAGGTCGACGGTGGCTACGGCGGCGACGCCCGTGGAATCGGACGGCGTTGGGTCACCCAGCAGGCCCAACGACGTTGTATCCGCGGACGCCGCCGCCGAGATCAGGGCAGATGCGGAAAGATCCGATCCGCTGGTGGTATCCGCGGCATTTGCCGCGGTGCAGCCGAAGGCCAAAAGCCCGCCGGCAAAGAGGGTGCCAAGCAGCCCCCTGTGAAGGTTGGAACTCATGATGATGTCTCCTGAAAAGTTGAAGTCGGGCGCTTGTCAGCTGCCCATAGGGCCACGTTCTGCCAACAGAAGGGCAGACGGGACTCAACTAGTCAGGAGAGGAACCGGGGTCGTACGACACCGGTGAGGGGGCATGCTCAGTTGCTTCGCCGGCCAGGACAAGGCCGTTGAAGGGAAGGTCAAAGCTGTAGGGGGTCAGCCACGCCGCTGAACCTGAGGACGTCGAAGAGGACGCGCTGCTGCCCGAGCCGGAGCCGGGAACAGCCGGGTTCTGTGCGGGCACGGGCGCATGGTCGGCAGTGCCCGGCTGCTCTGTAGCCGGGCCAGCTCCGGTCAGCCCAGTCCAAGAAAGTGCGGAAGTGCCAGCGAGGGAAGCCACGCCAACAGCTGTGGCCGGAGCGCTGGGAACACCGGATGCGTCGGTGGACGCGCTCCCTGCAGGAGCTGGTTCTTCCACTGATTCACTGACGGTTGCCGTGACCGCACCAAGTACAGGGGTATCAGCTGCAACCTTGGACGGCTCTTCGCCAATGGCGGTCCCGGGGAGTTCAGGAACCCGAACGGGTAGGGGTGACGTGCCTGTCACAAGATCGGCAACTGGGTCCAGAACCGGCTCCAGGACCGGAACGGCCTCTGCAACCGGGGGAACCACCACTTCAACCACTGCTGTGGTGGCTCCATCAGCAACTTCAGCGATGGGAGCAGAAACAGCAGAAACCGTTCCGGCCGGAACGATATGGCTCACTACCGGAACGGAGGACACGAGATTGTCGGCGAGCTTCGCGACGGGGGCCACCACAGGTTGAAGCAGCCCGGCCTTCGGCGCGGGTGCGGGAAGCGGCGCGGAGACTGCCGAAGCAGGAGCCGGAGCGGGCAACGCGGGCACCGGGGTGGTCACCTTATCCGCCACGGAAGAGACTGAACTGGTCACACCGCCCAAAAGGGACGTTGTATCCGAAAGGGCGTCAGCAGAGGCAGCTGTGGACGAAAGTGTCAGCCAGCTGACTGCGGCCGCCCCGGCAAGGAGTACCGGCCTGAGGACACGCCACGGGGAGCGAGCTTCACCCATGCGTACCACCCCCAGTACTGGTCTATTCGACGACGTCTACAGCGTAAGACTGGATGTTGCAGGAAGTCTAGAGCGAACTAAAACAATTCGACAAAAACGGTAATGGCAGAAGCCATCCACCACCATTACCGGTTCCGGATGTCATGTTATTGACCCCGGTGCCACGGAAAACGCCCTGCTCAACTATCTTCCGTGGCTGTCGTTGGGGTAAGTCACCCCGAGTTGGGCACGGACGCCGTCAAAGAGACGCATGGTGTTCAGCGAATCTTCCAGGGGCATGACAGGACTCTCGGTCAGGCCCTGCTGAATGCACCGCGTGACCTCGCGAAGTTCGTACGTGTACCCCTTGCCCACCACGTCGAATGCTTCCGTCCGGCGTTCGTCCCACCCCTTTGCGACGGTAAGTTCGCGCGGGTTGTTGATGGATCCCACGCTCTGCAGGAAGCCGAGGCTTCCTGCAACAGTGGCGATGCGCGGGCCGTGGGACAGCAGCGACGAGGTGAGCTGGACCTGGGCTCCGTGGTTGTAACCCAGGGTCATGGCGTTCTGGGCGTCGACGCCGTCGTCGTTCAGGAACCCTGTGGCGCTGACGGTCTGTGGGAAGCCAAGGGTTCCGAGCGCCCACAGCAGCGGGTAGACGGCGATATCGAGCAGCGCTCCGCCGCCGTCCTGCCTGGCCCAGAGCCTGGAGGTGGGGGAGTACGGTGCAGGGAAGCCGAGGTCGGCGCTCACCCAATGGATGTCGCCGAGTTCGCCGGATGCGGCAATGTCGAACGCCCGCTGCACGCTGGGCAGGAAACGGCTCCAGACCGCCTCCATCACAAAGAGCTTCCGGCTGCGGGCGACGTCGATGAGTTCGCCGGCCTCGCGCGCGTTGATGGTGAAGGCCTTCTCGCAGAGAACGTGCTTGCCGGCGTTCAGTGCGGCGAGGACTATCTCATGGTGCTGCGCATGGGGAGTCGCCACATAGACAATGTCCACCGCCTCATCGGCGAGCAGCCGCTGGTAGCCGCGCTGGCCGCCGTCGTCCCCGTACGCCTTGGAAAAGTCGTAGGCAACGGCAAAAGCGTCCGCTGTATCCTGGGCGCGGGAACTGACGGCGTACAGCTCTGCGTCGGCCAGCAATGCCAGGTCCTGGGCGACGGAACGGGCGATGCCGCCGGTGGCGATGACACCCCACCGCAATGTCTTGCCGGTAGCGGAACGTGGATCCGTGTCGGACTGGCTGGACAGCCACGGTTTGGCAATGGGCGCACTCATGATGCCCATCCTCTCACCGTCGATGGGCAGGCGTTGGCGATTAGGCCGTGGCGGCCATGGCAGTTCGGTCGCGTACCGGCTCCTCGGTCAGCTTGCCCTGCTGCAGCCTAAAGCGGCGGTCCGTCTTGTTGGCCAGAGCCCTGTCGTGGGTGACCACCAGAATGGTGGTGTTGTGGTCGCGGCAGAGGGAGCTGAGCAGCTCGATGATGTGGTCGCCGGTCTGCTCGTCCAGGTTGCCGGTGGGTTCATCGGCCAGGATCAGCTTGGGTGCGTTGGCAAGGGCACGGGCGATCGCCACGCGCTGCTGTTCACCGCCGGAGAGCCTGTTGATGCGACGGTCGTGCTTTTCGGCAACCAGCTGGACCTGTTCCAGCAGCTCCTTTGCACGGTGCAGCCTGGCCGGCTTCCGCATCCCGGCGAACTCCATCGGCAGCATCACGTTGTCCAGGGCGGACAGGTTGGGGATCAGGTTGAACTGCTGGAACACGAATCCGATGTCCCGGCGCCGGTATTCGGTCAGCTTCCCGTCGGGCATGCCCGCAAGGCTGACGCCGTTGACGACGACGTCTCCGGAGGTGGGCTTGTCCAGCGCGCCCAGGAGGGACAACAGCGTGCTCTTTCCGCTGCCGCTTTTGCCCACGATGGAGGCGAGGGTGCCCTGCTCCAAATTGAAGCTGACATCATTGACCGGCTTGATGGTGCGGTCACCCGAGTTGAAGGTGCGGACAAGGTTCTTGACTTCAATCATGTTTATTCTCCTCGCAGGACTTCGATGGGACGGATGCGCGCGGTCAGCAGCGCCGGGACGAGAGCGCCAACAATGGCGACGCCTAACACGGCTGCGATACCGGCAGCGATGACTTCGGGGGAGGCGCTGGCCGTGACGGAGGCCAGCAGCTGGGAGGCGCCGCCGAAGAGTCCCCCTTGGCCGCCAGGGAAACCTGCCCCGCCCCCTGCGACCCCGCCGGCGCCGCCGGGCATGCCGCGGCCGGCAGTGGCAGTCGCCTTCGTGGTGGTGCTGTTGGTGCTGATCAGCGCTGATGCGATGCCGCTGCTGGCGAAGGCCGCGATCACGGCGCCCGCCGCGCTGCCCAGTGCCGCCAGGACGAGGGCTTCGAGGACGAACTGCAGGCCGATGGTGCGGTTGGGTGCGCCAATCGCTTTGAGCACGCCGATTTCCCTGCGGCGCTCGCGGACGAGCATCACCATGATGAGCAGGATGATCAGGCCGGCGGTTGCCAAGGCAGCCACGAAGGCGATGAAGGAGATGTTCTTCACGCTGCCCAATGAGCTGACGGCGGTCTCGAGGTTCTGGTCCTGCGTGACGTCGGCCTTGTCGGTGCCGAGGGAGGACTGCAAGGCAGTCTTGGCGGCTTCGACGTTTTCGAGCGAATCGACGGTGACGATAATGCTGGACAGTTCGCCGGGGAGTCCGGCGAGGGTCTGGGCTGACGGGAGCGTGAGATAAACGGCGTTGTTGCCGAACGTGGTGCCGGAGTCGAACAGCCCGGCCACGGTGTAGGTCTGGTCGTTGATGGTGAAGGTCGATCCCACCGTGAGGCTGTTCTTGTCGGCCAAGCTGGTGCCCAGCAGGGCATTCGTGGATTCGGCCGTGTAATCACCCAGGCCTGTGCCCTCGGTGATGCTCAGCGCCTTGCCCGTCGTGTCCACTTCAGCGCCGATGCCCGTGGCAGTAATGGGCAGCGACCGGACCGGCTGGGTGGTGCCGGTGGTACCCGTTGTGCCGTTGGCTGCCTGGTTGCGGCCGCCCAGCGTACCGGCGTCCACCGCGGCCGTGAGGCTGGTGGTCAACGTGGCCGCAGCCTGGCCTCCCGGACCGCCCTGTCCGCCGCCTGGGCCGGCTTGGGCGCCTGCAGCACTTTGCGCCGCAGCTTCCGCGGCGTTTCTCAGCCTAAGGGATGAGGTCCCGACGACGGCACTGACGTTGGGAACGGCGGCGGCGGTTGCTGCCTGGTCACTGGTCAGCGGCTCGCCGCCGCCTTCGAAGCCCTGGCCGCCGGCCGGGTTGACGGTCAGAACGGTGCCCACCGAGGCGTTGAGTTCCTGGACCTTGGCTCCAACCGCCTGGTTCGCCACCAGCATGGCCAGGGCAAGGCCGATGGCCACCGCCAGCACTGCGACGACGGCGGCGGTGCGGACCTTGTTTCTGAAGGCATTGCCTAAACTGCGGGCAAGGACGCTCACGTTACTCCTATGATTCCGGTGCCGGCCCGGGAGGCCGGCTTCAGGTCCACAGTTGTGCTTCACCCTGTGCAGGGAACCGGTCCAAGCTGTGTTTGGGCTGTGAAGAACTCTTGACAGCCCAGTCACACGGCGCGTAAGTATTAAGTGACTTCTAGAAACCGCTTTCTCGAAGGAAAGATCTTCCCCCTTTATCCGAACCCACCGAGGCATGTGGGCTGTTTGGCATGCCGGAAAAAAGGCCAATGACGTCCCAAATTCGTACTACCGCACGCCCTATTACTTTCGGCAGACTGCGCCGAACCGCAGGCATCGCCGCTTCAGCATCTGTTCTGGCACTCGCCGCGGGCCTGGCCTCCACCTCTCCCGCAACTGCCAGCCCTGCCCCTACCGGCGGAGGCATCATTCGCCCGGACGATGCTGCACCCACCGGCTGGGCCGCCGTCGGACGCGCCACGAACGGCGGGGCAGGTGCACCGGCCGAAAATCGATACGAGGTCAGCACGCTGGCGGGCCTTAAGGCCGCATTGGCCAACCACGGCGACCCAACGGCAGCCAAAATCATCTATATCAACGGAACTATTGACGGGAACCAGACAACGGACGGCCGCATCCTGCGCGAGCAGGACTACGCTGCTGGATACGACATCCACAAGTACATGTCCTGCTTCGGCCCGGAGGGCAAGGTGTGGAGCGACCAGACCTTTGACTACTGCAAAAAGCAGCGCCAGCTGCGCCAGACCGGCAGCAACAACATGAAGCGACAGATCGAAGTTAGCCTGCCCAGCAACACGACGCTGATCGGCGTGGGCGCTGATTCCGGATTTGTCGGGGCCAACATCGTGATCCTGAGTGCCACCAACGTGGTGATGCGCAACCTGAGCGTGGAGGCGCCCGTGGACTTCTTCAGCACCTGGTCGCCGGATGACGGGGACGGCGCCTGGAACGCCCGCTTCGACGCCGTCTCCTCCGTGACCTCCGATCATCTCTGGATCGACCACGTCCGGCTCAGCGACGGCCGGTACCCGGACAGTGAGGCCCCGCTGGGACCGAACGGCAAGCCCGCCAACCGGCATGACGGCCTGCTGGACCTGAAGGACGGCACCGACTTTGTCACCATCTCCAACAGCAAGCTGGCCAACCACGACAAAACCATGCTGTTGGGATCCGGTGACGAACACGTGGACAAGGACGGCGGCAAGCTGCGCGTCAGCTACATTGGGAACCACTTCGAGAACATCCAGCAGCGCGGGCCTCGCGTGCGCTTCGGCCAGGTCGACGTCCTTAACAACTACTTCGTGGGCAGCACGGACCACCCTCAATACCCCATGGTCAGTGAAGGTCAGGGCGGGAACAGCTACTTCCTTGGCGCGGGATACGAGTCCCGGATCTTCTCTGAGGGCAATGCGTTCGATTACTCCGGACCCGGTGCCGATCCCACCGTCATGGTGAGCAGCTATAACGGGCATCGCTTCAGCGACACCGGCTCCTGGTTCAACGGGGCCGATGCGGACCTGAACTCGGTGGCCCGGGCGTCCTTCGAGCAAAACCGGGCAGAGGCTCTGGCGGAAGCAGAACTTTCCGGCACGTCCGCCCCCGACTGGACCGGCTGGGACTTCACCACCGACGTCGGCTGGAACCCCGCGGACGCCTACAGCTACAAAGCCTTCACCACGCCGCAGGCAGTCCGGAACCACGCGCTGCAGTTCACTGGCCCCGGTGTGCTGACGGTCAAGCGGTAATTCCGCCCACGTTCCAACAGACGCAGGGAAGCCCGGTCCCTTACTGATGTGCTCAGAAAGGGACCGGGCTTCTCGCGTGGAGTTGGCTACTTGGTGATCGGGCCGAGTACCGGATCGTCGGTGTAGGCAGTCTTCACGTTCGCGGAGGTAACGATGACCGGCTCCAGCAGGTAGGCCGGGACTGTCTTGACGCCGTTGTTGTAGGAGTTCGGATCGTTGATCTCCAGTTCCTTGCCGGCCTGGAGGTCCTTCGCCATGGTGATGGCGTGCTCAACGAGCTTCCGGGTGTCCTTGTTGATGGTGGAGTACTGCTCGCCAGCCAGGATCGACTTGACCGACTCTACTTCGGAGTCCTGGCCGGTGATCACCGGGATCGGCTTGCCGGCGGCCTTGACGGACGTCAGGACTGCGCGGGCCAGGGTGTCGTTCGGCGAGAGGACGCCGTCCAGGGGCTCGCTGGTGTAGTTGCCGGTGAGCAGGGTGTCAGCGCGGCGCTGTGCGTTCTCGCTCTTCCAGGCCTGGGTGACAGCCTGCTCAAAGTTGGTCTGGCCGGAGAGGACCTTGAGCGTGCCGTCGTCGATCTTCGGCTTCAGGACGCTCATGGCGCCATCGAAGAAGACCTTGGCATTGGCATCGTCGGGGGAGCCGGCGAACAGTTCGATGTTGTACGGGCCGTTCGGCTTCTTGGCCTGCAGGCCTTCCAGCAGCGCCTGGCCCTGGAGTTCGCCGACCTTGAAGTTGTCGTAGGCCACGTAGTAGTCCACGTTCTCGGTGTTCAGCAGCAGGCGGTCGTACGCGATGATGGTGGCGCCGGCATCCTTGGCCTGCTTCAGCTGCGTGCCGAGCTGGGTGCCGTCGACAGCGCCCACGATGAGGACCTTGGGGTTCTTCGTGATCATGGCGCTGATCTGGTTCTGCTGCTCGGAAACGCCGGCGTTGGCGAACTGGACGTCAGGCTTGAACCCGGCATCGCTGAGGCCGTCATTGAACAGCTTTTCGGCGAGGACCCAGTTTTCACTGGTCTTCTGGGGAAGTGCGACGGCGATGGCGGCGTCCTGTTCGAACCCGCCGGCGCCTTCGGTCCCGCCACCCGTGGTGGGCTCGGAGCGGCCGCAGCCCGTCAGCGCCAGTGCTGCGATGGCAGCTACCGCTGCTGCCTTTCCTGCTTTACCAGACATTCTCATTGTTGGTTCTCTTTCTCTGTAGTGGTGTAACGCTGTTCAGGCTGCACGGCTCAGGCTTCCCTGGCGATGGCTTCCTTGGTGGAGGTGGTCTCGTCGGGCTGAAGCGGGTTGCTGGGTCCGCCGCCGGCACGGCCGCCGCCGATGTTCTTCATCAGCATGCCGATGAGCGACTTTTTGCCTTGGCTCTTGTTGTAGACGTCGAAGGCAACGGCGATCAGGAGCACGAGGCCCTTGATGATCTGGGTGAGGTCGGCGCCGATGCCGAGGAGCTGCAGGCCGTTGTTCAGCACAGCCATCACCAGGCCACCGATGATGGACCCCACTACGGTGCCCACGCCGCCGGTGACGGCGGCTCCGCCGATGAAGACTGCGGCGATGGCGTCCAGTTCCCAGCCGACGCCGTCGAACGGGCCAGAGGCGGTGGAGCGGCCGACGAAGATCATGCCGGCCAGGCCGGCCAGGATGGACATATTCATCATGACCAGGAAGTTGACCTTCTTGGACTGGACGCCGGAGAGTTCGGCCGCGTGGCGGTTGCCGCCGACGGCGTAGACGTGGCGGCCGAGGATGGTGCGGGAGGAGATGAAGCCGTAGACCAGGACCAGGACCGCGAGGATCAGGCCGGGGATGGGGAAGGAGGTGCCCGGGCGGCCGGTGGCGAACAGGTATGTGGCGTAGAGGATGGCGCCGCCGATCAGGACCAGCTTGAGGGCAGTCACCCACATTTCGGGGACTTCGGCACCGAGAGCCTTGGCACGTGCGCGGGAGCGGAGTTCGCCGACCACGACAAATGCGGTGGCGGCGATGCCCAGCAGGAGCGTGAGGTTGTTGAATCCGGTGTCGGGTCCCACCTCGGGGAGGTAACCGGCGCCCAGGTACTGGAAGTCGTTGGGGACCGGGATGGTGTTGGACTTGCCCACGAACTGGTTGAAGCCGCGGAACAGGAGCATGCCGGCCAGCGTCACGATGAAGGCCGGGATTCCCACGTACGCCGTCCACCAGCCTTGCCAGGCTCCGATCAGCGCACCAAGCAACAGCCCCAGCAGGACGCCCGCGTACCAGGGGATGCCCCAGTCGCGGATGGCCAGGGCAACGGTGACTCCCACGAACGCGGCCACGGAACCCACGGAGAGGTCGATGTGCCCGGCGATAATCACCAGGACCATGCCGATGGCCAGGATCAGGATGTAGGAGTTGCCGTTGAAGAGGTTGATGACGTTGCCGGGGGTGAGGGTCCGGCCGTCGGTGGCGATCTGGAAGAAGATGATCAGTGCAACCAGGGCGAAGATCATGCCGAATTGGCGGGTGTTGCCGCCAAACAGCTTTTTGAGGGCGTTCATGGTGTCAGTCCTTGTGTCCGGAAGGTTCTGGAGTGATCCAGAGGGTCAGGCGGCTTCGGCTTTGCGGGCAGAGGTCATCAGTTTCATCAGGCTTTCCTGGCTGGCCTCTTCTTTGGTCAGGACACCGGTAACGGCGCCTTCGAAGATCGTGTAGATGCGGTCCGAGAGGCCCAGGAGTTCGGGGAGCTCCGAGGAGATGACGATCACTCCCTTGCCCTGGTTGGCGAGCTGCTGGATGATGCCGTAGATCTCGTACTTGGCCCCGACGTCGATGCCGCGGGTCGGCTCGTCCAGGATCAGCAGGTCGGGGTCCGTGAACATCCATTTGGCGAGGACCACCTTCTGCTGGTTGCCGCCGGAGAGCTTCGCCACGCCTTCCTCAACCGAGGGGGTCTTGGTCCGGAGCGACTTGCGGTACTGCTCCGCCACCGTGAATTCCTGGTTCGGGTCCACCACGGAGTTGCGGCTGATTTTGCGCAGGTTGGCTGCCACAGTGGTGGTCTTGATGTCATCGAGAAGGTTCAGTCCCAGGGACTTGCGGTCCTCGGTAACGTAACCGAGGCCGGCGTCGATGGCCTGGCGGACCGACTTGAGGGTGATCTCCTTGCCGTCCTTGTAGATATGGCCGTTGATGAAACGGCCGTAGGAACGGCCGAAGACTGACCGGGCCAGTTCGGTGCGGCCGGCACCCATGAGCCCTGCAAAGCCAACGATTTCACCACGGCGGACGAAGAAGCTGGAGTTTTTGCAGACTAGGCGGTCCTGGACGTTGGGGTGGGCCACGGTCCAGTCCTTGACCTCGAAGAACACTTCTCCGATCTTGGGCGTGTGGTCCGGGAAGCGTGATTCCAGTGTGCGGCCCACCATGCCCTTGATGATCCGGTCCTCATCCACCCCGTCAGCCTTCACGTTCAGCGTCTCGATGGACTTGCCGTCCCGGATGATGGTGATGGAGTCGGCGATCTGCTCGATCTCGTTGAGCTTGTGCGAAATGATGATGGACGTAATGCCCTTGGCCTTCAGGCCGAGCATCAGGTCCAGCAGGTGCTGGGAATCGGATTCGTTCAGCGCGGCGGTGGGCTCGTCCAGGATGAGGATTTTCACGGACTTGTTCAGGGCCTTGGCGATTTCGACCAGCTGCTGCTTGCCGACGCCGATTTCCTTGATGGGGGTGTCCGGGTCCTCACGGAGGCCCACGCGGGCCAGCAGGTCAAGGGACCGCAGGCGGGCTTCGGCCCAGTTGATGACACCCCGCTTGGTGGGTTCGTTGCCCAGGAAGATGTTCTCCATGATGGAGAGTTCCGGGATCAGCGCCAGTTCCTGGTGGATGATCACGATGCCGGCGTGTTCGCTGGCCCTGATATCCCGGAACTGCTGCACCTGGTTCTGGTAGACGATGTCGCCGTCGTAGCTTCCGTACGGGTACACGCCGGAAAGAACCTTCATCAGGGTGGACTTGCCGGCACCGTTCTCGCCGCAGATCGCGTGGATCTCGCCAGCCTTTACCCGCAGGCTCACGTTGTCCAACGCTTTGACGCCGGGGAATTCCTTGGTGATGGACCGCATCTCCAGGATGACCGGTTCCGTTTGCGTGGTCTGGGACGCCATATGCCCTAACCCTCCAATGCAATGACTTCTTTGTCCGGCCGGCAAAGCGCAGGGCCGTCTGATCCAAAAGTAAACTGGATCACAGCAGTTGTCGTCAAGTCTTTAACGCAATTGCTGGATAACGAAACGGTCTAGGTCTTCCGGATCCCGGCGTGCTGGAAGACCAGGGCCGCAGCGCCCAGGGCCTCCGCACGGTCTCCCAGGGAGGACATGGTGAGTGTTGTGGTCTCCCCGATGACGGGGACGGCATGCCTGACCAGGCCGCGGCGGATGGGCTCCAGCAGGAGGTCGCCGAGTCCGGCCAGCGGTCCTCCCACCACGATCACTTCAGGGTTGATGAGGTTGGCCACGTTGCCCAGGGCGCGGCCAACGGACAGGCCAGCATCGTCCACGACGCGGAGCGTGGCCGGGTCCCGGCTGAGGGCTTTCCTGACGATGTCCGCAGGCGTGAGCGGCCGGTCCTCGCCGCGGCTGAGGAGTTCGATCATGGTGGTGGTGGAGGCGATGGTTTCCAGGCAGCCGCGGTTGCCGCATCGGCACACGAGGCCCTGTTCATGGATGGTTGCATGGCCGATTTCACCGGTGATGCCGACGTTCCCGTAGTAGGGGGCGCCGTTGAGGATCAAGCCCGCACCGATGCCTGATCCGATCTTCAGGAACAGCAGGTTGCTGACCCCGGTGTGCTGCCCCCAGGTCACCTCGGACCACGCGCCCAGGTTGGCGTCATTGTCAATAAACACGGGGATTCTCAAGGTTTCCTCAAGGTACTGGAGGATGTTGATCCCCACCCACTCAGGAAGGATGGCACCCTGCGCAACCGTCCCCGTCCGCCTGTCGATCGGCCCGGGAATTCCGACGCCGGCACCCACCACGGCTGACCGGTCAATGCCACTTTCGCGCAGTAGTTTGTCCAGCAGGACCACCGACGCCTGGATGCCCTCTTCTGCCTGGTGGCCGAGGGGGAGCATGACGGATTCCTCCGCAATGACGTGGTAGCTCAGGGAAGCCAGCACCACCCGGAGGTGGCGCCGGCCGAAGTCGATTCCCACAGCCACCGCCCCGTTGCTGTTGAGCCTGACGTTGAGTGCCCTCCGGCCCGAGCTGGTGATCGGTTCGGTGGAGGCCAGTCCGGAATCCAGCATGATTTTGACGATGTTGGAGACGGTGGCGGTGGAGAGTCCCGTCTGCCTGGCCAGCTCGGCCTGGGTGGAGGGTCCGCCCATGAGGGTCTCGATAATCCGTTGCTGGTTCAGCTGCCGCAAGGCGGACTGTGAACCGGGATTTTTCGGCTTGCTCCTCGTTGAGCGCGGGGTTGCGGACATGCTAAGAAGATTGCCCTATCGCTCACCTTGGAGTCAAGAAGTTAACGCATAAGGCATGCCAGGGCCGGTGATGGACGCCGGGACAATGTGGCCAGCTATTCGGCAAGTGAGGTGCAAATGGCCCCGGAAAGCGTCGCGGCCGCTGGCTACGCTGGTTGTAAGGCCCCGGCGAGGGGCCGCCCCAACGACGGAAGGTGGTAGCAGTGCTGCTGGCACTCCTGCAGGCGAACGCCGCGGTCCTTGATCCCGAAGCCAATTGTTCCGTCATTGACGCCGCTGCCCGCTCCGCGTCAGCGGCCGGCGCTGAAGTCCTGGTAACCCCGGAGCTCTTCCCGGTGGGATACGCTCCGCGCCGCGTCCGGGCCGGGCTGGATCCGGCACTCCTGCCGGTGCTCCACGAACGGCTCGCGGATATCGCCCGCCGAAACAGCATCGCGCTGGTGTACAGCCTTCCCCGCATCACCCCTGAGGGGGACTGGCAGATCAGCGCCACTCTTGTGGATACCGATGGCAGTAGCCTGCTCAGCTACGGCAAGGTTCACCTGTTTGGCCCGGATGAAAGGGCGGCCTTTACCCCGGCAACGGAACGCCCCGCCGTCGTGCACTTCCATGGGATACCGACGTCCATGGTGATTTGTTATGACGTGGAATTTCCCGAAGCCGTGCGTGCCGCGGCTGCGGGCGGCGCTGAACTGCTGCTGGTCCCCACAGCCCTGGCCCACGGATTCGACGACGTTCCCCAGGTGCTGCTGCGGGCCAGGGCGCTCGAAAGCCAGCTGACCATCGCCTACGCCAACCACTCAGGCATTGAGGATGACTGCCGTTTCCTGGGCGGCAGCGTGATCGCCGGTCCGGACGGGAAGCTGCTGGCCGCAGCCGGGGAAGCGCCGGAGCTGCTCTTCGCCGAGGTAGACCCGGATGCAGCCCGGCGTGAGCGGACCACCGTGCCGTACCTGGCCGAGCGCCGCCCGGACCTCTACCGGTCCTGGGACGCCTGACCGCCGCCCGCCACCTCATCCGCAGGCGCTGAGGCATCGACAAACTGCAGGGCAATCCACAACTCGGCGCGGACTGACGCCTGCCCCAGGTTCATGTCCAGGAGCTCCGCCAGGGCGTTGATCTGGCGGCGGACGCTGTTCCGGTGCAGGCCCAGGTCCTTTGCCGTGGCGTCCCAGTTACCGTTGGCGGCCAGCCAGGACCGGAGGACCTGGAGCTGGGAGTCCCGACGGTCGGGCTCCTGGTCCAGAACCGGTGCCAGGAGCCGGGCGGCCAGCATGGCGCCGGCATCGCCGCCCAGTAAGCCAGTGACGGACCACGTCAGTTCCTCTTCCCGCACAGACTTGCCGGTAGCCGAGACCCTGGGGCGCAGCGCCGTGGCACTGCGGTAGGCCGCGGCAAGACCCGGGAGTTCCGCGGGCTGCCCGACCACGAGCCGCCAGCCCAGCTGCTCCACCTCCGCCAGCAGCTGCTCATCCACCTTCAGCCGCGTTACCGCAGCGAACCCGTACCCCGTCAGCTCCACCATCTTCGTGTCGAACAGCCGCCGCCACTGGAGCAGCTCCCGGACCGGCCCGTCGGCGGCAGCTGCAGGATCAGTCCGGATGCCCTGGACCACCCGGACCGGCCCGGTCCGGGTTCCGGAAACACTTTGCGCCAACAGATCCCTCATGGCGTTCAGCTCCCTGTTGTTGCCCCCGGCCAGGCTTTCGGGGTGCAGCAGCAAGGCGGTGGCCAGCTGGCTCGGCGCCAGCGAACCGCTTGTCCGCTGCCGGACCAGGAGTTCCAAAAGGCCAACCACAGAGGAGACCACGTTGTTCTGGGCGGGGGTGAGCGGCTTGTCCGCGCCCAGCACCAGGCCGCCGAGCGTTGCGTCCCTGCTGCTCCGCAGGGGATGGCCGAACACCAGCGCCGAGCCGGGTATATCGAATGCCTCTGTTTCGACGCGCGGGCCGCTTCCCGCCAGGAGCCTCTTAAGCAGGGGCTGGAGTGCGGAAAGTTCGACGGCGGCACCCGCCCGGGCGCGCGCCCTCCCGTCTGCTCCGGCCAGGACAGCCCACACCGGAACCCGCTGGGTCAGGGCCGCCAGCAGCTCATGCTCGGGCCGGGCCGAAAGGACGGCCCGCATCAGGTGCCGGTTGGTTTCTGCCAGCTGCCTGAACACCTGGGCGTTGCCGGATTCCAGCAGCTTGGAGAACTCGAGTCCGAGGGCGGCGAACGGGACGCTGGCGGGCACTTCGACCAGGGTGAGGCCATGCTCCCGGCACGCGGCCACAAGATCGCCGGGCACAGCATCGTAGTAAGGTTCCAGGCCGAAACCCAGTGCCGCAACCCCGGCAGCGACAAGCCGGCGGACGTAGGCGTGGGCCCCGCTGGCGCGGCTCCTGCCGCGGTCACTGCCTGCGGTGCCGCCGCCGTCGTTCCTTCCATTGCTGCCGCCGCGGAAAGGCAGGCCGGCGGTCAGTACAAACTCCCCGTCCAGCAGGTACGGCGTGGGATCTTCCAGCTCGCTCGGCTCCACCCAGCGCAGCGGAGTGTGGCCGTTGCCGGCATCGTGCACAACGGCCACCGCCGGAGGCAGCGCGGCCAGGAACTGTCCCAGTGTCACTGCATCCAGCTGAGGGGCCGAATCATCGGCGGGGGCACTGATGGCTGGTGCATTGCGTCTCATGACCAATGACTATAGGTCACTTTGCACACCTCTGAGATACGGCTCACACCCCTACGCTGGGGGAGGGGAAACCAGTTCAACCACTCACCGACACGAACGGACGTCAACGATGACTGTGCCTACACTCTCCGGCCAGGCTCCGGCCCGCCCGGCCGGCCGTCCCACCCTCGGCGCTCAGTTGCTGCGCCGCAAACCGATCGCCCAAATGGTCAGCGAGGCTGAGTCCAGCCAGGGCGGGCCCCGCCTGGTCCGGAGCTTTGGCGTCCTGCAGCTGACCATGATCTCCGTGGGTGCGACGCTGGGCACCGGCATCCTGGTGATCCTGGGCGAATCCGTCCCGCTGGCGGGACCTGCCATCTGGATCTCCTTCGCCATCGCCGGCCTCGCTGCCCTGCTGTCAGCGGTCTCCTACGCCGAGATGGCGGGACTGGTTCCGGTGTCGGGCTCAAGCTACTCCTACACCTACGCCACCATGGGCGAGGGGATGGCATGGATCTGCGGCTGGTGCCTGGTGCTGGAATATGCAGTGTCCGTTGCGGCCGTTGCTGTCGGCGCCGGACAGTACGTGAACGAAGCCCTGTCCGTGTTCGGCTCGGTGCTGCCGGACGCCTTCTCCCAGCCGCCGGGCGACGGCGGAATGGTCAACATCCCCGCCATGGTGATCGTGGTGCTTGCCACCGTCCTCCTGGTCCGGGGCGCCAAGGAGAGCGCCTGGATCAACACCTCCATCGTGGTGGTCAAGGTAGGAATCCTGCTCTTCTTCTGTGCCGTCGCCTTCAGCGCCTTCAACGCCGGAAACTTCGAACCGCTGCTGCCCATGGGAGCCGCCGGCGTCTCGGCCGCAGCTTCACGCGTCTTCTTCTCCTACATCGGCTTCGACGCCGCCTCCACCGCGGGCGAAGAAGCACGCAACCCCAAGCGGGACCTGCCGCGCGCCATCATGCTCTCCATGCTGATCGTCACCACCATCTACGTCCTGGTGGCCGTGGCCGCGATCGGCGCCCGCCCCTGGGGCTGGTTCGACGGAACCGAAGCGGCCCTGGTGAAGATCCTGGAAGAGACAACCGGACAGCCCTGGATTGCCCTGGTCTTCGCGGTCGGCGCCGTCCTCGCCATCGCCAGCATCGTCCTGACGGTCCTCTACGGCCAGACCCGCATCCTGTTGTCCATGGCCCGCGACGGCCTCATCCCCGCGATCTTCGGCCGCGTCTCCCGCCGGACCGGCACCCCGGTGGCCGGTACGCTCCTGGTGGGAACCGCCGTCGCGCTCACCGCCGGACTGGTCCCGCTGGGCGCACTGGCGGATGCCACCAGCATCGGCACCCTGTTCGCGTTCGCCTTGGTGAATGTTGCGGTCATCTACCTCCGCCGGACGCGTCCGGAACTGGAGCGGACCTTCCGGGTGCCGTTCTTCCCGCTCACGCCGATTCTCGGCGCCCTGATGTGCGGCTACCTCATGGCAAACCTCGGAGCCGACACCTGGATGACCTTCGCTATCTGGATGCTGGTGGGCCTGGCCGCCTACTTCGGCTACGGACGCCGGAACTCCAGGGTGGCGGCGCTGGGCAACGAGGAATACCTTGAGTTGTCCGCCCGGTCCGCCACGACCCAACCCGCCACGCCCCAAGCCTCCAAGTCCTGACCCTCCACAGCAACCCATCGACGCCCCGAACCAACAAAGGCAGACACCTCCATGACCATCGCCACCGAACTTCCGGCCTCCGATCCGTCCAGTACCTCCACCCTGGCGCCGGGCGCGCCTGGCCGGCGTCCCGGAGAGCAGACGGCACCCATCACCATGCTCAACCCGGACTTTCCCTTCAGCTACGACCACTACCTGGCACACCCGGACGGGCTGGGCTCGCTGCCGGCCGAGCTGCTCGGAACCGAGGTTGCCGTTATTGGTGCGGGACTGTCCGGCCTGGTCACGGCGTATGAACTGATGAAGCTGGGACTGCGGCCGGTGGTGTACGAAGCCGACCGGATCGGCGGGCGCCTCCGCACGGCCGCGTTCCCCGCCGCGCCGGGTGTGGTGGCGGACCTGGGCGGCATGCGCTTCCCGGTCTCCGGCAGGGCCTTCTACCACTATGTGGACCTGCTGGGCCTGGACACCCAGGAATTCCCCAACCCGCTCGCCGACGCCACCTCCAGTACCGTGATCGAACTGGCCGGGCAGAAGCACTATGCGGAAAAGCCGAGCGATCTTCCGCCGTTCTTCCGGGAGGTTGCGGACGCCTGGAAGGCGGCCGTCAATGACGGTGCCAAGTTCGCGGAGATGCAGGATGCCATCCGTGCCCGGGACACGGCCCGGATCAAGGAACTCTGGAACGAACTGCTGCCGCTGATGGACGAGCAGACCTTCTACGGGTTCATCGCCGCCAGCGAGTCTTTTAAGAAGGCGGGGTTTGCGCACCGCGAAGCGTTCGGACAGGTTGGCTTCGGCACCGGCGGATGGGACACCGACTTCCCCAATTCCATCCTGGAGATCCTGCGCGTGGTCTACACGGACGCAGACGACCAGCACCGCCTCATCAGCGGGGGAGCGCAAAGGCTGCCCGAGGCACTCTGGCAGCATTCGCCGTCGGACATGCGGCACTGGCCGGAGGGAACGTCCCTGTCCTCACTGCACTCCGGTTCACCCCGCGGCGCCGTCGGAAAAATCAGCCGCGACCCGGACGGCAACCTGCGGGTCCGTGAACGCTGGGGCCGCGAAGCCAGCTACCCCGCCGTGGTGACCACGTGCCAGTCCTGGCTGCTGTCCACCCGGATCCACACCGAGGAGGCCCTGTTCCCGGCCGAGCTGTGGACCGCCATCGAGCGCTCGCACTACATGCAGTCCTCCAAGACCTTCGTGATGGTGGACCGGCCGTTCTGGAAGGACATCGATCCGGAGACCGGCAACGAGGTCCTGTCCATGACTTTGACGGACCGACTCAACCGGGCGACGTACCTGCTGGACAACGGGCCGGACCAGCCCGCCGTCATCCTGCTGTCCTACACATGGAACGACGACGCCCTGAAGTGGCTCGCGCTGGACGCCGATGAGCGCGTGGAACTGATGCTGCACTCGCTCGAGCAGATCTACCCCGGCGTGGACATCGCCAGCCATATCGTGGGCCAGCCCATCACGGTGTCCTGGGAAGCGGATCCCAACTTCATGGGCGCCTTCAAGGCCAACCTGCCGGGACACTACCGCTACCAGCAGCGCCTGTTCACGCACTTCAAGCAGGATGCCCTGCCCGAATCGCAGCGGGGCATCTTCCTGGCAGGCGACGACGTGTCCTTCACCGCCGGCTGGGCCGAAGGGGCAGTGACCACCGGGCTGAACGCGGTGTGGGGCGTCGTGAACCACCTGGGCGGCTCTTCCGCGCCGGGCAACCCGGGACCGGGCGACCTGCTGGACGCGATTGGACCCATCTCGTTGGACTAGGAGTGCAGCTCCCGGTGCGCTGCGGCCAGCTCAACGTACCGGGAAGCGTTGGCGCGTACGCCGTCGTACTCCTCGTCGGTCAGTCCGCGGCGCACTTTACCGGGTACGCCGGCCACCAGTGAGCGGGGCGGCACAACCGTGCCCTCAAGGACGACGGCGCCGGCCGCCACGAGCGAGCCGGCGCCGATCACTGCGCCGTTGAGGACGGTTGCGCCCATGCCGATCAGGCAGTCGTCCTCCACCGTGCAGCCATGCACGACGGCGGCGTGCCCGACACTGACCCGTTCGCCCACCGTGCAGGGGAAGCCGGGATCGGCGTGCAGCACCACGTTGTCCTGCAGGTTGCTGCCAGCCCCGACGGTGATGGCCGCGGTGTCGGCCCGGACGGAGACGCCGTAGAAGGCGCTCGATTCGGGGCCCAGGGTGGCGTTGCCGATGATCGAGGCCGTGGGGGCGACGAAAGCTGAATCGTGGACAGCGGGCGAGTTGCCGGCGAAGGAGTACAGGGGAGCCATGGGCCCAGCCTAGGGCATCCCGCGCAGACCCAACTAGGTAGCGCTAACTGTCGTTTTGAGGGTTCAAAACGACACTTAGCGCTACCTACTTGGGTTCAGGGGTGCGGAAGACCAGGAACTGGTAATGCTGCTTCCAGGCGCCCCGGCCCGGGCCTGACTCGTCACCGGTGCCCTCCGGCCAGGTCTGGAAGTGGTCCACCTCGCCGTGTTCGCCGAAGATCCGCCGGACGGCGTCGTCGCTTCGCCGGCTGAAAAACCGGCGCGGCTCCTCGTCGTCCTCCGGGTTCAGGACTTCCTCATCGTTCCCGGACCACAGTCCGACGGCGATCGGCGCGCCCGGTGCGCTGACCCGCACCAACTCGCTGACGACGTCGTGGATCCGGCCGTTGGGAACGTGCAGGAGCGTGCTCATGGTCCACACCGCGGAAAACGAGTTGTCCGGGAAGGGCAGACTCCGGCCGGTGGCCACGCTTACGTTGAGGCCCCTGCCGCGTGCCAGGCGGACGCTCTCGCCGGACAGGTCAACCCCGGTGTAATGCAGGCCGGCACGCACGAACTCCAGGCCTTCAACGCCGGTGCCGCACCCGAGCTCGAACAGCGAGTGCCGGTGTTCATCCTTCAGCAGTCGGATGAAGCGGTCGCGGCACTGGACACGGTGCGGGGTCATGGCCCGGGTGCTGCCCACAGCTGCCTCCCGGTCATAGAACACGGCGAGGTCGGCCTCGTGGTCGGCGTGCTCCGGAATGCCCTGCACGATGTCCGCCCCCGCTCCCGGAAACTGCGTTAGTTGAAGACCACTGTCCGGTTGCCGTCCAGCAGCACCCGGTGCTCCGCGTGCCACTGCACGGCCTGTACCAGGGTGCGGCCCTCCACATCGCGGCCCATTTGGACGAACTGTTCGGGAGTCCGGGCGTGGTCAACGCGGATGACTTCCTGCTCGATGATGGGGCCCTCGTCCAGCGCCGCCGTCACGTAGTGGGCCGTGGCGCCAATCAGCTTCACGCCGCGGGCGTGCGCCTGGTGGTACGGCTTGGCGCCCTTGAAGGAGGGCAGGAATGAGTGGTGGATGTTGATGGCCTTGCCGGTCAGCTCGGTGCAGAGCTCGTCGGACAGGATCTGCATGTACCGGGCCAGGACCGTCAGCTCAATGTCGTGTTCGGCAATGATGGCGCGCAGCTTGTCCTCAGCCTGGACCTTGGTGTCTTTGGTCACCGGGATGTAATGGAACGGGATGCCGTAGAACTCAGCCAGCCCGGCCAGGTCCTGGTGGTTGGACACAATGGCAGGGATCTCAACGGGCAACGTGCCGGAGCGCTGCTGGAACAGCAGGTCGTTGAGGCAGTGGGCGGAGGTGCTGGCCATCACCAGGGTCCGTACTTTCTGGCCTACGGCGTTGAGGCTCCACTGCATGCCGAAGGCCTCGGCCACGGGCTCCAGGGCCCCGCGAAGCTCGGAGGTGGAGGCAGGCGTGGTCACTTCCACCCGCATGAAGAAGTTGCCCGTGGCGGGGCTGCCGTACTGCTGCGAGTCCGTAATGTTGCAGCCTGCCACCAGCAGGGCACCGGCCACCGCGTGGACAATTCCGGGACGGTCCGGGCAGGACAGGGTTACTACGTACGCTTGGTTCAGCAGCTCTTCGTTCACGCGTACAAGCCTACCCGCGCACCGGGCGCCGGTTTTGATACGCTGGAAGCGTCGCAACTGGCGTTGGGTGGCTAACCACCAGGGAGCGGCAATCACGAAGACCACGGATCGTACGCCTGGGCCGAGGGTCATGTCTTGCCGGAAGTGGGGCTGCACTGCGTCAGTGCTGCAGCGCCATGCCCTGCGCTTTCACGCCCTGTCACCAACGCGGTACGAGAGTGCGCCAGCCGGTAGCCTGACCTAAGCAGTGCCCACATCCCTAGCCAGGAGTTTTCCGTGACTACTACAGCCACCTCAACCACAGCCGTCAGCAACCAGCCGCTGGCCGAGCTCGATCCCGAAATCGCCGCAGTCCTCAACCAGGAGCTCGGCCGCCAGCGCGGCACCCTGGAAATGATTGCCTCCGAAAACTTCGCGCCCCGCGCCGTGATGGAAGCCCAGGGCTCCGTCCTCACCAACAAGTACGCCGAGGGCTACCCGGGCCGCCGCTACTACGGCGGCTGCGAGTACGTGGACGTCGCAGAGCAGCTGGCCATCGACCGGGTCAAGGCACTCTTCGGCGCCGAGTACGCCAACGTCCAGCCGCACTCCGGCGCGCAGGCCAACGCCGCAGCCCTCTCCGCCATGATCACCCCCGGCGACAAGATCCTGGGCCTGTCCCTGGCCCACGGCGGCCACCTGACCCACGGCATGAAGCTGAACTTCTCCGGCAAGCTCTACAACGTGGCTGCCTACCAGGTGGAAGAAGACACTTTCCGCGTGGATATGGACAAGCTTCGCGAGCAGGCCATCGCCGAGAAGCCCCAGGTCATCATCGCCGGCTGGTCCGCCTACCCGCGCCACCTGGACTTCGCTGCCTTCCGCTCCATCGCCGATGAAGTGGGCGCCCTCCTGTGGACGGACATGGCACACTTCGCCGGCCTGGTGGCCGCAGGCCTGCACCCCAGCCCGGTCCCGCACTCCGACGTCGTCACCTCCACCGTGCACAAGACCCTCGCAGGTCCCCGTTCCGGTGTGATCCTGGCCAAGCAGGAGTGGGCCAAGAAGCTGAACTCCAACGTGTTCCCGGGCCAGCAGGGCGGCCCGCTCATGCACGTCATCGCCGCCAAGGCCGTGGCCTTCAAGATCGCCGGCACCCAGGAATTCAAGGAGCGCCAGGAGCGCGTCCTGGAAGGCGCAAAGATCATCGCCGACCGCCTGAACCAGGCCGACGTCGCGGAGGCCGGCGTCTCGGTGCTCACCGGCGGCACCGACGTGCACCTGGTCCTTGTTGACCTGCGCAACTCCCAGCTGGACGGCCAGCAGGCCGAGGACCTCCTGCACTCCGTGGGCATCACGGTCAACCGCAACGCCGTGCCGTTCGACCCCCGCCCGCCGATGGTCACCTCCGGCCTGCGCATCGGCACCCCGGCCCTGGCCACCCGCGGATTCGGCGCCGCCGAGTTCACCGAGGTCGCCGAGATCATTGCCACCGCCCTCAAGGCAGGCAGCAGCGCCGACGTCGAGTCCCTGCAGGCACGCGTGGACAAGCTGGCCGCCGACTTCCCGCTGTACCCGCAGCACGAGCAGTGGTAATTCGTGACTGAAACCACGCAGACCGCAAAGATCCTTGACGGCAGGGCAGCAGCTGCCGCCATCAAGTCCGAGCTGAAAGACCGTGTCGCAGCCCTGAAGGCCCGCGGCGTCACGCCCGGGATCGCCACCGTGCTCGTCGGTGCGGACCCCGCCTCCCAGCTGTACGTGTCCATGAAGCACAAGCAGTCCGTGGAGATCGGGATGAACTCGATCCAGCGCGAGCTGCCGGCCGATGCCACCCAGGCCCAGGTCGAGGACCTCATTGACGAACTCAATGCTGACCCCGCCTGCCACGGGTACATCGTGCAGCTGCCGCTGCCCAAGCACCTGGACACCGACGCCATCCTCGAGCGGATTGACCCCGCCAAGGATGCCGACGGCCTGCACCCGACCAACCTCGGCCGCCTGGTGCTCAACGTCAACGGGGAGATCACCTCGCCGCTGCCGTGCACGCCCCGCGGCGTCATCGAGCTCCTGGAGCGCAACGGCTACAGCCTTTCAGGCAAGCATGTTGTGGTGGTAGGCCGTGGGGTTACCATCGGCCGCTCCATCGGGCTGCTGCTCACGCGGCGGGCCGTGAACGCCACCGTGACCCTGACGCACACCGGCACGAAAAACCTCTCCGAGCTGCTCCGACAGGCGGACGTTATTGTGGGCGCGGCCGGTGCCAAGCACATCGTGAAGGCTACGGACGTGAAGCCCGGCGCGGCCCTGCTGGACGTCGGAGTCACCCGGGAAACCGACCCGGAGACGGGCAAGAGCAGGGTCCATGGCGACATCGAACCGGCCGCTGCCGAGGTAGCCGGCTGGGTTTCGCCGAACCCCGGGGGCGTCGGCCCCATGACCGTGGCGCTGCTGATGACCAACGTGGTCGAAGCGGCCGAACGCCAGGCCGGCATCACCGGCTAGTCTCTCTCACGCCCGACGGCGGCACGCACCTTGCGCACGCAAGGGGCGGGCCGCCGTCGGACTTTAAGCGCGGGACGGAAGGAGCCCTTCCACAAGCCCGGCACCTCCATTAGTCTGCGGAGGGTGCACAACGAAGCCATCCTGCCCGCCGGCACCCGGCCAGGCAGCCCGCCGCCGTCCGGCACCGTCATCACGGCAGGGAACCTGACCAAGACGTATGGCGGGGTGGCAGCCGTGGACGGCATCTCGTTCACGGTTCCGGCGGGGGAGTCCTTCGGCCTGCTGGGGCCCAACGGCGCGGGGAAGTCCACCACGATGAAGATGATCGGCGGTGTCACCCGGCGCACGTCCGGCAGCCTGAGCATCATGGGGCTCGACCCGGACCAGCACGGTCCTGAGGTGCGTGCCCACCTGGGCGTGGTGCCGCAGCAGGACAACCTGGACGAGGAGCTGCGCGTCCGGGACAACCTCCTGGTGTACGGGCGCTACTTCGGCCTGCCGATGAGCTACCTGAAGCCCAAGGCCGATGAGCTGCTGGAATTCGCGCAGCTGACGGACAAGGCAAAGTCCAAGGTCGACGCCCTCTCCGGCGGCATGAAGCGGCGGCTGACCATCGCCAGGTCGCTGATCAACGAACCGCGCATCCTGCTGCTGGACGAGCCCACCACGGGACTTGACCCGCAGGCACGGCATATCCTATGGGACCGGCTGTTCCGGCTCAAGGAACAGGGCGTCACGCTGATCCTCACCACGCACTACATGGACGAGGCCGAGCAGCTGTGCGACCGGCTGATCGTGGTGGACAAGGGCCGGATCATGGCTGAAGGTTCCCCGGCGCAGCTGATCCGCGAGCACTCCACCCGCGAGGTGGTGGAACTCCGGTTCGGTTCCGAACGCAACACCACCATCGCAACCGAACTGGGAGGCATAGGCGAGCGGCTGGAGGTCCTGCCGGACCGGGTGCTGATCTACGCGCACGACGGCGAGGGCGCACTTGAGCAGGTGGCGTCCCGCGGCCTGCGGCCACTGACATCGCTGGTCCGGAGGTCCTCGCTGGAGGACGTCTTCCTGCGGCTGACAGGCCGGAGCCTCGTTGACTGAGCAGCGGGCGCCGAGGCCGGCCGGGGCACTGCATGCCCACAGCCCGCAGGTGGCAGCCGCAAAGGCCCGGCGCTGGGGAGCGTTCTACCACGCGGAGCAGGTGCTCCGGGTGATGAAGAACTACAGCTGGTCCATCCTGATGTACAGCGTGGGCCAGCCCGTGGCATACCTCTTCGCCATGGGGATCGGCCTGGCTTCCCTGGTGGACAGCCAGGGGGCAGCGGCTTTCGGCGGCGTCAGTTACCTGGCCTTCATTGCGCCGGCGCTGCTGGTGTCCGCCGCCGTGATGACCGCCGCCAACGAATTCACGTTTCCGGTGATGGCCGGCTTCAAATGGCGACGGACCTACTATGGTCCGCATGCCACGCCGCTGACACCGGAGCAAATCGCGGCCGGGCACATCATGGCCGTGACGCTGCGGCTGCTGGTGCAGTCAGCCATCTACTTCGCAGCCGTGGCCGTTTTTGGTGCGTCCTCAGGAAGCTGGGCGTGGGCCGGCATCCTGGTGGCCACCCTGGCGGGGCTGTCGTTTGGCCTGCCGCTCATGGCCTACTCCGCCTCAATCACCGAGGACAAGGGGCAGTTCGCCCTGGTAATGCGGCTCGTCGTCATGCCGCTGTTCCTGTTCTCCGGGACCTTCTTCCCGCTGGACACGCTTCCGCCGGGCGTCCGGTGGATCGGCTGGATCTCGCCCATCTGGCACGGCACCGAACTGGGCAGGGTGGTCAGCTACGGATACCAGGAGCCGCTGCTCCTCACCCTCGTCCACGTCGCCGTCCTGGCCGGGCTCGCCGTCCTGGGCTGGAACCTGACCCGGCGCCGCTTCACCAAAAGGATGGGGCAATGAGCTGGACCATCCGGCAGGGCGCCACCGAGGATGCACGGAACAGGACCTTCGGACCGCTGTACTCGCGCAACGCCAGGGCAGTGATCTCGCGCGGCCTGAAGGCTACGTTGGGCGGCCACTGGCTGGTGATGCTGTCCGGCTTCTTCGAGCCTGTCCTGTTTCTGGTGTCCATGGGTGTGGGCATGGGGGCCATTGTGGGTGCCGTGGAAGGGCCCGGCGGCACGCCCATCAGCTACGCCGCCTACATCGCGCCGGCCCTCCTTGCCGTCTCGGCGATGAACGGGGCGGTGTACGACTCAACCTGGAACGTCTTTTTCAAAATGCATTTCGGCAAGCTGTACCAGGGCATGCTGTACACGTCCCTGGGACCGCTGGACATCGCGCTGGGCGAGATTTTCCTGGCACTCCTGCGCGGGATGCTATACGCCGCGGGCTTTACGGCCGTCATGGGGATGATGGGACTCATCACCACGCCGTGGGCGCTGTTGATGATCCCCGGCTCGGTGCTGATCGCCTTCGGCTTCGCGAGTATTGGAATGGCGATCACCAGCTTCATGAAGACGTTCCAGCAGATGGACTGGATCACCTTCATGATGCTTCCGATGTTCCTGTTCAGTGCCACGTTCTACCCGCTGAGCGTCTATCCGCAGTACATCCAGTGGCTCATCCAGGCCATGCCGCTGTGGCACGGGGTGGAACTGCTGCGCCAGATCAGCGTGGGAACCTTCACTGCGGCGACGCCCCTGCACATCGGCTACTACCTGGTGATGACCGCCGCAGGCATGCTGTTGACCACCATGCGTCTGCGGCAGCTGTTCCTGAAGTAGCGCCGACCCAACCAGGTAGCAGTAACTGCCGTTTTGAGGCCCCAAAATGGCACTTGGCGCTACCTGGTTGGGTGTTCGCCGCCGGTGGAAGCGGCGGGAGCATACACCGGGGTTTGAGACAATGGCTTCATGCAATCTCTGGGCAGCTCCAAGTCATCCTCCAAACCCGCCAGGGGCGGTTTCTCCATGTTCCGCATCAGCGGTCCGGGCCTGATGGTCCTGGTGACGGCGTTTGTTGTCGCCGTCATCTTCGCCGCCAACCAGAACGACGTGGTGGGCTGGGTTGTGGCCGTGATCGCCCTCTTCTGGCTGCTGCTTGCCTGCTTTGTGGTCTTCAGCATCCAGAAGGCGGCCAAAAAGGCCGGCGCCAAGCTGAGCGAAGCCCAGAACGCCTTCACCACGGCTGCCGGCCGCGGACCGTCGTCCTCCGCTGACCACGGCGGCACGCGGGTGGTTTCCGAGCGGAGCCAGGCGGACGAAGTCCGCGACCTCAAGCTGGACCACTCCTTCAAGATTGTCCAGGTGCAGATCCGCGTGGTGGAGGAGGAGCGCGCCAAGGGAGCTGCCGCGAACCAGGACACCATCAACCGTGCCCTTGAAACCATCGAGATTACCGCCACCAATGCGAGGGACATGATCAAGTCCTCAGGCGGCAGCGGGGAGCCGGTCACCGGAACCATCATCGACTAGAGTGGAGCGGGTGAGCTCGGCATTGAAGAAGGACCACCTTCGCATCGCAACCGTCAACGTTAATGGCCTTCGGGCTGCCTACAAGAACGGTATGGCGGCATGGCTGGAGCCACGCGAGGTGGATATCCTCTGCCTCCAGGAGGTCCGCGCCCCTGATGCCATTGTCCGGCAGCTGCTGGGCGACGGCTGGCACATCCTGCATGCGGAGGCCGAAGCCAAAGGCCGCGCCGGTGTGGCCATCGCATCGCGGGAAGAGCCACTGGCCACCCGCAACGGCATCGGTGATGACTACTTCGCCACGGCAGGCCGCTGGGTGGAAGCCGATTTCCGGTTCGCTGACGCTGCCGGGCATCCTGTCCAGCTGACCGTCGCAAGCGCCTACGTCCACTCCGGTGAGGTGGGCACGCCCAAGCAGGACGACAAATTCCGTTTCCTGGACGTCATGAGCACCCGGCTGCCTGAGCTGACCAAACACAGCGACCACGCACTGGTAGTGGGTGACCTCAACGTCGCCCACACTCCACTGGACATCCGGAACTGGAAGGGCAACGTCAAGAAGGCAGGGTTCCTGCCCGAAGAGCGCGCCTACTTTGACCGGTTCTTCGGTGAGGAGATCGGCTGGCAGGACGTCCACCGCAGCCTGGCGGGCGAGATGGACGGTCCCTATACGTGGTGGTCCCAGCGCGGCAAGGCCTTCGACAATGACACCGGCTGGCGCATTGACTACCAGCTGGCCACCCCGGCTTTGGCAGCTTCCGCCATCTCCGCCGTCGTGGACCGCGCAGCCTCGTGGGATACCCGCTTCTCCGACCATGCCCCGCTGGTAGTGGACTACCAGCTCTAAGCCCCCTCCGAAAGTTTCCTCCCCATGACTAGCCAGACATCCCCGGCCGCAAAGAAGCGCATCCTTTCCGGAGCCAAGCCCACCGCCGATTCGCTGCACCTGGGCAACTACATCGGTGCCGTCCGCAACTGGGTGGACATGCAGGCTGAGTACGACGCCGTGTTCTTCATCCCGGACCTGCACGCGATCACCGTGGACTTCGACCCCGCGGAACTGGCCAAGCGCACCCGCATCGTCGCGGCCCAGTACATCGCCGCCGGCATCGACCCGGACAAAAGCATCTTCTTTGTCCAGTCCCATGTACCCGAGCACGCGCAGCTTGCCTGGGCACTGAACTGCATCACCGGCTTCGGCGAGGCTTCGCGGATGACCCAGTTCAAGGACAAAACCCAGAAGTCCGGCGCGGACGCCGCTACGCTGGGACTGTTCGCCTACCCAACGCTCATGGCCGCCGACATCCTGCTGTACCAGACAGACCTGGTGCCTGTGGGGGAGGACCAGCGCCAGCACCTGGAGCTCACCCGCAACCTGGCCCAGCGCTTCAACACCAGGTTCGGTGCCACGTTCACCGTTCCGGAGGCGACCATCGTCAAGGAACGCGCCAAGATCTACGATCTCCAGAACCCGAGCGCCAAGATGTCCAAGACCGGCGAATCGCCCAACGGCGCCATCCAACTGCTGGAGGATCCCAAGATCGCCGCCAAGCGCATCAAGTCCGCAGTAACTGACGCCGGCACGGAGATCAGGTTCCACCCCGAAGAAAAGCCGGGCGTCTCAAACCTGCTCACCATCTACTCATCCCTGACCGGAAAGTCCGTCGCCGACCTCGAGGCCGAGTACCAGGGCAAGATGTACGGCCACCTTAAGGTGGACCTCGCCGAGGTGGTGGTGGACTTCGTCACCCCGCTTCGGAACCGGACCAACGAGCTGATGGAGGACCCCGCGGAACTGGACCGGCTGCTGGCCCACGGCGCCGAGCGCGCCCGTGAGATTGCGGCGGTTACCCTTGGCCAGGTGTATGAGCGCATGGGCTTCCTCCCGTCACTCAGCCTCGCAGGAGTCCGCTAGCGCCATGTCATCCAGCGTAGGCGTCATCCTGGGGTTCCCCCCTGACATAGCGGAGGAGCTCCAGCGCTGGCGGGCGTCCTTCGGCGACCCGCTGGCGGACGTGGTGCCGGCACACATCACGCTGGTGACCACCACCCCCACGCATGACTGGGAAGCCACCCGCGAGCACGTCCGCGAGGTGGCCCGCCGGCAGAGCCCGTTCATGGTCACCATTGCCGGCACCGGTACCTTCCGCCCCGTTTCCCCGGTGGTTTTCATCAACGTGGAGGACGGCTTTGAGCAGTGCGTCGACCTGCACGAAAAGCTCCAGCAGGGCCCGCTGGAGCGGGAACTGCCTTTTGCCTACCATCCCCACGTCACCATTGCCCACGACGTTGCCCCCGAAAGCCTCGATGAGGCCGAAACGGTCCTGAAGAACTACAAGGCCACCTTCCCCGTGGTTAGCATGGGACTTTACGAGCACGATGCCGACGGCATCTGGCAGCTACGGGAAGAGCTGGACTTTGGGACCGAAACTGACAACGCCGCCGGCACCCGATTCGCGGACGCCGCCGCGGACACAGCAGCCGAAGCAGGCTGAGCAGCAGCCACTTCCCACTGAACGCGCCCAGCTGCAGCTCGCCGTCATCCGGAAGCGGATGGAGTGGGGCAAGGCACGCAGGGCAGGCGGAAGGCCGTTTCCGGCGCTGATGGCGATGGTCCAATGGATCCTTGCCCGGCTCAACGCTTTCCGGCCCATGCGCGCCTTCCGGCACTACAGCCTTCAGCGCGGCCCGCTGATGAGCGCCGGCATCGGCTTCAACATGTTTTTCTCCATCACAGGCCTCCTCACCACGGGCTTTTCCATCGCAGGCCTTGTGCTGCGGGGGCAGCCGGCCCTCCTGGACACCATCATCAGCAGTGTGGCGTCGAGTGCGCCCGGGCTCCTGAAACTGAACGGCGGGGCCGGGCTCGTGGATCCGCAGGACCTGCTGAATCCTGACGGACTGGGCTGGACAGCGGTGATCGGCTCCCTGGTCACTGTGGTCACCTCGCTGCGATGGATTTCCGGAATCCGGGAAGGGCTTCGCGGCGTCCTGGGGCTGCCGCCACTGCTGGTCAATCCCATCCTCCTGAAACTGCGGGATGCCGGAACCCTGCTGCTCCTGGGCGTGGCGCTGGTCATCAGCGCCGGTGCTTCCCTGGTGTTCGGAACCGCAGCAGGGTGGGTTTCGGATTTCCTCCGCCTCGACGACGCGCTGGCGGGTCCCCTGGCCACGTCCGTCAAGATCACCGTTCCCCTGGTGCTGGGCTGGGCGACCGCCTTCATCATGTACAGGTTCGCCGCGAGCCTGAAGCTGTCACGCCGTGCGCTGCTGGAAGGCACCATCCTGGCGGCCCTTGGCACGGGCGTGCTCCAGATCTTCAGCACGGAACTGCTGGCCGGAGCCGGCAGGAATCCCATCCTGGCGCCATTCGCCATCATCATCGGCCTGCTGATCTGGTTCAACCTGGTCAGCCAGGTCTACCTGGTGTCCGCCGGCTGGGCGGCAGTGCGGGAGGCCGACCTGCGCAGCGCCCCCACGGGCCATGAGAAGGGCACGTGGGGTGCGCGCCAGGTCCAGCCGGGAAAGGTACCAGTCCAGCCGGGAAAGGTGCCGGTCCAGCCCGGAAAGGTCCCGGCCCAGCAGGACGGGGGCGCTACTGCCCGGCGTCGAGGTATTGGTCGGCCCAGGCAGCGATAATCCGGGCGGCCCGGGCCGCCTGGCCCTTGCCTGTCAGCAGGTGGTCGCTCCCTTCGAGGGACACAAAGTTCCGCGGGTGCCGTGCCGTCTGGAAGATGGTGCTGGCGTTCTCGATGCCCACAGTGTTGTCCGTGGGGGAGTGGAGCACCATCAGCGGCTTGTGCAGCTGCTTGATGCAGTCCGTGAGGTCGGCGTTTTCGAGGTCCTCCACGAAATGCCGCCGGATCTCCACGCGCTTCCCGCCAAGATCCACCTCGGCGCTGCCTTCGCTGAGGATCTTGTCCAGCGCAGCGTCAAAAACGTGCGCCACGTGCTTGGGCGAGAAAGGGGCGCCAACGGTGGCTACGGCGTCGAGCTCCGGGATCTCCCGCGCCGCCGCCAGGACGGCCGCACCGCCGAAGGAGTGCCCCACCAGAAGGGAAATCTGCTTTCCCTCGCTGCGCATGAACTCTGCCGCCTTTACCGTGTCCGCAACCTTGTGGCTGAAGGAGCCCGCTGACCATTCGCCGGCGGATCCGCCCAGCCCCAGGTTGTCGAAGCGCAGCATTCCCACGCCGCTGTCCGCCAGCGCCTTGCACATCCGGGACGTGGAAGGGGCGTCCTTCCCCAGGGTGAAGCCGTGCGAAAAGACGCCCCAGCCCTTCACCGGTCCATCCGGCACATCGATGATGCCGGAGAGCATTTCGCCGGTGGACCCGGCAAAGGAGACTTTTTCGGAGCGGGACACGGCGTCCCCTTTCGTTTGGTACGAATGGCTGTGGGCCCACGCCCGCCGGGTTCCCTGGCCGAGCTTGCGAGGTCAGGGGGCGGGTGGGGAGAAACAACGACGGCGCCGTACCCCCTGAAGTGGGGGACGGCGCCGTCGTCTGTTTGATCCTTGGTCAGATCTTGCGGGACAGGATGGCCTGCTTGACCTCGGCGATGGCCTGGGTCACCTGGATGCCGCGCGGGCACGCCTCGGAGCAGTTGAAGGTGGTGCGGCAGCGCCACACGCCTTCCTTGTCGTTGAGGATCTCGAGGCGCATGTCACCGGCATCATCACGGGAATCGAAGATGAAGCGGTGCGCGTTCACGATGGCTGCCGGGCCGAAGTACTGGCCGTCAGTCCAGAAAACGGGGCAGGACGACGTGCAGGCGGCACAGAGGATGCACTTGGTGGTGTCGTCGAAACGCTCACGGTCCTCGGCGGACTGCAGGCGTTCCCGCGTGGGCTCATGGCCCTTGTTGATGAGGAACGGCATGACCTCGCGGTAGGACTGGAAGAACGGTTCCATGTCCACGATGAGGTCCTTCTCCACCGGCAGGCCCTTGATGGGTTCAACCAGGATGGGCTTGGACGTGTCCAGGTCCTTCAGCAGGGTCTTGCAGGCGAGGCGGTTGCGGCCGTTGATGCGCATGGCGTCGGAGCCGCACACACCGTGGGCGCAGGAGCGGCGGAAGGACAGGCTGCCGTCCATCTCCCACTTGACCTTGTGCAGGGCATCCAGGACGCGGTCCGTGCCGTACATGGTGAGGTGGAAGTCATCCCACGTGGCCTCCTCGGAGACCTCCGGGTTGTACCGGCGGACGCGCATGTGCACATCGAACGTGGGGATTTCGCCGCCACCGCCGACGCCGGCAGGCAGTTCAATCTTTGAGGCTGGCTCAGCGATTTCAGCGGTCATCTTAGTACTTCCTCACCATCGGCTCGTAGCGGGTAAAGACGACCGGCTTGGTGGCCAGGCGGATGCCGGCAATAGCTTCTGCCGATCCGTCAGCCGGGGCGTGGTCGTCCTTGTACGCCATGGAGTGCTTCATAAATTTCTCGTCGTCACGTTCCGGGAAGTCCTCGCGGAAGTGTCCGCCGCGGGATTCCTCACGGTGCAGTGCGGCCACGGTCATCACCTTGGCCAGTTCCAGCAGGAAGCCAAGCTCAACGGCCTCGAGCAGGTCCAGGTTGAAGCGCTTGCCCTTGTCCTGGACGTTGATGCGTTTGTAGCGCTCCTCGAAGGACGCGATATCGCGCAGCACCTGGTTCAGCGTTTCCGCTGTACGGAACACCTGCATGTTGGCATCCATGGTGTCCTGCAGTTCCTTGCGGATCTGGGCCACCTTTTCGTCGCCGGTGCCGTTGCGGGCAATGTCCAGCAGTTCTGTGGTGTAAGCCAGCGGGTTCTCCGGCAGTTCCACGAAGTCGGCCGTCTTGGCGTATTCGGCCGCGGCGATGCCGGCGCGCTTGCCGAAGACGTTGATGTCCAGCAGGGAGTTGGTGCCCAACCGGTTGGAACCGTGCACGGAAACACAGGCCACTTCACCGGCAGCGTAAAGGCCCGGGACCACGGTGTCGTTGTCCTGCAGGACCTCGGTGGTGATGTTCGTGGGAATGCCGCCCATGGCGTAGTGGGCGGTGGGGAACACGGGAACCGGCTCGGTGTACGGTTCCACGCCCAGGTAGGTCCGGGCGAACTCGGTGATGTCCGGAAGCTTGGCATCGATGTGGGCCGGCTCCAGGTGGGTCAGGTCCAGGAGCACGTAGTCCTTGTTCGGGCCGCAGCCGCGGCCTTCGCGTACCTCGTTGGCCATGGAACGGGCCACGATGTCACGCGGCGCCAGGTCCTTGATGGTGGGGGCGTAACGCTCCATGAAGCGTTCACCCTCCGAGTTACGGAGGATGGCGCCTTCACCGCGGGCGGCCTCGGACAGGAGGATGCCCAGACCGGCGAGGCCGGTCGGGTGGAACTGGAAGAACTCCATGTCCTCCAGCGGGATGCCGCGGCGGAAGGCGATGCCCATGCCGTCGCCGGTGAGGGTGTGGGCGTTGGAGGTGGTCTTGAAGACCTTACCGGCGCCGCCGGAAGCGAAGACCACGGACTTGGCCTGGAAGACGTGCAGTTCACCGGAGGCGAGGTCGTAGGATACGACGCCGGCAACGCGCTTCTGCTTGTAGGGCGTGCCGTCCGCGCGGACTGCGTCCTCTTCGACCGTCAGCAGGTCCAGGACGTAGTACTCGTTGTAGAACTCGACGTTGTGCTTGACGCAGTTCTGGTACAGGGTCTGGAGGATCATGTGGCCGGTGCGGTCGGCGGCGTAGCATGCGCGGCGGACCGGTGCCTTGCCGTGGTCGCGGGTGTGGCCACCGAAGCGGCGCTGGTCAATCCGGCCCTCGGGCGTGCGGTTGAACGGCAGGCCCATCTTTTCCAGGTCAAGCACAGCGTCGATGGCTTCCTTGGCCATGACCTCCGCGGCGTCCTGGTCAACCAGGTAGTCGCCGCCCTTGACGGTGTCGAACGTGTGCCATTCCCAGTTGTCTTCCTCGACGTTGGCAAGGGCCGCACACATGCCACCCTGGGCCGCACCGGTGTGCGAGCGGGTGGGGTAGAGCTTGGTCAGTACTGCTGTGCGCGCGCGCTGACCGGATTCGATCGCGGCGCGCATGCCAGCGCCACCGGCACCGACGATGACGACGTCGTACTTATGGACCTGCATACCAGATGCTCTTTCTCTCAAAATTCGCTATAAAACAACGGGGCGGCTTCGCCTTCCCCGCAAAACAGGGCCCGCGGTAATGCCCGCGGGCCCGGGGTGGTGCTGGTGCTAGGCAGGGCAGAAGCCGCCAGGCAGGGGAACGCCGTCGACGACGGGGCACGGGTTGAAGGTGAAGATCACCAGGGTGCCCAGGACGATGATGACGACGGTGGCCGAGTAGAGGACCGTCTTCAGCCAGCGGCGGGTGGAGGTCTTTTCGGCGTAGTCATTGATGATGGTGCGGACGCCGTTGGTGCCGTGCAGCATGGCAAGCCACAGCATGGTCAGGTCCCAGAACTGCCAGAACGGATCCGCCCACTTGCCGGCAACGAAGCCGAAGTCGATGGCGTGGATGCCTTCGCCTACCAGGAGGTTCACGAAAAGGTGCCCGAAGATGAGGACCACCAGCACCACGCCGGAGAGGCGCATGAACAGCCAGGCGATCATCTCGAAGTTGCCCCGGGTGCCGCCGTTGCGGCGGTACTGGGGGGCGATCCGCCCGCTGCGGGGGCTCTCGATTGTTGCACTCATGGCTTAGTGACCTCCGAGGGCGAGGGACAGGTGGCGGATGGAGAATGCGACCATGGTGACGACCCAGAGACCCAGGACTGCCCACAGCATCTGACGCTGGTACTTGGCGCCGTTCTTCCAGAAGTCGACCGCGATGATCCGCAGGCCGTTGAAGGCGTGGAAGACGATGGCGGCAACAAGGCCCGTCTCACCCAGTGCCATCAGGGGATTCTTGTACGCGCCGATAACGGCGGTGTAAGCCTCGGGTGACACACGCACCAAGGAGGTGTCCAAGACATGGACCAACAAGAAGAAAAAGATCACTACACCGGTAATACGGTGTCCTACCCAAGACCACATGCCTTCACGGCCGCGGTACAAGGTGCCAGCTGGTTTTGTCGGCACTGATAAACCTCCCTGCAACACAGCGGCGCTGGCATGAGATCCACGCGGGGGGAACGCCTGCTGCGAGAGCACTCGTAGCTCAGGCCTAAATCTAGGCTCCGCTCACAGCTTATTCAATTTAGGAGCTCCTTGGTGCCCAGCAGTGGCGCGGTTTTTCGAATTTTTTGAGACGAACGCCACACGGGCTTGCCGCACTTGGACTGAACTGTGTCGCGGCGGCGGAGTCCGGAGGGGGCCGTTGCGGCCGGTCGGCTAAAGTAGGCGGTGATGAGTACAGACAAAGTGACAAGCCCGGCATCACCCCTTGACCGCTTCATCGCGGTGATCCCGGCCGGCGGAGTGGGGACCCGCCTCTGGCCCCTGTCGCGAGCCGCAGCTCCCAAGTTCCTTCACGACCTCACGGGTTCGGGCAGCACATTGCTGCGCGCCACCTACGACCGGCTGCACCCGCTTGCGGGAAGCCGGATGCTGGTGGTGACCGGCAAGGCCCACCGTGATGCCGTTTGCCGCCAGCTTCCCGAAGTTAAGGATTCGGACCTCGTCCTCGAGTCCGAACCCAAGGACTCGGCGGCAGCCATCGGACTCGCCGCCGCCATCCTGCACGAGCGTGATCCCGACACCATCATGGGTTCCTTCGCCGCAGACCAGGTCATCAGCCCGGACCACCTTTTCCAGGAGGCCGTCCGCGAAGCGATCCACACCGCAGCAGCCGGCAAGATCGTGACCATCGGCATCAAGCCCACGCACCCGTCCACGGGTTTCGGCTACATCCGTTCAGGCCAGGGGCTGCACATCGAGGGCGCGCCCAGCGCCCAGGACGTGGTGGAGTTTGTTGAAAAGCCGGATGAAGTAGTGGCCCAGCAGTATGTGGACAGCGGCAACTACGTCTGGAACGCCGGCATGTTCGTGGCGCCCGTGGCGCTGCTGCTTAAGCACCTGGAAGCCAACCAGCCCGAGCTGTTCCAGGGCCTGCAGGAAATCGCCCGCGCCTGGGACACCCCGGCCCGTGACGAAGTGACAAGCCGCGTGTGGCCCACGCTGCCCAAGATCGCGATCGACTACGCCGTGGCCGAACCCGCCGCTGAGGCCGGGGACGTCGCCGTCGTGCCCGGCTCCTTCCGGTGGGATGATGTTGGCGACTTCGCCTCCGTGGGCCGGCTGAACTCAGCCAAGGAAGTGGATGACGTCACGGTCCTGGGTGAAGGCGCCCGCGTCTTCACCGAGAACTCCAGCGGCGTGGTGGTCACTGACACCAAGCGGGTCATCGCCCTGATCGGGATCCAGGACGTGGTCATCGTAGACACTCCGGACGCCCTGCTGGTTACCACCATGGCCAACTCGCAGCGGGTTAAAGCGGCCGTTGATGCCCTCAAGGCCAGCGGCGACACGGACGTCCTTTAACCGACGCGCCGCCGTCCGCATCCCGGGGCCCGTCCGGCCACCCGGGATGTAACGCGGCGACCGTGATGGCTGGTATTCCTGCCACCCTCGCTAGAGTGAAACAGTGCGCAATTACACTACTGAAGCCGAGCCCACCGCCCTGGTGGCTCCGTGGCTCGAGCCGCTCCTGCCGGAACTGATCGAATTCCGCCGGGACCTGCATGCGCATCCGGAGCTGTCCTTCAAGGAATTCCGCACCACTGACAAGCTGGCCGAGCGGCTCGAGGAGGCAGGCCTCACTCCGCGCCGCCTCGAGGGAACCGGACTCACGGTGGACGTCGGGGAAGGCCCCATCGCCACTGCGTTGCGCGGGGACATCGACGCCCTGCCCATCATCGAGGAAACCGGCCTGCCGTTCGCCTCGAAGAACCACGGCGTAACCCACGCCTGCGGCCACGATGTGCACACCACCACCATGCTCGGCATCGCCCTGGTGCTGCACAGGATGCACCAGGAGACGCCCCTGGGCGCCACCGTCCGCCTGATCTTCCAGCCGGCCGAAGAAACCATGCCCGGCGGCGCCCACTCCTGCATCGAGCAGGGCGTCCTGGAAGGCGTGCCCCGGATCCTGGCGCTGCACTGCGATCCCCGCATCGAGGTGGGCAAGATCGGCACGCGCATTGGAGCCATCACCTCGGCCTCGGACACCATCCGTATCGAGCTTTCCGGCCGGGGCGGCCACACCTCGCGGCCACACCTGACCGAGGATCTTGTGTTTGCCCTGGCGCAGATCGCGGTGAACGTGCCCGCGGTCCTGTCCCGCCGGGTGGATGTCCGCAGCGGCGTGTCCGTGGTGTGGGGCCAGATTTCCGCCGGGTCGGCGCCCAACGCCATCCCGGGCACCGGCTACATGGCCGGGACCATGCGCTGCCTGGACCGCGAGGCCTGGCACGCCGCCGGTGAACTCCTTGATGAAGTGGTCCACCAGGTGGCGGCACCGTACGGCGTGGACGTCAAGCTTGAGCACACCAGGGGAGTGCCTCCGGTGGTCAACTCTGAACATGAAACGGCCATTATCGAGGCGTCCGCACGTGCCGAGATCGGCGAAAGTGCCGTGGTGCTCACGCCGCAGTCCATGGGCGGTGAAGACTTCGCCTGGTTCCTGGCAGAGCTTCCCGGTGCCATGATGCGCCTGGGCACCAAAACTCCGGGCGGCGAGGAATATGACCTCCACCGCGGCGACTACATCCTGGACGAGCGTGCCCTTGGCCTCGGCATCCGGGTACTGACCGCGGCGGCCCTGCGCACCATCCGCGACCTCTAAGCAGCGTTCTGCACCGGTTCTCCGCCGCAGGACGAGTAAGTTGTGCACAACTGAGTTGTCCGTTACTGTTTGTGCTATGACCGAAATTCCCCGCCTGGACCGACAAGTATGCTTCGCGTTGTATTCGGCCTCCCGCGCCGCCACCGCCGTCTACCGTCCTGTTCTGGAAGACATGGGCCTGACGTACCCGCAGTACCTTGTGATGCTGGTGCTGTGGGAGAGCGAGCCGCGCGGCGTGAAGGAACTGGGCGAGGAATTGGGCCTGGACTCCGGCACCCTGTCGCCCTTGCTGAAGCGGCTTGAAGCCCTGGGCCTGGTGGAACGGCGCCGGTCAGGCGAGGATGAGCGCCGCGTGGCCGTCCACCTGACATCGGCGGGAAGAAGCCTCAGCGCGAAGGCTGCCGCCATTCCCCAGCGTCTCGCGAAGTCCGCGGGACTCTCTCCCCGGGAACTCGAGCAGCTCCGCGAAACCCTTGGCAAATTGACGGCCGCCCTGCACAACGCGGTGTGACGCCACCAACGTCTTACTGATCCCCAACAGAACGGATACCACTGTGAAGCCTCTTTACACTGCCGAAGCCCTTGCCTCCGGCGAAGGTCGCGACGGAAACGCCCGCTCCAGCGACGGCAAGCTGGAAGTCAACCTTGCCAGCCCTGTTGAACTCGGCGGCAGCGGCCAGGGCACCAACCCGGAGCAGCTCTTTGCTGCAGGATATGCTGCCTGCTTCCACTCGGCACTGCGCCTGGTGGCCGGCAAGGAACGGGCCGACCTCACCGATTCGGCCGTAGCCGCCAAGGTCCACCTCGGCAAGCTGGACGGCGGAACGGGCTTCGGCCTGGCCGCCGAACTGGAGATCGCGCTGCCGGCCCTTGACCTGGCCACCGCCGAGGCTCTCGTGGCCAAAGCGCACCAGATCTGCCCCTATTCGAACGCCACCCGTGGAAACATCAGCGTGGACATCAAGGTCCTGGAGTACGCAGCATGAGCGTTGCCACGCTGCCTGCCACCACCCGTGAAATCCAGCTGGCGTCCCGTCCGGTGGGCCGCCCGGGGCCGGAGAATTTCCGGCTCGCCGAGTCGCCGCTGCCTGAACTCACAGATGGCCAGATCATGGTGAAGAACCTTTTTATCTCGGTTGACCCCTATATGCGCGGACGCATGAACGACGTCAAGTCCTACTCTGCGCCCTTTGCCTTGGGCGAAGCGCTCGACGGCGGCGCGGTGGGTGAGGTGATCGCGTCCCGTTCCGACGCGTATCAGGAGGGGGACGTCGTCGTGCATTCCCTCGGCTGGCGCGAATATGCGGTGCTGGACGGTGCCGCCGCCACCCCGGCCCGCACCGACCTGGCACCGGCCTCGGCATTCCTTGGCGCCCTGGGCATGACCGGCCTGACAGCCTATGCCGGGCTGCTCAAGGTGGCCAATTTTGCCCCGGGCGACGCCGTCTTCGTTTCCGGCGCGGCAGGCGCGGTTGGCTCACTGGTGGGCCAGATCGCGAAAGCGATGGGCGCCTCGCGGGTGATCGGCTCGGCAGGCTCACCCGCCAAGGTGGCCCGCCTGCTGGAACTCGGCTTCGACGCGGCCTTCGATTACCACGACGGCCCGGTCCGTGAGCAGCTGGAAAAGGCTGCCGGCAGTGCCGGCATCGACGTCTACTTCGACAATGTGGGCGGCGAGCACCTGGAGGCTGCACTGGCCGTCCTCAATGTTGGCGGGCGGGTGGCGATGTGCGGTGCCATCGCACAGTACAACTCCACGGAACCAACCCCCGCGCCGCGCAACCTCATGCAGGCCATCGGCAAGCAGCTCACCCTGCAGGGTTTCCTGGTGGGTGGCCAGCGGCAGCATGCCCGCGAGTTCGCCGAAAAGATGGCGGGCTGGCTGGCCGACGGCACCGTGCGCTACGACGAAACCATCGTCGACGGGCTCGAGAAGGCCCCGCAGGCCTTCATGGACCTGCTCGATGGCGCGAACACGGGCAAAATGCTGGTCCGACTCTAGCTCCCGCCCGCCGCGCAACCAGGAGGGGTGCCGCAGCAGAGCGGCACCCCTACTGGTTGGTAACAACTTGTAAACAATCTCCGGGAACCGGTTCTGCCGTGCTATTGGGACGTGGCGCAGGCCACTAAAGTAGGAGCCATCAGTGCGCTCCGGCGCAGTGCTGCGAGCCCTCAGTGAAAACAGAATTTCAGTGCAGAAACGGACACTCATTGAATTCGAGCCGTAGCGCCACTCTCTTCACCCTGGAGGAATCTTGATGACATCACTGCGTTCACACCTCAAGCGCGGTTCAGTTGCAGGCCTGGCTACCGTGGGTGCCACAGCACTCGTGCTGGCCGGTTGCGGCGCCCCGCCTGAAGCGGGAACCAACTCCACGGCCGGCGCCACCGATTACACCGGCTGCATCGTCTCCGACTCCGGCGGCTTCGATGACCAGTCCTTCAACCAGTCCTCCTACGAGGGGCTGAAGAAGGCTGAGGCTGACCTGGGCATCAAGGTCAACCAAGTGGAGTCCAAGACAAACAACGACTTTGAACCGAACCTGCGGGCCATGGTCACCGCCGGCTGCGACCTCACGCTGACCATCGGCTTCCTGCTGGGAGACGCCACCAAGGAGCAGGCAGCAGCCAACCCGGACAGCCACTTCGCCATTGTCGACTACCAGTACGATCCCGCCATCGCCAACGTCAAGCCGATCATCTACGACACCGCGCAGGCAGCGTTCCTCGCCGGCTACCTTGCCGCTGGAACCACCAAGACCGGCACGGTGGCCACCTTCGGCGGCGTCAAGATCCCCACAGTGACCATCTTCATGGACGGCTACGCCGACGGCGTGAAGTACTACAACGAGCAGAAGGGCAAGGACGTCAAGCTCCTTGGCTGGAACAAGGACTCACAGGACGGCAGCTTCACCGGGGACTTCGAAAAGCAGGACGTGGGCAAGCAGCTCACCCAGAACTTCCTGGACCAGGGCGCCGATATCGTGATGCCGGTCGCCGGCCCGGTAGGCAAGGGCGCCGGTGCTGCCCTGAAGGAAGCCAAGGCCGCCGGCAAGGACGTTAAGCTCATCTGGGTCGACTCCGACGGCTACCTGACCGCCCCTGACTACAAGGACATTATGCTGTCCTCCGTCATGAAGACGATGGGCGACGCCGTGGAGGCCGTTGTTAAGGATGACAAGGAAGGCAACTTCAGCAACACCCCGTATGTTGGCACGCTGGCCAACGAGGGCGTGAAGCTGGCTCCCTTCCACGACCTCGATTCCCAAGTCCCCGCCGAGCTGAAGTCCGAGCTGGAGCAGATCGAGAAGGACATCGTGGACGGCAAGCTGAAGGTTGAGTCCAAGGCAAGCCCGAAGGCCTGATTCCGCGTGCAGCGCCACCGCCCGGCTGGTCATTGACCGGCCGGGCGGTGGCGCTTTTTTGCTGGCTCCCTTTTCCGGGCCGGCGCCCGCTCATCCTCCTGCTGCAGCCACTAGGCTGGTGCTGCAGCCACATATCCCGTCCGGTGGATCACTGGACGCTTCGAGATTGGTCAGAGTTTTGAAACTTGAACTCAGAGGGATCACTAAACGCTTCGGTACCCTGCTCGCCAACGACCACATCGATGTGGTGGTTGAACCTGGACAAATCCACTGTCTGCTCGGCGAAAACGGGGCCGGTAAATCCACCCTCATGAATGTGCTGTACGGGCTGTATGAGCCCTCCGAAGGCGACATCCTCATCGATGACAAACCGGTGTCCTTCCGCGGCCCTGGCGATGCCATGGCCGCCGGCATCGGCATGGTGCACCAGCACTTCATGCTGGTTCCCGTTTTCACGGTCGCCGAGAATGTGGCGCTGGGAGCCGAACCCACCAAGGCGGCAGGCTTCCTCAACCTTGACGAGACGCGCCGCCGGATCAAGGAAATTTCGGACCAGTACGGGTTCGACGTCGACCCCGACGCCCTGGTGGAGGACCTGCCGGTGGGTGTCCAGCAGCGCGTGGAAATCATCAAGGCACTCGTCCGTAATGCCAGGGTCCTGATCCTGGACGAACCCACAGCCGTGCTGACCCCGCAGGAAACCGACGAACTCCTGGACATCATGCGCCAACTCAAGTCCGGCGGCACCTCGATCGTCTTCATCTCCCACAAGCTGCGGGAGGTCAAGGAGGTCTCCGATACCATCACCGTGATCAGGCGCGGAAAGGTGGTGGGATCCGCCGAGCCCTCGGCCCCCACCACCGAACTTGCCTCCATGATGGTGGGCCGCGCCGTAAACCTGACCCTGGACAAGGCCCCGGCCAAACCGCAGGAAAAGACCTTCGAAGTCCGGGACCTGACCGTCATCGCCCCCAACGGCCAGCACGTGGTGGACGGACTCAGCTTCGACATCGCGCGCGGGGAGATCCTTGCGATCGCCGGCGTCCAGGGCAACGGCCAGACCGAACTGACCGAAGCCATCCTGGGACTCCAGGAGCGTGTGTCCGGCTCCGTACAACTCGATGGCAAGGAACTCCTGGGCCGCTCCGTCAAGGAGGTCCTGCAGGCCGGCGTCGGATTTGTTCCCGAGGACCGCAAGGTGGACGGACTGGTGGGCACGTTCTCCGTGGCGGAGAACCTGGTCCTGGACCTTTACGACAAGCCGCCGTTTGCCAGGGGAATCAGCATGAGACCGGCAAAGGTCCTCGAGAACGCCAAGGCACGCATCGGTGAATTTGACGTCCGTACCCCCTCCGCCGCCGCGGCCGCCGGAACCCTGTCAGGCGGCAACCAGCAAAAAGTCGTGATGGCCCGGGAACTCTCCCGCCCGCTGCGGCTGTTCATCGCCTCCCAGCCAACCCGGGGCGTGGACGTGGGATCCATCGAGTTCCTGCACCGCCGCATCGTCACGGAGCGGGACCAGGGCACGCCGGTCATGATCATCTCCACGGAACTGGACGAGGTGATGGAACTCGCCGACCGCATCGCTGTGCTCTACAAGGGCAGGCTGGTGGGCGTTGTGCCCGCCGGCACCAGCCGCGACACCCTGGGCCTGATGATGGCCGGCATACCGCCGGAGGAACACGCACACACGTCCCAGGCCGGCCCTGCCGCGGGCACGACCACAGCCTCCACCCCTGACGCCGAGGGAGACGACCATGTCTGAAAACCACCCCAAGCACGCAGCCGGGGAGCACGGCAGGCCGGACCACAAGGATCCACACCATCCCAGCCCTGCTGAGGAGGAAACTGCCGCCGTCGTCTCCGTTGATACGGCGGGCGGCGCCATGGAACCCTCCGCCGTCCCGGCCACCGCCCAAAGCGGGCAGCTTCCCGGTGGCCCGGACACGCTGCTCCGCAGGATCTTTACCGGGAGCGGCATGGTCTCGGTCCTCGCTGTGCTGCTGGCCCTCATTATCGGAGGCCTGCTGATTGCCAGCACGGACAAGCAGGTGGCCACCACTGCAACATACTTCTTCGCCCGGCCCACGGACTTCCTTTCGGCGGTCTGGACTGCGGCCACCCGCTCCTACATCGCCCTGTTCCAGGGCTCGGTATTCAACCCCCGGGGCAACAGCGTGGCGGCTCAGTTCGCGCCGTTCATGGAGACCCTCACCATCGCCACCCCGCTCATCACGGCCGGTTTGGGCGTGGCGCTGGCATTCCGCGCAGGCCTTTTCAACATCGGCGCGCAGGGCCAGATCATCGTGGCCGGCATCCTCGCCGCCTGGGTGGGCTTCGCCCTGAACCTGCCCCTGGGCCTGCACCTGCTGCTGGTCCTGGCGGCCGGCATCATCGGCGGCGCCCTGTGGGGCGGACTGGTTGGCGTGCTCAAAGCCCGCACCGGCGCCCATGAGGTGATCCTCACCATCATGTTCAACTACATCGCGCTGTACTTCCTGCGGTACCTCCTGAATACGCCGGCGTTCCAGCGGCCGGGGGAGTCGAACCCCATTTCGCCGATCCTCGATCCCACCGCCGTCTACCCGCAGATTTTCGGCAGCCAGTACCGGCTCCACCTGGGCTTCATCCTCGCCATCGGAGCCACTGTGCTGGTGTGGTGGCTCCTGAACCGCTCCACCGTCGGCTTCGAATTCCGGGCCGTCGGCGCCAACCCCAAGGCCGCCCAGACTGCCGGAATCAACGTCTCCCGCTCCACCATCCTGGTGATGGCCATTGCCGGCGGGCTGGCCGGAATGTCCGGTGTGGCCCAGGTGGCCGGCACCGAGAAGGTCCTCACGGACGGCGTCGCAGCCACCTACGGCTTTGACGCCATCACCGTTGCGCTGCTGGGACGTTCGACGCCGTGGGGCACGTTCGCCGCCGGCCTGCTGTTCGGCGCCTTCCGCGCCGGAGCCGTCCAGATGCAGATCCAGACCGGCACCCCCATCGACATCGTCCTGGTGGTCCAGTCCCTCATCGTCCTCTTCATCGCCGCGCCGCCACTGGTCCGTGCCGTGTTCGGCCTGAATCCGCGGCGCAAAAAGCCCGCCCGCGCCGCCAAGTCCCGGCAGGCAGCCACTACCGGAGGTGCAGCATGAGCACAACAGTTTCGTCCCCCCGGCCGGGGACCCCACAGCCGGCCGGAACGGACAACGGCACAGCCACCATGTCCGCAAAGCCGGTGGGCTGGAAGACGCCGGTGCTGCTCACCGCCTTCGGGCTGATTGCCCTGGTCTTTTTTGGGCTGCTGGCCCCCAATCAGACCGCCAGCTTCGGTATCTCCACCAGCGAGGACTTTTTCCAGCTGCCCGCCCTGGCGGTGAACGCCTTCGCCGGCGGCCTTGTGCTGTCCATCCTGCTGCTGGGGCTGGCAGGGTACGCCGTGTACCTCAAAACGAAGGGCCGGCCCGCACCCGGCTGGCTGACCATCACGTTCATCGTCCTGTTCGTGGCCGCGTTCCTGATCTGGGTGGTGGGCGGCGCCCGGACACCCACCATCTCCCTGGCCGGCCTCATCGCCGGCTCCGTCACCCTGGCCGTCCCCCTCGTGTTCGGGTCACTGTCCGGCGTCCTGTGCGAACGTGTGGGCGTGGTCAACATCGCCATTGAAGGGCAGCTTCTGGGAGGCGCCTTCACGGCCGCAATCGTGGCCAGCATGACCCAGAACCCCTTCATCGGGCTCCTGGCCGCTGCCGTGGCCGGGGCTGTTGTGTCCATGGTGCTGGCGTTGTTCAGCATCAAGTACCTGGTCAACCAGATCATCGTCGGCGTGGTCCTGAACGTGCTCGTCTCCGGCGTCACCGGCTTCCTGTTCAGCACCGTCATGCAGGCCAACAAGGCCCAGTTCAATTCACCGCCAGGGCTGGATGTCATCGAGATTCCCGTCCTGTCCAGCATTCCGGTGATCGGGCCGATCCTGTTCCGCCAGTCCTTGGTGGGCTACCTCATGTACATCGCAGTCCTGGTGGTCTGGGTGGGGCTGTTCAAGACCAGGTGGGGCCTCCGGGTACGGGCAGTGGGGGAGCACCCGCAGGCTGCGGACACCATGGGCATCAACGTGAACGCCACCCGCTTCTGGAACGTCACCCTGGGCGGTGCCGTGGCCGGAATCGGCGGCTCCTTCTTCACCCTGGTGGCGATCGACAGCTTCACCAAGGAGATCTCCGGCGGCCGCGGCTTCATCGCACTCGCCGCCCTGATCTTTGGCCGTTGGAACCCGATCGGGGCCTTCTTCGCCGCCCTGCTGTTCGGCTTCGCGGACAACCTGCAGAGCATCGTCACCATCATCGGCACGCCCGTCCCCAGCCAGTTCATGGCCATGCTGCCCTACCTGGTGACCGTCCTCGCTGTGGCGGGACTGGTCGGCAGGTCCCGTGGACCCGCCGCCAGCGGCATACCGTACGTCAAGGGTTGACGGCCGTGGAACCCGCAACCACTGTGGACTGGCAAGCCCTGGAGGCAGCCGCCGTCGCCGCAATGCACAATGCCTACGCTCCGTACTCGAAGTTTCCGGTGGGGGCTGCGGCCCTCACCGGCGACGGCCGGATTGTCAGTGGCTGCAACGTAGAGAACGCAAGTTACGGCTTGACCCTCTGTGCGGAATGCGCCCTGGTGGGCAACCTGCTCATGACCGGCGGCGGGCTGCTGCGGGCCTTCTATTGCGTGGACGGCAGCGGAAACATCCTGATGCCCTGCGGCCGCTGCCGCCAGCTGCTGTACGAATTCCGCGCCCCGGGCATGGAACTTATGACCACCCAAGGCATTAAAACCATGGACCAGGTGCTGCCTGACGCCTTCGGTCCCGAACACCTGGAGGAAACCCGGTGACAGACAAGAAAGCCGAAGCGTTCGACGCGGTGGACATCATCCGCGTCAAGCGCGACAAGGGGACGCTGACCCCGGAACAGATCGATTGGACCATCGACGCGTACACCCGGGGAGCGATTGCGGACGAGCAGATGGCTGCACTCAACATGGCCATCCTGCTCAACGGCATGAACCGCACCGAAATCGCACGCTGGACAGCGGCGATGATCGCCTCCGGCGAGACGATGGACTTTTCCAGCCTGCGCCGGCCGGACGGCGGCCTGAAGTACACCTCTGACAAGCACTCCACCGGCGGCGTGGGGGACAAGATCACGTTGCCCCTGGCCCCGCTGGTGGCGGTGTTCGGCGTCGCCGTCCCGCAGCTCTCCGGCCGGGGGCTGGGCCACACGGGCGGCACCCTTGACAAGCTCGAATCCATCCCCGGCTGGCGTGCCGCCCTGAGCAACGAGGAGATGCTGGCCCAGCTCCAGGACGTGGGCGCGGTGATCTGCGCAGCCGGCGCCGGCCTTGCGCCGGCGGACAAGAAGCTGTACGCCCTGCGGGACGTCACCGGAACCGTCGAAGCCATTCCGCTGATTGCCTCATCCATCATGAGCAAGAAAATCGCCGAGGGCACCGGCTCCCTGGTCCTGGACGTCAAGGTGGGCAGCGGCGCGTTTATGAAGGACGAAGCCTCGGCAAGGGAACTCGCTGAAACCATGGTGGCCCTGGGCAAGGACGCGGGCGTGAACACCGTTGCCCTGCTCACCAACATGGACACCCCGCTGGGCCTCACCGCGGGCAACGCCATCGAAGTTGAGGAATCCGTCGAGGTGCTGGCCGGCGGCGGGCCCTCCGATGTTGTGGAGCTGACCGTCCGGGTGGCGGAGGAGATGCTCGCCTGCGCCGGAGTCCACGACGCCGACCCCGCGGCCGCGCTGAAGGACGGACGGGCGATGGACGTGTGGAACCGGATGATCGAGGCCCAGGGCGGCGACCCGCGTGCACAGCTGCCCGTCGCCCGGGAATCCGACGTGGTCTACGCCCCGGCGGACGGCGTGCTCGTGGAGCTCGACGCGCTCGCCGTCGGCGTGGCCGCATGGCGGCTGGGAGCAGGCCGGGCCCGCAAGGAAGACGCAGTGCAGGCCGGGGCCGGCGTCCGGATGCACGCCAAACCCGGCGCCGTGGTCCGCGCCGGCGAGCCCCTGATGACTCTGCTCACCGATACCCCGGAACGGTTCGCGCGCGCCCGGGAAGCGCTCGAGCACGCAGTGGTCATCGCCCCCGAAGGATCCCGTCCGGCCCAGCGACTGATCATCGACCGAATAGCATAAGAACCCATGCAGGCCATCAATGACTTCATCCTTGCCGCAGCCGGACAACCCTGGGTGCTTTTCCTGGTTCTGGCATGCTGCGTCATTGACGGCTTTTTCCCGCCGATTCCGAGCGAGTCCGTGGTGGTGGGACTGGCGGCCGTGGCTGCCACGGCCGACGTCCCCAACCCCTGGGTCCTGATGCTGGTGGCCGCCCTGGGCGCCTTCTCCGGAGACAACATCGCCTATCTGATCGGTCGCCGGGTGGGAACCACCAGGTGGTCCTGGATGCGCGGTCCCCGGATGCAGAGCGCCTTCCGGTGGGCCGGCGCAGAATTGCGGAAACGTCCAGCCTCACTGATCCTGGTGGCCCGGTTTGTCCCGATCGGCCGCGTGGCCGTCAACCTGACGGCGGGGGCCACGCGCTACCACCACGCGCGCTTCCTGGGTTTGACCGCCCTCTCGGCCGTTCTTTGGGGGGCGTACTCCGTAGGGATCGGGCTGTTTTTCGGGCAGTGGTTCGAGGAAAACCACCTTCTGGGAGCGGCCATCGCCATCGTCTGCGCCGTGGCATTGGGCATCGTGGTGGACGTGGTGATTAACCGGGTCCGGCGGAAAACCCCCGTCGTGGAACGGATGCGGGAACCCGAGGCCTGACGCGGCATGTCAGCCCCTTGGCGGAGGCCCTGAAGCCCTGAAGATCACCCGCAGGGACGATGATGCCGCGGCGTCTTCCCCGATACCGTGAGGTGGGTGTTCCCGGGGCCGGGGCGTAGCGAACGACGCCCCGGCCGTGGGACACTTAGGAACGATTTCCGCTATGGCAGCGTCGCTTTGGCTGCGTCATCTTTGTCTAGGAGCAAGACCGCGTGGAGTTTATTAATGAGGCCGTGCTCCATGCAGCGGGCCAGTGGTGGATTTACCCCATCCTGCTGGTGTTTTTCTTCGTGGACGGCTTCGCGATGGTGGTCCCCAGCGAAACCCTCATCGTGGCCCTCGCGGCCTTCTCCAGGCACAGCGGGGAACCCAACCTGTGGATCCTCGGAACAACCGCCCTGATCGGCGCCATCGCCGGCGACAACATGGCCTTTATGCTGGGACGCCGGATCGGGCTGGACCGCTGGAAATGGATGCGCCGTCCCAAGGTCAAGAAGGCCTTCGGCTGGGCCCGCTATGAACTGGACAAGCGCGGGGCCGTGCTGATCTTCACCGCCCGCTACATCCCCTGGGGCCGGGTGGCTGTCAACTATGTTGCCGGAAGCACGGGCTTTGGCCACCGCCGCTTTTTCCTGCTGGACGCCTTTGCCTGCGTCACGTGGGTGGGCTACTCCATCGGCATTGGCCTGCTGGCCAGCTCCTTCCCCTGGCTGCACCACAACCCGCTGCTCAGTGCCGGCATCGCCGTAGTGTTCGCCATCGTCCTGGGCATCCTCATCGACCACCTGCTTCGCTGGTGGCATAAGCATCTTGCGCGCAACGACGCCGAAGAAGTGGACGAATGGCTCGACGGCGGCCCGTCCGGCGCGCGTGACGGCAAGGGCGGGTCAACGATTCTCGCCCCGTCCGCAGACGGCGGACCGGCAGCCTGACAGCGGCTGGCTTTGAGTCCCGGCCCACCCTAAGGTGGGAACGTGACTGAGCCTATTGTTGACGCTGCCCCTGCCCTCGATTTTGACCTGAAGAGCCTGCCCAAGGTTTCACTTCACGACCACCTGGACGGGGGCCTGCGTCCAGCCACCATCATCGAACTGGCTGAGGCCGTTGGCCACACCCTCCCCTCGACCGATCCCGTTGCCTTGGGCCAGTGGTTCCGCGAGTCTGCCGACTCAGGTTCCCTGGTCCGCTATTTGGAGACGTTCGACCACACCGTTGCCGTCATGCAGACGCGCGAAGGCCTGGTCCGGGTGGCCAAGGAATTCGTCGAGGACCTTGCCGATGACGGCGTGGTGTACGGCGAAGTGAGGTGGGCTCCCGAACAGCACCTGCAGAAGGGGCTCACGCTGGACGAGGCCGTGGAAGCAGTCCAGGAAGGCCTCGAAGCCGGCGTCGAAGCAGTAGGGGAGAGCGGCCGCGAAATCCAGGTGGGCCAGCTCATCACCGCCATGCGCCACGCTGACCGCGGCCAGGAGATCGCCGAGCTCGCCGTCCGCCACCGCAACAAGGGTGCCGTGGGCTTCGACATCGCCGGGGCAGAGGACGGCTTCCTGCCGTCCCGCTTCAAGGATGCCTTTACGTACCTGGCACAGCAGAACTTCCCCGCTACGGTGCACGCCGGCGAGGCCGCCGGGCTGGAAAGCATCCAGTCCGCACTGGTGGACGGCCGCGCGCTGCGGCTGGGACACGGCGTCCGGATCGCCGAGGACATCATGGTGGAATTCGACGACGACGCCGAGGACACCGTCGGCCTGGTCACCCTGGGGGATCTCTCCAGCTGGATCCGCGACCGCGGCATCGCACTGGAGATCTGCCCCTCCTCGAACCTGCAGACCGGTGCCATCGCCGCCTTCGGCGACGGCATCGACAGCCACCCCCTGGACATGCTCTACCAGCTGGGCTTCAACGTCACCATCAACACCGACAACCGGCTGATGAGCGGCGTCACCCTCACGGACGAGTTCGACCTCCTGGTGGAAACGTTCGACTACGACCTTGACGACCTGCTCGAGCTCACCCTGAACGCCGCCGAGGCTTCCTTCCTGCCCCTGGAGGAGAAGGAGGCGCTGGTGGAGTACATCAACGACGCCTACGCCAACCTTGGCTGACAATGCCGCCGGCGGCTCCTCCATCGGGGAGGCGCCAGGCAGTTCGGCGCTGGAGGAGCTGCTGGGGAAGATCGCGGCCCTGCGCGAGCACTGTCCCTGGATGGGAGCGCTGACCCACGCCTCGCTGGTGGAATACCTCCTTGAGGAGGCCTATGAAGTAGCCGAAACCATCGAGACCGGGAATCCCGACGCCGAACTCCAGGGCGAGCTGGGCGATGTCCTGCTCCAGGTGGTGCTGCACGCCCGGCTCGCCGAGGAGCGAGGGGCCTTTACGTTCGACGACGTTGCGCGCGGCCTGGGAGCCAAAATGGTCCGCCGGAACCCGCATGTCTTCCGGCCGGACGGCTCGCTGCAGGACAGCTTTCCCGCGACCGTTGACCAGATTGTCCGTAAGTGGGACGCGGTCAAGCGGGCGGAGCATCCGGCCCGCACCAATCCCTTCGAGGGGATTCCCCAGGCGCTCCCGGCACTGGCACGGGCACAGAAGTCCGTGGACCGGGCGGCCCGCGCGGGCGCGCCGTTGCCTCCTCCGGCTCCCATTCCGGAAACGGAGGACGAGCTCGGGGAGCAGCTCCTCGCCGTCGTGCGTTCAGCCCACGCTGCCGGATTCGACGCAGAGCGCGCCCTGCGTGGCGCCGTGCGCCGCTACCAGCAGGGGGCACCGTAAGCCCAACACCGCATCATCATGACGCAGTGGCTGGATAGGTTTCCGTAACCCGCACCACTCTCGACTACGCTGGTCTCTGACGAGTACGTCGAGTCTTTCTGCAAGATCCCCCCGTTAATCGCCCATAAGGAGCAAATTCATGGCGCTTATCGATGCCATCCACGCCCGCGAGATCCTCGATTCCCGTGGCAACCCGACCGTAGAAGTTGAAGTTCTGCTCTCCGACGGCCAGATCGGCCGCGCAGCAGTTCCCTCCGGCGCTTCCACCGGCGAGCACGAGGCCGTTGAACTGCGTGACGGCGACAAGGGCCGTTACCTCGGCAAGGGCGTCCAGAAGGCCGTTGACGCGATCATCGACCAGATCGCTCCGGCCCTGACCGGCTTCGACGCCACCGACCAGCGCAGCATCGACCAGGCCATGCTGGACCTGGACGGCACCCCCAACAAGGGCAAGCTGGGCGCCAACGCCATCCTGGGCGTTTCCCTGGCCGTGGCCAACGCGGCCGCAGCTTCCGCCGACCTGCCCCTCTACAAGTACCTGGGCGGTCCCAACGCCCACGTCCTGCCGGTCCCGCTGATGAACATCCTCAATGGCGGCTCGCACGCCGACTCCGACGTCGACATCCAGGAATTCATGGTTGTCCCGCTGGGTGCCGAGACCTTCTCCGAGGGCCTGCGCTGGGGCGTTGAGGTTTACCACGCCCTCAAGTCCGTCCTGAAGGAAAAGGGCCTGGCCACCGGCCTGGGCGACGAAGGCGGCTTCGCACCGAACCTGCCGTCCAACCGTGCAGCACTGGACTTGATCCAGGAAGCCATCAAGAACGCCGGCTACACCCCGGGCAAGGACATCGCCCTGGCCCTGGACGTTGCCTCCTCCGAGTTCTTCACCGACGGTGCCTACCAGTTCGAAGGCAAGTCGCTGACCTCCGCCGAGATGAGCGCCTACTACACCGAACTCGTTGCCGACTACCCGCTGGTCTCCATCGAGGACCCGCTGGACGAAAACGACTGGGACGGCTGGAAGACCCTCACCGACTCCATCGGTGACAAGGTCCAGCTGGTTGGTGACGACCTGTTCGTCACCAACCCCTCCATCCTGCAGCGAGGCATCGACACCAAGACCGCCAACTCCCTGCTGGTCAAGGTCAACCAGATCGGCTCCCTCACGGAGACCCTGGACGCCGTCAGCCTGGCCCAGCGCGCCGGTTACACCACCATCACCTCGCACCGCTCCGGCGAGACCGAGGACACCACCATCGCCGACATCTCGGTGGCCACCAACGCCGGCCAGATCAAGACCGGCGCACCGGCACGCTCCGAGCGCGTTGCAAAGTACAACCAGCTTCTGCGCATCGAAGAGGAACTCGACGACGCCGCACGCTACGCAGGCCGCAGCGCGTTCCCGCGTTTCAAGGGCTAGTAGCCGCGTAAGCCAACAAACGGTGGCTATGGTTGAAAGACCATAGCCACCGTTGCTGTTTCAGGAGTGTCATGGCTACCCGCCGTCCCAAAGTCCCCAAGGTCGCCCCCACCCGCCAAGCCAGGGAAACCTCCGACGGCGCCGAAATCATCCAGGCGGACTTCCGCTCCGGCAAGGACAAGGCGGGGCAGGAGGTCCATGCCGGCAGGGCGGGCGGCGCCGCGACCGGCAGCGCCTCGACGGGGAAGGCCGGTTCAGTCACTGCCGGATCCCGCCCCAAGGCCGGAGCTCCGGCCGGGGGCAAGGGGAGCAGCGCGGCCGCCGGCGCGGGGGAACCTGCCGCCGGGGAGGACCAGCACCCCGTTCCGGCGAAGGCGTTTTCGGGCCGGATGCTGGCACTGGCCGTGGTGATGATTGCCATCACCGTCATGCTGGCGCCCACCGTCAAGATCTTCTTCGACAAGAAGGCTGAGATCGACGCCCTGAACGCCGACATCGCCGCCCGTGAAGCTGAAGGGGACGTGCTGCGCCAGCAGGTTTCCCGCTGGCAGGACCCGAACTACGTGAAACAGCAGGCCCGCGACCGCATTAACATGGTTATGCCGGGCGAAACCGGCTACTGGGTTTTTGGCAGCGATGTGCCCGCCGGGGAAACCAGTGGCCAGTCCGGCGCAGCAGCACAAGACCCCGCCGATCTGCCGTGGGTGGATTCCCTGTGGGAGTCCATTACGCGCGCGGCCACAGACTGAACCGCAAAAGGAAGGACGGCCCGCGACAGTGGAACACAACACGGCAGCCGCCCGGGAGGAATCCCGCCAACCATCACCGCATGACCTTGAAGTACTGAGCCGGCAGCTGGGACGGCCGGTGCGTGACGTGGTGGAGATTCCTGCGCGCTGCGTCTGCGGCAACCCGCTCGTGGCGGCCACCGCTCCGCGCCTGAGTAACGGCACCCCGTTCCCCACCACGTTCTACCTCACACATCCGGTCATCACCTCCGCGGTGTCCCGGCTCGAGGCGGCCGGTGTCATGAACGACATGAACGGGCAGTTGACTGCTGACGCTGAACTCGCTGCCGCCTACCGATCCGCCCACGACGCCTACCTGGCCGCGCGCGACGCTATCGGCCAGCGCTCGGGCATCGGCGCTGTCCCCGAAATCGACGGAATTTCCGCCGGCGGCATGCCCACGCGCGTCAAATGCCTCCACGTCCTGGTGGGCCATTCATTGGCGGCCGGCCCGGGGGTCAATCCGCTGGGTGACGAGGCGCTGCTCCAGATCCGGGAATGGTGGACCGCGGACAAATGCTATTGCGACGGCGCCTGGGACACCACCGGCGTGGCACCCTCACGGGACCTCAGCCGCCACGGACCGCAGGGCCTGCCGGACATCGTGGGGCGCCCCGCACCTGTCCGCAAGTCCGCCAACCCTGCCGAGGCACAACAATGACCCGCGCCGGAACCACCCGGGTGGCCGCCATCGACTGCGGCACCAACTCCATCCGCCTCCTCATCGCGGATATCGACCGCAGCGAGGGCACCAGCACCCTCACGGATGTAGTACGCGAGATGCGGGTGGTGCGCCTTGGCGAGGGCGTTGACGCCACCGGCGAGCTCGCCCCCGAAGCACTCGAGCGAACGTTCGCGGCGACAGCCGACTACGCGCAGCTGATCCGCGAACACCGCGCCGAAGCTGTCCGCTTCGTGGCAACGTCTGCCAGCAGGGATGCCCGGAATCGGGACGTTTTCGTGGACGGCATCCGCGACCTGCTGGGAGTGGAGCCGGAAGTGATTTCCGGCGACGAGGAAGCCGCGCTGTCCTTTGCCGGAGCCAGCAGCGTCCTGCCCATCCTGGATGGCCACGAAGTCCTGGTGGTGGACCTCGGCGGCGGAAGCACCGAGTTCGTCCTGGGCACCGCAGGAGGAGTCACCGCGGCCAAATCCGTGGACATCGGATGTGTCCGCCTGACGGAACGGCACCTGCGCAACGATCCGCCCACCGCCGAAGAGATAGCAGCGGCGGAAGCCGACGTGGACGCTGCCATCGCCCGCGCCGGACAGGACGTTCCGCTGGAACGCGCCACCGCCGTCGTCGGCGTTGCCGGCTCCATCACCACCATCACAGCGCACGCTATGAAGCTGCCGGAATACTCGCCGGACGCGATTCACGGCACCGAGCTGCCCATCGACACCGTGCGGGCCGCCTCCACAGACCTTCTGGAAATGGTCCGCTCGGAGCGGGCCGCGCTGCCGTACATGCACCCGGGACGGGTGGACGTCATTGGGGCGGGCGGCCTGGTCTGGCGCAGGATCCTGGAACGGATGGGCGGGCTCAGCGGCGGGCGGATCACCACGGCAACGGCCAGCGAGCACGACATCCTCGACGGCATCGCCCTGAGCATCGGCTGATTTTAGATGCAGCCTTCCACGAAACCCATGCTGCAGAAAACCGGATCGGCGGCGCTTGCCCTGGTCCTCGCTGCCTGCTGCCTTTGTACCGGACTCTTCACTCCGCCCGCAGCGCACGCCGACGAATGGCGGGACAAGCAGTACTGGCTGGCGGAATCCGGCATCAACAAGGCGTGGGAGGTGTCAAAGGGCGCCGGCGTTAAAGTAGCCATCATCGACAGCGGCGTGGACGCCCAGCACCCGGACCTCAAGGGAGCGGTGGCAGGCGGTTACGACGCTTCCGGCTCGGGCCAGCCCGACGGCCAGAAAAGCGTCGGCATCAAGCCCGAACACGGCACCCTGGTGGCCACCATGCTCGCCGGCCGCGGACACCAGCCTGCAAACGCCACGCCCACCGCCACCCCCGGGCCGGCGCCGGTGGCTCCGGACGGAATCATGGGCGTTGCCCCGGAGGCACAGATCCTCTCGGTATCGACCTGGCTGGGTTCCCCGAATCCTTCCGGGAAAAGCGACCAGGACCAGATTCCGGAAGCCGTCCGCTGGGCGGTGGACAACGGTGCCAAGGTCATCAACATCTCGCTCGGCAGCACCACACCGCAGTGGCCGCAAAGCTGGGATGCAGCCTTCCTGTATGCAGAACAAAAGGACGTGGTGATCGTTGCCGCGGCCGGCAACCGGATCGGCGGAAACACCCAGGTGGGTGCGCCGGCCACCATCCCCGGGGTCCTCACCGTCGCAGGGCTGGACCGCAAGGGGGCCGCAAGTGTTGATGCATCGTCCCAAGGCATCAGCATCGGCGTCGCCGCGCCGGCCGAGAACCTCCTGGGCGGCATGCCCGGCGGCAGCTACGCCGAGTGGGCGGGGACTTCAGGATCCGCCCCCATCGTGGCCGGAGTCGCGGCTCTGATCCGCTCCAAGTGGCCTGCCATGTCCGCCGAACAGGTCATCAACCGCATCGTTTCCACGGCCAGGGACGCCGGAGCGCCGGGCAAGGATCCCCTGTACGGATTCGGCGTCCTGAACGCCGAGGCCGCGCTCAAGGACGAGGTCCCCGAAGCCAAGGGCAACCCGCTGGGCTCCATCGCCGAATGGATCCGTGTCCACCGGCGGGGCAACCTGGCCACTCCCGCCCCGCTGCCCACGGCTGCTGTGCCCAGCGCGGTGCCGACGCTTCCGGAAGCTACCGTGCCTGCCGCGGAGGCGCCCTCGCAGCGGGACAGTGCCATCGGCGCCGCCGTCGTGATCGGATTCGCCCTCCTGTTCGTGGCGATCATTGCGGCAGCGGTTGTCCAGTTGCGGCGGGCGGCCAGGGACCCGGCACTGGCTGCGGAGGAGCAGGAAACAGGCGTCATCGAAAAGGTGGATTCGGGCGGGAAAACGCAACAATAGGGGTCCTTCCCGCAGTTAGTGAAGATTTTCACAAACTGCGCTATCCTTAAACTATGGCAACCACCCCAGAGCTCCAGGACCGTCCCAGGGTACTCGTCGTCGGCGGCGGGTACGTCGGCCTGTACGTAGCACTCAAACTGCAGAAGAAGATCGCGAATGCCGGTGGCATCGTCACCCTCGTGGATCCACTGCCCTACATGACGTACCAGCCCTTCCTCCCCGAGGTAGCAGGCGGCAACATCGAGGCCCGCCACGCGGTTGTGTCCCACCGCCAGCACCTCAAGCAGACCGAACTGATCCAGGGCCGCGTCACCTCGATCGACCACGCCAACCGCACCGCGGTTGTGGCTCCGGCAGACGGCGGCGAGAACTTCGAGGTTCCCTACTTCGACGTCGTCCTGGCCGCAGGTGCCATCACCCGCACCTTCCCCATCAAGGGCCTCGCGGACAAGGGCATTGGCCTGAAGACCATCGAGGAAGCCGTTGCCCTGCGCAACAAGGTCCTGGAGCGCATCGAGGTTGCCTCCACCATGACCGACCCCGCTGCCCGCGCCAAGGCACTCACCTTCGTGGTGGTGGGCGGCGGCTTCGCCGGCATCGAATGCATCACCGAGATGGAGGACCTGGCCCGCGCCGCAGTCCGCAACAACCCCCGGATCAAGCAGGAGGAAGTCCGCTTCGTCCTGGTTGAAGCCATGGGCCGCATCATGCCCGAGGTTACCGCCAAGCAGGCCGAATGGGTTGTGGAGCACCTGCGCAGCCGCGGCATCGAGGTCCTGCTGAACACCTCGCTGGACAGCGCCGAAGGCACCCTCAAGCTCATCAACCTGCCGGACAAGACCCCCGCCCAGGAGTTCGAAGCAGACACCCTCGTGTGGACTGCCGGCGTGCAGGCCAACCCCATGGTCCGCTCCACCGACTTCCCGCTGGAGCCCCGCGGCCGCGTCCGCGTCCTCCCGGACCTGCGCGTTGCCGGCGATGAAGGCATCGTGGACAACGCCTGGGCAGCCGGCGACATCGCCGCTGTTCCGGACCTCACAGGCAAGGGCCTGCCCGACGGCACCTGCGTCCCCAACGCCCAGCACGCACTCCGCCAGGCCAAGCGCCTCGCCAAGAACCTGTGGGCCTCGCGGTGGGAGAAGCAGCTGAAGGACTACAAGCACAAGAACCTCGGTGCTGTGGCCGGCTTCGGTGAATGGAAGGGCGTCGCCAACATCAACCTGGTGGGCAGCATCGGCCTCAAGGGCGGACTCGCCTGGCTGGCCCACCGCGGCTACCACGGCATGGCCATGCCCACGTTCGAGCGCAAGTTCCGCGTGATCTTCAACTGGATCATCAGCTTCTTCGCCGGACGCGACACCACCCAGCTGATGGACCTGGACAACCCGCGCGGCGCCTTCGTTGCTGCCGCCACGCCGGCTCCCAAGCCCGCAGCTGCTGCGCCTGCAGCCCCCGCCGCCCCCGCGACCGGCGGCGGATCCACCGCCGTTGAATCGAAGGAAACGGTCACGGCCCCGGCCAAGTAGTTCTCGACGCCCGACGGCGGCTGTCCCCTTGCGGGGGCGGCCGCCGTTTTGTTTGTGCACGGGAAGATGTCCCGTTGCCGCCTGGCCTGCCTCTTAGACTGGCCTCATGACTGGCGATAGGAACCTGCAGACCCTGCTGGCCGGAATGCGGCCCGTACAGCGAGGCGGGGAGTACGTCTACGTCCTCTGGCCGCACGGGCGCCCGCTGGCAGGCGGCGTTGAGGCGGCAGTACGCGAAGCGGAAGGCCTCACTGTGGTGCTGCCCCGGGCCGAGGCGGACAGGCAGGGACTGGCCTACGACTTCGTGGGCGCGTGGATCACGCTGGAGATCCACTCGGCCCTTGAAGCGGTGGGTTTGACCGCCGCCGTCAGCAAAGCCCTGACCGACGCAAGGATCAGTTGCAATGTCCTGGCCGGTTTCCACCATGACCACCTCCTGGTGCCGGTGGCTGACGCACCCCGGGCCCTTGAAGTGCTGGCCGAGCTCTCGGCGCAATATAGTGGTGTGCCCCGGCCCGAACTGCTGCTGCGGAACGAAACTCCGGAGGACCGCGATGCCATCCTGGCCCTGACCGCTGAAGCCTTCGCCATATCGCCGGCCACGGGACTGCCGGCAGAGGGCGAGCCGGTGGAAGTGAAAGTGCTTCATGCACTCTTCGATGCCAAGGAGTACCTCCCCGGGTTCAGCGTGGTGGCAGTCCTGGACGGGGAAATCGTTGGCCACGTAATCAGCACCCGCGGCTGGGTGGGAAAGCACGAACTCCTGGGACTCGGCCCCATCGCCGTAACTCCCAGGCTGCAGCGGCAGGGGATAGGTTCAGCACTGATGAAGGAGACCATCGCCCGGGCGAATGCTGCGGGGGAGAGCGGGATCGCCCTGCTGGGCAGCCCTGACTACTACTCCCGGTTCGGGTTTGTTCCCGCAGCCTCCTTTGGCGTGCAGTCACCGGAAGCCGTGTGGGGGGACCACTTCCAGCTCCTGCCGCTCGCCCTCTGGCCCGGCGGCGTCCACGGGACGTTCCGGTATGCCGAACCGTTCATGCTCCTCTGACGGGATACCATTGACCCGTTGCCCCAGTAGCCCAATTGGCAGAGGCAGCGGACTTAAAATCCGCGTGTTGTGGGTTCGAGTCCCACCTGGGGTACTTAGGAGATGCCGGCGGCCAAGGCGCTGCCTGGGCAGGAAGCCGTCCGCGCTGCGGGCGGCTTCCCCCGTTTAATTCCACATATGCAACGACTGTTATAAGGATGTGACCTCAGTCACTTATCTTCGCCGGGGATATGCATTAGCTTGAAGCTAAATCAGGAACACCTGATTTTTCGCGTCAAAGGCCGTTCGCACCTTTAGATCGAGGAGCTTGTAAATGACTTTATTCCCCCAGGCGGGAACCCGTGTTGCCAAGCTGACAGCGCTTGGCATCGGCGTCGCCTTCATGGTGACGGCTTGCGGCGGTTCGTCCACACCAACGGCGTCCGAAACCGCCACCGGATCAGCGGGCGGAATCGCCTGCCCGGCGCCTGAAGGCGGCGGAGGCGCAGCCGCCAGCCAGACTGCGGAATCAGGCTCCGTCCCGGCTTCCACCGGCACCACCGAAACCCCGCTTCGGCTGGGTTCACTGCTGCCCACCACGGGATCCCTGGCCTTCCTCGGCCCGCCCGAAATTGCCGGCGTCAACCTTGGTGTTGATGAGGTCAACAAGGCCGGCGGCGTGCTGGGCAAGCCGATCGAAGTGATCCACCGCGACTCCGGTGACACCAAGACCGACATCGCCACCCAGTCCACGTCCGCGTTGCTGGGCCAGGGCGTCAGCGCCATCATCGGTGCCGCGTCCTCCGGCGTCTCCAAGACGGTCATCAACCAGATCACCGGCGCCGGCGTCGTTCACTTCTCGCCGGCCAACACCTCGCCGGACTTCACCACCTGGGACGACAAGGGCCTGTACTGGCGTACGGCTCCCTCCGACGTCCTCCAGGGCAAGGTGCTGGGCAACTACATGGCTACATGTGGTGCGCAGACCGTTGGCATGATCGTCCTGAACGATGCCTACGGCACGGGCCTGGCGTCCAACGTCAAGTCCGCCTTCGAGGCTGCCGGCGGCCAGGTTGTGGCGGAGGAGCTCTTCAATGAGGGTGACACCCAGTTCAGCAGCCAGGTGGACAAGATCATCGCCGCGAAGCCTGACGCCATCGCCCTGATCACGTTCGACCAGGCCAAGAGCATCGTTCCGCTGATGACGGGCAAGGGTGTCCTGCCCACCCAGATGTTCCTCGTGGACGGCAATACGTCCGATTACAGCAAGGACTTCCAGCCGGGCACCCTGAAGGGCGCGCGGGGCACCATCCCGGGCACGTTTGCCCAGGAGGAGTTCAAGAAGAAGCTGCTGGCCATTGACCCGGCACTGAAGGACTACAGCTACGCAGGCGAGTCCTACGACGCCGTCAACCTCATCGCACTGGCAGCGGAATCCGCCGGAAGCACCAAGGGCGTGGATATCGCCGGCAAGCTCAAGGAAGTCTCCGAGGGCGGCGAGAAGTGCACCTCCTTCGCAGCCTGCGTCACGCTGATCCGTGAGGGCAAGGACGCCGACTACGACGGCCAGTCCGGACCCGTCACCTTCTCCGACGCCGGCGACCCGACGGAAGCCTACATCGGCATCTACGAGTACCAGGATGACAACAAGTACACCGCAGTCAAGGAAGAGTTCGGCAAGCTCTAGGAATCCTTCCTGAACCAAAGGGAGCCCCCGTCCAACCGGACGGGGGCTCCCTTGTGTTGTGATGTGCGGCGCTACTCGACGGTGTCGGCCAGGGTACCCAGGTAGAGCTGGATGACCTTGGGGTCCTTCATCAGTTCACGGCCGGTGCCGGTGTAGGCATCCCGGCCCTGGTCCAGGACGTAGCCGCGGTCGCAGATCTGCAGGCAGCGGCGGGCGTTCTGTTCCACCATGATCACGGACACGCCGGCACGGTTGATCTCGTGCACGCGCAGGAACGTCTCGTCCTGCTTGACGGGGGAGAGGCCTGCGGAAGGTTCGTCCAGCAGCAGCACGGCCGGATCCATCATCAGGGCCCGCCCCATCGCCACCATCTGCCGCTCGCCGCCGGAGAGCGACCCGGCCCGCTGGGCACGGCGCTTTCCAAGCTCAGGGAACAGGCCGGTGACAAAGTCGAACCGCTCGGCGAAGTCCTTGGGCCTCTGGAACATGCCCATCTGGAGGTTCTCCTCGATGGTCAGCGTGGCAAACACGTTGTTGGTCTGCGGGACGAAGCCCACTCCACGGGAGACCAGTTTGTTTGCCTTCAGCCCCGTGATGTCCTGCCCGCGGACCACGACCGTCCCCGAATGGACCTTCACCAGGCCGAACATGGCCTTCAGGAGTGTTGACTTGCCTGCGCCGTTCGGTCCGATGATGCCGATCAGCTCCCCTTTGCGGGCCTCGATACTGCAGCCATTGAGGATGTTGACGCCGGGCAGGTAACCCGCCACGAGGTCCGTGACCTTGACCACGGCCCCGCCGTCGGAAACGGGCTGGGCGGCGGATGCCGCGCTGGTGCTGCTGCTCATTGGCTGTCCCTCTCTGTGCGGTCTTTCCCGCTGATGTCCCTGTCCGTACTTCCATGCCGGCCGCCGGACGCTTCGCCCTCCGGGACGCCACGCCTCCGCTGGTTTTCAGCCTCGTCAGCCACAACGTCCAGGGAGATGATTCCGGCGTTTGCGGTTCCCACGACGGACTCTTCGTCAGCTACCAGTTCGGCAGCCAGCTCCTTGATGCCCTCGGAGTCGCCGAGGTCGACGTCATGGTGGGCGCCCAGGTAGGCGTCGATGACGGCAGGGTTTTTCATCACCTCGCCGGGTGGACCTTCGGCGACGACTTTTCCTTCCGCCATGACCACAACCCAATCCGCGATGTGCCGGACCATGTGCATGTCGTGTTCGACGAACAGGACAGTCATGCCCTCAGCCTTCAGGTTCTTGATGTGGTCCAGCAGCGACTGCGTCAACGCCGGGTTGACGCCTGCCATGGGCTCGTCCAGCATCACCAGCTTGGGCCGGACCATGAGGGACCGCGCCATCTCCAGAAGCTTGCGCTGGCCGCCGGAAAGGGAGGCCGCGTAATCATCCTTTTTGGCGTCGAGCTTGAACTTCTCCAGCAGGACGTTGGCCTGGGCGGTGATCTCTTTCTCGCGGCCGCCCCACATGCCCTTGAAAAGGGCCTTGGAAAGGCGTTCACCGGGCTGGTTGGAGGCGCCGAGCCGCATGTTTTCCATGACCGTCAACTTGCCCATGACCTTGGTGAGCTGGAAAGTGCGCACCATGCCCATGCGTGCCACCTTGTAGGGCGATACGCCGGCGATGCTTTGGCCCTCGAACTGCCACTTGCCGCTGTTGGGCGTATCAAATCCGGTGAGCAGGTTGAAGAGGGTGGTTTTGCCTGCACCGTTGGGACCAATCAGTGCCGTGATTTTGTGCCGGGGAATTTCTAGGTATTCGACGTCCACGGCGTTGATGCCGCCGAAGCTTCGCGTCACGTTCTCCGCGACGACAATGGGATCCCGCTTCTTGCACCCGGGACCGGTTTCGCCGGCCGCGATGGGCCGGTTGTCTGTCATGTAATCCGGCTCGCCCCCGCCGGCAGTTGTTCGTTCTTCGCTGTGCATGCTCATGCGAACGCCAGCTCCTTCTTGTTTCCGAAGACGCCCTGGGGCCTGAAAATCATCAGCAGCATCAGGGCGACGCCAACCAGGATGTAGCGCAGCTGTCCCGCCTGGACGGTGTTCAGCCACGTGACGGCGCCCGACTCGATCAGGCCATACAGGATGCCCTGGGTCAGTGACAGGACAACCCAGAAGATCATGGCGCCGATGACGGGGCCAAGGACGGTGCCCAGGCCGCCCAGGAGGAGGCACGTATAGAGGAAGAACGTCAGCTCGGTGCCGTAGTTCGCCGGCTGCACTGCTCCGCGGGGAAGGGTGAAGATCATGCCTGCGAGGGCTCCGAGCACACCGCCGATGATCAGTGCCTGCATCTTGTAGGCGTAGACGTTCTTGCCCAGGGACCGTACAGCGTTCTCATCCTCGCGGATGCCCTTCAGGACACGGCCCCAGGGGCTGCGCATCAACAGCCACACGAGGGTGCAGCACAGGGCAACCAGTGCCCAGCCCACTACGCGGATGAAGAAGTCGCGGTTGTTCATGCCGAAGTAGGAGCCCTCGGGGAAGGGGTTCATGGCGTAGAAGCCGCCTTCGAACGCCGCCAGACCGTTGGCGGAACCGGTCACGGATGTGAGCTGGTTGGTGGTGACGATGTACCGGACAATTTCCGCGGCCGCGATGGTAACGATGGCCAGGTAGTCTGCCCGGAGCCTCAGCGTGGGGATACCGAGCAGCAGGGCAAAGATTGCCGAGGCGATGATGGCAATCAGCAGCCCAACGAAGAACGGCACGCCGAAGGTCAGGGTGGAGATGGCAAACCCGTAGGCCCCCACCGCCATAAAGCCGGCCTGGCCAAAGTTCAGCAGGCCGGAATAGCCGAAGTGCACGGCGAGGCCCAGGGCAGCCAGTGCATAGGCGGCCGTTGTCGGGCTGAAAATTTCACTGGCAGCGCTGGCAAGAATGAATCCAAAATCCATGGCTGTCTCCTAACCCACGCGCTCGCGTCGGCCCAGGATTCCCTGTGGCCGGAACAAGAGGACAACGATCATGATGAACAGCGCTCCCACGTACTTAAGGTCGGCGGCGAGGCCGAACACGGTTGTCAGCTCCACGAAGATGCCCACGATGATGGACCCGATCAGTGCGCCAAAGACGGTTCCGAGTCCGCCGAGGGTGACCCCGGCGAAGATCAGGAGGAGGATGGCGGAGCCCATATCGAAGGTGACGCCGGGCCGGTAGTAGGCCCACAGGATGCCGCCAAGGGATGCGAGCATGCCGCCGGTGATCCATACCAGCCGGATCACGCCGTCCACATCGATGCCCGAGGCCGCGGCGAGTGCGGGGTTGTCCGCCACGGCACGGGTGGCCTTGCCGAGCCTGGTCTTGAGCAGCACAATGCCGATGAGTGCGATCACCACTGCGCTGATGCCAAGCGACCAGAGGTTGTTGGGCGAGATGGATACCGGGCCCAGCTGGATTTCGGGGCTCTGGGCAAACGGCAGCTGTTGGGTGGCGCCGCCGAAGTAGAACTGGATCACGTAGCGGACGGCCAGGGCGAGGCCGATACTGACGATCATCATGGGTACGAGGCCTGTACCGCGCCGACGCAGCGGCCGCCACAAGCCCCTGTCCTGGGCGTACCCGAACAGGCCGCCGCCCAGCAGGGACAGGATCAGTGCCAGCCAGAACGGAAGGCCGATGGCATTGAACGCGAACACCAGAACCGCACCCAGCGTCACCATCTCGCCGTGGGCGAAGTTGGTCAGGCCCGTGGTGCCGAAAATCAGCGACAGCCCAACTGAAGCCAGGGCGAGGAGGAGCCCGAAGCTCAACCCCGCCACAAGGCGGTTGAGGAGGTTCTGTCCAAAGTCCTGCTGCTGGACCACGATGCCTTTGCCAAACGCAAAGATCACCGACAGGTTGGAGGTCTGGCTGAAGGTGACATCGCGCGGGTTTTCCTGGCCTTCGGCCAGCGTGATGCCTTCAGGCAGGGTGGATTCGTCCAGCTCAACGGTGTACGTGCCCTGTTCGGGTACGCCGATGTTCCAGGAGCCATTCGCCGCTGACTTGGCAGTGCCCGTGAAGTCGCCCTTTGTTGCGGTGATGGTCACGTCCGCCAGGGGAGCGCGGGTGTCATCGCGGAGGAATCCACTGATGTTGTTCTGGAAGGTCTGGTTCGACGGGGATGGTGTCGGTGACGGGGAAGTGGCCTGGGACGCCGGGGCGGCCACCAGGAGGATTGCCAGGATGGAAGCACTGATGGCTCCCAACAGTCTCAGCAACCCTCGGCGTCCTCTTGCCGGCAGGCCTTGGGGTGTACTTCTCAAATTGATAACCTCCACTTGGGGGCGGTCCCGGCTGCGCCGTTGCAGCCGCTGCGAACGGATGCAAGGTTGGGAGGCGCCATCTGGCCCGGCGCCGTCACGCGTGTGAGTTCCGTCACCCTGCTTGGCTTATGCTACAGCGCGCAAGAACCCGCAAATGCCTTGGTCAGGGCGTTGATGGTAGCGATCGGATAACAACTGTGCAGCCCTTTACGGCAGCAGCGGGCGGAACTCCCCAAGAAACCTTTGTTGAGTCACGGTGTTTTCCGGGCAGCCTCCGAGCCCGTTTGATCCACACGGGCAGCTGCTCCTGCCGAGAACAGGGTCACGGTTGCATTGCACCGGGATGAATTCGGGAACTTTCAAGGGTGCATCGACGTGGAAATTGGTAGCGTAAACCTTAAGGTTCACATCACACCCACAATGGAGGAATCCCGCAATGGCACTTGGCGGCAACCCGATCTTCAACGGAAAGAGCTTCCGTGGAGCCACCCAGGCACCGCCTGTCCCGCAGGCTCCCTACGGCAACGCTCCCTACGGCCAGGCCCCTTATGGACAGCCTTACGGCCAGCAGCCCTATGGCCAGGTTCCCTACGGCCAGCCTGCATACGGCCAGCAGGGCTGGAACGCCCAGCCGCAGAACATGACCGACGAACAGCTGCAGCAGATGTACAACCAGCCTGCTGCAGGCCCGGCGGATACCGGCCGGATGACCTTCGACGACGTCATCGTCAAGACCGCAGCCTGCCTCGGCGTGCTGCTCGTCGGCGCCGCGGTGACAATGTTCGTCAGCATGGGCCTCGCGTCACTCCTCATGATCGTCGGCGCCTTGGGCGGCTTCGTTCTGGCCCTCGTCAACACGTTCAAGAAGCAGCCTTCACCGGCGCTGATCCTTGCTTATGCAGGCCTGGAAGGCCTCTTCCTCGGCGGCCTCACCCGGGTCCTGGACACCATGTACCCGGGAGTGGGGCTTCAGGCCGTCCTCGGCACGCTGTCCGTCTTCACCGTGACGCTCCTCCTCTTCAAGAGCGGCAAGGTACGCGCCACGCCAAAGGCCATGAAGTTCTTTATGATCGCCATTGTTGGCTACGCGCTGTTCTCCGTGGTGAACCTCGTCATGATGATGACGGGTCTGACCACTGAGCCGTTCGGGCTGCGAAGTGGCATCATCGGCATCGCCATCGGCATCCTGGCCATCGGCCTCGCGGCCTTCTCGCTGGTCATGGACTTCACCAGCATTGAGGCCGGCGTCCGCAGCGGTGCTCCGCAGCGCTTCTCCTGGACGGCCGCTTTCGGCCTGACCGTCACGCTGGTCTGGCTGTACGTGGAGATCATCCGCCTGCTGGCCATCCTGCGCGGGGACGACTAGCACCCAGGCGGCGCCGCCGTCGTCGTCTGTTCCTTAACAATGAAGGCCCCACCTCACGGTGGGGCCTTCATTAGTTCCTGCGCCAGTGTCTTGGCGCCTCACGCGATGCGCGTGGCACCCGCGGCAGGCGAAACCGTGAAAATGTCCGGTGCCGTGAAGCCCGCCCGGGCAAAGGCCTGTACGACGGCGTCGCGCACCTTTTGCTCGGAGCCGGCAGGGGTGAGCGCGATCGCCGCTCCACCGAAACCGCCGCCGGTCATCCGGGCGCCAAGTGCGCCACTGGCCCGCGACGTGTCCACGGCGAGGTCCAGCTCGGGGCAGGAGATTTCAAAGTCGTCGCGCATGGAAGCGTGGCTCGCATCCAGCAGGTGTCCGATGGCTGACGGGCCCTGCTCCGCGAGAAGTTCCACGGTTTGGAGGACCCGGTCGTTTTCGGTGACAACATGCCGGACCCGCCGGAACGTCACTTCGTCCAGGAGTCCGCTGGCTTCCTCCAGGTCTCCCACCTGTACATCACGCAGTGCCTTGACACCCAGGACCTGGGCACCGAGCTCGCATGACGCACGCCGCGAGGCATAGCCGCCGTCAGAGTGCGAGTGTGAAACCTTTGTGTCGATGACGAGCAATACCAGGCCGGCGGGCTCCGTCTCGAAGGGAACCAGCCGGGCGGTCTGGTCCCGGCAGTCCAGGAACACCGCATGGCCCTGCGAACCGCGCAGTGACGCTGACTGGTCCATGATTCCGGTGGGGGCTCCCACGAAGTCATTTTCGGCCTGCTGGGTGGCCAGGACCATCTCCTGCGCCTCCAGTCCCGCGCCGGTCAGTTCGTTCAGGGCGGTGATGACGGCGCATTCGATGGCGTGGGACGAGGAGAGCCCTGCCCCGAGGGGGACGTTCGAGTCCAGCAGGAGGTCGATGCCCGGCACATCGATACCGCGCCTGCGGAGCGCCCAGATGACGCCGAGCGGGTACTTTGTCCAGCCCTTGGCGGAGCCGGGCTCGAGGGAATCAAGCGTGGTGGTGACAATGCCCTGGTCGCCGTAGGTGGACAGCAGCCGGGCCGTGGAATCGGAGCGCACTCCAACGGCCACCCGGGCAGTGCGGTCGATGGCAAAAGGCAGGACAAAGCCGTCGTTGTAGTCCGTATGCTCCCCGATCAGGTTGACGCGCCCCGGTGCCTGCCAGATGCCGGCAGGAGCGCTTCCGAACTCGTGCGTGAACCGGGCGGCGAGGTCCGGGGTGCCGGCTGCGGCGGCGAGGGGATCAGGTGTGGTGCTCACGCGCGGGCTCCTTCGGGCGCGGCGGCCAGGACGGCCGGGAAGGCGGCGGACGGCGGAACGGACACGGCGCGCAGGCGTTCGGCCACGCTTTCCGGTGTGGTGTCATTGATGAAAGCGCCCATCGCTGCCTCCGAACCGGCAAGGTACTTCAGCTTATCGGCAGCACGCCGGGGTGACGTGAGCTGCAGGTGCAGATAGCCCGCAGCGCGCAGCGCCGGCTCCAGGGGAGCCTGGTGCCAGGCGGAAATGTACGGCGTGGGAGTGGGATACAGGGCATCCAGGCGTTTGAGCAGGTCGAGGTAGACGCGCGCCAGTTCATCCTTCTCTTCGCCGCTCAGGGCCGCCAGGTCCGGAACGTGGCGGTGCGGAACCAGATGGATTTCCAGCGGCCAGCGGGCCGCGAAGGGGACGTAGGCGCTGAAGTTCTCACCTTCCATGACCATCCTGCTGCCATCCTCGCGCTCTGCCCTCAGCAGCGAGCCGGTCAGGGTTTCCCGGCCGTCCTGCGCTTCGTAGAACTTGCGTGCAGCTGCGCCGAGGACGCCCGCCCGGGGAGTGACATAGGGGTAGGCGTAGATCTGGCCGTGGGGATGGTGCAGAGTGACACCGATATCCGCGCCACGGTTTTCAAACGGGAATACCTGTTTAATCCCGGGCAATGCGCTCAAGGCGGCGGTCCGCTGTGCCCAGGCCTCGATTACCGTACGGGAGCGAACCTCGCTGAGCCCGCTGAAGGAACCTGTGTGCTCCGGCGTAAAGGACACCACCTCGCAGCGGCCGTAGGCCGGACCCTTTGTTCCCCACGTGGCCTGGTCCGGGACGGGGCCGACGGCCGGGCCGAGGGACGGGAAGCGGTTCTCGAAGACCACCACATCGTAATCGGCAGCCGGAATTTCCGAGGGGTTGCTGCCGGTGGTGGGGCAGATGGGGCACTGGTCTGCGGGAGGGAGGTGGGTACGGGACTGCCGGTGGGCCGCGACGGCCACCCATTCTTCTGTCAAAGCATCGAAGCGGACTTCTCCCGGCTCACCGCGCGGAGGCAGGCCACGGTGGTCGGTGGTGAACTCGGCTGCCCGCGAGGTGCTGGTGCCGGCGTCATCGAAATAAATCAGCTCCCGGCCGTCCGAAAGTCTGGTGCTGGTAGTCCCTGTCATAGAAAAAGTGTCGCACATTCGCTCAAAAAAGAATAGTTAACAACAAAAGACAACATATTGGGCTGGAACGGCCACCTTGGCCGGGGTACGGTAATGCCCATGACATCGACTTCCTCCCAGGATTCCCTTGCCGGTTCCAGCACCCAGGCCTACGCAACGGGCCGGCAGTACGAGCTCCGGCGCGGTGATGCGTTGGCTATAGTCACCGAACTTGCCGCCGGCCTCCGCTCGTTCACCAGGGGTAATGTGCTCCTGACGGAGACTTACGGAGATGACCAGATCCCGCCCGGCGCAACGGGAATTACGCTGGCGCCGTGGGCCAACCGGGTGGAGGACGGAACGTGGTTCCTTGATGGCAAGAAGCAGCAGCTGGATATCACCGAAGTGGGCCGGAACAACGCAAGCCACGGCCTGCTCCGCAATGCCGCCTACGCTCTGGTAGACGAGTCGCAGCACTCCGTCTCCCTGGAGGCAACCATCTTTCCGCAGCACGGCTACCCCTTCCTGGCGCGGCACCGCGTCCAGTACCTGATAAACGATGACCTGGGGCTGGTGGTGCGCCAGACCCTGACCAACCACGCCAAAGCTTCCGCCCCCTTTGTCCTGGGCGCCCACCCGTACCTCCGCCTGGGTGACACGCCCATCGAGGAACTGGTGCTGACCGTTGCCGCCGAAACCCAGCTACTGACAGATGAACGCCTCATTCCCCGCAGCAGCGCTCCCGTAGAGGGGGACACGGACTTCCGGGCGGGCAAGCACATCGCCGACCTCAGTGTTGATGTTGCCCTCACGGACCTGCAGCGTGAAGCAGGCAAAGCCCGGCACACCCTTGCCTCGGCTGACGGGCAGAGCGTGAGCCTCTGGCAGGACGAAGCGTGCGGATATGTCCACGTCTATGTGAGCACCCTGTACCCCGGCCGCAGCCGCGCAGTCGCCGTCGAACCCATGACCGGACCTGCCAACGCCTTCAACTCCGGCGACGGCCTCCGCTGGCTGGCGCCGGGCGAATCCTTCACCATTGAGTGGGGAATTGACTACAGCCCTGGTAGGGCCGGATAGCAGTTTCCCATTAGGGGACGGCTGGGGAAGTATTAGGCTATGACGCCAACCGGGGATCCCGTACCGCCCACCAGCCCATCCCCATTGCAGCAACAGCCTGCTGCCGTGCCGCCGTTGAGGGTTCGTACGGACCGTGAACTGGACCAGGACATTCCCTATGGAATCCGGATCGCCGCATCGTGGGCATGGCGGCTTGGACTCATCCTCCTGGTGGGTGGGGCCCTGGTTTGGCTCCTGAGGGGGATCAGCTTCCTCATCATCCCCGTCATGGTGGCCGCTCTGTTGGCCGGCCTCTTGAACCCGGTGGTGGGGTGGCTCAAGCGCGACCGGGTGCCGGCAGGCCTGGCCGTAGCCATCACCGTGCTGGGCTTCCTGGGCCTGATTGCGGGAGCGCTGGCGCTGGTGGGCAGGCAGCTCATCGTCGGTTTCGGGGAACTCTGGTCCGAGGCGCTGACCGGAATAAGGCAGATCCAGGACTGGCTGTCAGAGGGGCCCCTCCACCTGACCGCAGACCAGATTGACCAGTACCTGCAGGAAGCAAGTACCGCGCTGCAGGACAACAGCAGCAGCATCCTCAGCGGGGCCCTTTCCTTCGGCAGCACTGCAGGGCATTTTGCCGCGGGACTCATCCTTGCGCTCTTTGTCCTGATCTTCTTCCTCCTGGAAGGGGACCGGATCTGGGCGTTCCTGGTGCGGCTGCTTCCCAAAAAGGCCAGGGCCGCAACGTTTGGGGCCGGGCGCAAGGGCTGGTCATCCATGGTGAGCTACGCCCGCATCCAGATGTTCGTTGCGTTCGTGGATGCGGTGGGCATCGGCGTGGGAGCGGCCATCATCGGCGTTCCGCTGGCGCTTCCGCTGAGCGTGCTGGTGTTCATAGGCTCGTTCATTCCGATTGTTGGTGCCCTGGTCACCGGCGCCATCGCCGTGCTGCTGGCCCTGGTGGCCAACGGCCCGGTGAACGCCCTGATCATGCTGGCCATCGTGCTGCTGGTCCAGCAACTGGAGAGCCACATCCTGCAGCCCCTCGTCATGGGCAAGGCCGTGGCGCTGCACCCGGTGGCCGTCATCCTCTCCGTGGCCGCGGGTTCCTACCTGGCCGGAATCCCCGGCGCCCTGTTCTCGGTGCCCATCCTCGCCGTCGCAAATTCCGCCATTCGCTACATTGCCGCCAGAACGTGGGAACATGAACAGGTGCCGGCAACGCCGCTGGTGGCTGGCGCGCCGGCGGACAACACGATTAAGCACGTCGAGCCGCCGGAGCCGATCCAGCGCGGCAGGGACGCCGTTACCGGCACGACAGCAGAACATCCCGATGCCCGCACCTCAGCGGAGCGGGGCACCGGGGACGAATCCAGAGGAGAATAGTCCGTGAACATCCTTGAAACCCTTCCCGTCACACTGGACGATGTCCTGGAGGCGCAGAAGCTGCTTGACGGGATTATTGCGCGCACGCCTGTGGAATCGTCCAGGGCCCTGGGGGCCATGGTGGGCGGCGACGTGTACTTCAAGTGCGAAAACCTGCAGCGGGCAGGATCGTTCAAGGTCCGGGGCGCCTACGTGCGCATGGCCCGGCTGTCCCCGGAGGAGAAGAAGCGGGGAGTGGTGGCGGCATCGGCCGGCAACCATGCCCAAGGCGTGGCCGTGGCCGCCAAGAGCCTGGGCATCAAAGCCCGCATTTACATGCCGCTGGGCGTCGCGCTGCCGAAGCTTGCTGCCACCCGCAGCCACGGCGCCGAAGTGATCCTGCACGGCCACAATGTCGACGAAGCGCTCGCGGAAGCCCAACGCTACAGCAACGAGACCGGCACGGTGTTCGTCCACCCCTTTGACAATGTGGATGTTGTTGCCGGCCAGGGCACCCTGGGCCTTGAGATCCTGGAACAGGTGCCCAACGTGGACACGGTCCTGATGGGCGTCGGCGGCGGCGGGCTGCTGGCCGGTGTCGCCGTCGCCATCAAGGCGCGGGCCAAGGAGCTGGGCCGGGAAATCCGCATCATTGGCGTCCAGGCGGAAAACGCCGCAGCCTACCCGCCGTCGCTGGCGGCTGACGCGCTGGTACCCCTGAAGAAGGTGTCCACCATGGCGGACGGCATTGCCGTGGGGCGTCCCGGCCAGCTGCCGTTCAGCATCATCCGCGAACTGGTGGATGACGTGGTAACCGTCAGCGAAGACTCATTGGCCCGTGCGCTGATCTTCCTGCTGGAACGGGCCAAGATGGTGGTGGAACCCGCCGGGGCCGTAGGAGTGGCAGCACTCATGGACGGCAAAATCGAAAATCCCGGAACCACCGCAGTGGTTCTCTCCGGCGGCAACATCGACCCCATGCTGATGCTCAAGGTCATCCAGCGCGGCCTTTCCGCCGCGGGGCGTTATATGACCGTCCGCATGATGCTGGACGACCGCCCGGGTTCACTGGCCACCATCGCCAGGATCATTGCGGAGAACGATGCCAACGTGACGGGCCTTGACCATACCCGGGTAGGTGGCTCCATCAGCATGGGGGACGTCTCCATCACGGTGAACCTCGAAACCAAGGGCCACCAGCACGGTGAGCAGGTCCTCAGCGCGCTCCGTGCCGAAGGCTTCCAGCCAATCGTGGTGCACTAGGACGCGTCATGGCCGGACTGATGGGTTTCGGGCAGCGGCAGACCGTGGCCGCAAGGGCCAAAGGCGGCCTTCTGGTATTGGGCGCCTTCGTGGTCCTGTTGTTTGTTATCGAGCTGTTCAACATGGTGATGCTGCGTTCGCTGAACAGCACGTTCGGCCTTCGGCCGCGCAGCGCCGACGGGCTGCTGGACATCTTCACGTTTCCGCTCCTGCACGCGAACCTGAACCATCTGCTGTCCAACAGCCTGCCGCTGATCATCTTTGGCTTCCTGGTGTTCCTCTCGGGCCTCCGGGTGTTCCTGACGGCGCTGGCATTCAGCTGGCTGGGATCCGGCCTTACCGTGTGGCTGATCGGCGACGGCGGCATCACCGTGGGGTCGTCAGGCCTCGTCTTCGGGCTGTTTTCATTCCTGCTTGTCCGCGGCTTCTTCAACCGGAGCTGGCGCCAAATCCTGTTGGCCGTGGTCCTCTTCATGGGTTACGGAAGCATCCTTCTGGGAGTCCTGCCCATCGTGGCCGGCTTCGTCTCCTGGCAGGCCCACCTGGGCGGTGCGGCCGGGGGAGTGGTGGCGGCCCTGCTCCTGCGCCCGCGGACCGGCAGGACGCCGTAAAGGGGCATCCCCGAATGACCCCATAAACGAAGAGCGCCGGGCGGCCCCCAGGGAAAGACAGGAACTTTTGTTCGACGGGGAAGCGCCCGGGCAGAGATTTTCGG
>NZ_JBNHIE010000016.1:0-50343 GCF_059093025.1 Arthrobacter sp. 210 2
GGACGCCGGAGGGGGCCGCCCCAAGATGACCCCAAAAAAAAAAACTTCCTCCCGTCCCCAGGGGACGGCCGGCGCTTTTGGTGCGCGGGAAACTAGCCTGCGTACGGCTTGGCGGACAGGATCTCCACCTTGATGTCCTTGCCGTTCGGAGCAACGTAGCTCAGCGTGTCGCCTTCCTTGTGGCCGAGGATGGCCGCACCCAGCGGTGACTTTTCGCTGAAGACGTCCAGGTCCGAGTCGCCGGCGATTTCACGCGAGCCCAGGAGGAAGGTCTCTTCGTCGCCTGCGATCCTCGCGACGACGATCATGCCTGGCTCAACGATTCCGTCGTCTGCAGGAGCCTCGCCCACGTGGGCGTCGCGGAGCAGCGCCGTGAGCTGGCGGATGCGGGCTTCGATCTTGCCCTGTTCCTCCTTGGCCGCGTGGTAGCCGCCGTTCTCCTTAAGGTCACCCTCCTGCCGGGCTGCTTCAATCTTCTGGACGATCTCCGCCCGGCCAGCGCCGGAAAGGTGGTCCAGCTCTGCCTTCAGGCGGTCAAAAGCTTCCTGGGTGAGCCAGGCTGCAGCTGCGCTGTTGGTGGTAGACACGGACTTCTCCTCTAATGGTCCTACATGCAAAAGACCCCGCCACGGTGGCCACTTGTGGAACAGCAACCAGCTCAGCGGGGTAAAGGTATTGCTCCATTGTAGTCAATCCCGCGGACTTAACCCAACAATGGAGCGGCGCACATCACATGTCTTACGCTGTTCCGTCAGCTATCCAGCAGCTGTCCACCACGCCGGACACAGAAAGCGACTCGGTGCGCACGGCCACCCGCTGCGAAACTGTCCTGCCGCCGTCGGCCGTTCCTTCAGCTGCGTCCGAGGGGATATCCACCACTTTCCAGCCGACCACCGCGTACTTTGAATCGAGCGCCTTGATGGCGCACTTGACGGCGGTCCCCGGCTCGCGGGTCACCTGGAAGTCCACCTCAGCAAGGGTGGCATCGGGAGTGGTGTATCCCACGTCCTTGAACGTGACGTCCGTCAGCGAGTTGGACGTGGAAACCCACGCCATGAAGCCGATTCCTCCGGCCAGGGCCACACCCGCAATGGTGCGCTTGGCGGCGGGCGTCAAGCCGCGCTTTTTAGCACCATAGCGATTGGCTAGGCTAGTGTCTGCGGGCGCGGTTGGAGCCGGCTGGTCCGGGGAAGTCACCAGACCAGTTTAGTGCCCTTTCCGCCGGGGCCGGTTGCAGCGGCGACCGGCAGCAGTCCACCCCCGTTCCCCGTCCACCAGCAGCACTTGGCAAAAGATGAATTAGGAGCCGTCCTTCCATGACAGCGTCCAGCAACTCCCCGGCACCGCTACGGCTGCTCGCAGTCCACGCCCACCCGGATGATGAATCCAGCAAGGGCGCTGCGACCATGGCCATGTATGCCGCTTCTGGCGTGGATGTCATGGTTGCCACGTGCACGGACGGTTCCCGCGGGGACATCCAAAACCCTGCGGTGGAGGGCGAACCGCACCCGAAGCGGGACATGGCAGGGGCCAGGCGGCTGGAAATGGACCGGGCCGCCGCCATATTGGGCATCAGGCAACGCTGGCTGGGTTTTGTTGATTCCGGGCTCCCTGAGGGCGACCCGCTGCCTCCGCTGCCTGCGGGTTCCTTCGCCACCCTGCCCCTGCACCATGCTGCAGCACCGCTGGTGAGGCTGGTGCGGTCCTTCAAGCCCCACGTCATCCTCAGCTACGACGAGAACGGCGGGTACCCCCACCCGGACCACATCATGGCGCACCGGGTTGCCGTTGAAGCCTTCGATTCCGCCGGCGACCCCGCCCGCTACCCGGAGGCGGGGGAGCCATGGGAACCCAGCAAGCTCTACTATGACCGGGCCTTCAGCCCCGAGCGTTTCCGTGCGCTGCACTTCGCGCTGGAAGAGGCCGGCCTGCAGTCCCCGTACGCAGAGCGCCTGGCCGCGTGGCTGGAGTCCGACGCCGAGGGGCACACCCCGCCGCCGGCTCCGCACCCCACCACCACGCAGGTGGACTGCGGGGATTTCTTCGAAGTGCGCGACGACGCCCTCCGGGCCCACCGGACGCAGGTGGATCCGCTGGGGTTCTTCTTTGCCGTCTCCGCTGAAATGCAGCGGCGCGCCTGGCCGTGGGAGGACTACTCGCTGATCCGCTCCCGGGTACCCTCGGAGCTCCCGGAAAAGGATCTGTTCGCGGGGCTAAGATAGAACGGCAGGCAATTTCTATGCCGCGTAGAAGATAGGTTCAGGCCCTGTGGCCGTGCTGTCCGCCGCCTGCTGCAACCCGTTCCACAGAAGGTATTAAACGTGCATCGTCTGCTCCTCAGCCTGGCCACAACCCCCACACCGCTGCCCACCCCTACTCTGCGGGAAGGCATCTCGGAGGATCAGGTGACGCCGGGCCTCCTGGGCTTCATCATGACTGCCTTCTTCGTGGTGGCCACCGCACTGCTGATCGTCGACATGGTGCGGCGGATCCGCAGGGTGCGGTACCGTGCCCAGGTGGAGGAGGACCGCCTTGCGGCCGCTGCCGCCGCCGACGTGCAGGCGTCCGACGCCCAGGACGGGCTCAATGCCCCCGAACCCGGCCGGTCCGACGGCGACGGGAACGGCATTGCCCCCGGCCAGTCCCGGCCGCGGGAGTAAGACGACCGGACTCTCCGCTTTCCGCCTGCCGCAGCTCAGCCCAGCACTGCCAGGGTGATGGCCGTGAAGTGGGCCGCGAAGGCAAAAACGGTGAAAGCGTGGAAGAGCTCGTGGAAGCCGAAGTGGTGGTAGCTGATGTTCGGTTTCTTCAGGGCGTAGAAGATTGCGCCGGCAATGTAGAGGGCGCCGCCGACGCAGATCAGCACGGCTGCCGGAACGCTGGCCTGGAAGAACTGCGGAAGGTAAAACAAGGCTCCGCAACCCAGTGCAATGTAGATGGGAACGTACAGCCAGCGCGGCGCGTCCGTCCACAGGAGCCGGAACAGCACGCCCAGGATGGCTCCGGACCAGATGACCCACAGCAGCAGGACCGCCTGCGGACGGTCCAGGAGGGTCCAGGCCAGCGGGGTATAGCTGCCCGCGATCACCAGCATGATGTTGGTGTGGTCCAGCCGCTTGAGGACCATTTTTACGCCGGGGGACCAGTTGCCGCGGTGGTAAACGGCGCTGATCCCGAAGAGCAGCACGCCGGTGGCGGCGTAGATGGCTGATGTGATCTTGCGGTCCGGCGTCGGAGCCAGTGCCACCAGGACAATCCCGGCGATGAGGGCCAGCGGTGCTGTGACGGTATGGATCCAGCCGCGCCACTTTGGCTTGATCATCAGCAGCTCAGCGAGCCTGACTGCAGCGTCGTCCACCGCACCGGTTTCAGGGTTTGCTTCCGCCGGATGTCTCTTCGGCTCCGGCGCGTGCGGGGTATCCGGAGAGTCGCTCTTCATCGCTCCAGAATAACTTACGTCCCGGTAAGTTACTGGCGGGTAATGTCTCATCCTCCGGCCGCCGGTGCCCGGTGGGACTGCCACTGCCCAGGCTGGCGGTAGCCTAGGATGTGGCAAGTACGTACAGCAAGGAAGTCAGGTGAGTGGACGCGTGGAGTTGCCCGGGTTCCTCTACGGCTTTTACGAGCGCAGGCTCCTCAAAGACCTATCCCGGGACCGGATCCCGCGCCACATCGGGGTCATGGTGGACGGCAACAGGCGGTGGGCCAAGCAGTTCAACGCCCCCACCAGCCAGGGCCACCAGGCCGGCGCGGACAAGATCCATGAGTTCCTGGGCTGGTGCCAGGAGCTCGGCGTCAAGGTGGTCACGCTCTACATGCTGTCCACGGACAACATGAACCGCTCCAGCGAAGAGCTGGACCTCCTGATGGGCATCATCGCCAACACCCTGGACCGCCTGGACGAGGACTCCAACATCTCCGTCCACGCGATGGGGGCGCCCGAACTGCTTCCCGAATACCTCGCCGAGCGCCTGAACAAGCTGACTGCGCGCACGCCGGTCCGCGAGAAGATCCACGTCAACGTTGCGGTGGGCTATGGCGGGCGCCGGGAAATCGTGGACGCCGTGCGCGAACTCCTGCGCGACGCCATGGCCAAAGGCAAGGACATCCCGCAGCTTGCCGACGAACTGAGCGTGGACGACATTTCCCGCTTCCTCTACACCCGCGGGCAGCCAGACCCTGACCTGGTGATACGGACTTCCGGCGAGCAACGGCTCTCGGGTTTCCTCATGTGGCAAAGCGCCTACAGCGAGTTCTACTTCTGCGAGGCGCTCTGGCCCGCCTTCCGCAAGGTGGACTTCCTGCGTGCCCTCCGCGACTACGCGGGCAGGCAGCGGCGCTTCGGCTCCTGACATCCGCCATTCACTGCGAGTTCACGCAAGCGCAACAGGAATCGCCGCGTAATGGTTGCGGAAATTACTTGGGGTGGAATTACGTTATATCCATCAGCAGGCAAAACCGCCGGCTGATCGGGGAGGCCAGTACATGGAGCGAAACATCGCACCGGTTGTATGGGAGGCCGGACCCGGCCTCGTGGCCGAGCCGCCTCACCAATAACAAATCCGGGCTGGCGCCCGGGGCTGGAGTCGATGTGGCTACTTCTGAACAACTGCCCGAGGTCGTTTTTGACCAGGGAGGGAAAGCTACCTCTCGCGCCATGCGAGCCACCACACAAACCGGCGCAGCAACGGATGCTGCGGCCGGTTTTGCCGTCTCCGGAAAGGAAGCCGACATCCACACCTTCGTGATCGACACCTCGGTCCTGCTGTCCGACCCCCGCGCACTGCTTCGCTTCGCCGAACACGAAGTCATCGTCCCGGTGGTGGTTATCACCGAGCTTGAGGCCAAGCGGCATGATCCCGAACTCGGCTACTTCGCACGCAAGGCACTCCGGCTCCTCGACGACCTCCGGGTCAAACATGGCGGCCTCAACCAGCCCATCCCCATCGGGGACGACGGCGGCACCCTCATGGTGGAGCTGAATCACATTTCCGCAGAGGTGCTGCCCCTGGGCTTCCGCAGCGGCGACAACGACAGCCGCATCCTCGCCGTAGCCAAGAACCTCTCCAACGAGGGCCGGGACGTCACGGTAGTGTCCAAGGACCTGCCGATGCGGGTCAAGGCCTCCGCCATGGGGCTCACCGCCGACGAATACCGCAACGAGCTGGTCAAGGATTCAGGCTGGACAGGCGTTGCCGAGGTTGAAGCCAACGAACAGGAGATCTCCACCCTGTACGGCCATGAGCCGGTCTTCATCCCCGCAGCAGCCGAGATGCCGGTCAACACCGGACTCGTCCTGCTTTCCAACAGGGGCTCCGCCCTGGGCCGGGTCGGCCCCGACAAGCAGGTCCGCCTGGTGAAGGGCGACCGGGACGTCTTCGGCCTCCATGGCCGGTCCGCCGAACAGCGCCTGGCCATCGACATGCTGATGGATCCCGCCGTCGGAATCGTATCCATCGGTGGCAGGGCCGGCACCGGCAAGTCAGCCCTGGCACTCTGCGCTGGCCTGGAAGCCGTACTGGAACGCCGCGAGCACCGCAAGGTGATCGTCTTCCGTCCCCTGTACGCGGTGGGCGGGCAGGAACTGGGCTACCTGCCCGGCTCCGAGTCCGAAAAGATGAATCCCTGGGCCCAGGCCGTTTTCGACACCCTCGGCGCGCTGGTCAGCCAGGAAGTAGTGGAGGAGGTCATGGACCGCGGCATGCTCGAGGTCATGCCCCTCACGCACATCCGCGGCCGCTCCCTCCATGACGCCTTCGTCATCGTGGACGAGGCCCAGTCCCTCGAAAAGAACGTCCTCCTCACCGTCATGAGCCGCATCGGCCAGAACTCCAAGATCGTCCTGACCCACGACGTCGCCCAGCGCGACAACCTCCGCGTCGGACGCCACGACGGCATCGCCGCCGTCGTCGAAACCCTGAAAGGACACCCGCTCTTCGGCCACGTCACCCTGACCCGCTCCGAACGCTCGCCAATAGCAGCCCTGGTCACAGAACTGCTCGAAGGCTAAGTCTCCTGGAGGAAGGGCCGCGACCGCGTTTGGGCTGGTCGCGGCCCTTTCGTGTGTGGCAGTAGCCGGGTCCGTGGGTCCCCAGCACTTCGCCGTCGCTTAGACACCTCCCGCCGCGCCGCTCCGGTCGCGGACGACCTGCGCAGCGCTCTGGTCGGCGATGCGCTCCTACGCGAAGCGCTGGCGACCCACGTGTGCCTTGCCTCACCGCGCGAGACTAACGTGCTCACAAGCCTGGTTACGGGCCTTCTCGTAGGAGCGCATCGCGGCGCATCGGCTGCCGGAGGTCGCCCAGCGACCGCAGGTGGCCCTATGCGTCGTGTCTAAGCGACGGAGAAGGACCGTGGCCTGGCGAACCCAGCCACGGCGCCGCACTCAACCTGACGGCGAAGTGTTAGCGACGGACCCAGCCACGGGCACCGCGCTCAACCCGACGGCGAAGTGTTGGCGACGGACGGACGCAGCCACCGGGCACTAACTGACCTTGAGGAACGCTGCTGCTGCTTCGTGGCCCTCTACGTGGAGGGTCCAGTCGGGGCGTTTGAAGGTCTCGGGGGTGAGGCGGACGTGCTGGACTGTTTCGACCTTGGTGCCCCAGGCCTCGCGGGTGGTTCCGTTGAGCTCGTAGCCGAGGGAGCGGGAGACACCCAGGGAGGCTTTGTTCCAGGCTGCTGCCTCTGATTCGGCGGCGTCGGCGCCGAGCCAGTCGAAGGCGTACAGCGCGACGGCGGCGCGCATCTCCTTGCCCAGTCCCTGCCCCTGGGCGGACTGCTTGAGCCAGGAGCCGGTGGAAACTGTGCGAAGGGTGGCGAAGTTTTTCGCGCCCACGTCCTGGCAGCCGAGGAATTCCCCGCCGCGCCAGATGCCCAGGAGCAGGGTCCAGCTTTCGGGGGTACATTCCGCGCGGCACTTCCAGTACCAGCGGGCCATGTTGGGGCCGAGCTCCTCTGCGGGAAGCTCGGCCCAAGGGGTGCTGAACGGGTTCCTGCCGGCCTGGTGGATGCCGCTGCGGGCCGCGGCCACGGCGCTGGGGATCTCGTCGTCCGTGATCGGGCGGAGTTCGAGCCGTGGGGTGGCCAGCCTGAGGTCGAAGAGTGGCCAGACGGAGCTCAGCGTAGTCATCAGCGAAGCCTAGCTGATGGCGCGGAAAGGGTCAGGCCGGGATGTCCCAGCTGATGTGCCGCCGCACGTCCGTAAGGTTCATCGATTCGGCCAGGAACAGGTCATCGAGCATGTACTCGTCCACGGCGATGATCCGGAGCCAGTGGCCGTATTCTTCGTTCCCGGGTTCCAAGGACTGGCTGGCCACGCAGACCCCGGTGCCCAGGTCCACCCGGATGCGGGACGGCCCCGGAAGGCAGAGGGGCGCTGCGGGGTCACCGGGATGGTAGGCCGCCGTGGGCGTCACAAGTGCCTCGAACGCCGGCCTGCCCTCGTGGTCGACGGTGTGCAGTTCCTGTACCTGGACTGCGTTGCTGCCCGGGAACTCCAGGGGAACCGGTGCGTTGCCGGCGAGTTCCACCGGATCCAGTGCTGCCGAGAAACGGCCGTTCCCGAATCCGGGCTCCCCGTAAGCTGCCTCGGGCCGGCGCTTGACCAGGCCCGCGTCATCGTAGACGGGGGTGACCAGATGCGGCGGCAGCAGCCAGGATTTCCGGGTGGAACTGACGTAGAAGCCGTCCCGCGAGTCGTTGATGCCGGTGGTGCTGTGGAGGACCAGTCCCTCCGGGCTTTCCAGACGGAGTGCTCCCGGCCGGCGAAGCCACGCCCTGACCAGGGGTGCGCCGGGAGAAGGTGCCTCGGCGAAAGGTTCGTCCCAGTATTCAAAGCGCAGGGACTGCCACTTCCACGGCGAGGACCGGCACAGGTTGCGGAACGTGGTGATCGGATCTGCGGGGGATGCGCCGCCGTTCGGATCCGGGCGGTGCCGGCTATCCCATGTCGCCATATCCACAGTTTACGCGGGCGCGGTAGGGCGGTCAGGGGAATTCCAGTAGCATCCGGAGGGTGATCGGACGACTCGGCGAACTGTGGCAGCACAATCCGGTGGCCTTTTGGCTGGTGCTTGCGGCGTGCCTGTACTTTGCCGTGATGGCTGTCCGGCTGACGGTGATCGATGTCCGTCACCATCTCCTGCCCAACCGGATCGTATTCCCGTCCTATGCCGTGGCCGGAGTGCTGCTGCTGATGGCAGCTGCTGTGGCGGGTGCCGCCGAGCCGGAGGGTCCGCTGCCCGCCCTGCTCGCCGTTCCGGTGCGCGTGATGGCCGGAGCGGGGCTGCTGTGGCTCTTCTACTTCGTCCTTCGGCTTGTTTATCCGCCGGGCATGGGGTTTGGTGACGTCAAGCTGGCCGGGGTGCTGGGGATGTACCTGGGCTACCTGGGCTGGGGGCACCTTTTTGCCGGTACTTTCCTGGCGTTCCTGCTGGGTGGCCTGTGGTCCATTGCCCTGCTTGCGGCGCGGCGGGGAACACTGAAGTCCTCCATCCCGTTTGGCCCCTTCATGCTGGCCGGGGCGGCCGCCGCCATGCTGCTGCCTGCCTGAGAAGCAGCACTGGGTAGGCTGGCCGTATGCCTGCGCCTGACTACATCCTGAGTTTACGGAAGAAGATTGGTAATGCCCCGCTGTGGGTCCCCGCGGTCAGGGGAGCAGGACGCTGCGGGCCGCATCCTGCTCCCCAGCGGGCAGACAACCGGCAGTGGGCGCTGATCAGCGGAATACTGGATCCGGGGGAGCAGCCGGCCCGCGGCCTGGTGCGGGAAATCTTTGAGGAAACCGCCGTGGTGGCAGAAGCCGAGCGTGTGGTGTCCGTGGGGGCCGTGGGCCCTTTCACTTACCCGAACGGTGACGTCTGCGAGTTCCTCGACGTCGTTTTTTTGTGCCGGTACATCAGCGGTACTGCAAGGGTCAACGACGACGAATCCCTGGCGGTCGGCTGGTTCACCATGGATGAACTTCCCGACCTTATGCCGGGGCACCTGACCAGCATCCGGCACGCCCTGAAACCTGCCGAGGCGGCGCACTTCGAACCCTGACGGGCTACTAAAACAGGGACGCCGCAATCCACAGGATTGCGGCGTCCCTGTTTCCCGTGCAGTGGCACCCGGCCCAGCTACGGCTGAAGGGAGTACGACGGCGGTCAGCGGCCTTGGGAGACCAGCCCGCCGTCGTCGTCCCTCACGCTGTTTCCGGCCTGGCCGGCAAGCCCGGCGGCAAGAAGCTCGGCTTCCTCCCCGCCGACCGCCTCACCGCGCGCCACCATCCCGGCGGTGTCCGAGAGCGGGATCTGCTTGAGCGTGATGGCCAGCAGCAGGGCCACGGCGATAAAGGGCAGCAGGTACCAGAACACCGGGGCAAGGGAGTTTGCGTAGGCGTTGACCACGGCATCACGCAGCTGCTCCGGGAGCTGGGTCAGCGCATGTGGGTCCAGGGTGCTGGTGGACTGTGCCGCCTGTTCAGCAGATGCGCCGGCGCCGGTGAAAGCACTGGTGAGGGACTCGGACAACCTGTTGGTGAAAATCGCGCCGAACACCGCCACGCCCATGGCGGCTCCTACCTCGCGGAAGTAGTTGTTGGTGCTGGTGGCGGTGCCGATCTGATCGGCCGGGACGGAGTTCTGCACCACCAGGACTGTCACCTGCATGATCAGGCCGAGCCCTGCCCCGAAGAAGAACAGCTGGACGCAGATGACCCAGATGGGGGTGGCAGCGGCAAGGGTGGTCATCCACAGCATGGCCGCCATGGTGAGTGCTGCACCCAGGATGGGGTACATCCTGTACTTGCCGGTCTTGGAGATCCGAATGCCCGAGTAGATGGAGGTGCCCATCAGGCCCGCCATCATCGGCAGCATCAGCAGGCCCGATTCCGCTGCCGAAGTACCGGAGGACATCTGGAGGAAGGTGGGCACGAAGGCCAGCGCCGAAAACATGCCCAGGCCCAGGGTGAAGCCGATGGCCGTGGCGTTGACGAAGATGCGGTTCCGGAAGAGGCTCAGCGGAATGATGGGGTCCTCGGCGCGGCGCTCGACCATAACAAAGGCGGCAGCCGAAACCAGCAGCCCGGCACCAAAGGCCCAGGTCAACGGGGAATCCCAGCCTTCGTCCTTCTTGCCGCCGAAGTCGGTGAAGAAGATGAGGCACGTGGTGGCGGCGGAGAGCAAAACAACGCCCAGGATGTCGATCCGCTTTTCGGCCTTCTTGTTGGGAAGCGTCAGGGTGAACCAGGCGATGGCGAAAGCGGCGATGCCGATGGGAATGTTGATGTAGAAGGCCCATTCCCAGGTCATGTGGTCCACAAAGAAGCCGCCCAGCAGGGGACCGGCCACGGCGGAGAGGCCGAAGATGGCGCCGAGCGGGCCCATGTACTTGCCGCGGTCCTTGGCGGGCACGATGTCGGCAATGATCGCCTGCGAGAGGATCATCAGTCCGCCGCCGCCCAGGCCCTGGATGGCGCGGAAGATCACAAAGCCCCAGAAATCGGTGGCGAGGGCGCAGCCAACCGAGGCGAGCGTGAATAACGCGATGGCTATCAGGAAAAGGTTGCGCCGGCCCAGGACGTCGCCGAACTTGCCATAGATGGGCATCACGATGGTGGTGGCCAGCAGGTATGCGGTCGTAATCCAGGCCTGGTGTTCCACCCCGCCGAGCTTGCCCACGATGGTGGGCATGGCCGTGGAGACAATGGTCTGGTCGAGGCTGGACAGCAGCATCCCGGCGATCAGCGCCGAGAAGATGATCCAGATGCGATTCTGCGTCAGCAGCAGGGGGCCCGCTGGCGGCTTGGTGGCGATACTCATGGTTGTCCTTCTGCGGCAGGGGTTTCAGGGTGTCCGAGGGGCTGGGAGAAGAGCGTTCTGGCGGCCGTGATGTTTGCCATCAGCAGGTCGGCGTAGGGGCGGGTGTTGCCGTCGGAGAAGTAGGCCATGCTGCTCTTGCGGGCGATGGTGCCCAGCAACACCACGGCCATCTGCACCACGGGATGGTCCGCGGCCACGCCTTCCCGGCGGGCGACGTCGCGGGCGAACTGCGCCTCGCGCTGCTCGGTGATGCCGATGATCCTCAGGATCAGCTGGGGCTCTTTTTTGATCACGCCGATCAGCTGCCGGGTGTCCTCCTCGGAGCCGGCCATGCCCTCGGAAAGCCGCAGGGAGAGCCGCACCAGGTCCTGGAACAGGGTGGGGGAGATTTCACCGGGCGGAGACGAGGCGCCGCCCTCAATGAATTCCTCGATGACGTCCGCGGGGATGTCATCGTCCGCGTGGCCAATGATCGCGTCTTCCTTGGTGGGGAAGTAGTTGAAGAAGGTGCGGCGGGAGATGTCGGCGCGCTCGCATACTTCCTCCACGGTATAGCCGTTGAGGCCATGTTCTGCGGTCAGTGCCCGTGCGGCGGCAGTGATGGCTGCACGTGTGGCGGCGCGCTTCCGTTCGCGGAGCCCGCCCTCAATAACTGCACTTTCTTCCATGGAGTATATTTTTGCACTCAGACAGTAATAGTGCAAAGTTACGTGCCTACGACGGCGGGACGGCCCTGAGGCCGAAGGTGCGCCAACCTGCCTTAAACGACGGCGGCCGCCCGCCTTCGCTGGGAAGGTGGGCGGCCGCCGTCGTACTTGCTGCGGGTGTCAGGCCTTGTGGGCCGGGGACGTCATGGTGGTGACATCCAGGGCCTTGTCGAGGTCGGCTTCGGAGACCTTGCCTTCGCCGTCACCGACGAAGCCGAGCTTCTCGGTGGCCTGGCGGACGGTGAGGCCTTCGGCCACGGCCGTCTTGGCAATCTTGGCGGCGTTCTCGTAGCCGATGTACTTGTTCAGCGGGGTGACGATGGACGGCGAAGCCTCTGCCAGGAAGCGGGCGCGCTCCACGTTGGCCGTAATGCCGTCGATCATCTTGTCGGCCATGACCCGGCTGGTGTTGGCCAGCAGGCGGATGGATTCAAGCAGGTTGGAGGCCATGACCGGGATGCCGACGTTCAATTCGAAGGCGCCGTTCGTGCCGGACCAGGCAATGGCGGTGTCGTTGCCGATGACCTGGGCGGCAACCATGATGGAGGCCTCGCAGATGACCGGGTTGACCTTGCCGGGCATGATCGAGGAGCCGGGCTGCAGGTCCGGGATGGCGATTTCGCCGAGGCCGGTGTTGGGGCCGGAGCCCATCCAGCGCAGGTCATTGTTGATCTTCATGAAGGAGATGGCGATGTTGCGCAGCTGGCTGGACGCTTCGATGAGGCCGTCGCGGTTGGCCTGTGCCTCGAAGTGGTCGCGGGCCTCGGTCAGCGGCAGGCCCGTGTCCGTGGCGAGGAGCTCGATCACACGCTCCGGGAAGCCTGCCGGGGTGTTGATGCCGGTTCCGACAGCGGTGCCGCCGAGCGGAACTTCGGCAACGCGGGGGAGCGAGGCGTTGATCCGCTCGATGCCGTAGCGCACCTGTGCTGCGTAGCCGCCGAATTCCTGGCCCAGCGTGACCGGGGTGGCGTCCATCAGGTGGGTGCGGCCGGACTTGACGACGTCCTTGAACTCCACGGCCTTGCGCTCCAGGGATTCGGCCAGGTAGCCGAGGGCCGGGATGAGGTCGTTGATCAGGGCCGAGGTTGCGGCCACGTGCACGGACGTGGGGAACACGTCGTTGGACGACTGGGAGGCGTTGACGTGGTCGTTCGGGTGGACAACCTTGTCGCTTCCGGCAGCCTTGAGGGACCGGGTTGCCAGTTCGGCGATGACCTCGTTGGTGTTCATGTTCGAGGACGTGCCGGAACCGGTCTGGAAGACGTCGATGGGGAAGTCGCCGTCGTACTTGCCGGTGGCCACCTCATCGGCAGCCTCCGCGATCGCCTTGGCCAGCTCGCCGTCGAGCACTCCAAGTTCAGCGTTGGCCTGGGCGGCTGCCTTCTTGACCCGGGCGAGGGCCTCGATGTGGGCGCGTTCGAGGGTCTTGCCGGAGATGGGGAAGTTTTCAACTGCACGCTGCGTCTGTGCACGGTACAGTGCGTTCACGGGGACGCGGACTTCGCCCATCGTGTCGTGTTCAATGCGGAATTCTTCAGTGGAAGTCATGGGGTTAGCTTAGGGCGATCAGCCGCGCCACCGAAAACCGTGAAGAGCATGCTACGGGTCCCGGCAGCGCGGCTTTTCGGCGCCTTCTAGAGCTCGCCGATTCCCGAAACAAGGTTCGCGCGGCCCTCCGCAAGGCTGTAGGACAGGCCGATGACGGCAGTCCGCCCTTCCTGGATTGCGTCGGAAATCACACGTGAGCTGTCCACCAGACGCTGCGAGGTCTGCTTCACGTGTTCCACCACCATGTCGTTGACCTCGGTTTCGTTGTTGCGCAGCGAGGTGAGGACGGACGGGGTGATCCGCTCCACAAGGTCCCTGATGAACCCGGTGGGCATCTGTCCGGTCTCCACGGCAGACTTGGTGGCGGAGACGGCACCGCAGCTGTCGTGGCCCAGGACAACGATCAAGGGGACCCCGAGCACACCGACGCTGTACTCAAGCGAGCCAAGGACGGCGTCGTCAATCACCTGGCCTGCGGTCCGCACCACAAATACGTCACCCAGTCCGACGTCGAAGATGATCTCGGCGGCCAGGCGCGAATCCGAGCAGCCGAAAATTACGGCGAAGGGGTGCTGGTTCTCCACCAATGAGGACCGGCGGGATGCGTCCTGGTTGGGGTGGGAAGTTTCACCGTTGACAAAGCGTTCATTTCCTTCGCGCAGGCGGCGCCAGGCAAGTGCGGGAGTCAGGTAGGTAGTCACCCTGCTTACCTTAAGGGGCAGTGGTGGCCGCAGGTGAAACTGTGACGGCGGGATTGCTGTCGATGGACTTCACGACGGCGTCAGCGAGGGTGGCGAACTCGTCCAGTTCGGCGGCGCCGGACAGGATGACGGTAGTTCCGCGGTAGTCGAGGACCAGGGATTTCTCGCCTTTGCCGGTGTCCCGGAGCTCCCACTCCTGGCCGCCTGCGTTGCGCGAGCCGGTGACCGGCGCGTTGCGGGTCTGCTGCAGCAGCCAGGTGGGGTTGGCCTTGGTGGTCTGCACCAGGGCGATGAACGAATCCTTGGGTGTCAGGAAGCCGACCTCCCACGTGGGCACCCCGCTGCCGGTTCCCGCTTCCCACCGTGCGTAGTTCGGCCTGAAAGCGCCGCCCGTGTCGGGGGCCGCCGGTGTGAATCCCGCCACATCCGCGGCATTCCTGGAGACCGCCGCGACGTCGATGTCCGGACGGTAGCCGTCGCTTTTGGGCAGCGGGTTCATCAGGATGATCGGCAGGAACGCGGCGATGCTCACCACGAGGGCGATGATCATGCCGATCACCGAGGCGTTGGCACGTTTGGCCGCTGCGGCCGGAATGACAGGCTTAACCGGGGCATCCGCGCCCGTTCCACCTGCGCCCTGGCTGCCTGCGGATCCGGCCGGCTCGGGGCTGGGACTGGTCTTTTCCTGCATGTCATTCACCCCTCTATAGTCGCCCATCCGGGGACGCAAGTTCTATTTGGCGCCCTCGGGTGCCCGGCCGCTCCGTTCCTGCACATTGCGCACCCGCGTCATCCGCCGTCCCGGGAGCTATAAGCGCGACTATGATCGGAAGTAGAGGAATCACCGACCGGCTGTTCCGGCTGGGCGGGTTCAATGATCGCCACTCGAAGAAGAGGTTCACGTGTCACCAGCGTCCATGACCCAGAAGTACTCCACGATCTCACCGTCCCTGGCTGTGGGCAACGATGAGCCGGACCGCAACCTTGCCCTCGAGCTTGTCCGGGTTACCGAAGCTGCGGCAATCGCCGGCGGCCACTGGGTGGGTTTCGGCGACAAGAACACGGCGGACGGCGCTGCCGTGGACGCCATGCGCTCCTTCCTGCAGACGGTCCACTTCAACGGCGTCGTGGTCATCGGTGAAGGCGAAAAAGACGAAGCCCCCATGCTGTTCAACGGCGAACGCGTCGGTGACGGCACCGGCCCCGAATGCGATGTGGCCGTCGATCCCATCGACGGAACGCGGCTCACCGCGCTGGGCATCAACAACGCGCTGGCGGTCCTGGCCGTGGCAGAACGCGGTTCCATGTTCGACCCCTCCGCGGTGTTCTACATGGAGAAGCTCGTCACCGGCCCGGAAGCCGCCGACATGGTGGACCTCCGCCTGCCGGTGAAGCAGAACCTCCACCTGATCGCCAAGGCAAAGGGCGTGAAGGTCAACCAGCTCAACGTCATGATCCTGGACCGCGACCGCCACCGCCCGCTGGTCGAGGAAATCCGTGAGGCCGGCGCCCGCACCAAGTTCATCATGGACGGAGACGTTGCCGGTGCCATCGCCGCCGCCCGCTCCGGAACCGGCGTCGACGCCCTGATGGGCATCGGCGGAACCCCCGAAGGAATCGTCGCGGCCTGTGCCATCAAGTCCCTTGGCGGCGTGATCCAGGGCCGGCTGTGGCCCACCAGCGACGAAGAAAAGCAGAAGGCAATCGACGCCGGCCACGACCTGGAACGCGTCCTGTCCACCAACGACCTCGTCTCCAGCGACAACTGCTACTTCGCTGCCACCGGCATCACCGACGGTGACCTCCTGAAGGGCGTCCGCTACTCCAAGGACAAGGTCCTGACCCAGTCCATCGTGATGCGTTCCAAGTCCGGGACCATCCGCTTCGTGGACGGCGAGCACCAGGCCAGCAAGTGGGAAGGCTACGCCCGCAAGAGCTGATCCACGGCCACGCATTCCACCCGGAGCCCCGGAACGCCCAGCGCGTTCCGGGGCTCCGGCGCTAAGCCTTGGTATAGGGTTTAAGCCATGATTCCAGCTGTTGTGCCCTGTACTGACCGCGCCCTTTGGGACGAATACGTCGACCGGTTCCAGGGGCACCCCCAACAGCTCTGGGGCTGGGGCGAGACCAAGGCAATGCATGGCTGGTCCGTGGACCGCGTGCTCCTGAACGACGGCGACAACACGATCGGCTGTGCCCAGCTGCTGATCCGGCGGCTTCCTGTCCCGTTCCGGGCATTGGTCTACATCCCCAGGGGGCCGATGTGTTCGGTGGAGGACGCTCCCGCCGTCCTCAGCAGCCTTGCGGACCATGCCGCCGCCCGCCACCGCGGCGTTGCCCTGAGCATTGAACCGGACTGGGACCAGGATTCGCCCTACGCGGCCGCCGTGTCCGAAGCCGGTTTCCGGGAGTCCACCAACACAGTCCTGATCCCGCGGACGCTCATCCTGGACCTGCGCAGGTCCGATGACGAACTGATGGCGGAGATGTCCAAGTCCACCCGCGCCAATATCCGCAAGGCAATGCGCAGCGACGTGGAGTTCCGGAAGGTCAAGAACGAATCCGAGCTGGAGCAGGTGCTCGCCATCTACCACGAAACGGCGGAACGCGCCGGTTTCGGTATCCACGAGGACCAGTACTACCGGGACATTTTCCTGAACATGGGAGACGGTTCACCCATCATCGGAGCATTCGACGGCGAGCAGATGCTGGCGTTCGTCTGGCTGGCCCGCAGCGGCTCCACCGCCTTCGAGCTCTACGGCGGCGTCTCCGCCGAAGGGCAGAAGCAGCGCGTGAACTACGGGGTCAAATGGGCGGCGCTGCAGTCCATGCGGGAAGACGGATGCTCCCGGTACGACTTCAACGGCCTGCTCAACGACGGTATTTCGGACTTCAAGAAGCAGTTCGCCAAGCACGAAAACATGCTCCTGGGAACGTGGGAAAAGCCGCTGTCCCCGTTCTACCCGGCGTACTCAAAGGCCATGCCGCTGGCACGGAAGGGCCTCCAGACGGCGCGCCGGCTCGTCAAAACTGCGGCCGGGCGCGCGCGTCTGGTGCTTCGGCGCGGCTAAAGGCCGGTAGTCACCGCAAACGCCAGTGCCGGCTCCGTGCTCCCGGCGACAGGGTGGACGTTGACGGGGGCCTCGGCGGCGGCGAGGAATGCGCTGCCGCCCCGTGAAAGCTGCAGGTCGCCCTTGGGTGAGTCCAGGTAGACGTCGCCCGCCACGACGATGACCACGGCGGCCCCGGACTGCGCCAGCGGGACGGGGCCATCATTCGGCCCGAGCTCGATCCGCTGCAGCTGGAATTCCTCGAACGGCGGCCGGTAGAGCTCCTGGTCCAGTACGGTCTTTTCGGCATTGAGCATCGGCACGGCCACGGGGTGGAAGTCGATGGTGCGCAGCAGTTCGGGGACATCCACGAACTTGGGCGTCAGCCCGCCGCGCAGGACGTTGTCCGAGGACGCCATGACCTCCACGCCCAGCCCGTGCAGGTAGGCGTGGACGTTTCCCGCGGGCAGGTAGACGGACTCGCCCGGCTGCAGCGAGATCCGGTTCAAGAGCAGGGAGATGAGCACACCGGGATCGCCCGGGTACTTCTCGTTCAGGCTGATGGCCGTTCCCAGCTCTGCTTCGTAGGGTGCCAGCGATCCCCGGGACAGCAGCGCCGCCACCACCTGGGTGGTGGCTTCCGCCACGGCTTCTCCGCCCGTGATGAGGCGTTCAAACGCCTTCCGCAGGCCGGCACCTTCGTCGCCGTCGTCGAGGTCCTCCAGCAGGGCCGTGATAACGGCAGGCGGCTGCGCTTGCACTGATTCAAAAGCTGAGGCGACGTGCAGCAGGAGCTCCCGGGTTTCCGCCGTCGGGCGGAACCCGCACAGGGCTTCGAACGGGGTCAGCGCGAAGATCATTTCCGGCTTGTGGTTATCATCGCGGTAGTTCCGGTGTGGTGCATCCGCCGCCACACCTTCCGCGTTCTCCCGGGCAAACCCGGCACGTGCCTGCTCCAGGCTGGGATGCACCTGGAGGGACAGCGGCTGGGCTGCGGCCAGGATTTTCGCCAGGAACGGCAGCCGCGGCCCAAAGCGGGCTACTGATTCGGTGCCGAGGAAATGCTCCGGATCGCTGGCGATCAAGGCATCGAGGGGAGTGGCGGTGCCGTCTTCCGGGACATGCGCCACGGATGGCGAATCAGTGTGCGCCCCGATCCACAGTTCGGCTTCGGGCCCACCGGATTCCGGGCGTCCCAGGAGCGATGCAATCGCCGTTGTCGAACCCCAGGCGTAATCCCGGAGGACGTTTTCAATCTCGTACAAAACCGGTTCCGTTTCTTTCGTATGTAGCGGGGCTAGAGCGCGGCGCACTGGCCATTGGTGGCCACGAGCCCGGCGATGGCCTGCTCGTTACCCTCGCGCTTGAGCTGGTTCAGCAGTTCTTCGGTGATCGGCTCGCCGTCGGGTGTGGTGGTCACTGGGATGAAGTCCGACGGCGTGGGCTGCTGCGGCAGGCTTCCGCCGGCCAGCAGGGAGGCAGTAGGAGCGTAGGCTCCTGCAGCCTGCACCGGTCCGCCGCCGGCGGCGGGCACAGCAATTGCATCGTCAGGGGTTCCCAGCGACTGCGCGGATGATGCAGAAGCCAGAAGTTCGTCCACGCGCACGTGGATCTGGTCAAAGTCCGGGACCGTGGAGAATGATGCGTCGAAGTCCGGCGGGCCGATGGTCAGCCGCTTGACGTCCTGGCCTCTCGCCTTGATGGCGAGGTCCACGAAGCTGCCCAACTGCGTTGAGGAAATGTTGGATTCCACCACCTGGGTCCCCGCGTTGACGATGTCCTCGAACTTCGACAGGAGCGTGGCAGGGTCCAGCTGCTTCAGCATGGCCTGCTGCACGCATTGCTGGCGCTGGATGCGGGCGTAGTCGTCAACGTACTCGCGGGACCGGCCGTACCAGAGTGCCTGGTTGCCGTTGAGTGTTTGCTCACCGGCGGGGATCCATCCCAGCGGCATCCCGTAGGTCCTGCTGAATTCGTCGAAATAACCGCTCATGGGAACCCAGCCGCCCGCCTTGATCCTGATGCCTCCCATGGCGTCGATGAGCGTGGAGAAGCCCTCCATGTCCACCAGGACGTATGCCTGGACGGTGAGCCCCAGCGTTCCGGACACGGCCTCCAAAGTCGCCTGGGCGCCTGGATCGGCCACTCCGGGGTAAAGGTCTGCGTACTCGTTGGTTACCTCGGTGTTGATGGCGTTGATCAAGCACTCGTCGCCGCAGTCGTAGCCCTCCGGGTAAATGGCCCGCATGGGGGAGCCCTCACTGAACTGCGCGTTCTGCAGGTTGCGGGGTACCGAGATGATGGCCGTCTGGCCGGTTTCGGCGTCGACGCTCAGCACGGAGAGGCTGTCCGGCCGCCGGCCGGTGCGGTCGTCACCGGCGTCGCCTCCCATCATCAGGAAGTTGTAGCGTCCGTCCACCGGGTCGATCGCCGGTCCCGAGGAGAAGATACTGCCGATGGCGTTGCGGCTGACGTTGAGCAGGTATGCCGCGTAGCCGAGCGACCCGCTGCCCAGCACCAGTGCCACCACCAAGGCAATGCCGACGGCGGGCCGCGCCGGCGGCGCCAGCAGCACCGGGCGGATGAGCCGCAGGGTGTTGATGAACAGGACAGCCCAGCCGGCCGCGAGAGCCACCAGCACGATGACGATGGCCAGCGATGCGAAGGGGTTGGTGATGATGCTGACCAGCGCGGTCCGGTTGACGATGAGCAGAAGCAAGGCCAGCACCAGGAGTGCCCAGACGCAGAGCGTCACGCGCAGTGCTGCCCGGCCCAGCCTGCGGTCGCCCGCCACGAGTTGCGCGCTGCCGGGGACGAGGAGGGTCAGCAGGACCAGCACGAAGGCACGTTTTGTGCGGACGGGAGGGGAAGCGCTGACCGGGTAACGTACCGGGTCCGTCAGGGCCGTGTCCGAGGCGGACTGCGGAACTTTGCTGCTGGACATGCCGGCGGTCCTAACGGCTGCCCCGGAAGGAGCTGTTGCCGTCGGCGAAGACCTCGCTGACTTTCTGCCGGAGGTTTGCCCCCTTGCGGGAGGCTACAGCGTTGAGGTCGGCGGCAAAGTCGAGAAGGTCGGTGCGCAGCGAAGCTGCGAGCTCATCGGTTCCCGCGGCCAGCATGCGGACAGCCAGAAGTCCGGCGTTGCGCGCGCCGGCGATGGAAACCGTCGCAACGGGGACGCCGGCCGGCATCTGGACGATCGACAGCAGGGAGTCCATGCCGTCCAGTGTCTTCAGCGGCACAGGCACGCCGATCACCGGCAGGGGAGTGACGCTCGCCAGCATGCCCGGCAGGTGCGCGGCGCCGCCGGCCCCGGCGATGATCACGCGGAGTCCGCGTTCGTGGGCCGTTTGCCCGTAGCGGATCATCTCGGTGGGCATCCTGTGCGCGGAGACCACGTCTGCTTCAAACGGAATCCCGAATTCGGCCAGGGCGTCCGCTGCGGCTTCCATGACCGGCCAGTCGGAGTCGGAGCCCATGACCAGGCCCACCAGGGGGTTCGCCGCTGGACCCGCGGCAGGCGTTGCTGGGGCGCTCATGCGTTCTCCTCGAAAGTTTGTGGCGTCTCTTCCGCCGCTGCCCGCCCGTCGCGGATGATGCTTGCCACCCTCGTGGCACGGCGCCGGACCGAATCAACGTCCGCCGTGGACGTGCCCACCAGGTTCACGTGGCCAATTTTCCGGCCCGGACGGACGGATTTGCCGTAGCAGTGGACTTTGGCCGCGGGCTCACTCGCGAGTGCCAGCGGAAATGCTGAGTACAGGTCCTGGTTTTCTCCGCCGAGGAAGTTCTTCATGACGGTCACGGGGGCCAGGGCATCAGTGGCACCGAGGGGCAGGTTCAGGACAGCGCGAAGGTGCTGCTCGAACTGGCTCGTCACGGCTCCGTCCTGGGTCCAGTGCCCGGTGTTGTGCGGGCGCATGGCGAGTTCATTGATGAGAAACCCTGCCCCCACGCCGGGAGTCTCGAAAAGTTCCACGGCCAGGACGCCGGTGACTCCCAGTTCGCCGGCTATCCGGAGGGCGGCATCTTCTGCTGCCGCCGCAACCTCAACGGGGATGTCCAGGGCCGGAGCGATCACTTCGTCACACACACCGTCCACCTGGATCGTATGCACCACGGGCCAGGCGCGGGCCTCCCCGTCGGGCGTCCTCGCCACGAGTGCGGACAGCTCCCGCGTGAAGTCAACCTTTGCCTCGGCCAGGAGCGGACTCATGGCCGCAAACCACTCTTCCGTCCCGGCGGCCTCTTCGGCGGACCCTACGACCCGTACGCCCTTGCCGTCGTAACCGCCGCGCGGCATCTTCAGTATCACTGGCCAGCCCGTTTTGTCACCGAAACTGACCAGGGCGGCAACGTCGTCCACGGACGCCCAGGCGGGGTTGGGAAGTTCGAGCCGGTCTACGGCGGCGCGCATCACAAGCTTGTCCTGCGCATTCACCAGCGCGTCCGGACCGGGCTGGACGTTGACGCCGGCCGCCTGCAGGGCCCGCAGGTGTTCAGTGGGCACGTGCTCGTGATCAAAGGTCATCACGTCCAGGCCTTCTGAGAAGTCAAGCAGCGTCTGCAGATCCTTATAGTCGCCAACGGGCGACGTGGACACGGCCGAAACCGCCGAAACGTCGTCGCCTTCAACAAGGACACGGAGTTCGAAACCGAGTGCTGTTGCGGCTGGGGCCATCATTCGCGCAAGCTGGCCGCCGCCAACCACACCTATTACTGGAAAAGTCACATGGGCCAGCCTACCGAAGACCGTCCGGTATCCCGGCTTTCGGCCGCTCCGAAGGAGGCAAATTAAGGTGAAGGGGGCATCCCGGGACGGTCCAAGGGAGGCTGGGGCAGAGTTTTGGGGGCTAAAATAGGCCTTTGGCCACGTGGCCCACAGATCATACGGCCATGGAGGGTCATGTTTAGCACACTTGCAGATCGTATTCGGGGACTGGCCTCGCTTTTTTGGCGTGAAGTGGCCAAATTCGGAGCTGTCGGCGGTGTGGCGTTCGTCATCGACTCCGCGGTTTACATCTGGCTCTTCACGGGGCCGATGCACGGCAGCGAGGTCTGGGCCAAGGCCGTTGCCACCATCGTGGCCAGCATCTTCTCCTGGGTAGCCAACCGCTACTGGACGTTCAGGCACCGCAAGCAGGCCAACGTGGTGCGCGAAGCCGTGCTCTTCGCCGTGATGAACCTGGTGGGGCTTCTGATTGCCTCCGGGTGCGTCTGGTTTGCGAAGTACGTGCTGGACCTCAACGACAAGCCGTCACTCTTCATTGCGGGAAGCGTTGTGGGACTCGTCCTGGGAACCATTTTCCGGTTCTTTGCCTACCGCTTCTGGGTCTTTAACGAAGAACTGGACCAGGAACCCGAGTTCTCGCACGACCATGAACTTATCGAGCTCCACCACCAGCCCAGGGAGCACGTGGCGGCGGCGGAACGCGAAGCCTCCTCCGAGGGTCCCGCCCAGCCATAGCCGGCCTCTCCGGCTCAGGCAGGCCGGTGGCGTAAAGCCAGGACGGGAAAACTAGTTGCCGTGGATACGCTCGGCGGCCAGCAGCTTGTCCGTCAGCTCCACGTCAGGATGCGTGAGGACCACGGAGCCGCCCTGCTTCCACGCTCCCAGGGCGTTCGCCAGTGCTGCCTCAAGACCGGTGCCGGCAGGTATATGGAGCCGCACGCCCTCATCGTGGCCAACGGCGAAACCGTCGAGCAGATCCCGGTGCAGGTGCCCGCGGCCCTCCCGGTCCACGAGTGCTGATACAGCCGGGTCCGCGTCTGCATGCGCCATGAAGACGTCACCGTGGGAGCGCACTTCCGCAGCGTAGTCGATGCAACCCGCAGGAAGCTCCCCCGGCCAGCGCATGGCGAGAGCGGGAAGCGCGACGGCGATGACGGCGTCGTACCTGCCGTCCACTGATTCCGGATCTGCCGTGACCAGGAAGTCAGCCGGGCCTTCCTCCAGCACGGTTTCAAGGCCGAGTTGCCAGCTGGCAAGTGCCCACACCATTGCCTTCCAATGTGCAGGCAGCTCGAGACGAAGCCGCATTCCGGGGGCTGCGTCCAGTTCGTCCTGCAGCAGATTGCTGGTCTTGGCCACCCAGTTGTCCAGGACCCGTCCGGAGAGCTCCACCCGTTCCGCGTCCGGGCCGTACCAGGTAAGGCGCGGCGACGTTGAGTTCCCTGAACGAAGGCTGGCCATCAGATCGAGCGCAGGAGTAGTCATGGCACCATCCTGCCACCGGCCCGGCGGCGGGTCATCCGGTTTCTCCGCAGGCTATGAAGCACCGCGCCGAAAGTGATGTTTATCACATGCGATGCTAAGCGTGCTTGCTATTTATGCTGAATCCGGGTAACTTCCCGCCAGTGGCGCGGGTTTTTCGGGCAAATTTGCCGCCCAGGCCTATGGTGCCCGCCGCTTGGCGGCCTGCGGAGGAAAATTCCCGGGCGTGGCGTACGCGGCGTTGGGGAACTTCAGTGATTATTATCCCGGCCGCGGCTTGACTCGCCCTAGTTACACACGTGTAATTAGGTATCTAAAGCGACTGCGCAAATACCGGCACACAACCGAGTGCCCACGTATCCAGGCAGAGGCTGCAACATCAGGAGGGTCGCCGTGGGGCAAGCAGAGCGTATCCAGGAAGATGCCGTCGTGGCCGGCCAGGCAACGGCAAAATACCGTGCACGGGGGGTGCCGAGCGATTGGTACGTGGATCCTGCTGATCCTGAAGCTGCGGAGCGGTACAACCGGAATGCCAGCGGCATCCTGGAGGACCAGGCCACAGCATTCCTTGCCGCGCATGAGGCCCTCCTGGACGGCGGTGGGGACCTTGAAGACGACCTCGACCCGCCCATGGAGCTGGCTGCGCCCGGCACGGCCCAGCCTGTGTGGATCGGACTGCCCTTCCAACAGGACTTCGACGACGAAGGCGAACTCGGCTGGCAAACTGACGCTTTGTGCGCCCAGACGGACCCCGAGGCCTTCTTCCCGGAGAAGGGCGGCTCCACCCGCGATGCCAAAAAGGTGTGCGGTGCCTGCAACGTGCGGTCGCAATGCCTTGAATACGCGCTGGCCAATGACGAACGGTTCGGCATTTGGGGAGGCCTGTCCGAGCGTGAGCGCCGGCGGCTGAGGAAGCGAGCAATCTAATTCACCAGGATGTTTATGTCACTGCCGTTGTGGTTGCCCACAACGGCAGTGCCTATCTCCCCAGGACCCTCTCGGCTTTGGCGGACCAGACCCGGTCCGTGGACCGTGCCATCGGCGTCGATACCGGTTCCCGCGATCACTCGCTGGCCCTCCTTGAGCGGGCCTTTGGTGCACATAGCGTCCTGAGCCATGAACGCGGGAAAGGCGGGATGGGGGCCGCGGTTTCCGCGGGCCTCGGAGGACTCGCGCCCCGGGTGGCCGGCGGGGCGGACGCCATGCCGGAGTGGATCTGGCTGCTGCATGACGATGCCGCCCCTGCACCGGAAGCCCTTGCTGAACTGCTCGCCGCCGTGGAGCGCGCGCCCTCCGTGACCGTCGCCGGCTGCAAGCAGCTGGACTGGCACGAGGAACGGAAGCTGATCGATGTCGGCCTCTCCACCAGCCGCTGGGCCGAGCGGCTCACCCTGATCGACGCCGATGAGCTCGACCAGGGGCAGTACGACGGCCGCAGCGATACGTTCGCCGTGAATTCGGCCGGAATGCTGGTTCGCCGTGACGTCTGGGAGCAGCTGGGCGGCTTCGATCCCGCACTTCCGGGCAGCGGAGACGACGTCGACTTCTGCTGGCGCAACCGCCTCGCGGGCCACCGGGTTGTGGTTGTCCCTGCCGCCCGCATGTTCCACGTGGCCCACCGGCCCCATGCATTGGGCAATCCCGCAGCGGCCCGAAAAGCACAGGTTCACCTGCGGCTCAAGCACTCGCCGCTCTGGATGGTGCCGGTCCATGCTGCCGGCGCGCTGCTGGGCAGTCTCTTCAAGCTGGTCCTTAGCATTGCAGTCAAGGACCCGGGGCACGGAATTTCCCAGCTGGCTGCCACCGTTGCCGCACTGGGCAGGCCCAGGGCAGTGGCGCGGGCCCGCCGGGCAGCCCGGCAGTCGCGGCGGATCCGCCGCTCTGTCATCCGCAAGCTGCAGACACCCCGGCGGGAGGTGTGGAGCCACAGGCGGTCGCTCATGGAGGCCATCGGTTCGGACAACAGCCCGGCTGACGACCTCGAACATGACCCGCTGGCGCACCAGCCCAGCGGCGACTCCTCCGACGATTTCGCTGCCCTGGCGACCAGCAAACGCGGGTGGGTAGGCAATGGGGCCCTCGCGGCGGTCATCATCGCATCCGTCGCTTCACTTCTCGGACTCGCCGGGCTGTTCCGCGCCGACGCCGTTGCCGGCGGGGCACTCATACCGGTTTCTGCGGGTCTCGGTGACATCTGGCACCATGCCTCCAGCTGGTGGATCAGCCTGGGCGCCGGACTCCCGGGAAGGGGCGACCCCTTCGGCTACGTCCTGTGGATCCTCGGCGTCCTCGGCGGCGGGGATGCCAATGCAGCCATGGCCTGGCTCCTCCTGCTCAGCACCCCGTTGTCCGCTCTCACCGCCTGGTTTGCTGCGGGCGGATTGACGGTCCGACGCCGCCTGCGCCTCGCTGCCGCTATCTGCTGGGCCGCTTCCCCCGCTCTCCAGGTGGCCCTGAACCAAGGCCGCGCCGGCGCCCTGATTGCGCATCTCATGATCCCCCTGCTGGTCCTTGCCCTGCTGCGCGCCACCGGCTCGGCGGTGGGACACGGACGGTTCACTCTGCCTGCCGGGGACGGGCGCCGCGGGGACCGGCCTCCTGTCCGGCCCGGGATCAACGGCACACCGTCATGGACGGCGGCGGCAGCAGCAGGACTGGCTCTGGCGGTCGTCGCTGCATCTGCGCCCTCCCTCCTGATTCCCGCAACCGCCGTGATCGTGCTCTGCGGGCTCCTGCTGGGCCGTCGCGGCCGCACCGTGTGGTGGGCCCTGCTGCCAAGCGCCGCGCTCTTCATTCCATTCGGCCTGACCGTGCTCGACAAACCGAGGGCACTGCTCGCGGATCCGGGCCTGCCCCTCGGCTTCACCGCCGCCCCGCTCTGGCAGCAGCTCCTGGGCCAGCCGATGGCCTTCGGCCCCGACGGGGGACTGGACGGCCTACCCTACTTCCAGGACGCCGCCTTTCCCTGGGCCCTGCTGCTGGCACTCCTCGTGGGTGCGCCAGTCCTGGTCCTGGCCGTGGCGGGACTTTTCACCACGGGCCGCCGCGCCAGGACGGCCAGGTCACTGTGGGTGGCCGGAGCGATCGCCTTGGCCGGCGGCTGGCTGGCCTCCCACGTGGCAACGGCGATGAACGCCGACACGCTCGTAACGCCCTTCACCGGGCCCGCTGTTTCCGCCGCTGCCTTCGCCTTCCTGGGCGCGGGCCTGCTGGGAGCAGAGCACTTCCTCAACGTGGCGGACAAGGCTGTTACAGGCACCGCGAAGCAGCGGACCGCGGCACGTTCCGCCATGGCCTTCGGGATGGTGCTGCTGCTCGTCGGCCCCCTGGCAGGAATGGCCGCATGGTCTGCCCGCAACCTGCTCCGTCCCGCAGCTGTTTCCGCCGCTGGCGCCGTTGGAGCTGCCGACACTGAAGGTCCGGCAGCCCCCGGATTCGGCGCCGCCCGGCTGGTGGAGGCCACCAGCCCGCGGACGTTGCCGGCCACAGCCATCGACCGCGGAACAGGCCCCGAGCAGACGCGCACCCTCATGATCAGCACGCGGGACAACGGCTCCTTTGACGCCTCCCTGATCAGGGGCGCGGGCACCACCTTGGACAGCCTCTCGGCAGTCGCTTCCGCACGGAACATCATTGGCGCTCCGGGCGCTGAGACGGTCCGGGACGACGACGACGTCACAGCGGCCGTCCGCCGCGTTGTGGCAACCCTCGTGGCTGGCCAGGGCGTCGACCCGCGCAGCGACCTGGAACAGCTGGGAGTCGGCTTTGTTGTGCTCCGCTCCGCAGATACAGCGGCGCAGCTTACCGCCAGCAGGATGGACGCGGTGCCGGGCCTCGTAGCCGTGGGACAGACCGACGTGGGATGGCTCTGGCGGATCACCCCGCTGAACCAGCCCGTCCTGCAGCCCGCGGATATCGCCCACCGGGTCCGGATCGTGGACGCGGACGGATCAACGGTCTCGCTGGTGCCGTCGGCCTACAACGACGTCGATGCCCAGGTGCCCGAGGGGCCCGAGGGGCGGCTGGCAGTTCTTGCCGAACGCGCCGATCCCGGTTGGAGTGCCTGGCTCGACGGCCGGAAACTGACATCAACCACCTCCGGATGGTCCCAGGCGTTCACGCTTCCCGCTTCCGGCGGCCACCTGACAATCCGCTACGAAAGCCCCTGGGCAGCATGGGCAGGAATAGCCCAGGCCACGGTGATTGGCCTGACTGTCATGCTGGCCATCCCCATGCCGGCACGAAGGCCGCGGACCGGCCTCTCCCGGGATGAGGGCTCCCTGCGTAAGGAACAGCAGAATGCATGAGCACACCATGTCCGGCCAGGCGCCGGACGCCCCGGCAACGGATGCCGGAGAAGCGCCCGGCGGGGCCGGCAACCAGGGGTCCGAAGGCAAGCGCCGGAAGGGGACCCTGGCGGGTTTCGCCACCGCTGCACTCGTCCTGACGGGTGCCGGGGCCGTGGTGGCCGCGGGATCCTTGCTCCCTGCGCCGGAATCGAGCCGCAACCTGCCGGCGGCCGTTGCCGCCGTCCCCGCAGGAGAAAGCCTGGGCGTATGTCCGGGCCCCGCCCGGCTGCTGGAAGGCACCCAGGCAGGCACTGATCCACAATTCAGCCCGGAATCCGCCACGGCCGCCAGTACGGTGACCGCGGCCATCCTCGGCGCCGCAGGCGTGCTCCCGTCCAGCCGGCTGTCCCTGCTGGACGGGACCACCGCCGTCGAGATCGCCAAGGATTCCGGCGAAGTTCCCGCCGAGGGTGCGCGCCAGGAACTCATCGCGGGCGTCCTGGCTAACCGCCAAGTGGACCAGGCAACAGTCGTTAGCGCCGATGCTTTGGCAAACCAGCAGGCGTCGGCTGCGGCAGCGATGAAATTCACGGCAACGGACGGTGACCTACAGGGAACAGCGGCCGCCAACTGCCAGCGGCCGTCCAACGACCAGTGGCTGGCCGGCGCCAGTACCACTGTGGGCCGTACATCGGTGCTGGTCCTGACGAACGCTTCCACCACCCCGGCCACGGTCAGCCTTGAGTTGTTCGGCCGCAACGGTCAGATCCAGGCGCCCGGCAGCCGTGGCCTGCTCGTGGCACCCGGCACCACACGCTCGGTGGTACTCGCCGGTCTGGCTCCGGGGGAGCCGCAGCTGAGCGTCCGTGTCCGCAGCGCGGGGGGACCCGTTGCGGCGGCTATCCAGCAAAGCGTCCTGCGCGGCCTGACACCCGGCGGAGTGGACTTCATCGCACCCGGGGCGGCCCCCGCGGTCCGCCAGGTCATGACCGGCGTGGACATCCAGGATCCGGCCGGAGTTGCCGCCTTGACCGGAAGATCCGGGTACGAGGATGCCGCTCCTGCCCTGCAGATCACTGTTCCGGGTCCGTCGGATGCAGTGGTGGAGGTCAAAGTGTATGGCCGCGACGGTCAGAAATCCCTGCCGTCCGGCGGTGTGATCACCGCCAAAGCCGGTTCCATCACGGAGGTTTCGCTTGTGGGCGTTCCGGCCGGGCACTACACCGTTTCTGCGGCATCCGATGTCTCCTTTGTTGCCGCCACACGCATTAGCCGGGGGACCCAGGAGGGGCAGCCGTCCGATGTCGCCTGGGCGTCCTCCGGGGTGCGGCTTGGCAGCCAGCACGTGGTTCCTGTTCCACGGGGCGGGACCCGGCAGCTGGTCTTTGGTGCCCTGGACGCCAGGGCCACCATCACCTACGCGGCAATCACCGCCGACGGGAAGGTCCGGGCACCGTCCACGGCCGACATCGCGGGCGGAACCACTGCGTCCATCGCCGTTCCGGACAAGGCCGAGGACGCCGACGTGGTTGGCTACGTCGTCTCTGCATCCGGGGATGCCGCCTACGGCGCTGTCCTTGTGGAACAGGACGGCCGGAACGACGTCTCATCCCTTGCCTTCCAGCCCGCTGCGGCCGGGCAGGAAACGGTACCCGTCACCATCAGCTATTGAAACCGGGGTGCCGCCCGGAGAGTCTCGGGGCGGTTGGGGCTGGGTGCGTCAGTAGCGGCGCCGGTACACCGGGTCCAGGGTTTCAGGGGCAACGCCCAGCATCTCCGCGGTGTGCTCCACCACCACGTCGTGGACCAGGTCCTGAAGTTCCTCGACGCCGGGGCAGGCCTGCTCCACGACGCGCCGGTACACCGTGATCATGGGCCCGTCTTCACCGGAAGCAGGCGTGTAGGAGCCCATGGGGATAGGTGCGGAGTCAGCGGCCAGCTGCTCGAGGTCCGGCGGAATCTCGTCCACGCCAAACCGGACGCCGTCCAGGGTCTTGCCCCAGATATCGTGCAGCCGCTGGGCCGAATCCAGGACCATGTCATCAAACCGGTCAGACCGTGTCCGGTAGCCGGGATGGGTGGGAAGCATAACCTCGCCGCGCAGCCCGCGGCCGTGGCGGTTCCGGCGGCGCTGCATGAAGCTCCTGCCCGTGGAGTCCCCGCCCGTCTGCTGTGGGGCGTCCGGGTCAGCCAACCGGACCGTAAAGCCTGATTCATGGTTCGATGACTGCATATATTGACTGTAAACCCGGGAAATGATTTACGCGATAGATTCCCCCTGCAGCGAAGGCGCGTCACGCCCGCGGCGCCAATGCACGGTTTTGCCGAGTACAGAGAGTAGTCTGTGATGTCGTGGGAGCTATCCGTCAGTGTTCAAGATCTGCCTGCCGCCAGTCGGCGGTAGCTACCCTGACGTACGTCTATGCGGACTCCACGGCTGTTCTCGGCCCCTTGGCTACTTACGCCGAGCCGCATTGTTACGACCTTTGTGAACAGCACGCCGATTCGTTGACGGTCCCCAGGGGCTGGGAAGTCCTGCGGCTGGCCATGCCGTCCACGCCGCAGCAGCCCGGCCCTGATGACCTGCTCGCACTCGCCAACGCAGTCAGGGACGCCGCGGCCCTGCCCGCCCAGGCGCCGCAGCTGCCGGCCCAGCGCGGTCCCCATTCGGCGCTCGAAGCTCCTGCGGGCACCGAAGGTACCCGCAGGGGGCACCTGCGCGTCCTGCGCGAGCCGTCCTGAATCGGATCTAACGGTACGCTGGAACCTGCACACCAGTCCGCTACCGGCGCGAGCGCGCCCGCCAGGGAGCATGAACCAAATGCCAAAGATCAGTCCCGAACTGCTGTCCGTCCTGCGTTGTCCCGTGACGGGTTCACCCCTGGTCCAGGACGGCGAGGAACTGATAGCTACCACCGCCGGGGAAACAGGCGTGAAGCCCCGCTACGCGATAGAGGACGGCATCCCCCTTCTCCTGCCCCCGGAACTGCTGGCCGCAGCAACATCGGCGGGCTCCGACCAGCACGACTCTGCCCCCGGGACTGCCCGGGCCATATAGCCCCCGCTTACCCGCAGACCAGACCCTGGCGCCCCGAGCGCCGATGAATACGCCGTCCTTCACGGACGAAGCAGTACCGGACACAGCAAAGGACCACCCATGACTTTCGATTACAAGGTTGCCGATATTTCCCTGGCGGAAGCAGGCCGGCACCAGATCCGCCTGGCCGAGCACGAGATGCCCGGCCTCATGTCGCTGCGCGAGGAGTTCGGCCCCAGCCAGCCGCTCAAAGGCGCCAGGATTGCAGGATCGCTGCACATGACCGTGCAGACCGCCGTGCTCATCGAAACCCTGACCGCGCTTGGCGCAGAGCTCCGTTGGGCCTCCTGTAACATCTTCTCCACCCAGGACGAGGCCGCCGCGGCCGTTGTGGTGGGCAAAGGCACGGTTGAGGACCCGCAGGGCGTCCCGGTGTTCGCCTGGAAGGGCGAAACCCTCGAGGAATACTGGTGGACCGCAGAACAGATCCTGACCTGGCCGGGTGCGGAGTCCAACCCCGAACTGGGACCCAACATGATCCTGGACGACGGCGGCGACGCCACCATGCTGGTGCACAAGGGCGCCGAATTCGAGGCCGTGGGCAACGTCCCGTCCGCCGGCCCCGGCGATTCCGAAGAGTACGGCATCTTCCTTGACGTGATCCGGCGCTCCATCGCCGCCGACCCGCAGAAGTGGACGCGCACGGCCTCCACCATCAAGGGCGTCAGTGAAGAAACCACCACGGGCGTGCACCGCCTCTACCAGCTGGCAGAGCAGGGCAAGCTGCTGTTTCCCGCCATCAACGTCAACGACTCCGTGACCAAGAGCAAGTTCGACAACAAGTACGGGATCCGGCACTCCCTGCCCGACGGCATCAACCGTGCCACGGATGTGCTCATGGGCGGCAAGGTCGCCGTCGTCTGCGGCTACGGTGACGTCGGAAAGGGCGCCGCGGAAGCACTGCGGGGCCAGGGATCGCGTGTGATCGTGACCGAGATCGACCCCATCTGCGCCCTGCAGGCTGCCATGGACGGCTACCAGGTGGCAAAGCTCGAATCGGTCCTGGCGCAGGGGGACATCTTCATCACCACCACGGGCAACAAGGATGTCATCATGGCCGAGCACATGGCCGGCATGAAGAACAAGGCCATCGTCGGCAACATCGGCCACTTCGACAACGAGATCGACATGGCAGGCCTTGCCAGGATCGCCGGCATCAAGAAGGTGGAGATCAAGCCGCAGGTCCACGAGTGGGTGTTCGACGCAGGAACAGCCTCCGAGCGTTCCATCATCGTCCTGTCCGAGGGCCGCCTGCTGAACCTGGGCAACGCCACGGGACACCCGTCCTTCGTGATGAGCAACTCCTTCGCCAACCAGACCATCGCGCAGATTGAGCTGTGGACCAAGAAGGACCAGCCCGAAGGCGAACGCGAATACGAAAACCAGGTGTACGTCCTGCCCAAGGTCCTGGACGAAAAGGTGGCCCGCCTGCACCTCGACGCCCTGGGCGTGGAGCTGACGGAGCTGACGAAGGACCAGGCCGAGTACCTGGACATCGACGTCGCCGGCCCCTACAAGCCCGAACATTATCGTTACTAAGAAGTAAAGTGCCCGGGTGCCAAGCGCACCCGGGTTGTTACTTCCAGCATTTAGGATCGGAATATGGAGCCCGAAGCCCCCCGCCGCCCGCGGACCTTGAAGAAAATTCTCATCGTCGCCGTGGTGTGCCTCCTCGCAGCAGCCGGCGGTGTTTTCGCCGCCGTCGCGCCGGGACTCGCGGGCGGCGCCCTGGAATCCGAAGCCGGCTCCGCCGTCCGGTCGTCTCCGGGCATCGCCTCGCCCGTGATCGCCCCGGTGAAGCTCGATGCGGTACCCGCGAACGGTGCCAAACAGGTCAATCCTGCCGCCCCCGTTTCACTCAAGGTCAGCAACGGGACCATCGAGCGCGTCACCCTCACCAGTACCTCCGGCGAAACGGTGGAAGGCCGCATCGACCCGGAGGGCACCGGCTGGTCCGCGTCCGGGCCGCTGGAATTCAATACCGATTACAGCTACACCTGGGTGGTCAAGGACGGCGCGGGGCGCGAAACGAGCACAACGCAGTCCTTCAGCACCGTCTCAAGCTCGCATGAGGCTGACGCGGCCATCTACCCCCTGGACGGGATGAAGGTGGGGGTGGGGCAGCCGCTGCAGATCATCTTCAGTGAACCTGTGCTGAACCGCGACGCAGTTGAGAAGGCCATTAAGATCACCAGCAGCGCAGGCCAGGTGGGAGCCTTCCACTGGCACAGCGACACTATGGTCCGGTACCGGGCGGAGGGCTTCTGGGCCGCCAATTCCACCATTGCCATGGACATGCAGCTCTTCGGCGTGGACCTGGGCAACGGGCAGATTGCCAACTTCAACAAGAAGGTGAACGTGGCCATCGGGGACAAGAAGGTGGCTGTCGCCGACGCCGCTGCCCACACCTTCACCCTCAGCATCAACGACCAGCCGGTCAAGACGCTGCCGGTCAGCATGGGGGACAAGCGCTTCCCGTCCGCCCGCGGTTACGGCGTGCTGATGGAGAAGAAGCGCTACGACCACTTCCGGGCTTCCAGCATCGGGTTGAAGCCCGACGACCCGGCCTACTACGGCGACGTGGACGTCGAGTACACCATCAGGCTGACGCTGAGCGGAGCCTATATCCACCAGGCCCTCGAGTCCGCCTACCCCTTCATCGGCAACACCAACGTCTCGCACGGCTGCATCGGTTTTGCCCCCGACGGCGCCGCCTGGGTCTTCGAGAACATGGGTACCGGCGACGTGGTGCAGATCGTGAACACGGAAGGCGATTACGCCGCGCACGACGATGGGTTCGGCGACTGGAACATTCCCTGGAGCGAGTACGACAACTGACGTCAACTATTGAAAGGCAGCCGCTGGAGCCGCTCGCCCACCTCGGTGTTGCGCCGCCGCTGCTGCGTCAGCCTGGTGAGTTCCCGGTTCCGGCGTTCAGCGACGACGGCGGCAAGGTAGTCATCCGGGCTGGTTCCGGCGGGCGGGGCGGGAGCCACGTGGGCTGACAGTTCCGTGGCGATTGACGCGGCCATTCCGGCACGTGACAGCGGGGCCATCCTGGCCGCCTGGCGGATGAACTGGGAGGCCCTGCGCGCCGTCGCATCGGGGATCCTTCCGATATCCGCCGCGGCCGCCCAGGCACGCAGCTTCGGCGGTACAAAGACCGGCACGGCCTGCTCCACGGGAACCCGGCGGCGGATGGCATAGGTTCCGGCCAGCAGGTCGCCGAGGCGGCGGGACCTGTCATTGAACAGGGCTACGCACAGCGCCAGCCCGCCGAAGGTCAGGTAAATCTCGAGGAACCCCGTGAGCCCGCGGATCACGGCATGGCGGAAGCGGATTGCGCCCCCGTCGTCCCGCACCACGCGCAGGCCGGTCGCCAGCTTGCCCAGAGACAGGCCACGGCTCAGTGTCTCCACCGCCACCGGAACGATCACCAGGCAAAAGACCACGCTGGAAAGGACCAGGGCGCGCATTGCTGCCTCATCAAGGTCCGCACCGGCCGCGGCCAGGCCAATCAGGATTCCCACCAGCAGAACGACATTGAAGAGGACATCAAGGACCAGGCCCAGCGCACGGGCCGCGAAGGATGCGGGCCGCAGTTCCAGGACTACTGCCTCGCCGGTGACTATCGAACTCACAGTGCGTACCCATTCCTCGCGGCTCGTGGTGCAGACGGTCAAAGTCTAGTGGTGGCACTAGGCTGGGCCCGTGGATATGGACGCCTTCTCCGCCGTGAACGCGGACAAATGGTCACGGCTGCACCACCTTGCCACAAAGGGCAGGCTCAGCGGACGTGAGGCCGATGAACTGCTGGCGCTGTACCAGTCGACGTCCTCGCATCTGTCCCTGATCCGCTCCGTCGCCCCCGAAAGCGGCCTTTCCGCCTCACTGTCGGCCACGCTGGCCCAGGCCAGGACCCGCTTCACCGGCGCACGGTCCAACCCCATGGCGGACCTCGCACGGTTCTTCGTGGTGGCACTTCCGGCCGCGTTCTACCGGCTTACCTGGCTGACATTGGCCTGCGGGGCCGCGTTCATCCTCATCGGTGCCGCCTATGCCCTCTGGATCGGCACGTCGCCCGAGGCGCTGCGGGCAGTAGCCTCCGAGGCCGCCGCCCAACAGTATGTCGAGGAAGACTTCATCGACTATTACTCGGAGAACCCGGCGGCGTCCTTCGCGGGCGCGGTATGGACGAACAACGCCTGGATCAGCGCGCAGGCCGTGGCCCTCGGCATCACGGGGGTCTGGGTCCCGATGATCCTGTTCAGCAACGCACAGGGGGTGGGCATTGCAGCCGGGGTCTTCGCTGCCGCGGGCAAGTCCGACGTGTTCTTCAGCTACATCCTGCCGCACGGCCTGATGGAACTGACCGCAGTGTTTGTGGCCTGCGCTGCAGGGCTGCGGGTTTTTTGGGCCATGGTGTCGCCGGGCCCGCGGACCAGGAGCCGGGCGGTGGCGGAGGAAGGCAGGTCGCTGATAACGGTGGCACTCGGCCTGGTGCTGGTGCTTTTCGTGTCCGGACTGGTGGAGGGGTTTATCACGCCCAGCCCGTTGCCGGTGTGGGCGAAGATCAGCATCGGCGCCGGAGTGCTGGCCTCTTACTGGGTTTACGTCCTGGTCTGGGGCCGGCGGGCCTACCTCGCAGGGGAACGTGGTGACCTTCGCCCCGGGGATGCCGGCTACACGGAAATCGCTGCCTGAATCGTTGTAATACCGCCGGGGTGGTTCCTCGCCCACGCCAAGGCCCGGACTGTAGGCTCGTCAACAGATAGAGCGCCGCGCCGGCGGACCCTCGCGCGGCACGGAAAACCCAACGGAAGTGACGCTGCTGTGAAAGACGAAACACCGGCCCGCGCCAAGAGCGCCGCGCCGCAGCCGGAACCTTTCCTGGATACGTCCGGGGACTCCGAGGAGCCCGCTTTTTCCTGGCTGACGCCCGCTGGAAAGGGCGACGCCGGGACCGAAGCCGAAGGCACTTCCACTGGAGAAGGCCCGTCCGTGGGGTCTTCCCGGGTGTCATCGCAAGCCGACACCCCTGGACCCGGCTCGACCACTAATCCCCAGGCGGAGAGCAGGGCTGGCCGTAAAGCCGCGGAGGCTGCCGCCGAACCCTCCGGCGGGGCAGCACCAACGGAGGCCGCCGCCGCATCGGGGACGGTCCCGCCGTCGGACTCCGACGGGTCGACCGGCCACGGCAGTTCGCCCGTCTTCAAGGAACCCCTTCCCACGTCCGCGCTGCACGTACGTCCGCCGGAGGAGGAGGTGGCGCGCCGCAACGCAGAGCGGGAGAGCGCCGCCAACGCCAAGCCGGTTGCCCCGCGGGTGATGCAGGTCCTCCTTGCCATTTTCTTCCCGGTGGTCCTCCTGGTCCTTGCCGTGCGCGCAGTGACCAGTCCCTTGTTCCTGTGGGTGGAATACAACCGCCCCGGCTTCCCCGGCGACGGCTACGGCTTCAGCACGGACGACCGCATGACCTATGGCTCCTACGCGGTGGACTACCTGACAAACTGGGCAGGTCCGCGGTACCTGGGGGACCTGGTGCACCGCAGCGGCGACAAACTGTTCAAGGACGGCGAAGTCAGCCACATGGCCGACGTCAAGGCGGTGATCCTGTCGACCTTTGGTGCCGGCGCGCTGCTGCTTCTCCTGGGCCTCATCGCCGTCCTGTACCTGCGGAAGCGGAGCAGGGGCGGTGTCCGCAGGGGCCTGTTCGCGGGTTCCATCGTCACCCTGGTCCTCATCCTCGGCCTCGGCACGTTGGCTGTCCTGGGCTGGCAGCAGTTCTTCACCGAGTTCCACCGCATATTCTTCGCCGACGGGTCCTGGACCTTCAGCCTCGACGACACGCTGATCCGCCTGTTCCCCGGCCAGTTCTGGATTGACGCCGGCCTGGTGATCGCAGGCCTGGTGCTCCTGACGGCGCTGGTGACGCTGGTCCTCACCTGGCCCACACGCCGCCGCCGCGGGCTGCTGCGCGAGGAGCCGGCCGCGGAGGGTCAGGCGTAAAGCCTGGCGACGTCCGCCTGGAAGTCCTGCACGACGGCGGCCCGCTTCAGTTTGAGCGACGGCGTCAGGTGTCCGGACTCCACGGTGAATTCTGTATCGAGGAGCGAGAAGGAGCGGATGGATTCGGCCTTGGACACGAGCAGGTTGGCCTGATCCACCGCTTCCTGCACCGCCTTGACCACCTCGGGATCCGCGACGGCTTCGCGGCGGGGGAGCGGCGGCAGGCCGCGCTCGGAGCGCCAGTTGTCCAGGCCCTCCGGGTCCAGGGTCACCAGGGCTGACACGAACGGTTTGCCGTCGCCCACCACCACCGCGTGGCCCACCAGCGGGTGGGAACGGATGGTTTCCTCGAGTGGCCCCGGTGCCACGTTCTTGCCGCCTGCGGTCACCAGCAGGTCCTTCTTCCGGCCGGTAACGGTGAGGTAGCCATCCCGGTCCAGTTTGCCGAGGTCACCGGTGCGGAAGAAGCCGTCCACGAAGGCTTCGGCGTTCGCTGCCGGGTTGTTGTGGTAACCCTTGAAGACGCCGATGCCCTTGACCAGGATCTCCCCGTCCTCGGCCACCCGGATGGTGGTGCCGGGAATGGGGATGCCCACAGTCCCCACCCGCGTGCGCGATGGAGTGTTGACCGTGCACGGAGCCGTGGTTTCGGTCAGGCCATACCCCTCCAGTACGGGAATGCCTGCCCCGCGGAAGAAGTGCGCGTCCTCAAGCGCCAGCGGGCTCGCGCCGGAGACGGTGTACCCTACCTGGCCGCCCAGCGCCTGGCGGAGCCGGGGATACAGCAACCGGTCAAACAGCCCGTGCCGGACTTTCAGCAGCAGGCCGGGGCCGGTGCCGTCGCCGCGGCTTTGGCTGTCCAGGTCCCGCGAGTAGGCGATGGCAGCAGCCGAGGCAGCCTTGAACAGGCGGCCCTTCCCTGCCACTGCTGCCTTGTGGGCGGCGGTGGCCCGGACTTTTTCGAAGATCCGCGGGACCACCAGGAGGAACGTGGGCCGGAATGTCCCCAGGTCATCCAGGAGCTGCGCCGCCCCCGGGGTGTGCCCCAGGGTGGCCCCCGCCGCGAGGCAGACCACCTGGACGGCCCGCGCCAGGACGTGGGCCAGCGGCAGGAACATCAGCGTGCGCGCCTGGTCCTTCAGGAGCAGTTCCGGAAGGAACGCGACGATGTTCCTGGCCACCAGGGCAAAATTGCCGTGCGTGATCTCGCAGCCCTTGGGGTTGCCTGTGGTGCCCGAGGTATAGACGAGGGACGCGACGTCGTCCAGCCCCGCCCGGCTCCGGTGCCGCTCAAGCTCGGTGTCGCTGACTCCGGCCCCCGCGGCGGCGAGGCTGGCCAGGTTCGGTGCCGCGCCGTCGTCGTCCATCCTGACCACGTTCACCAGGCGGTCCCGGAGCGGGGGCGAGCCGGCAACAACGCCGGAAACCAGCTCCACCGTCGCCTGGTCCTGCGCAAACACCCGCCGCACCCCGGCGTCGCGGATGATCCACTCCACCTGGCGTGCGGAGGACGTCTCGTAGATGGGGACCGTCACCCCGCCAGCGAACCAGATGGCGAAATCCACCAAGGTCCATTCATAGGAGGTGGCGGACATAACGGCCACGGTGTCACCGGGTTCCAGTCCACCTGCAATGAGTCCCTTGGCCAGCGCACTGACGTCCTGCAGGAATTTTCCGGTGGGGACATCCACCCAGCCGTTGGGGCCCTTGCGACGGTAGAGGGCATGGGCCGGGTTGGCGGCGTGCTGTTCCAACAGCAGGTCCGTGACGTTGCTGTCAGCATCCAGCTCAACCAGCAGTTTGATGCTTGCTTCCCTCACAGATGGTCTCCGTTCCGCTGCCAGGCCGCGGCAGCGGCTTCGATCGGGGCTCTGATGCAATCCTGCCCTAGATCCAGGACGGCATCCACATCCTGACTTTCCAGTCCACGTAGGGGATGGTCTCTGCTGCCCAGATTGGGTAGAAGAAGGCTGAGAGCAGGACGGCGGCCGCCACGAACAGCACCACGAGGTACAGCCCGGAGCGCCGGCGCCACGGCGGATCCGAAGCCCTGCCCAGAACGAGGCCCAGGCAATACACCAGCGCCAGGATGAGGAAGGGCTCAAATGACACGGCGTAGAAGTAGAACATGGTCCGTTCCGGGTAGAGGAACCACGGAAGGTATCCGGCGCCCACGCCCAGGAGGACCGCGCCGGCCCGCCAGTCCCGCCGCCCGGCCCACCAGAACAGCAGGACCACCAGCGAGATGGCGGCACCCCACCAGATCAGGGGGTTGCCCACGGACAGGATGGCCGAGGTGCATTTGGCCACGTCGCACCCCGGCGTGCCTTGCTCAGGGGATTCGTAAAAGAACGACGTCGGCCGGCCAAGGACCAGCCAGCTCCAGGCGCTTGCCTCGTACGGGTGGTCGGATCCCAGGCCCTGGTGGAAGGTGTACGCTTCCCGGTGGTAGTGGGCCAGGGACCTGATGGAGTCCGGCAGCCAGCCCCATTCAGGGGAGGGATTGCCCGCAGCCCAGTTGCGGAAGTAGGCATCTTCCGAGCGGAACCAGCCTGTCCACGCCGCCGCGTACATCAGGCCGGCAACGGGGACCATGCTGAGGAAAGCGGGGATTCCGTCCTTGATGACGCCGCCGCTGATCCAGCCGCGGATTCCCGCCACCCGCCGGGCGCTGAGGTCCCAGAAGACCGTCAGGAGGCCAAACCCGGCGAGGAAAAACAGTCCGGACCATTTGGTGCCGACGGCCAGGCCCAGGCAGAGGCCCGCGGCCACCCGCCACCAGCGGACACCCAGCCAGGGCCCGGACAGCAGCAGGGCAGCCGGCGGCAGTCCGCCGTTCCCGGTCGCGGCCTGTGCCAGCCGGGCAGCGAGCCGGCGCCGGCCGTCATCGCGGTCCAGCAGCAGTGCGCCGAAGGCGGCGAGGATCCAGAACATCAGGAAGATGTCCAGCAGGGAGGTGCGTGACATCACCAGGTGGTGACCGTCCACGGCCAGGAGCAGGCCCGCGGCACCGGCCAGCGGCAGCGACCGGAACAGCTTCAGGGCGATCAGGGACACGAGGAGGATGGAGAGGGTTCCGGTCAGGGCTGCCGCGAAGCGCCAGCCGAAGGCGTTGTCCGCACCGAAAATCCACATCCCGGCGGCGATCATCCATTTGCCCACCGGCGGATGGACCACGTACTCGGGGGAGCTGAGCAGGACCGTGGGGTCACCTGCATTGAAGGAATCGTTCGCCTTGTCCGGCCAGTTGCGTTCGTAGCCGCTGATGAGGAAGGAGTACGCGTCCTTGACGTAGTACGTCTCATCGAAGACCAGCTTTTGCGGAGTCTCCAGCCGGACAAACCGGAGGATGCCTCCGGCCACTGCCGTCAGGACCGGGACGAGCAGGAGCCAGAGGCGCAGCGACGGCGGATAGTCCCGCCAGGACCGGACCCCTCCCAGGAGCCGCTCCTGCAGCGCTTCACGGGTGAACGCCTCTTCCGGGGGCCTGATCCAGGTACGGGATCCGCGGCCGCCTGATCCTGCGCCCCGGCCATCCGCCGCAGCCTCCGTAGCTGCCGTACCGGATGCGGCGGGAGCGGCGTGTCCGGCTCCGGGCGGCCGCGTCGAGGTCTGCGTCACGAGCCCCATGCTACCTTTTGCGGCCGCAGTCCCCCTCAGCAGTAGGCTGGTGGCGTGGACCCTAACCCCAGCACCCCTCCAGAATCCGGCCCGGCAGCGCCAGGACGCATTGTCCTGGCCGCCACTCCGATCGGAAACACGGGTGACGCTTCGGCCCGGCTCGTGGAGCTGCTGGGAACGGCGGACATCGTCGCGGCAGAGGACACCCGCCGCCTGCACCGGCTGGTCCAGAGCCTGGGGGTCACAGTGGCCGGCCGGGTCATCAGTTACCACGAGCACAACGAGGCGACGAAGACGGCGGAGCTTTTGGACCAGGTGCGGACCGGCAGCACCCTTGTGATGGTCACGGACGCCGGCATGCCCTCCGTGTCCGATCCGGGCTTCCGGCTGGTGGAAGGTGCCGTTGCGGCGGGGTTGACCGTTACCGCCGTGCCGGGCCCTTCGGCTGTGCTGACTGCCCTGGCATTGTCCGGCCTGCCCACCGACCGGTTCTGCTTCGAAGGGTTCCTCCCACGGAAATCCGGGGAACGCGCCTCCCGGCTGGCAGACCTCGCCGGGGAACGCCGGACCATGGTGTTCTTCGAGGCGCCGCACCGCCTCGAAGCCATGCTGCGGGCACTGCGGGAACGGTTCGGGCCTGAGCGGCCCATCGCCGTGTGCCGGGAACTGACAAAGACCTACGAAGAAGTCATCCGCGGGTCCCTCGGCGAGCTTTTGCAGTGGGCTGAGGATACGGAGGTCCGGGGCGAGATCGCCGTTGTGCTTGGCGGGGCGCCCGAACAGGCTGCCGGCACGCCCGAGGACCACGTGGCCGCGGTCAACGAACTGGTGGCCCAGGGCATCCGGCTCAAGGAAGCGGTGGCTGCTGTTGCGGACGACGTCCGGGTGAGCAAAAGGGAGCTCTATTCGGCCGTGTTGGCGGCCCGCTGACGGTAGCCGACGGGCCGGGTTGCTGCTGTGCAGATGCACAGGAGAACGGCGTTGGGGCAGTGCGCCGCGGCGTAGACCGGGGCGGTGGCCCGCAGTAGTCTGACAGTTAATCAGCCTGATGAGCCCGGTCACTCCGGCCGCCGCCGCAGGGCTGCAACAACCCTACTGACGAGGGAGTCATCGTGACTGTCACTGCACAGCCAGCCGTTACCGCGGACCGCGAAAGCCGGCTTCTGGCCTCTGTCCCCACCGGACTGCTGATTAATGGTGAGTGGCGCGCCGCCGCCTCCGGCAAGACCTTCGACGTCGAGGATCCCGCCACCGGGAACGTCCTGCTCAGCATTGCCGACGCCGGCGCCGAGGATGGCGCCGCGGCGCTGGACGCCGCCGCTGCCGCGCAGGAGTCCTGGGCGAAGGTCCCGCCGCGTGAACGCGGCGAAATCCTGCGCCGGGCTTTTGACCTGGTGACCGAACGCGCCGAGGACTTCGCACTCCTGATGACCATGGAAATGGGCAAGCCGCTCGCCGAAGCCCGCGGTGAGGTGACCTATGGTGCCGAATTCCTGCGCTGGTTCTCCGAGGAAGCCGTCCGTGCTTTTGGCCGCTACTCGGTGTCCCCGGACGGCAAGTCCCGGCTCCTGGTCACCAAGAAGCCCGTTGGCCCCTGCCTGCTGATCACCCCGTGGAACTTCCCGCTGGCCATGGCCACCCGCAAGATCGCCCCGGCCGTCGCGGCCGGCTGCACCATGGTCCTGAAGTCAGCGAACCTCACCCCGCTGACCTCCCAGCTGTTCGCCGCCGTGATGCAGGAGGCCGGCCTGCCCGCCGGTGTCCTGAACGTCATCCCCACCTCCACCGCCGGCGCCACAACGGGCCCGCTGATCAAGGACGCCCGGCTCCGGAAGCTGTCCTTCACCGGTTCCACAGAGGTGGGCCGCCGCCTGCTGGCTGACGCGTCCGAGACCGTGCTGCGCACTTCCATGGAACTGGGCGGCAACGCCCCCTTCGTCGTCTTCGAGGACGCCGACCTGGATGCCGCCGTCGCCGGCGCCATGCTCGCGAAGCTGCGGAACATGGGCGAGGCCTGCACCGCGGCCAACCGCTTCATCGTCCACGAATCCGTGGCAGCCGAGTTCGCGGAGAAGTTCGCCGCGAAGATGAAGGAGATGACCACCGCCCGGGGCACCGAGCCGGAGTCCAAGGTGGGCCCGCTGATCGACGCCAAGAGCCGGGACAAGGTCCATGAGCTGGTCTCCGACGCCGTTGCCTCCGGCGCGAAGGCCGTCCTGGGCGGCGGACCGGTGGAGGGCCCGGGCTACTTCTACCAGCCCACCATCCTCTCGGGCGTTACCGAAGGCACCCGCATCCTGTCCGAGGAGATCTTCGGGCCGGTGGCACCGATCATCACCTTCAGCAGCGAGGACGACGCCGTGCGCCTGGCCAACAACACAGAATACGGGCTGGTGGCCTACGTCTTCACGAAGGACCTCAACCGTGGCATCCGGATGGGCGAAAAGCTCGAAACCGGCATGCTCGGCCTGAACGCCGGCGTCATCTCCAACGCCGCCGCACCCTTTGGCGGCGTCAAGCAGTCCGGCCTGGGACGCGAAGGCGGCCTCGAAGGCATCGAGGAATACCTGTACACCCAGTACATCGGCATCGCCGATCCCTACGCCGGGTAATCCCCGGACGGCACCAACTGGAGCCGCCGCCCGCCCTACCGTGAACGCACGGGCCAGGAGCGTGCGGCGGCTTTTGCCGTTACAGCCAACGCCCGGCCGGCGGCCCTGAAGGGGGCGCCAATGATCCGCCCCAGCCGTCCCATCACGGACGGTGGAAGCCACGCGGCCCGAAGCCTCTGCGGCAAGGTGGCATTGGCGCGCAACGCAAGCTCCAAGGCAGCCAGCTGCCCGGACGCGGCGCCGCCTTTTGCGCCTGTCCCGGTCCGTCCGCCGTCGTCCGCATCCTGTCCGCCGGCTGACGGCGGGGGCGGGCCGAACCTGTTCCGCTCGAAGCCTGCGGTGAGTGCAACCGCGGCGCGGTGGGCCGCCTCGTCCATCCCGCCGGGTTCCCCCAGATGCCCACGCAGCCGCGTGGAATAGGCCCGCGGGGTCTCGCTGGAGCCCGGGGCTACGCCGTAGTCGGTGCCCAGGTCCAGCATTTCAGTCCAGGCCAGGGGGACGGCGTCCCCGGGATCCCTCGGGCGGAGGCGCCGGGCACGGATGGCGGTCCGGACCAGATGCGGCGAGGCGGCCAGGAGTGCAACGCCCAGGACTCCGCCGGCCCCGAACAGCCATGGCAGGAGCTGCAGGCCATCGTCGCTGCCGCCGCCTGTCCCCGGGGCCGGAAGCGGCGTGGCGCTGGGGGCCGGGGCGGGGGCCGGAGTGGCGTCGGGAATCAGGTCGTCATTGTTGTCAAGCGACCCGGGGGCAGTCGGGGCGGACGACTCCGTGGCATATTCGGGGACGACGCCGCGGGAGGGTGTGGGCTCGAAAGGCACCCAGCCCAGGCCCTGGAAGTACAGCTCCGGCCACGCATGGGCATCGCGGGCGTCCACCTCGAACTCGGGCAGCGTACCCTGGCCTGCCACCGTCACCGTGGCACCTGTCAGCCGTCCCGGGGCATAACCCACGGCGATGCGGCTGGGGATCCCTTCCAGCCGTGCCATGACCGCCATTGCCGACGCGTAGTGGATGCAGTAGCCGCTCTTTTGGTCCAGGAAGTCGGCCAGGACGGAGAGCCCGTTCCCGTCGTAGCCGTTTTGCACCGGTGACTGCAGCGAGTAGGTGAACTCCGCCGACCGGAGGTACCGCTGGATGGCCATCGCTTTTTCGTAAGGTGAGCTGGCGGACCCGGCCACCGTTCCGGCCGTGGTCCTGACAATCTCCGGAACGTTGCCGGGGACCCTGGTGAAATCATCGGGGATGTCCCGCACCCCGCTGGATGATTGGGCCAGCAGCCCTGCCGACAGTTTGGGCACTGAGGACGTTACAACGTACTCCTGCCGCCGGGAGCTGACGTCTGTCCCCTTGATGCTCAAGGTGGCGGGATCCCAGGTCCAGCGTCCGTCCAGCCCGCGCACCGTTTCGGGGGCGTAGGGCACAGGCAGGTAGGGGCTGGTGAAGGTCCCGGTATCGATCGCGGTCACCTGCTGCAGCTGTTCGTCGGCCAGGACTGCATAGCCGGGATCGATCCGTCCGCCCAGGGGAAGCCGCGATGCGTTCCGGTCGTCCGGGCCCCAGGATTCGCCGTCGAAGTGGTCCACGGTGACAGACCGCAGGTACAGCGGGACGGAGGCATTGGTGGCGTACGTGATCCGCCCGCTTCCGTCCGGCGTCCGCAGGCTGTTCCCGAGGGTAATCATCGGGTTCAGGCCCGTGGAGGTGCCCCAAGGGTTAAGCCGGGAACCCTGCGGGAAGGTGCCCTGGTCGAATCCCGGGATGGCCAGCGGAACCAGCAGGGTGGCAGCAAGCGCAGCGGACCCCGTCAACACCGCCCGCCGGACCTGCCCCGGGTTCCGCGCCGAGTCCGCCTGGGTGCGGGCATCCGGTGCGAACCACTGGCTGCAGGCAAGGATCATCAGGTACCCGGCGACAGCGACGGTAAAACCAAAGAAGCCCACGCTCTGCGGCTTGATCATGGCCGGCACCACCAGGATGGCCAGCAGGCCCACACCGGTGGCTGCCGGCATGCCGAGGGGTACTGCCAGCGCGTCCACCAGGATGACCGCCAAACCCAACACCGCGCAGATCACCATCACGATCCCCACGTTGGGTGCCACGGGTGCGGTTTCGGCCAGCACGGTTTCGCTGGCACGGCGGACCAGCCGCTGCAGTTCGGTGAAGGTGGCGCCGGTGGGGATCAGCCCCAGGAGGCTGGATCCGCGGAAGAACGTAAGGGTGAGGATGGCGCCCAGGGACAGGAAGCCGCCTGCGGTCACCAGCAGTGGTTGGGCCCGGACGGCGCGCAGCGCGGCGAGGGTGAAACTTACCACCAGCACTGTGGTGAGCACCGGCCAGTACCAGGCCCAGCCCCTCAGCACCCCGTTCAGGGACAGGGCGGCACCGCAGACTGCGACGGCAATGGAGGCGGCCATGGCCCACGGAAAGGCGCCAACCCTTGGCCGCCCCGCGGATGTTCCCGCCGGGGAAGCAGGCTGTTTGCCGGTGCCGGGGGTCCGGGCCGGGGCCATGGTCATCGCGCCACTCCCGCTCCGCGCCGGACTTCCGCTGTTGGCGCCGGCAATTCAACGTCCTGGTCAAACTGGCCCCAGGCGGCGGTCACCGGGACCGACGGCGGAACGGCCACCGCCCGCCAGCCACCCTGCCGGAGGGCCTCGAGGACAACGGAGTACTCGGCGGGCTTCTCCACAACAACGATGGCAAAGGCGTTGGTTCCGTAGCCGGCGGCAGGGGCCAGGGCCAGCGCCTCCTCCGGAGAAATCCTCCCGAGCACGGCAATCAGGGGGCCGCGCATGCGGTGCGCGGACAGCTTGTCCATCAGTTGGTCGTCAAAGGAAGGGGGCCCGGCGTCCTGGCTGCTGGTGTGCCGGGAGCCAAAAAGCTCTGGACCAGGTGCTTCGCGCCCCACGATTTCCCGAAGCCTGGCATCGCGCCGCTGATGATGTGGCCCGGTGAGCTGGATGGCCGCGAGGCTCTCGGCAATGGACTGGAGTCCGGAGGCCCCGCTGTACTCCTCGGCCTCGGGATCCGGTGACGAGGGCGAATGAAGGAAGGCCGGTTCCCCGCGCGTGTCCAGCAGGCGCAGGCCGTAGTTGCGTTCTGCAAGGTGGGCGCTGATGGACATGGCCGCTACTACAGACCATTCAAAGGTTTCGCTGGTGACCATGGAATGGCCGTCCTGCGCGGTCAGTCCCGCCAAAGTGGGCGGCGACCCGCCGGAGAAGGCCATGAAGCGGTGGTCCAGGACGATCGTTGCCTCGGGCGTCGTGACGGATTCCTCCTGGCGGACCATCAGGGCACCGTGGCGGGCGGTGGCTGCCCAGTGGACGCGGCGCATGGGGTCGCCGTGGCGGTATTCACGGGTCATCACGTCGTCGTCGCTGGGGTTTGCGCGGATTCTGGTGGCGGTAACGCCGTCGTTTCCCCGGGCTCCGGCGAGCCCTGTCAGGGGAAGGACGACGGCGGCAGGCGTCACCGTGAGCGTGTCGCCGTCGTCAATGGCCTGGCGGTGCAGTGAGAGCCCGAACGGGTCCGTGAACTCGGCCGTGACAGGGCCGATCCTGAACTGGCCACGCTGGGCGGATCGCAGGTGGTATTCGTAGCGGCTTGTTCCGCCGGTGGCTGAGCGGGAGGGGAACCGGAACACGGGAGACTCGCCGAAGCGGGGCGGCAGCCGTTCCTCCATGGTCGCCCGGCCGCTTGCGGTTCCCGTCCGGGCCACCGCCAGCCGCACGGTGGTGGGGGAAGACGTCTCCACCGGGGACGGATTGAACTCGCGGTACACGCGGAAGCGGGGCTTCACCAGGCGGATGCCGGCCAGCGAAACCACGGGGAGGACCAGCAACAGGACACTGAGCGTCAGGAGATCCCGCCGCCCCATGACGTGGGCGGCCGCGAGGGCGGCAGCGCCGGCCCCCAGCATTCCCCAGCCGCGCTGGGTGAAGAGGTGCCGTGGCAGTCTGTCGAGCAGCGCCATGGGTCCGCCTAGTGGTTCCTGCCCACGCCGGCCACCGGGGCAGGGCTCCTGCCGGTGGTCCTGGGCTGCCGGGCGGGCTCGGCCGGCGTGTGCGGAACGGGCAGGCGCGACAGGATGCCCCGCAGGACGGTGTGCGGAGTCTCGCCCGCTCCGGCCGCCTTCCGGTCCAGGATGATGCGGTGCGCCAGGACGGCCTCTGCCACCTGGAGCACGTCATCGGGCAAAACGAAGTCCCGGCCGTCAAGGGCGGCAGTGGCCTTCGCCGCGCGCAACAGCTGCAGCATGGAACGGGGGCTCGCGCCCAGCCGGAGGAGGGGGCTTTCCCGGGTGGCCCTGCCCACCGAAACCGTGTACTCCTTGACCGCCTGCGAAACATAGACCTGCTGGACGCTGGCGATCATGGCGGCCACGTCGGCCGTGGTAACCACAGCGGCGACCTTGGCCAGCGGAGAGGTGGCCTGATGTGTTTCGAGCATCTCGATCTCGGCGTCCTTGTCCGGGTAGCCCATGGAGATCCGTGCCATGAACCGGTCCCGCTGCGCCTCCGGCAGAGGATAGGTTCCTTCCATCTCAATGGGATTCTGGGTGGCAACCACCATGAACGGCTCGTCGAGCCGGTAGGAGTTGCCGTCCACGGTGACCTGGTGCTCCTCCATGCACTCGAGGAGGGCGGACTGGGTTTTGGCGGACGCGCGGTTGATTTCGTCGCCGATGACGATGTTCGCGAAAACCGCGCCGGGCCGGAACTCGAACAGCCTTGACGCCTGGTTGTAGATGGACACCCCGGTGACGTCGGAGGGCAGCAGGTCAGGGGTGAACTGGATGCGGTTGACGGTGCAGTCGATGGTCCGGGCCAGCGTCTTGGCCAGGAGGGTCTTCCCGACGCCGGGTACGTCCTCGAGCAGCAGGTGGCCCTGCGCCAGCAGGACAGTCAGTGCCAGCTTTGCAGCATCCGATTTCCCATCGATTACCGTGTTCACCGTTGTCAGGATGCGCTGGCTTGCTGCGTGGAAAGACTCACCGTCCATCGCCGCCGGACGGTGCCCGTTCAGGCGGCTGACGGGGTCCGGGACGCCGGCCAGGTTGCCAGTAGCAGCGCTCACATCGTTGGCAGTACGTCGGTGGGATTCCATCGGCAACCTTTCAGCCCGGGGTCTCGCCTGGACGGGACAAGTAAGCCTGCCTTCGCCCGTCGGTGGGCGTTCGCATCTGTCCGTACCAGACTACTAACACAACTGCCGCAGCTGACAGAGAGTTCCGGCAAAAATGGGGCCAACCTCCGCAGTTAGGCTGGAGGGATGTGCAACACGCTGATCCCCGACGCTTACCGCAGCCCCGTTGCCGGGGACGCACCCGATCCTGAGAACGGCAGGAAGCGCGAGTTCCCGCCCGCCCCGGAACCCCTGCCGGTGCCGGTCATGGACAACCACACCCACCTCGATTTTCCCGACGGGAAGGCGCCCGTGGGCATTAAGGCCGCCCTGGATGCAGCCGCCGCGGTGGGTGTCCAGGGTGCGGTGCAGGTGGGCTGCGACCTCGAGTCCTCCCGTTTCACCGTGCAGGCGGTGGACCAGGACGAACGGCTCCTCGGGGCTGTTGCCCTGCACCCCAACGACGCCCCCCGCTACGCGGCCCGCGGCGGGCTGGAAGAGGCGCTCGCTGAAATCGAGCAGCTGGCAGCCCACCCGCGCATCAGGGCCATCGGGGAGACCGGCCTGGACTTCTTCCGTACCGAAGGCGAAGGCCTGGTCCACCAGAAATACTCCTTCCGCCGCCATATCGACATTGCCAAGCGCCTGGGCCTCACACTGCAGATCCACGACCGTGACGCGCACAGTGACGTGGTGCAGGTCCTGCGGGAGGAAGGCGCACCGGAGCGGGTCGTGTTCCACTGCTTCTCGGGTGATGAGGAGCTGGCCGCAGTCTGCAACCAGGAGGGCTGGTGGATGTCCTTCGCGGGAACACTCACCTTCCGGAACGCCACAAACCTGCGTGCCGCGCTGGCCGTCGCCGATCCTGCGTTGGTCCTGGTGGAAACCGATGCTCCCTTCCTCACACCCCACCCGCACCGGGGCCGGCCGAACGCGAGCTACATGGTGCCCTACACGGTGCGTGCCATGGCTGAATTGACAAATACCGACCTGGCCTCGCTGTGCGCCGGTATCAGCGAAAATACCGTGCGGGCGTACGGATCCTGGGTGTAACGAAACAGCTTTGTTGCTCACCCCAAGGAATACCTGGTATGCAAAATTGTTGGTCCCTTTATAACGCTACGGTTACAGTGAAGAACTATTAGCCGGGGTCGGGGAAGGCCAGCGGGTAATTCACTTCTTTCTGCAGCACGATGTGCCGGACCTTGTTCCGGCCTGACCGTTGCGCGAAGTGTGGCGGCGCAACGGTGCCCGGACTGCCTCATGCAAGGCGGTGCCGGGCATTTTATTGCGCGATCCCCGTGCCCGGATGGACCTAAAGTTATGGGCAATCGTGGTCAAGTTCTTCACAACGGACGGCAAGTTCAGCTTTATCAAAGTTGGCGCCCAGTTGCTGGTGCTCTGCGCGCTGGTGGTGGGGCTCGTAGCCTTCGTCGGCAATAACAAAACCGTCACGCTCAACGTCGACGGCAAAGTCACATCCGTGCAGACCTTCGGCGGTACCGTGGGCCAGGTGGTCAAGAGTGCCAACCTTGAGCTCAAGCCCACCGACCGGGTCTCCCCGGCCATCGACGCCTCGGTCCGGAACGGCACCGTCATCAACGTCAACCAGGCCAAAGAGGTCAAGGTGAGCCTCGACGGGGCAGAGAAGACCGTCAACACCAACGCCCAGGACGTGGCAGGCCTGGTGACCGAGCTTGGCGTTGCCAGCGCATCGTCCGTTTCGGTTCCCAAGGATGCGCAGCTCGCCGTCGCGGGATCCTTCGTCTCGATCTCCACTCCCAAGACCGTCAGCATCGTCGCCGACGGCAAGGTGGATACCGCCACCACCACCGCAGCCACGGTCGGCAAGGTACTCGAAGACGCCGGCCTGACCCTGGGCGCCAACGACCGCACTTCCCAGCCCGCCAACGCCCACGTGGTCAACAACATGGTGATCAAGGTCTCCCGCGTGGATAACGCCCAGACCGCCGTGACCACCGACGAGGTTCCTTTCGAAAAGGTCACCACGGAGAGCGCCGAGCTTCTGAAGGGCGAACAGGAAGTCACCCAGGCAGGTTCTGCCGGAAAGATCGAAAAGACCTACAAACTGGTTCTGGTGGATGGCCGCGAAGCGTCGCGCACCCTGGTTTCGGAGACGGTATCCGTCCAGCCTGTTGCTGAGAAGATTACGGTCGGCACCAAGCCGAAGCCGGTGGCCCAGGCAGCTCCGGCCCCCGCGGCCGGCACCAACACCGGCGCAGCAGCCCCCGCCATCATGAACGAAGCCATGTGGGACAAGATTGCCCAGTGCGAATCCGGCGGAAACTGGAGCATCAACACCGGCAACGGCTACTACGGCGGCCTGCAGTTCGATATCCAGACCTGGATTGGATCCGGCGGCGGAGCCTATGCGCCGAACGCCAGCCTTGCGACGAAAGCCCAGCAGATCGACATCGCCAACCGCGTCTACGCACAGCGCGGCCTGCAGCCCTGGGGCTGCGGCTGGGCAGCCACCAGCTGACCAGGAGCGGGCACCAGCCCGCTCACGCACAGCGGCCGGGCCCGGACTTTCCGGGCCCGG
>NZ_JBNHIE010000017.1:0-27341 GCF_059093025.1 Arthrobacter sp. 210 2
AAAAGAGCTTTACAGGCGGGGGAGGGGGCTTGGGGTCCCCCTCCACTGTTCTTTTAACCGCATTACAATCGATTTGGCGCCTTGGGGCGTCTCGAAAAACAGCACTGAGGAGATCCACGTGGCCAGCTTTGTAGACCGGGTAGTACTGCACGTATCCGGCGGTAGCGGCGGCCACGGGTGCGTCTCCGTCCACCGCGAGAAGTTCAAGCCCCTGGGCGGTCCCGACGGCGGCAACGGCGGCAATGGCGGCGACGTCATCCTGCGCGTGGACCACCAGACCACCACCCTTCTTGACTACCACCACGCCCCCCACCGGCACGCCACCAACGGCGGCCCCGGTATGGGTGACTGGCGCGGCGGGAAGAACGGTGAGACCCTCATCCTGCCCGTGCCCGACGGCACCGTGGTCAAGTCCAAGGACGGAACGGTCCTGGCGGACCTCGTCGGCGAAGGCGCCGAATACGTCGCCGCTGCCGGCGGGATCGGCGGACTCGGCAACGCTGCCCTGTCCTCCCAGAAGCGCCGCGCCCCCGGCTTCGCCCTGCTGGGCATCGAAGGCGAATCCAGCGACATTGTCCTGGAACTGAAGTCCATTGCCGACATCGCCCTGGTGGGCTTCCCGTCCGCCGGCAAGTCAAGCCTCATCGCCGCGATGTCGGCTGCCCGGCCCAAGATCGCGGACTACCCGTTCACCACGCTCATTCCCAACCTGGGCGTTGTCCAGGCGGGCGATGTCCGCTTCACCATCGCCGACGTCCCCGGACTGATCGAGGGTGCCAGCGAGGGCAAGGGCCTGGGCCACCACTTCCTGCGCCACGTGGAGCGCTGCGCCGCGCTGGTCCACGTCCTGGACTGCGGAACCCTGGAATCGGACCGCGACCCGCTTTCGGACCTGGCCATCATTGAGGCCGAGCTGGAAAAGTACGCCGTGGATATGAGCTACGCAGGCCAGGACGGCGAAGTGGTCCCCCTGAACCACCGCCCCCGCCTGGTGGCGCTGAACAAAGTGGACCTGCCTGACGGCAAGGACATGGCCGACTTCGTCCGTCCTGAACTGGAATCCCGCGGCTACCGCGTCTTCGAAGTGTCCGCCACCAGCCACGAAGGCCTGCGCCAGCTGGGGTTCGCCATGGCCGAGATCGTCCAGGCAGCCCGCGACGCCGTGGCGGCCGCCCCGCCCAAGGTGCAGCCGGCCGTTCTGCGGCCCCGCGCCGTCAACGAGTCCGGGTTCCGTATCCGCCGTGAGGAAAAGGGCCTCGAGCCGCTGTTCCGCGTCCTCGGCGAAAAGCCCGTGCGCTGGGTCAAGCAGACCGACTTCACCAATGAGGAAGCCATCGGCTACCTGGCCGACCGGCTGGCCAAGCTCGGCGTGGAGACCGAACTGTTCAAGCAGGGCGCAAAGCCCGGCGACACCGTGGTGATCGGCGAGGACGACGGCGTCGTCTTCGACTGGGAGCCCACCATGATGGCCGGCGCCGAACTGCTGGCGTCACCCCGCGGAACCGATGTCCGTTTCGCCGATATCGGCGACCGGCCCACCCGCAGCCAGAAGCGCGAAGAACAGCAGGAGCGCCGGGACGCCAAGGCAGCAGCCCGCGCCGAACTCGAGGCAGAGCGGAAGGCCGGCATCTGGACCGAGTCCGTCAGCGGACGGCGTGTGGCCAAGCCCCTGAAGGAGAGCGGACTGGAAGCGGACGATGACCTCTAGGGCGGTCGCCACGGATCCCACCCTGCGGTCCGTGGACCGGAGTGTGCTCGCCAACGCGCGCCGGATCGTGGTGAAGGTGGGCTCATCGTCACTGACCAGCATCAAGGGCGGCATCTCGGAGGAATCCCTGACCGCCCTGGCGGACGCCCTGGCGGCCAAGCGCAACACCGGAACGGAGATCATCCTGGTCTCCTCCGGCGCCATCGCCGCGGGCCTGGCACCTTTGGGCCTGGCCAAGCGGCCCCGCGACCTGGCCACCCAGCAGGCGGCGGCCAGTGTGGGGCAGGGCCTGCTGATGGCGCGCTACACCCACGCCTTCGGCGCCCACGGCGTGACGGTCAGCCAGGTGCTCCTCACGGCCGAGGACCTGATGCGGCGCAGCCAGCACACCAACGCCTTCCGTGCCCTGGACCGGCTGCTGAACCTCGGCGTCGTCCCCGTCGTGAACGAAAACGATACGGTAGCCACGCACGAGATCCGTTTTGGCGACAATGACCGGCTCGCGGCACTGGTGGCCCACCTGGTGCGGGCCGATGCGCTGGTGCTGCTGTCCGACGTCGACTCCCTCTACGACGGTCCGCCTTCCCAGGGCGCGAAACGGATCCCCCTGGTTGAGGGCGCCCACGACCTGGAGGGCGTGTCCATCGGAAAAACCGGCAAGGCGGGCGTCGGCACCGGCGGAATGCTCACGAAGGTCGAAGCCGCCACCATGGCCGCAGGCTCGGGCATCCATGCCGTCGTCACCTCCACGCCCAACGCGGCAGCTGCACTCAACGGCGAGGACGTGGGCACCTGGTTCGCCGTCAACGGGGCCCGGAAGCCCGTCCGCCTCCTCTGGCTGGCGCATGTCGCCTCGGTCCAGGGCCGCCTGGTCCTCGACGATGGTGCGGTTAAGGCCGTGCGGCACCACCGGACGTCCTTGCTGCCGGCAGGCATCTCCGCCGTGCACGGCGACTTCGAGGCGGGCGACGCCGTCGAGATCGTCAGTTCCGACGGCACCGTAATTGCCCGCGGCCTCGTGAACTACTCCTCGGAGGAGCTGCCCCGCATGCTGGGCCGGTCCACCCGGGACCTTGGCGAGGAACTCGGCAGCGGTTATGACCGTGAAGTTGTTCATGTTGATGACCTGGTGCTGGTCTGAGCTCCACCCTCGCCTAAACTTGAAACATGACTGAGGCCCTGATCCACACAACTGCTCACACCTCCGGAGACACTGCTGCCGCGCCCGAGGCGCAGCAGCCAGCCCCCGCAGCAGTGCCGGTATCAGCTGACGTCCCGCTGTCCGATGCCGACGTCGAAACCGCAGTCCACGCCATCGCCGACCGTTCCCGCCAGGCTGCCCGCCGGATCGCCATGGCCAACCGGTCCTGGAAGGACCGCGCCCTGCGCGCCGTGGGAGATGCCCTGCAGGAGAACACGCAGGCCATCCTTGCTGCCAACGCCAAGGACGTAGCTGCCGGAAAAGCCAACGGAACCTCCGCCGCCATGCTGGACAGGCTCACGCTCACGGAGGCCCGCATCGCCGGGCTGGTGGCTGCGTTGGAAAACCTTGCCAACCTGCCCGACCCCGTGGGCAACGTGGTCCGCGGCCAGACCCTCCCCAATGGCCTGCGCCTGCGCCAGGTCAACGTTCCCATGGGCGTGGTGGCCGCCATCTACGAAGCGCGCCCCAACGTCACGGTGGACATCGCCGGGCTGGCACTCAAGAGCGGCAATGCCGTGATCCTGCGCGGCGGCAGCGCGGCTGAGGCCACGAACGAAGTACTTGTCCGGGTGTTGCGCGAAGCGCTGGAGTCCGTGGGACTGCCTGCCGACGCCGTGCAGACCGTGGACCAGTACGGCAGGGCCGGCGCGAATGTGCTCATGCGCGCCCGCGGCAGGGTTGATGTGCTGATTCCCCGCGGCGGCCGCGACCTCATCCAGACAGTGGTCACCAATTCCGCCGTGCCCGTCATCGAGACGGGGGAGGGCAACGTCCATATCTTCATCGACGAATCGGCGAATGAGGAGATGGCCGTTGAGATCCTGCTCAACGCCAAGACCCAGCGGCCCAGTGTCTGCAACACGGTGGAGACCCTTCTGGTCCACTCCGGATCCACTGTCCTGCCGGCCGTTGCCGCAGCCCTGAGCAAGGCCGGCGTCCGGCTGCACGCCGATGACCGCATCCGCGCCGCCCTGCCCGCATCCATTGAGGCGGAACCGGCCACCGACGAGGACTGGGGCACCGAGTACATGAACCTTGACCTGGCCGTGGCCATGGTGGACAGCCTGGATGAAGCGGTTCAGCACATCCGCACCTGGTCCACCGGCCACACCGAGGCCATCCTCACCAACGACCTCTCCAACGCCGAACGGTTCATCGCGGAAGTGGATTCCGCGGCTGTCATCGTCAATGCATCGACCCGCTTTACCGACGGCGGCGAACTGGGCCTGGGTGCCGAGGTGGGCATTTCCACGCAGAAGCTGCACGCCCGCGGCCCCATGGGGCTGACCGAACTCACCACCACCAAGTGGATCGTGCAGGGCGAGGGCCAGGTCCGCGGGTAGCAACGCGGTAACATAGACCGAACGCCAGAAAGCAGCGGGAACTTCCGCTGCCATAAACCTTTGAACCCTAGGGGAGAAAATGCTGTTCCAGCAGATCGCCACGACCATCGCCGAAGGCGAAGAACACGAACTCGCGCCGCTGTGGGCTGAGCCGTGGGTCTTCGGCATCGTCATTTTCGCCATCCTGCTGGTGCTGATGTTCGTCACCCTGTCCTACTCCAACCTGGGCAACCGCCACGCTGCCACTGAGGAGCACGCGGACCCGCACCGCCAGCACCCCAACAAGCACGATCACGGGCAGGGCCACTAACATTTCCCGCGTTCTGCACCACAGTGGTGCCAACGGCAGGCTTCGGCTGGGCGTGATGGGTGGGACGTTTGATCCCATCCATCACGGCCACCTGGTCGCAGCCAGTGAAGTGGCTGCCGAGTTTGATTTGGACGAAGTGGTTTTCGTCCCAACCGGCCAGCCGTGGCAGAAGTCCCACAAACAGGTCAGCGAGCCCGAGCACCGGTACCTTATGACCGTCATCGCCACCGCCTCCAATCCGCGGTTCACCGTGAGCCGGGTGGACATCGAACGGCCCGGCCCCACGTACACCATTGACACGTTGCGTGACCTGCGGGCGCAGCGCCCGGACGCCGACCTGTTCTTTATCACGGGGGCTGACGCGCTGGCGCAGATCCTGTCGTGGAAGGACATCGATGAACTGTGGTCGCTGGCCCATTTCGTGGGTGTGACGCGGCCCGGCCATGTCCTGGACGGCATGGGACGGGACGACGTCAGCCTCCTCGAGGTTCCGGCCATGGCGATCTCGTCAACGGATTGCCGGACCCGCGTTGCAGCGAACAACCCCGTCTGGTATCTGGTGCCGGACGGCGTGGTCCAGTACATCGCCAAGTACGGTCTCTATGCCCATGCGCCGGCGAGCGGGAATGAGTTTACTTCCGAAGCACGTGAACCAGCCAGTACTGAATGAGTTCTCAATGAGTCAGGAACAGCCCCCCATCCGCAGCCGCCGGGAACTCCGGAAGGCCAGGGATGCCCAGCAGGCGTCCGTGTCCACAGGCACGGACCAGCTTCCCCCTGCCCATAAACCGGAGGCCCCACAACCGCAGGCCCCACAACCGCAGGCGGGCGCACCGCAGCCGGCCGCAAAGCAGCCTGCCACCCCTGGCGCGGCAGGCCAACCGGCCGCCGGGCAGCCGGGCCGCGGCTCCAGTCCCTCCCCGGAGCAGACCCACACCCAGCGGTCGTCACAGATCCGCGCGCGGGACCGTGCAGCACTGCGCACCATCAAGGAGCTGGAAGAAAAAGAAGGCCAGCTCGCCACCGGCGGTGCCCCTACCCGGCGCCAGCTCAGGCTTCAGCAGCTCAAGGAACAGGCGCTGACCGCGGCCAACCCCATCGTGCCGCCCGCAGGCGGTCCCTCAGTCCAGGCTGGTTCATCGGCGCAGGCCGGTACATCGGTACAGGCCGGTACGGCACAAAACGGTCCGGCTGCCGGACCCTTGGCCACCGGATCCTCGCAGTCCACTCCCGCGGCAGCGGAAAAGAAGCCGGCCGCGAAAACTGCCGGTCCCACCGCCAAGAGCACCGCCGCTACAGCCAATGCCACATCCGGGTCCCGTTCCGGGGTCCCCGACGGGATGACTGTTGAACAGGCATTGCAGGCGCGGGCACTCATCGCCGAGCAGGCAAAGAACCAAATCGCCAAGATGGAGCACATCGCTTCCCTCGATCCGGAAGCGGTCGATCCGGACATCCTGGCGGAACAGATTGCCTTGGCCGAACGTGCCGCCGTCATGAACCGCAGGGCCCTGGCCAAGCAGAAGCTGGCCGAACAGGCAGGAACACCTGCGGCACCCGGCAGGGAACCCGGAACCAAGGACCGGCCCGCGCCTTCGACGGCCAACAACCTGGCCATGGTGACCCCGTTGGAGTTTGTGCAGGTGCCGGGCGTCGACCGCCCGGTCATGAAACCGCCGGCAACCTCCCATGTCCCCGTCACCACACGGCCGGGTTCAAAGGTCCAGCCCGATACAAAAGCCCAGCCGGGAATTAAGGCCCAGCCGGGAGGTGCCGGCAAGCGGCGCCCCGCCAGCCGCCCGAACGCTGCCGCGGCAGACGCCGCATCGGGCCGTTCGCAGGTTATCGCCCGGGCGGAAGCTGCTGCCAGGGCAGCCACCCGCCCCAAACCGGTGGTCTTTCCCGAGAACCCGTCAGGGGGCCTGGTGGAGGATCTGCCCAGGGTTCCGGCCAGCTCGGCCTACGGACTCGATCCTTTGGATGCGGCCACCGCCGGGCTTGCTCGGGCCAAGCGGAACCGGATCCTGCAGCTCTGCATCCTGCTGTTCGGCCTCGTGGCGCTCATCTCAGGCATTTTCCTGATCATCAGCGGCATGTCCAGCTGACCGGTCAGCACCAATACTTTTTAAATTAACAAGGAGTCCCGTGACTGCATCAGATTCATCCATCACCATAGCCCGCACTGCCGCCAAGGCCGCCGCGGACAAGATCGCCCAGGACATCGTTGCCTTGGACGTCAGTGAGCGCCTGGCGCTGGCCGACGTCTTCCTCATCGCATCCGCGCCAAGCGAACGCCAGGTCAATGCAATTGTGGACGGCATTGAGGAGGAGCTGGCCAAGCAGGACCTGCGTCCGGTGCGCCGCGAAGGCCGCTCCGGTGGCCGCTGGGTCCTGCTGGACTACTCGGACCTGGTCATCCACGTCCAGCATGAAGAAGACCGCGTGTTTTACGCCCTGGAACGCCTCTGGAAGGACTGCCCCGTGGTGGACCTCCAGCTGGGTGACGACGCCTCGGCCAAGGCCACGGCCGCCTCCGAGACCGAGTAGATCCGCGGAAACACACCGAATATTCCCGATTTGGAATTTTCGGAATTGCTGTTCTAAGATATTTGAGTTGCTTCGGGGAAGCCCGGAAGAAAGCTCTTGGGAGCAGCAATAATTCGGGGCTGTGGCGCAGCTGGTAGCGCACCTGCATGGCATGCAGGGGGTCAGGGGTTCGAGTCCCCTCAGCTCCACCGGATAATCCGCCGGAATCATTTGATTCCGGCGGATTTTTTGTTTGCCCCGCTGGCTCCGGTGTAACCCCCGCTGACGCCGCTGGGACTCAGCCCGCCGGAGGCGTACGCTTCAAATATCCGCCAAAAGGCTTCACATTCCCCCGATTGGCGCATCGGGCAAAAGTGCATTAAGCTGATCAGGTTGCTCCGGGGGAATCGCCCGGAACAGCGAAAGTTCGGGGCTGTGGCGCAGCTGGTAGCGCACCTGCATGGCATGCAGGGGGTCAGGGGTTCGAGTCCCCTCAGCTCCACCAGACTTCTCTGTCAGGAGAACAGAAGAGGAACCATCCACCAGGATGGTTCCTCTTCTGTTTAAGCCAGTGGGGCTCCCGTCAGAGCCAGGCGGTACGGCGCAGAGGAGGCTCTTCCCCGCCCGGGCGCTGGACCAGAACCTGGTTGACACCCGTCAGGCCGTTTTCAAAACCGATGGCACTGGATGCCATGTACAGCCGCCACACACGTGCACGGCCCAGCCCGGACAGTTTGGCGGCCTGCTTCCAGCTGTCCTCCAGCCGTTTGACCCAAGCACGCAAAGTGAGCGCATAGTGCCGCCTCAGCGCCTCGACGTCAAGGATCTCGAAGCCGGCCCCTTCCAGCGCCGTGACCATCTCGCCCAGGCTGATCATCTCGCCGTCCGGAAAGACATACCGGGGGATGAACGAATCCGGATCAGGACTGGTGGGCCCGGCATTCCAGGAGATGGCATGGTTGAGCAGGCGGCCGCCCGGGCGGAGCAGCGCGAACAAGGCCGAAGCATATCCTGGGGTCTGCTCCCGCCCCACATGCTCGGACATCCCGATGGAACTGATGGCATCGAAGGGCCCATCCGTGACGTCCCGGTAATCCTGCACCCGGATGTCCACCTTTTCGGTGAGCCCCGCTTCGGCTGCCCGCTTGCGTGCAAGGTTCGCCTGCTCGGAGGAGAGCGTCACACCCACCACCGTGGCCCCGTACTTTCCTGCCGCGTGGAGGGCGAAGCTGCCCCAGCCGCAGCCCACGTCCAGCACACGCATCCCCGGCTTGAGCCCGAGCTTGCGGCAAACCAGGTCCAGCTTCGCTTCCTGCGCGGCATCGAGCCCCTCCACCAACCTGGCGCCCGAACCCGCGCCCTGTCCTTCGTCGGCGTCTTCGGGCCACACCGCGCAGGAGTAAACCATCGACGGCCCCAGGACGAGGCCATAAAAGTCATTGCCGACGTCGTAATGGTGCGAGATCGCAGCGGAGTCCCGGCGGCGCGAGTGCAGCCTCCCCTTCCTGGCGATCCGCGACTCCTCCGGCGGCGGCGCCGGATTGGGTCCCACGGCTCCCAGCCGAATGGCAGTGCGAACCAAGGTCCAGAGCTCAGCCGCTGTGGGGGGACGGAAGGGACCCGGCTCCGCGAATTTGCCGGCGGAGCTCAAGGCAGAAAACGCCTCGAAGATATCGCCGGGCGCATCAATTTCGCCGGCAACATACGCCCTGCTCAGTCCCAGTTGGCCCGGAGACCACAGAATCCGCCGCAGCGCGCGGCGGGAGCGGAATTCCAGGACCGGCGCTTCCGGCGGGCCGGCTTCCGAGCCGTCCCAGGCACGCAGGCGAAGCGGTATCTGTTCGGTTCCCAGGACAATCCCCAGGGCTGTGGCGAGCCGGGCGGCTGCGCCGCGGTCTGTGGTCATGGTGGTGCCTTTCTTCCGCTGAGGCCGCCCGCGGGGAGGGCCTGCTTCCGATGCCCTCCCGGGCCGGTTCCATGGGCCTACCCTAAAGCCGGCGCGCCGCGCTGTCAGGGAGCGCCCTGTAAATTTTTGCCAAAGGTTCCGTCCAAGTCCCCGTGCCTCGTCCGGCAGGTGCCCCCGGAAGGGGCGCCGCTATCATGGGGGAGTGACTGCCGTCCAAACCGATGTTGCCGTCATTGGTGCGGGCCAGGCGGGCCTGTCGGCCGCCTACCACCTTCAGCGCCGCGGCGTCAGCTATGTAATGTTCGACGCCGAAGAAGGACCGGGGGGTGCGTGGCGGCACCGCTGGAAGAGCCTGCGCATGGCCACTGTGAACGGCATCAGTGATCTTCCCGGAATTGCGAAGCCCGCCGTCGATCCCAGGGAGCCCAGTTCGGAGTTCCTCACCCGCTATTTCCGGGAGTACGAGGAGGAACTGGGCCTGTCCGTCCAGCGCCCGGTCAAAGTGCGGGCGGTGAGCCGGGAAGACGATGATCCGGCCGGCAGGCTGCGGCTCGACACATCACGCGGGGATTGGACAGCCAGGGCAGTCATCAACGCCACCGGGACCTGGACGCGGCCGTTCTGGCCCATCTACCCGGGCCAGTCCACCTTCCGGGGCAGGCAACTGCACGTGGCCGACTATGTTGCAGCCGAAGAGTTCCCCGGCAAGCACGTCATCGTGGTGGGCGGTGGGATCTCCGCTGTCGGGCTGCTGGACGAAATCTCGCAGGTCACCTCCACCAGTTGGTTCACCCGCCGGGAACCGGTGTGGCGCGACGCGGAGTTCGACTCCCGCGCGGGCCACGATGCGGTGGCACTCGTGGAAGAGCGGGTGCGCCAGGGACTGCCGCCGCAGAGTGTGGTGTCGGTAACAGGGCTGATCTGGACGCCGGCACTCCGCACGGCGGCGGCACGAGGAGCCCTGGACCGGCAGCCCATGTTCACCGCCATTGAGCCGGACGGCGTCCGGCTCCCGGACGGGAACCTCCTGAAGGCGGATGTCATCCTGTGGGCCACAGGCTTCCGGGCCGAGCTGGAACATCTTGCCCCGCTTCACCTGCGGGGGCCCGGCGGCGGCATCGTGATGGACGGAACGCAGGTGGCAGCCGAACCGCGCGTGCACCTGGTAGGTTACGGCCCGTCGTCGTCCACCATCGGGGCCAACCGGGCCGGCCGGGCGGCCGTTGCCGCAATCCTGAAGCTGCCCGGACTGGCTCCCGCCGTGGAAACGGTAACGTGGGGCTGACCCGCCGCGGGAACGCGCCAGGCAGCGCGGGAGCATTCGGGACAGAAGAAAGCGGCAGGCATTACGTGGCATTAGACAGGCTTGAGGACGTCTTTGGGATCCTTCGGCGGCGGCCCGACGTGGAGGCGCCCAACCTCCAGGCGTGGGATGCCACCGACCGGCTGCTCCTTGAAACGGCTGCGGACCATGTGGAGGCAGGCAGCACGGTGGCTGTCATTGGCGACCGCTACGGCGCCCTGACCCTGGGCGCGCTGGCTGTGCTCGACCCCGCCGCCGTCCTCGTGCACCAGGACCTGGTCACCGGCGAACGGGCCCTGCGCCTTAATGCGGAAGAACTGCGGGCTGCCGGCACGGGGATCGCCCCAGGGGCTGGGAACGGCACGACTGAGCCGGCCGGCTTCCAGCACGTGCCGCTCGGTCCAGAACTTGTGGCAGGTGCCCAGACTGTGCTCCTGCAGCTGCCCAAGACCCTGGCCGAGCTGGAGCAGATTGCGGGGGCCGTCGCCCGGTATGCGCCCGCCGGCGTGGTGCTGCTGGCGGGCGGCCGGGTGAAACACATGTCCCTGGGCATGAATGCCGTCCTGGAACGGTACTTCCATACCGTCCAGCCCCAGCTCGCCCGGCAGAAGTCCCGCGTTATCCTGGCCACGGGCGCCAAGGCGACACCCGCGCCGGACCGGTTTCCCGTCGTCGAACACCTCGCTGAGCTGGACCTTGACGTGGCGGCCCACGGAGCGGTCTTCGCCGGCCCAAAGCTGGACATCGGCACCAGGTTCCTGCTGACGTTCCTGCCGTCGATGAAGCCCGCCCGCCACGCCATCGACCTGGGCTGCGGCACCGGAATCCTCGCAGCGATGTATGCCAGGCACTATCCGGAATCGCGGGTGACGGCCACGGACCAGTCGGCTGCGGCAGTGGCCTCCGCGCTGGCAACGGCCCGCGCCAACGGACTGGAAAGCCGGATCGGCGGCCTCCAGGATGACGCGCTGAGCACCATGGAGGCAGGCAGTGCGGATCTCGTGCTGCTCAATCCGCCCTTCCACGTGGGTGCGGGCGTGCATGCGGGCGCGGGGCTGAAAATGATCGAAGCCGCAGGCCGGGTGTTGACGCCGGGCGGGGAATTGTGGACGGTCTATAACCGCCACTTGCCTTACCTGCCGGCACTGGAGCGGTACGTGGGCCCCACCGCCATCAAGGGCCAAAACCCCAAGTTCACGGTGACCCGGAGCGTCCGGCGCAGTGTTCGGTAAAGGTATCCACAAGGTATGCCACGCCACGGTCCCGCCTATGGGTCTGTGCCCACGCTTAACGTACGATTCAAGCAGCACCACAACCACGTGGCCGAAGATCTTTAGGGGACACTGTGACTGAGATCCGCCAATCCTCACCGAGGCGCGGAACCAACCTGCCCAGGATGGGGGACTTCAACCTCACAGTCATCCTCGACGCCATCCGCCGGTCCTCGGGCGGCCTGAGCCGTGTGGAACTCGCACAGATCGTGGGCCTGTCGCCCCAGACTATCTCGAACATATCCCGCCGCCTCCTCGACCAGAACCTCATCGTCGAAGCCGGGAAGGAAGGCAGCGGCCCCGGAAAACCACGCACCATTCTGCGCCTGAACCCCGGCGGCATGTACGCCGTGGGCGTCCACCTCGACCCCGCCGTGAGCACCTTCGTGGTCCTGGACCTCGTGGGAGCGGTGGTCCGGCATTCCCGGATCAAGACTCCCGGCGGCAACGATCCTTCCGTCATCATCAGCACCATCGCCGCCGGGATCTCACAGATCGTCGCGGACTCGGACGTGGACCGGGACAGGATTGCGGGCGTGGGTGTTGCAGCCCCGGGCCCCATCGACCTGGACAACGGCACGGTGGTGGATCCGCCGCTGCTTCCGGGCTGGGACCGCGTGGAACTGCGCAATGCGTTGTCCGAGGCAACGGGCTATTCGGTGCTGATGGACAAGGACGTCACCAGCGCCGCCGTCGCTGAAACCTGGGCCGGCGGCCCCAGCGGCGCCGGCAGCTTCGTGTTTATGTACATGGGGACCGGCATCGGCTGCGGCATTGTCCTCAATGACGAGGTGGTGCGCGGAACGTCCGGCAACGCGGGCGAAATCGGGCATATTGTGGTGGACCCGGACGGACCCCTGTGCGACTGCGGGCAGCGGGGCTGCGTGAAATCCTCCTGCATTCCCAAGGTGCTGGTGGCCGAAGCGGAAGCGGCGGGCATCCTGGACGGCTCGCGTTCGGGCAACAGCGGCGCCGAGATCCAGCAAAGCTTCGCCAGGCTGTGCGAACTGGCGGACGGCGGAGACGAACGTGCTGCCGCCATCATCGACAAGTCCGCCGTGCTGGTTGCCCGGGCGGTATCGGTGGTCACTAATACGCTCGACGTCGAGCGGGTGGTTTTCGGCGGGCCGTTCTGGAGCGGCATGGCGGAGCGTTTCCTCGAAAAGGTGCCTCCGCTGCTGGATGCCAACAGTGCGGCGCGGTTGATCCACCCCATCCAGGTTGTTGGCACGGGTGTAGGGGAGGACGTGGGCGCCATTGGTGCGGCGTCGCTGGTCCTGGAGCACACGCTTGCGCCCCGCGCCCAGCGGCTCCTGCTGGAGAGCTGACAGGACGCATTTCGCGGGCGCCTTGCTTGCGGCACCCCGCCCATCTAGCATGTGCATATTGCCGCGGCTGGGGCCCGCTGACAAAGGGGTCCGCAGCTTTAGACCGAATGGAGCACCATGCGTCGCCGGGCCCTGAAGACAATGTCCCTGATCGCCTCCGCGCTGGTTGCCCTGACGGCCTGCACCCCGGGCAGTCCGGCCGCCGAAGAGTCCAGGACGTTGAAGGTGGTCTACCAGAAGACGGATTCCTTCACGGCCCTGGACACCATGTTCCAGGCCGCGAAGCAGGAGTTCGAAGCGGCGAACCAAGGGGTCACCGTCGAGCTGCAGCCCATCCAGGGCAACGACGACGACTACGGCACCAAACTGGCCCTCGCCCTGCGCTCGCCGTCCACCGCGCCGGACGTGTTCTACGAGGACACCTTCAAGGTCCGCTCCGACGTCGACGCCGGCTACCTGTTGAAGCTGGACAGCCATCTTGACGGCTGGGCGGATTGGGACACGTTCAACGACGCCGCCAAGGCCGCAGGAAAGGCGGACGACGGCGGCACCTACGCAGTGCCGCTGGGCACCGACACGCGGGCCATCTGGTACAACAAAAAAGTCCTGGCAGCCGCCGGCATCAGCGACCCCTGGCAGCCGCGCAGCTGGCAGGACATCCTGGACGCCGCCCGGAAGATCAAAGCCAACGACCCCTCCGTGATCCCGTTCAACATGTACGCCGGCAAGGGCACCGGCGAGGGGACCGTTATGCAGGGCTTCTACGGACTGCTCTACGGCACCGGCTCCAGCCTCTACGACGAGGAATCGAAGAAATGGGTGGTGGGCTCGGCCGGCTTCACAGACTCCCTGGCCTTCCTCAAAACCCTGTACGACGAGAAACTCGCAGTGTCGCCGGCTGAGGCCCTGGACGCCAACGTCTGGAAAAAGGTGTTCGGCGAGTGGTTCCCCAACGGGAAGCTGGGCGCCACCGTGGAAGGCTCCTACGCGCCGTCGTTCTGGCAGGAGGGCGGAAGCTACGAATGGCCCGGGTACGAACAGGACATGGGCGTGGCCCCGTTCCCCACCCGGGATGGCCAGGCGCCCGGCGCCGTCAGCATGTCCGGCGGCTGGACCCTGGCAGTGGGTGCCGGAACCAAAGAACCTGACCTGGCATTCAAATTCCTCACCACTGCGCTCAACGAGAAGAACTCCCTCGCGTTCACCGTGGAAAGCTCGCAGATCGCTGTCCGGTCGGATGTGGCGGCGGATTCCGGCTACCAGGATGCCAACCCGTTCGTGAAGGACGTCTCTGACCTTGTTTCCGTAACCCGCTACCGTCCGGCAACGTCCGACTATCCCCGGATCTCGGCGGCTGTCCAGGAGGCAACCGAAGCCGTGATTACCGGCAGCAGGACCCCGGAGCAGGCGGCGGCGGACTACGACGCAGCGGTAACGGACATTGTGGGCGGCGACAAGACCGTCCGGAAGTAGCCTGTGCCCGTTAGCCACCGGATACGGCAGTGGCTCCGCTACCTGCCGGTCCTCCCTGCCATCCTGCTCCTGCTGGTGTTCCTCGCCGGACCCGTGCTTTGGGCTTTCCAGGCGTCGCTCACCAACGCCGGGCTGACCGGCCGCAGCGCCAGGAATCCCGAGTGGGTGGGGCTGGAGAATTATCAGCGGCTGCTGGCGGACCCCGCCTTTCCGCTCTCGCTGGCGCTCACGGTCCTGTTCGTGGGAGGTTCCGCGGTGCTGGGCCAGAACCTGCTGGGCCTGGCCATCGCCGTGCTGATGCGGCGGGCCCGCCCGGCACTATCCTCCCTGGTTGGGACCGCCGTGGTGGCCGCCTGGGTCCTTCCGGAAATCGTGGCCGCCTTCGCCGCCTACGCCTACTTCAGCAGGGACGGAACCCTGAACCAGCTGCTGGGCGGACTGGGCCTTGCCCAGGCGGACTGGCTGTACGCGTATCCAATGGTGGCCATCATGTTGGCCAACGTGTGGCGCGGCACCGCCTTTTCCATGCTGGTATACCGGGCGGCCCTGAACGACGTTCCCGCCGAGGTGACCGAAGCCGCCCAGATGGACGGTGCCAGGGGCTGGCAGCGGCTGGTTTTCATCACGCTTCCCATGATCCGGGGCAGCATCACCACCAATCTCATGCTCATCACGCTGCAGACGCTGGCCGTGTTCACGCTGATCTGGGTGATGACGGCCGGCGGACCCGCCAATGCCAGCACCACCTTGCCCGTTCTCGCCTACCAGGAAGCCTTCAGATTCGGCGACATCGGCTACGGCACCGCGGTGGCCTCCGTCCTCATCATCATCGGCGGCGTGTTTGGGGCAGCTTATATCCGACTGCTCCGGGAGCCCCGGCCATGACCGCCCCTGCCAGAACACGGCAGCCTGCCCCTGTCCCGGTGCTTCGGGCCCGCCTCGGCCGGGGCTCCGCCCCGGCCGACCTGGCCCTGCTGCTGGTGGGCGCCTGCTTCCTGCTGCCGCTGCTGTGGCTTGTCCTGGGTTCCCTGGACCCCGAGGCCGGCCACGAAACCAAAGTGCCGCGGCAGCCCGGGCTGGACAACTTCGCAGCCGTCCTGACCCCGCAGCTGCTGCTTCAGCCGTTGTGGAACAGCATGGTGCTGTCTGCCGGAACCGGAGCGGTGACGCTGGTGGCCGCGGTGCTGGCTGCCTATCCGCTGTCCCGCTACCGGTCGCGGTTCAACGCACCGTTCCTGTACGCCGTCCTCTTCGGGACGTGCCTTCCCATCACCGCCATCATGGTGCCCGTCTACGGCCTGTTCGTGCAGTTGGAACTGCTGGATTCGATGCCGGCAACTATTTTCTTCATGGCCACCACCACCCTTCCCATGGCGATCTGGATGACGAAGAACTTCATGGACGGCGTTCCGTTGTCCCTGGAGGAAGCTGCCTGGGTGGACGGAGCGTCGCGGATGACAGCCTTGCGGACCATTGTCCTGCCGCTCATGCGCCAAGGCCTGGGTGTGGTGTTCATCTTCGTCTTCATCCAGGCCTGGGGGAACTTCTTCGTGCCGTTCGTGCTGCTCCTGTCAGAGGCACGGCAGCCGGCAGCCGTATCCATCTACAGCTTCTTCGGACAGCATGGTGCAGTGGCCTACGGCCAGCTGGCCGCGTTCTCCATCCTGTATTCACTGCCGGTGCTGGCCCTGTACGTCATCGTGGCCAGGGGCGCCGGCGGCTCCTTTGCGCTGTCCGGAGCGGTCAGGGGCTAGTCGATGTCCTCAACCACCACGCCGAAGGGAATGCTGTCGTCGAGGTGTGCCTGGTGGCCGGTGGAGCCGGGGTTGTAAACAACCCGGACTCCGTGAAGCCGGTCTGCCGCGGACTGCTGCAGGACAGGCTTGACGGTGCTGATGAACATCTCGCTTTTGTCGGCGAGAAACTCCTTGTAGCTGGCTGGAAGCTCACTCATGGCAAAAGGATAGACCTGCATTCCCCGGATGGGGAGGGGTCCCCATTGCCGGACCCGGGGGCGGGGACTTGGATAGGATGGCGGGCGGAGTGCAGCCGTCCGGCCGGCACAGCCATCAACAGTTCACCAGGGGGAATGACAGTGCTCCAGACCAGCGCGTCCGCGAGAATCGAACCGGCGGAGCTGGCCCGGGCACAACAGCTGGTGGCCAGTATCTCCAGGAGTTTCGAGGCCAAAGTGGTGGGCCAGGCCCGGCTTCGGGAATCGCTGCTGGTGGGACTGCTGACCGGGGGTCACATCCTGCTGGAAAGCGTTCCGGGCCTGGCCAAAACCACGGCGGCGCAAACCGTGGCTGAAGCGGTCAGCGCGGAGTTCCGCCGGATCCAGTGCACCCCGGACCTGTTGCCGAGCGACATCGTGGGCACCCAGATCTATGACGCTGCCAACGGAACCTTCGTCACGCAGCTGGGCCCGGTCCACGCCAACATCGTGCTGCTGGACGAGATCAACCGCTCCAGCGCCAAGACCCAGAGCGCCATGCTGGAGGCGATGCAGGAGCGGCAGACGTCCATCGGCGGCCAGGACTACCGGCTCCCCTCACCGTTCCTGGTGCTGGCCACCCAGAACCCCATCGAGCAGGAGGGCACCTACCAGCTCCCGGAAGCCCAGATGGACCGCTTTATGCTCAAGGACGTGCTGGACTACCCGTCGCCGGCCGAGGAAGCAGAAATCATCCGCCGCATCGACGCGGGGGTCTTCACCGCTGAACAGACGCCCCCGGCAGCGGCCTCGCTGGATGCCGTCACCGGGGTCCAGGAAGTGGTCCGCCGCATCTACATCGACCCGTCCATCATCAACTACATCGTGGGACTGGTCTTCGTCACCCGCAACGCCCACCAATACATCGATCAACGGCTGGCCGGCTTCATCGAATTCGGAGCCAGCCCGCGCGCCAGCATCGCCTTCAGCCAGGCCGCCCGCGCGGTGGCCCTGCTGAACGGCCGGGACCATGTCCTCCCCGAGGACGTCAAGGCACTGGCCCACCGGGTCCTGCGCCACCGGCTGATCCTCAACTTTGACGCGGTGGCCGAACAGGTGCCGGTGGAATCGGTGATTGACGCCGTCGTCGCCGCCGTCCAGACCCCCTGAGGCCGGCGTGGCCAGCCTCCTCCTGCGTGTGAAGTCGAAGATGGCCATCTTCGCGCACCGCAAAGCCCGCGGCATGCTCGACGGTGAGTACGGTTCCGTCTTCCGCGGCCGCAGCCTGGACTTCGACGACCTCCGCGCGTACGTCCCCGGAGATGAAGTGCGGGACATTGACTGGAAGGCCTCGGCACGTCACGGATCCCCGCTGATCAGGCGGTATGTGGCGGTCCGCCGGCAGACGCTGTTCCTCCTCACGGACACCGGGCGGAACATGTCGGCCCTGTCCAGGGCGGGGGAGACCAAGAAGGACATCGCCGTCATGGCACTGGGGGTGATGGGGTACCTGGCCCACCGGCACGGCGACGTTGTGGGGCTGGTCAGCGGCGACTCCACCGGCACCAGGACAATCCCCGCCAAGGCGGGGGAAGCGCATCTGGAACGGCTCCTGCGGCATGTCAGTGAGCATGCCACGCTGGACGCGGCAGCCAGCAGGATCGAGGACCAGCTGGACCACGTGGCACGGACGGTCAAGGGACGCAATCTCCTCTTTGTCGTCGCTGACGAGGTGCAGGCGAGCCCGGCACTGGGCCAGCTGCTTCGCCGGCTCCGGGCGCAGCACGAAATCCTGTGGCTCACCGTCCGCGACGCCGAGCTGGTACCAGGTCCTGGCAGTGCGGGCGGCCACTCCGCTGACTTCTACAGCGTGGCCGATTCCGCGGTCCTTCCAGGACACCTGGCACAGTCCGCCCCGATAGCGGCCGCCTACGCGCAGGCCGCTGCTGAACGGGATAACGCGCGCAGCGCAATGCTCCGCCAGGCAGGCATCACCCACGGCGAGGTGGACGGCAGCCAGGACGTGGTCACCGCCCTGTTCGCCCTCCTGGAAAGGCACCGCCGTGCCGGCTGATCCCGCCTTTTACGGCCCCCTCCAGTACAGCCCGGTATGGATGTGGGTCGGCATTGCACTCGTCGCCCTGGTGGCCGGCTGGTACGTCGTCGTCTTTGCTTCCACCCGCCGCCCGCGGATGGCGGAAGGGGTCCGGCGTTCCGCTGCCCTGACTGATCTGTCAGTGCTCAAGGCGGCCTACCTGCAACGCATTGACGACGTCGAACGGGATGCCGCTGCCGGGAACCTCAGCCTCCGTGCCGCACACCACGAGATCAGCCACCTGCTCCGCAGCTTTGTCCGTGACGCCACGGGCGTGGACGCGCTCCGGATGACCCGCCAGGACCTGGAACGCCACCCGCTTCCTGCACCCGCCGCCGTCGTGGGGATTCTGTACCCGGCACAGTTCGGCGTGGAGCCGCTGCCGTCTGTCGCCGTGTCCGCCGCCAGCGCCCGGAACGCGGTGAGCACATGGAGCTGATGTTTTGGTGGGTTGTTCCGCTGGCTCTCCTGGCCGCGGCTGCCTTCGGGTGGGCCGTTGTCCGGTCCGGTCGAAAGGACAACTCACGACGACGGCCGGCGGCGCACGTTGACAGGCTCACCACCCTGCCGGAGTACCAGGCGGCACTGCGGCGGCACCGCCGGTGGCTGGCAGTTGCCGCGCTCGCCTGCGCGTCGCTGCTGGTGTCTACCGCGGTGGCGGCGGCGCGGCCGGTGGAGCTCACCACCACGCGCCCCGAGCAGCATAACCGGGACATCATGCTGTGCCTGGACGCCTCGGGGTCCATGAGCAGCGCCGACGCGGCGGTCGTTGACGTTTTTGCAGGCCTCGCCAAGGAGTTTGATGGCGAACGGATCGGCCTGACCATTTTTGACAGCACGGCCATCCAGGTCTTTCCACTCACCGACGACTACGGCTATGCCCAGGAGCAGCTGAACTTGGCACGGGACGCCTTCGACGGGAAACCCGGCAGTTCCGGATTCCTGGACGGGACCTGGAGCGGCCGCGGCTCATCCCTGATCGGTGACGGCCTGGCCTCCTGCCTGAACAGCTTCGCGCCTGTGCGCACTGAAGCAGGCAGCGCCCCGGACGGGGATGCGGCACAGCGCTCGCGGTCCCTGGTGCTGGCCACCGACAATTTCCTCTCGGGTGAACCCATCATGACGCTCGCGGAGGCGGCGGCCTTGGCGAAGGACAGGGCAGTCCGCGTTTATGCCCTCAACCCGGGCGACTTTGACTACGGCTCCGGTGCCGACCAGCCAGGGGCGCAGCTGAAGGCTGCTGCAGAATCGACCGGCGGCGCTTACTACGCGCTGGACAACCCGGACGCCATCCCGGGCATTGTTGCGGCGGTGGAGGAAACGGAAACAGCAGCGCTGAAGGGTGCGCCGCGCGCCGTCGTCTCTGACGAGCCCGGGCTTCCCTTGACCGCTGCCCTCCTGTCCGGCCTTGCCCTCTGCACGGCCTTGTGGCGGTTGCGGCTATGACCCGGCGCCGATCCATTCTCCCAATCGCCAAAAGCCCCTGGCTACGCCGTGGCCTGCTGGTGACGCTGCTGTGCGGTGCCATCCTGCGCCCGGGACTCCCGGGAGGCTCGGCGGAGGCGGCCACCGCGGACCTCAACGTCTTCTTCGTCGTGGATACCACCACCAGCATGGTGGCGGAGGACCATGGAAACGGGGCGCCCCGGATGGACGGCGTGCGGCAGGACATCATGGCCATCGCCGAAGGGTTGCCGGGAGCACGGTTTTCCGTGATCACCTTCGACACCAAAGGGCATGTCCGGATGCCGCTGACCACCGACACCCTGGCCCTGGAAACCATCACGTCCGTCCTTGAGCCGCAGGTGACCTCCTACGCCAAAGGAAGCAGCATCACAGCCGCCCGCCAGGTGCTGGGCGAGCGATTGGCAGCAGCGCGGGACAGCCATCCCGAACGTCCGCACATTGTTTTCTACCTTGGCGACGGCGAGCAGACCAGCGGCGATGAACCGGAACCGCTGGTGCCGGACAACGGGCCGGTGGCCGGGGGAGCCGTGCTGGGCTACGGCACTGAGGCCGGCGGGCGGATGAAGGAGAACACCGGGAGGGATTACGACGGCGCCGCGCAGGGCGTCCCGTACGTCCAGGACCGCAGCGGCGGGACTCCCAGGGACGCCGTGTCCAGCATCGACGAGGGAAGGCTGCGTGAGATCGCAGGGCAGCTGGATGTGCCGTACGTCCACCGGGCGGCCGGTGACCCGCCTGCCGCCATGCTGCAGCAGGCCCGGCCCGGCGCGCTGGAGCACACTCAGGACGCCGAATCCCTTCAGGGCCGAACAGAGCTTTACTGGGTCTTCGCGGCCGGCGCCTTTGTCCTGGGCCTGTTGGAGGCGGGTACCCTCTTTCGGCGTGTCCGTGAACTGCGGCCCCTTCCTGACGCGGTAGCCACCGAACCTCGGATGGCCACTCGTTCTGCGCACCGCTCCCGTATGGCGGGGGAGAAAGTTCAATGATGGCCAGACCCGGGTCAACCGAAGACAACGCGAACCGCGATTTAATGGTGCAGCGGCGGCGGCATCTCCTGCTGTGGTCGGCATTACCGGTACTGCTCCTGCTCTGCGTGGCGGGGAAGCTGCTCAGCCTCAACCTCCTTGCGGGGCAGGCTGCCGGCGCCTTTGCTGCCCGGGACGCAGCGGCGGTTGGAACGGCAGCCCAAGCACTGGGCCTGGCGAACGTCATCGAACCCCACAAGGCGCCGTTTGCGGCAGGCGATGCCCGTGCTTTGGCCGGGGACTTCGCTGCGGCCCGGCGCATGTTTGAGAACGCCTTAGCCAGGGTGCCCCGGGGATCTTCTGACGAGTGCATTGTCCGCGTCAACCTCAGCCTGGCGATTGAACAGATCGGTGACGCCCAACACCGGGAGGGGGGCCCGGCGTCGGCCGCTGTTTTGTACGGGGAGGCCCTGGCGGTGGCGGAGGCCGCGCCTGCGGGATGCTTCGCCGCAGGCGCGGCGGGGGAGCCCGGGGAACAGCTGGCCGAGGCGGAGGGGCGCCTGAAGGACAAGCTCGCGGCCGGGCAGGCAGCGGAGTCACCGGAAGGAGCACAGCAGGACCGCCCGGAGGAACAGGAGTCCCCGGAGGAAAGCCAGCTGGAGCAGCTCGGGGACAGCGCACGGCAGGCCGAGCGCGAACGCAACAGTGCACGCGAACGGGATGAGTACCTGCGCGACAATGACTACGCCCCAGGGCCGGGTCGCCCCTGGTAGTGCACGATGTGAGGTGACTACCCGGTTTTCCACATAGGAACTTGGGCTCCCGGCGATTGTCACACCCTGCTGGAAGACTTTGTTTATGGAAGCGGTTGGGGCTTTGGCAGGGGTAAGCGGGGCGGGCATTCTCGGTGTGCGGCCTGTTCCTGCGGCGCCCTCGGTGGCCACCGCCCGGAAAGCTATGGCGGATATCCCGATGGATGTCCACGCCCCGGCGGCCCATGCTGCTGTGCCCCGCGTTGTCGCCGTCCGGGGTGCCCTTGCGGGTGTCCCGTCTGTCGCCGGAGCCTTGGAGGACCATTCGGGTATCCCGTCGATCGCTGATGTCCGGGTTGCCCTGGATGCCGTTCCTTTGTGTGCTGATGGTGCGGGCATGATTGACCAGCTGCGGGAGCTTGAGGACTTGAAGTCGGCTGCGGCTGCGAAGCAGGCCGAGATTGCTGTTGCCTTTGACCTGTTCCAGCGCCGGGTCCAGGCGGCTGCCGGGGTCCCTGTAGTTGAGCTGGGTGTCGGCGTGGGTGCCCAAATTGCGCTGGCGCGGCGCGAGTCGCCGTCCCGCGGAGGGAGGCTGCTGGGCCTGGCCAAGGCCATGCGCGACATGCCCCGCACGTTTGAGGCGTTTCGGTCCGGTCGGCTGAATGAGTGGCGGACCACGCTGCTGGTGAAGGAAACCGTGTGCTTGTCCGTGGACGACCGGTGCGCGGTGGACGAGGAGCTCGCCGCGGACACCGGCACCCTTGACGGATTCGGGGACCGGGCTATCGTTGCCGCTGTCCGGGCCGCGGCGTACCGGCGGGACCCGAAGTCCGTGGCGCGGCGGGCCAGCCGTGCCGTGACCGATCGCAATGTGAGCCTTCGTCCGGCGCCGGACACCATGACCTACCTGACAACCCTCCTGCCCGTTGCCGAGGGTGTGGCCGCGTACGCTTCCCTCACCAGGCACGCCGATTCTTTGCGGTCCGCAGGGGATGAACGCTCCCGCGGCCAGATCATGGCCGATTCCCTGGTCGAACGCGTCACCGGCACCCCGGGCGGGATCACGGGGATCGACATCCAGCTCGTGATGACCGACCGGACCCTTTTCCAGGGTGACAGCGAACCCGCCCGGCTCACCGGCTACGGCACCGTCCCCGGACAATGGGCACGCGAAACCATCCTGAACAGGACAACCAGCCCCGGCCTTTATGCTGGTGCCGGTGCTGGCCTTGCTTCTGGCTCCGATGCCGTTGCTGGTTCTGTCGCCGGCGGGGACTCTGGCGCTGACACTGCTGTTGGTGCTGAGGCTGTTGTTGGTTCTGGTTCGAGTTCTCCTGACCAGCATGAATTGTCCGTCTGGCTCCGCCGGCTCTACACCGCCCCCGGCAGCGGCGAGCTGGTCGCGATGGACTCAAAAGCCAGGTTCTTCCCGCCCGGGCTCCGCCGGTTCCTCCAGGTCCGTGACGACACCTGCCGGACCCCGTACTGCGACGCGCCTATCCGCCACGACGACCACGTCATCCCCTGGCACAACGACGGACCAACCAGCAGCACCAACGGTCAGGGGCTCTGCGAAGCCTGCAACCACACCAAGGAAAACCCCGGTTGGACCACCAAACCCATCCCCGGAACCCGCCACACCGTCGAAATCCGGACACCAACAGGCCACACCTACCACTCCACCGCGCCCGCACTGCCCGGGACTTCCCAATATGTGGCCCCTCTGCCCGAGGCTCGTCAACATCAGGCGCCGCTGCCCCCCATCGCCGCTCGCCCGAAAAGCGGCCCGGCACGCAGGCGAGAGTTGGAACTGAGCCGGCCATCCGCCGTCGTACCGGCCACGCACCACCCCGGGAGCTGGTTCGACACCAGGAAGAGATGAAGCACACCGTTCAAGTGCTGGGCAGGGTGGGGCCACCCGGCTGATGGTCTCGGCATCAGCGCGGCGTGGACTTCGCGCCGGCGCAGGGCAGGTAGAAAAGCAGGGCAGGTAGAAAAGAGGTTGAGCCGGCGAAGATAATTCTGTCCCGTTCCGAAATAAGGCGTAAAGCTGCGTCTTAATTCGAAGGCCGACTTGAATGCTCTCCCGGCCGCTCCTAGAGTCATATACAAGTTACCGCGGTAACGTGTCAGCGATCCTCCTTATGGAGGGTGTGGGTGCCCCCATGTGGGCCTGACATTTGCTCACGGATAACTCCATTACAGGCGTAACAGTCGCGGCTGCGTTCCTGTGGAGTTTTTTCGTGTTCCCCAAACTCAATTCATTGCCGACCCGCCGTCACATCTGCTGACAGCTGGCCCTCAATGGCCCAAAGCCAAGGACGCAAATGTCACCACCAAGCCTTATTGACGCACACCCGAATCTTACCGACGCCGCTCCCGTGGCGCTTTCCTACGAGCTGTTCCCGCCGCGTTCAGCGGCTGCCGCTGAAACGCTCTGGACCACCATCCGCGAACTGGAGACCACCGCACCGGACTACGTCTCCGTCACGTATGGGGCCAGCGGCTCCAATCGGGACACCGCCGTGGAACTGATCCACCGGCTCCTGCTGGAAACAACCCTCCGCCCGATCGCCCACCTGACCTGCGTGGGCAACACGCCGCAGGAACTGGCGGGGATCATCGGCGAACTGCTGGACATCGGTGCGCGTGGCATCCTTGCCCTTCGCGGTGACCAGCCCAAGGACGGCGGCCAGCCGGCAGAAGGGTCACTCCGTTACGCCCAGGACCTGATCGAGCTTATTCGCCGGGTTGAACAGCGGAGGTCGGCCCTGCTGTGCGCCGGAAAAATCGCCGTGGGCGTAGCGGCCTACCCCACACGGCACCCGGAGTCGCCGAGCGAGGAACACGACATCGAAGTGCTTCTTGCCAAGCAGCGTTCCGGTGCTGACTTCGCCATCACCCAGGTCTTCTTCGACGCTGAGCAGTACGTAAGCCTTCTGACCCGGGCCCGCCGGGCCGGGGTCACCATCCCCATCATCCCGGGCGTCATGCCGTTGACCAGCCTCCGCCGGGTCACCCGGCTGGGCGAACTGGCGGGCGTGGAGCCGTCTCCGGATCTGCTGGAGCGGCTTGCTGCTGCCGATAACGACATCGAACGCCTCCGGATCGGCGTCCGCGCCACTGTCGACCTTGCTAATGCGGCACTGGATGCGGGAGCCCCCGGCATCCACCTCTACACCTTCAATGAGCACCAGAGCGCGCTGGAGGTGCTGGACAAGCTCGCCCTTCCGCGGCACCAGCGGGCAGCCAGCCGCCACAGCGTTGCGGCGCGCCCGCAGCTCGCCAGCTGATCATCCCTCAGCACAGCACAGCCTTCAGACATTACAGCTCCCACCTTTAGGAATCTGCCATGACTTCACAGAACACTCCCTTCCCCTCCGCCTCACTCCTGGGCTACCCCCGGATCGGCCGCCGCCGCGAACTCAAGAAGGCCGTCGAGGCCTACTGGGCCGGCAAGATCGACGCCGCCGCACTGGACGCAGCCGCGAAGGACATCCAGCTGACCATCGCCAAGCGCCTGCAGGAACTCGGCCTGACCGAAGCCGCAGCCGTCCCGGGCACCTTCTCCTACTATGACCAGGTTCTGGACACCACCGCCCACCTCGGCGCCGTGCCGGCCCGCTTCGGCAAGCTCCTCAACGAAGAGGGACAGCTGGACATCGACGGCTACTTCACGCTGGCCCGCGGCAACAAGGAACAGCAGCCGCTGGAGATGACCAAGTGGTTTGACACCAACTACCACTACCTGGTGCCCGAGATCGGCCCGGAAACCAGCTTCACCCTCGCCTCCACTGCCAAGGTTGACGAGTTCGCCTTCGCCCTGGCCAACGGCATCGAAACCCGCCCGTACATCGTGGGCCCGGTCACCTACCTGCTGCTCTCCAAGGCCTCCGACGACGCCCCGGCCGGTTTCGCTCCGCTGTCCCGCCTCGAGGACATCCTGCCCGTCTACGTCCAGCTGCTCGAAAAGCTGGCCGCTGCCGGTGCCAGCTGGGTCCAGCTCGACGAGCCCGCCCTCGTGGTTGACCAGGACACCCCCGCCGCCGAAATCGAAGCAGCCGTCGCCCGTGCCTACGAGGTCCTCACCGCCGCTGCCAACCGCCCGCAGGTCCTCGTCTCCACCCCGTACGGCGCCCTCGACGGCCAGCTCGGCACCCTCGCCGCCACCAACATCGACGCCCTGCACATCGACGTCTTCAAGGGCGCGGTTCCGTCCGCGGCCGCCCTGGCTGGCCTGGGCAACAAGACCCTCGTTGCCGGCGTCGTTGACGGCCACAACATCTGGCGGAACGACCTCGCCGTATCAGCTGTGAAGCTGGACGCCCTGAAGGCTGCTGCCGGGAAGCTCACCGTCAGCACCTCCACGTCCACGCAGCACGTCCCGCACGATGCAGCCGAGGAAACCCAGCTCTCAGAGCAGCTCCGCAGCTGGCTGGCCTTCTCCGATCAGAAGGCCGTCGAGGTCAAGACCCTCGCGTCCTACCTGGCTGACCCCGCATCCGCCAAGGCAGCCATCGACGAAGCCTCCGCTGTGATCGCTTCCCGCGCCACCGCCGAGGGTGTCCGCCGCGAGGACGTCCGCGCCCGCACCGAAGCCCTCACCGCCGCCGACTTCAGCCGCTCCGAGTACTCGGTCCGTGAAGCCGCCCAGGAAGAAGCGCTGCACCTGCCGCCGCTGCCCACCACCACCATTGGTTCCTTCCCGCAGACCTCCGAAATCCGCTCGGCCCGTGCCCGCAACAACAAGGGTGACCTGACCGACGAGCAGTACGAAAAGCTCATGAAGGACGAGATCAAGCGCGTCGTCGACCTGCAGGAGGAGCTCGGCTACGACGTCCTGGTCCACGGCGAGCCCGAGCGCAACGACATGGTCCAGTACTTCGCCGAGAACCTGGAAGGCTTCGACGTCACGGTCCACGGCTGGGTCCAGTCCTACGGCTCCCGCTGCACCCGCCCCTCCATCCTGTGGGGCGACGTCACCCGCAGCGCCCCCATCACTGTTGCGTGGGCCGAGTACGCACAGTCGCTGACCAGCAAACCGATGAAGGGCATGCTCACCGGTCCGGTCACCATCCTGGCCTGGTCCTTTGTCCGCGACGACCAGCCGCTGGGCGAGACCGCCAACCAGGTTGGCCTTGCGCTGCGCGACGAGATTGCCGACCTCGAGGCCGCCGGCATCAAGGTCATCCAGGTGGACGAGCCCGCCCTGCGCGAACTCCTCCCGCTGCGCAAGGCAGACCACGCGGACTACCTGAAGTGGTCCGTGGACTCCTTCCGCCTGGCAACCGCCGGGGCCGCCGACGCCACCCAGATCCACACCCACCTCTGCTATTCCGAGTTCGGCGTGATCATCGACGCGATCGACGGCCTGGACGCCGACGTGACCTCCATCGAAGCTGCACGCTCGCGCATGGAGGTTGTCCACGACCTCGAGTCCCACGGCTTCGGCCGCGGTGTTGGTCCCGGCGTTTACGACATCCACTCGCCGCGTGTTCCGGGCGAAGCCGAGGTCACCGAACTCCTGGCCACCGCCGTCAAGCACGTCCCGTCCCGCCAGCTCTGGGTCAACCCGGACTGTGGCCTGAAGACCCGCGGCTACGTGGAGACCGAAGAGTCCCTGCGCAACCTGGTTAAGGCAACCCAGGCGGTCCGCGCGGAGCTGCTGGAAGCAGCAGCGCAGTAAGACAACAGTAAGGGTTTCGACAAGCTCAACCACCGACGACGGCGGCCGGTCACTGAGAGGTGACCGGCCGC
>NZ_JBNHIE010000018.1:0-23954 GCF_059093025.1 Arthrobacter sp. 210 2
CGAATCGTGGCTGGAGTGCAGATGTTTGCTCTTTCGGTTTTACCTGGTGACCGGCCCGCCGTCGTAAGCGCTGCTTGGCTGCTAGCTGTGTTCGTTGACGTTCGGCTGCCAGGCGCCGGTTACCAGGTAGGTGACCTTCTGGGCCACGGAAACGCCGTGGTCGGCGAAGCGCTCGAAGTAGCGGCTGGCCAGGGCCACATCCACGGTGGTGGCAGGCGATTCGGCCCATTCGGGAGCGGCGATGGCCTTGAAGACGCTCAGGTGCAGATCGTTAATGTCGCTGTTCGCTTTCAGGATGTCCCTCGCCACCTCAAGGTCGCGGGTTTCCAGCAGGACGGTCAGCTTGTCAGCGATCATCTGGTCCAGCTCGGCCATCCGCTTGAACGTGCCGGTCATGGAGGCGGGAATGACCGTGGACGGGAACCGGAGGCGGGCCAGCTGCGCGATGTGCCGGGCGAGGTCGCCCATCCGCTCCAGCGACGCACTCATGCGCAGGGAGCCCACGATCATGCGCAGGTCGCTGGCAACGGGGCCCTGCAGCGCCAGGATGTCGATGGCCCGCTCGTCCAGGCTGTTCTGCAGGAAGTCGATCCGCGCGTCCGCGGCAATAACGTCCTGGGCGAGGTCCACGTCCGCCACTTCAAAGGAAGTGGTCGCTTTGTCCATCGCTTCGCTGACCAGGCGGGAGATCTCCACCAGCTGGTCACCCACCTGGGTGAGCTCTTCCTGAAAAACCTTACGCACGTAGGCGTCCTTTCCTTGGAACTCCGGCGGCCCGTGTCTGGGCAGCAGGAATCGTGTCGCCGTTCGGCACTCCAACCCGCTACTCTGCCACCGCCCGGTGAACGGTTAAGCCCTTGCAGGTGAACGTTAGTTGAACCGTCGCCGCAGGCGGTCCTGACGCGCCGGAAGGCCCTGTGTAAGAGCATAAGGTGGATCTGTGGATCCTATGCTCATCGGTCTGGTCGCAGGCCTCGTCGGCCTGGCGCTTGGCACGTTCGGCGTGCTCGCCTACCGGGTCAGCGAGAAGCAGCGCCGGCTGCTGGACGTGGACGCTGAGGAGCCGGCCCTGCCGGCCGGCGCCGCGGAGGTGCTCGCCGTCGTCGGGCGTGCCTTTGTTGTGGTGGACGCCGTGGACGGTGTGGTCCGCGCGAGTCCTGCCGCCTACGCGTACGGCCTGGTCCGCGGCCATACGGTGGTCCATAAGGAACTGCTGGATATGACGGCCGGGGTCCGCCGTGACGGCGTCATCCTTGAGAAGCAGCTTGAACTGCCGCGTGGTCCGCTGGGGCAGGGGACTATCATCGTGCAGGTGCGGGCAGCGATGCTCGGGGAGGAATACATCCTCCTGCTCGCGGACGACCGCACCGAGATCACGCGCACCGAGGAAATCCGCAACGACTTCGTCGCCAACGTTTCACACGAACTCAAGACCCCCGTGGGTGCCATCTCGCTGCTCGCCGAAGCCCTGGAGTCTTCGGCGGACGACGAACTGGCCGTCCGCCGCTTTGCCAAGCGCATGCACAAGGAATCCGGCCGCCTCGCCGCGCTGGTGCAGGACATCATCGAACTCTCCCGGCTGCAGGGCGCCAGCGTCACGCAGGAGGGCCGCCCGGTGGACATCAACGCCGTCATCGCCGAGGCCGTGGACCGGTCGCAGCTGCCCGCGGAAAGCAAGAACATCACCATCGTTGTGGGTGGCCGGACCGACGGCAAGGTCTTCGGAGACCAGGACCTGCTGGTGACAGCCCTGCGCAACCTGATCGACAACGCCATCCGGTATTCCCCGGCCAACACGCGGGTAGGCATCGGGGTCCGTGCCAAGGAGGGCCTGGTGTCGATTTCCGTGACCGACCAGGGCGAGGGCCTCAGCGCCGAGGACCAGGAACGCGTCTTCGAGCGCTTCTACCGGGTGGATTCCGCGCGTTCCCGCCACACCGGCGGCACGGGCCTGGGCCTGAGCATCGTCAAGCACGTTGCCTCGAACCACGGCGGCGAGGTGACCCTGTGGTCCCAGCCGGGCCAGGGATCCACTTTCACCCTCCGTCTTCCCGAGATGGAGGGGCACGACGGCGACGAGGAACTTCCGCCTGCTGCCGCCCCTGTGCGCGGGCCCTCAGGGCAGCACACCGACCAGCCGACTGTCACCCAAGTACCCCGCGCCGCAGGCGCAAAAGAACGAGGAGCTAGCGCTTGAGCAGGATTCTGATTGTCGAGGACGAGGAGTCGTTCAGCGATCCGTTGTCCTATTTGCTGGGCAAGGAGGGGTTCGAGGTGGAGGTCGTGGACAACGGCCTGGACGCCATCACCGAATTCGACCGGAACGGCGCGGACCTTGTGCTGCTGGACCTGCAGCTGCCCGGACTTTCCGGTACCGAGGTCTGCCGGCAGCTCCGCCAGCGTTCCAGCGTGCCGGTGATCATGCTGACGGCCAAAGACTCCGAAATCGACAAGGTGGTGGGCCTGGAGCTCGGGGCCGACGACTACGTCACGAAGCCTTATTCCTCCCGCGAACTGGTGGCCCGGGTGCGGGCGGTGCTGCGGCGCCAGGGTGAGCCGGAGGAACTGATTTCCTCCACGGTCCAGGCCGGGCCGGTCCGCATGGATATCGAACGGCATGTGGTGAGCGTGGACGGGGAGCAGGTGCTGCTTCCGCTCAAGGAATTCGAGCTCCTCGAAATGCTGCTGCGCAACTCGGGCCGGGTGCTGACCCGCGGCCAGCTCATCGACCGGGTCTGGGGCTCGGATTATGTGGGGGACACCAAGACGCTGGATGTCCACGTGAAGCGGCTCCGGGGCAAGATTGAACCCGATCCCTCGGCGCCGCGGTACCTGGTGACGGTGCGCGGGCTGGGGTACAAGTTCGAGCCGTAGGCGGAGCGGCCGCAACGGCATAACAAAAAGGGAGGGGCCGGCAGGCCCCTCCCTTTTGTCTGCGGCTTGCTGTGCCGGCCTAGTGGCCGGTGCCGCCGCCAAGTTCGGAAGCCGTCGGCGAGGGGGTCGGCGACGGGGACTGCGTGCTGCCGGCCGGCAGGTACTCCTTGTACTCCGGAAGCGTGGCATCCAGGACGGGAACCTTGACGGTGTTGCTGACGTTGGTGCCGTCCTCGGTGATCTTCACGTCCACGAGGGAGCCCGGGATGCCGCCGGTGGTGCTCAGGATGGCTTCGTCCGAGCTCTCGTTGAGCAGGGTGTAGTCGTTGGCCTTGACCGGAACCTCGGTCTGCGAGCCTTCAGCGCCGTTGACCGTCAGCTTCACGTCCTGGGAGGAGGAGTTGTAGACGGCGCCGATCACACGTCCCGGCTGGTCCTCGCCCGCCGAGACGATGAGCATGTTGCGCAGCTCAAGCGGGCCGAGGTCTGCGTTGATGCCATCGGACTGCTGGTACTCCGCAGTTGTCTGCTGGGAATTCGATGCAGAACAACCTGACGCCAGCAGCCCGACGCCGAGAGCGCCTGCCGTCAGTGCCAGTTTGGCGCGCTGGGCCCGGGTCATCGCAGTGAAACGCACGTCACGTACTCCTCGAGAGTCTTGAAACATTATTCAGCCCATAGCCTATCCGCAAAGCCGCTTAAACGAGGATTCGGCGCCGTCATATCACCCTTGGCAGCGCACCGGCGATGCACTATTATCCGCATCCGTCAAGGGGTCCAAGGGGGTTGATTTGCCCCATTTTCCGCGTATTTCCGCGGTTCCGAGCCCTTTCCGCGGCCGGTCATATGCCTGAATCGTGATAAACTGGTCTGCGGGAAAGGGGAAATGTCCACATGGTATTTGAGGTCGGCGAGACAGTAGTTTACCCTCACCACGGTGCTGCGAAGATTGAAGAAATCAAGATGCGCACCATCAAGGGCGAAGAGAAAATGTATCTCAAGCTCAAGGTGGCTCAGGGTGATCTGACCATTGAAGTTCCAGCAGAAAACGTTGACCTTGTTGGGGTCCGGGACGTAGTGGGCAAGGAAGGCCTGGAGCACGTGTTTGATGTGCTCCGTGCCGAGTTCACCGAAGAGCCCACCAACTGGTCACGCAGGTACAAGGCAAATCTGGAGAAGCTTGCTTCCGGTGACGTCATCAAGGTGGCTGAGGTCGTTCGCGACCTGTGGCGCCGGGATCACGACCGGGGCCTTTCCGCAGGCGAGAAGCGAATGCTGGCCAAAGCCCGGCAGATTCTGATTTCAGAATTGGCGCTGGCTGAAAAGACCGACGAAGAGAAGGCAGCAAGCGTTCTCGACGAGGTCCTGGCTTCCTAAGAATTGAACCCCGGCGGCACGCAAGTGCGGCCGGGGCTTCTTTTTGCCCTGAAACAGCCGTCCTGAAAATGGCTCAGGGCCTGAGCGCCAGTCCTCCCGGTTTCCGGCCTGGTTTGGTTCGGCACGGCAGCCCACCGGGACGTTAGGCTGGTCCGCATGAGCGAAACAGCTAAGCGCCTGGTCACCGCGGTGATCCTGGTGGCCGCAGGTTCGGGGCAAAGGCTGGGTTACGGCATGCCCAAAGCTGCAGTGCCGCTGGGTGGCGAACCCATCCTGATGCATGCCCTGCGCGGCATCGTTGCGGCCGGAATCAGCAGCCAGGTCTGCATTGCCCTGCCTGCAGGCGATGATGGCCTGCGCCGGCTGTGCGAAGACTTCCGGGAAGAACTCGCCGACGGCGGTCCGCTGCTGACCATCGTCGACGGCGGTGCCACCCGGGCGGACTCCGTCCGGGCGGGCCTGGAGGCCCTGATGGAAGGCACCGAAGCGGTCATGGTGCATGACGCCGCCCGCGCCCTGACGCCGGAGTCGGTGTTCCACCGCGTGGTGGACGCACTCGCTGCGGGTGCTGAAGCCGTCATTCCCGCCATCCCTGTGGTGGACACGGTCAAGACCGTCGCAGCCACCACGGGTGAGGGCAGCGTGCTGGCACCCGAAGTCGTCACCGGGACCGCACCCCGCGAGGACCTGCGCGCGGTGCAGACGCCGCAGGGCTTCCGCTTCCGCACGCTGCAGCGGGCCCACCAACAAGCCCAGACCCTGGAACCCCGGCAGGCGGCCGCCGTCACCGATGACGCCATGCTGGTTGAAATGACCGGCACGGCCGTCCACGTAGTGCGCGGCTCCACCCAGTCCCTCAAAATCACCACTCCCCTCGACCTGATCCTGGCGGAGGGGCTGCTCGAAGGCCCGCTTGGCGCCCGGTGGGTGGAGGGATAGGCATGCAAAACAACACGATGATCATTCCCCGTACCGGAATCGGCGTGGACGTCCACGCCTATGCCCCGGAGGATGCCCCGCGCCCCCTCTGGCTGGGCGGACTCCTCTGGCCGGGCGAGCGGGGCCTCGCCGGGCACTCGGACGGGGACCCCGTGGCCCACGCCGCCGCCGATGCCCTGTTCTCGGCCGCCGGAATCGGCGACCTGGGCACCCACTTCGGTACCGACAGGGCCGAGTTCGCCGGCGCCTCGGGGGTGGCACTGTTGACCGAAGCTGCACGGATCGTCCGCGCCGCCGGCTTTGAAATCGGCAACGTGGCCGTCCAGTTCGTGGGCAACCGGCCAAAGTTCGGTCCCCGCCGCGAGGAATCGTCGCAGGTGCTCAGCGACGCCGCAGACGCACCCGTCAGCGTCACGGCCACCACCAGCGACCGGCTGGGATTCACGGGCCGCGGCGAGGGAATCTCCGCCGTGGCCACCGCCCTGGTGTATCCGCGGCCGTCCGGCGCCATCGGCTAATCTGGAGCGGTGACCCTGCGCTTCTATGACACTGCCTCCGCCGAAGTTCGCGACTTCGTCCCCCTCGTCGCCGGAAGGGCCAGCCTCTACTACTGCGGGGCAACGGTGCAGGGCATGCCCCACGTGGGCCACATCCGCTCCGCCATCGCCTTCGACCAGCTGACCCGCTGGCTGGAATACCGCGGCCACCGGGTCACGGTGGTCCGCAACGTCACCGACATCGACGACAAGATCCTGGCGAAGTCGGCCGAGTCCTTCAGCCCGGATTTCAGCGGCGGCCCCGGCGACGTGGCAGCCGAGGAATGGTGGGCGCTGGCGTACCGCTTTGAGCAGGAGTTCCTCAAGGCCTACGACACCCTGGGCGTCTCCCGCCCCACGTACGAACCGCGCGCCACCGGGCACATCCCGGAAATGCACACCCTGATCCAGCAGCTGATCGACCGGGGCCATGCCTACCCCGCCCTCGACGACTCAGGCGACGTCTACTTCGACGTGCGCTCCTGGAGCAAGTACGGAGCCCTGACCCGGCAGAACATCGACGACATGCAGGCAGCCCCCGACGCCGATCCCCGCGGGAAGAAGGACCCCCGCGACTTCGCCCTGTGGAAGGGTTCCAAGGAGGGCGAGCCGGCTACCGCCAGCTGGGCTTCCCCGTGGGGTGCCGGGCGTCCGGGGTGGCACCTTGAGTGCTCGGCCATGGTCACCAAATACCTCGGCACGGAGTTCGATATCCACGGCGGCGGGCTGGACCTGCGGTTCCCGCACCACGAAAACGAAATGGCGCAGTCCCAGGCGGCAGGCCACCCATTCGCCAACTTCTGGATGCACAACGGCATGGTGACCTACGAGGGCGAGAAGATGTCCAAGTCCATCGGCAACACCATCAGCCCTGCCGAGATGCTCGAAGTGGCCTCCCCGCGGGTGGTCCGCTACTACCTCGGCCAGGCACACTACCGCTCAGTGCTGGACTACCGGCCAACGTCGCTGCAGGAGGCCGCCGCCGCCGTCGAACGCATTGAAGGTTTTATCAACCGCGCCGCCCGTGCCCTGGCCGCCGGAGAAGCCTACGGCCTTGTCACCGACGGGAAAGTGCCCAGCCCGTTCGAGCGCGCGATGGACGATGACCTGAACGTGCCGCAGGCCCTGGCCGTGCTCCACGAAACAGTCCGGTCCGGCAATACAGCGCTGACCGAGGGCCGGCTGGAGGACGCCCGGGAGGCCCTGCACCAGGTGTACGACATGCTCACGGTGCTCGGCCTGAATGACGTGGCATCCGGTCCGGCGGGCGACGCCCGCGAGGCAGCCGCCCTTGAAGTCCTGGTCCAGGCGCAACTGGCGGCCCGGGCCGAAGCACGGGCCAACAAGGACTGGGCGGCGTCGGACGCCATCCGGGACACTCTGAAGGAGGCCGGCGTCGTGGTCGAGGACGGTCCGGACGGCGCCACCTGGAGCCTGAAGCGCGACTGAGCCCTGGTGACTGACTGCCCACCGTTGACCTGACTGCCGGCTGCCATCGCGGGTGCTTTGCCACCTGGGGACGTCGATTTTTCTTCGGTCAGTAGACTGGTAAGCAGACTCAGTCAACACAATTAAGGGTGGAACAACATGGCCAACAATGGTCGCCGATCGGTTAAAGCGAAGAAGGGCCCAACCATCGGAACCGGTGGCCATGGCCGCAAGGCCCTCGAAGGCAAGGGCCCGACGCCCAAGGCTGAGGACCGCCCCTACCACAAGGCACACAAAGCCAAGCAGCTGTCCGAGCGGTCCGCCGCCAAGCGCGGCACGGGCGCCCGTAGCGCCGGCGCAGCAAAGTCCGGGCCCAAGGGACGCGCCACAGAGGAAGTCGTCACCGGCCGTAACTCCGTGGTGGAGGCGCTCCGCGCCGGCATCCCCGCCAAGGCACTGCACATCGCCATCCGGATCGAGATGGACGACCGTGTCAAGGAATCCCTGAAGCTCGCGGCTGAGCGCGGCATCCCACTGCTGGAAACCGGCAAGCCCGAGCTTGACCGCATGACCGATGACGCCGTGCACCAGGGCCTGGTCCTGCAGATCCCGCCGTACGACTACGCCGACGCCTATGACCTGGCCGAAGAGACCGTGGACAAGTGGAAGAAGGGGCACATCGGCAACGCGCCGCTCTTCGTCGCCCTGGACGGCATCACCGATCCCCGAAACCTCGGCGCCATCATCCGCTCAGTGTCCGCCTTCAGTGGCCACGGCGTCATCGTCCCCGAGCGCCGCTCCGTGGGCGTCACCGCGTCGGCCTGGAAGACCAGTGCCGGCGCAGCTGTCCGCGTCCCCGTGGCACGTGCCTCCAACCTCAACAGCGCCCTCAAGCAGTTCAAGAACATGGGCATCTTCGTCCTGGGCCTGGACGGCGACGGCGACGTCTCGCTGCCGGACCTCACGCTCGCCACGGAACCTGTGTGCATCGTGGTGGGTTCCGAAGGGAAGGGCCTGAGCCGCCTGGTCCGTGAAAACTGCGACCAGATCGTCTCCATTCCCATCGACTCCGCCATGGAATCCCTTAATGCCTCCATGGCCGTTGGCATCTCGCTCTACGAGGTCTCCCGCCAGCGCGCCACCAAGTAGTTCCCACCACCGCCACCCGCGGGCCTGCCCCGGCGCCATCGTGACGCCGGGGCTGCCCACGTGCTGCTGGCGGCTACTATTTAGGTGATGGTCATGCCGCTTTTCGACACCGCTTCCACCATGGACGCCTCAACGGCCGTTCCCCTCGGTGTCAGCGTTCCGCGCGCGGATTCCGGCGGGACCCGCCACCGGGCAGGGGGACGCGCCAACGTTGCCTGCTATGCGCCCGGTGTTCCCAGCCTGGAAATCGTCTACATCGCCCCCGGCGGGGACTGGCGCGTCCAGGCGCTGCCGAACGTGACCCATGGCGTCCACCACGGCATCGTCGAGGACCTGCCGTACGGCTCGCGGTACGGGTTCCGCGCCGCGGCCCCTGAGCAGTCGCAGTCCCTGCCCCTTGCGGTGCCCACCAAGGATGTTGACGAGGACGACGCCGGCCAGCCGCTCCTGCTTGACCCATACGGGCGCGCCGTGGACCAGCGGGACGGCTTCCTCACCAGCGTCCGGATGGCCAGCGACTTTGACTGGGGCACTGACGAGCGCCTGCGGCTGCAGTGGCGCAACACCATCATCTACGAGGCCCATGTGCGCGGGCAGACCATGCTCCACCCGGACGTGCCCGAGGAGCTCCGCGGCACCTACGCCGGCATGGCCCATCCCGCCATCATCGAACACCTCAAGGGCCTGGGCGTCACGTCCATACAGCTGCTGCCGGTGCACTTCCACCTTGATGAGCCGCACCTGCAGGACCTGGGGCTGACCAACTACTGGGGGTACAACACCGCCGCCTTCTTCTCGCCCCACCCGGCCTACGCCACCCGTGCCTCGCAGCATGCGGGTCCGCAGGCCGTACAGGACGAGTTCAAAAGCATGGTCAAGACGCTCCACGCAGCCGGGCTGGAAGTCATCCTCGACGTCGTCTACAACCACACCGCCGAGGGCGGGCCCGACGGCAAGACCGTCAGCTTCCGCGGGCTGGGCGAGGACACCTACTACCGGACCGACGGCCACGGCAAGTACGTGGACACCACAGGCTGCGGAAACAGCCTCAACTTCGGCGAACCCCGGGTGGTCCAGATGGTCCTGGACTCCCTGCGGTACTGGGTGGACGAATTCCATATCGACGGCTTCCGCTTCGACCTGGCCGTAACACTGTGCCGGAACGGGGCCAACGAGTTCGACCCCCGGCACCCGTTCCTGGTGGCCATCGCTGCGGATCCGGTCCTGTCGGACGTAAAACTCATTGCCGAGCCGTGGGACGTGGGCTACGGCGGCTGGCAGACCGGACGCTTCCCGACCGGCTGGGTGGACTGGAATGACCACTTCCGCGACACGGTCCGCTCATTCTGGCTGGCGGACCGAGCGGCCCTCGAAGCCGGTGGCCACGGCGGGTCGGTGGCAAAACTGGCCGACGCGCTGTCCGGCTCCGCCGCACTTTTCCAGCCCTCCGGCCGCTCGCGCCTGGCTTCGGTCAACTACATCACGTCCCATGACGGTTTCACCCTGAACGACCTCGTCTCCTTTGACCGGAAACACAACGAGGACAACGGCGAGCAAAACCGGGACGGCCACGGCGACAACCGCAGCTACAACCACGGCGTGGAGGGCCCCACCGAAGACGGCGACATCCTGGCCAAGCGCGCCCAGTCGCGCCGCAACATGATGGCGTCGCTGCTGATTTCCCTTGGCGTCCCCATGATCACGGCCGGCGACGAACTGGCCCGGACCCAGCAGGGTAACAACAACGCCTACTGCCAGGACAACGCCACCACCTGGGTGGACTGGACCCGGACGCCGGAATCCCACGAGATGCTGCGCAGCACCAAGCGGTACATCCGGCTGCGCAAGGAGTTCCTGGCTGCCCAGCCCCACGACTTCCCGGTGCGCGACGAACAGTCCTACCTGTACTGGTACGACCAGCACGGCCGGCCCATGTCCATGGAGCGCTGGAATGACCCGCGGCACCGCGTGATGCAGCTCCTGCTCGGCACCGACGACGGCTCCCTGGCCGGCCTGGTGGTGGTGAACGGAAGCACCTCCGACGTCCAGATCACCCTGCCCCGCGTCACTGCCGAAGGCACCGCCCCGCGCATGTTCGAACTGCGGCTGACCACCTCGCCGCTGCACGAGCTGCGGCAGGGCGGCATAGTGGCGTCGGGGGAGAAGGACCTCGTCGAGGCCAACTCCATCAGCATCTACCGCACCTAGGCAGGAACAACAGAATGCGCAACCGCTCCCTCCTGCCCCTGCTGCTGGCTGCCCTCGTGGTGCTGGCGTTGGTGGCTTTCGGCGGCTCCGGCGTGCTGGGCCAGCTGACGGAAAGTACGACGCCGGACGCCACGTCCAGCGCGACGGCAGCACCGGGAGCCGCATCGCCGTCCGGGCCGGGCGTGCCGGCCCCGGCACCCGCGGCCAACAACCCGTCCGGTCTGCCCGCAATCCCGGAATCGGAACTTCCGGACGAAGCGCGCAGGATCCTTGACCATATCCGCGCCGGCGGCCCATACCAGTACAGCCAGGACGACCAGGTCTTCGGCAACTTCGAGCGTATCCTGCCGCGGCGCGACCGGGGGTACTACCGGGAGTACACCGTGCCCACGCCCGGAGAATCCGACCGCGGCGCCCGACGGATCGTCGCCGGCGATAACGGCGAAAAATACTACACCGATGACCATTACGAGTCGTTCACGTTCATAGCGGAAGGCAGCTAAGCACAACCATGAAGATCTACTCCGGTGATACCTGGACCCTGGAAGAACTTCAGGAGCAGGTGGCCGATGCCGGACGGCGAAGCCTGGTTGTCCCCCCGGCCGACAGCAAGAGGGCAGTCCTGGAAACCTTTGGCGAGGTCCTCAGCTTTCCCGAACATTACGGCGTGAACCTCGATGCCCTGAACGACTCACTCCACGACTTCGCGGACGCGATTACTGACAACGGCAACGCTCCGGTCACCCTCCTGTGGCAGGTTGCCGCTCCGTTCCGGGGCGACCGGACGTTCGGCGTCATCTGCGAAATCCTCCAGGACGCCGAGCAGTATGCCGGCAAGGACCTTGCTGTCACTGCCGTGCTGCTGTAAGTCTCAGGCGTCCGGACGCTCCTCGTGCGAAACGTACGTGTCGAGCAACTCCGCGGCCCTGCCGCCGTCGTCCTCTGCCGCCAGGCCCTTGCGCATGCTCTCCGCCTTCTCCTTGCCGGCCGGGAACGGCGGCAGGAGCGGAACCTCGGGATCGGTCAGCACCTCGATCACTACAGGCCGGTCCGCGACGAACGCCTGCTCCCAGGCATCGCCGAGCTGGTCCGGGTCCTCCACGCGGATACCTTGCAGGCCCAGCAGTTCGGCGTAGCCGGCGAACGGGAAATCAGGCAGTTCCTGGCTGTCCGCGAACCGCGGCTCGCCCTCGGACTCGCGCTGCTCCCAGGTGACCTCCGTCAGCTCGCGGTTATTGAAGACGCACACCACGAACCGGGGGTCCTGCCACTGCCGCCAGCGGTGGGCCACCGTCACCAGTTCGGCAATACCCGCCATCTGCATGGCGCCGTCCCCGGCCAGTGCCACGAGCGGCCGGTCCGGATGCGCGAGCTTCGCCGCGATCCCGTAGGGGATGGAACACCCCATGCTGGCGAGGGTCCCGGAAAGGTGCGCAGGTACGCCGCGGGGCAGCACCAGCTGCCGGGCGTACCAGTAGACACAGCTTCCGACGTCGATGCTCAGCTGGGCGTCCGCCGGGAGCCTGCCGTTGAGCTCCCGGACCACGCGTTCCGGGTTGACGGGAGTGGCGGGCACCGCGGCGCGGTCCGCGGCGAGGATGCGCCAGCGGCTGACTTCCTGCTCCACGTCTGAGCGCCACTGGCTCCGCGGGCGGTGCTCGAGCTTCCGGTCCAACGCAGCAAGGGCGGAGGCTGCATCGCCGGCCAGGCCAACCTCCACCGGGTAGCGGTTGCCGATCTTCGTCTCATCAATGTCGATCTGGACGGCGCGGGCAGCCCCGGGCGGCGGGTAGAACTCGGTCCAGGGGTCGTTCGAGCCCACAATCAGCAGGGCATCGCAGTTGCCCAGGAGGTGCGCGCTGGCGGTGGTACCCAGATGCCCCATGGTTCCCACGGCGAAGGGCAGGGTTTCGTCCACGTACGGTTTGCCCAGCAGGCTGGTGGCGATTCCGGCGCCAAGCTTTTCCGCCACGGCCACCACCTCGGCGGCGGCATGGCGGGCGCCCTGGCCAACCAGCAGCGCCACCTTCTGGGCGGAATTGAGGAGCGCAGCCGCAGCATCCAGATCCTCCTCGCGGGGAGTCCTGGCCGCCGAACTCCACGAGGGGGCGGTGACCACGATGCCGTGTTTCTGCTCAAGCTCCGGGGCCGGCGCCGACTGGATGTCATGCGGGACGATGACCACGCACGGCGATGACGTCGCCTTCGCGGTGCGGAAGGCCCGGTCCAGGACCATGGGCACCTGCTCCGGCGTGCTGACCAGCTGCACGAACTGTGAAGCGACGTCCTTGAACAGGGCGCTGAGGTCGATCTCCTGCATGTAGGCCGAGCCCAGCACGGTCCGGCTTTGCTGCCCCACGATGGCCACCACCGGGACGCCGTCCAGCTTGGCATCGTAGAGCCCGTTAAGGAGGTGGACCGCTCCCGGCCCCTGGGTGGAGGTCACCACCCCCACCCCGCCCGTGTACTTCGCGTGGCCCACGGCCATGAACGCCGCAGTCTCCTCGTGCCGGGCCTGCACGAACTCAATGCGTTCCCTGGCCCGGCGGAGCGCCCCCATGAAGCCGTTGATGCCGTCGCCGCTGTAGCCGAAAACCCGGTCGACACCCCAGCTCCCAAGCCGCTCCACAATGACATCGGCCACTGTACGTTCGGTCATACGTCCTCCCGTGTCCGTTCAGGGGAGCGGGCCGAGGCCCGCCGCGCTACGCGTTGACGATCAGCCCCAGCTCTGCCTTGGAAGCCAGCGCCGCATGCCGGGGCAGGACCCGGACGGTATAGCCGAACGTGCCCGAGCGGTCGATGACCAGTGAGCCGCTGAACAAGTGGCGTCCGCTGCCCAGGTCCTCCTTCACCTGCAGTTCCATCAGGGTAATGTCCGCAAGGGTGTCGCTTTCCTCCGCCCGGCCATAGGCCACCTCCACGCAGACGTCCTCCGGCGAGAGGCTGTTCAGGGCTATGTAGGCGTTGACCTGGAGGATGTCACCGATCTGCGGGTCCTCCGAGACGCCCACCGAGTCCACGTGCTCCACGTGGACCTGCGGCCAGGCGGCGCGCACCTTGGCAGTCCAGGACGCCAGCGAGCGGGCCTGCGAAAAGGCGTTGGCGCTGGCGCTACGGCCCGCTTCGGCCGCGGGGCGGTACAGGATGTTCACGTAGTCCCGGAGCATGCGCTCGGCCGAAACGGCCGGTCCGAGGTGGGACAGGGTGTGCTTGATCATGGACACCCAGTGCGTGGGCACCTTCTCGGCCTCCGACGTCGACGGCCCGGCCGCCCCGGCAGCCTCCGAGACCGTGCTGCCGTAGAACCGCGGCGCAACCTGGGTTTCGAGCAGCTCGTACAGGGCAGCCGCCTCGATGTCGTCGCGTTCCTCCGGGGAGGCATCGTTGTTGGCGGTGGGAATCGCCCAGCCGTTCTCGCCGTCGTACATCTCATCCCACCAGCCGTCCAGGACGGACAGGTTCAGCGAGCCGTTCAGCGCCGCCTTCATGCCGGACGTGCCGCACGCCTCCAAAGGACGCAGCGGGTTGTTCAGCCAGACGTCGCAACCGGGGAACAGCGTCCTGGCCATCGCGATGTCGTAGTTGGGCAGGAACGCGATCCGGTGCCGCACCTCGGGGTCGTCGGTGAAACGGACCAGGTCCTGGATCATCTTCTTGCCCGCGTCATCGGCAGGGTGGGACTTGCCGGCGATGACCAGCTGGATGGGGTGCTCCTTGTGCAGGAGCAGTGCCTTGAGCCGCTCCGGCTCGCGCAGCATCAGGGTCAGGCGCTTGTAGGTGGGAACGCGGCGGGCGAACCCGATGGTCAGGACGTCCGGGTCAAGGACGGTGTCCGTCCAGCGCAGCTCGGCATCTGCGGCGCCGCGTTTCTTCCACGCCGCGCGCAGCCGCCTGCGGACATCCTCCACCAGTGCAGACCGCATCTCGCGGCGCAGCGCCCAGACGTCGGCGTCGCTGACGTTGTACGCCAGGTCCCAGCGGCCGTTCGCCTCCGCCTCGCTGCCGAACTGGTCGCGTGCCAGCTTGGAGATGCGGCTGTCCACCCAGGTGGGGACGTGAACGCCGTTGGTCACGGACGTGATGGGCACCTCGGAGTGGTCGAAGCCCGGCCACAGGGCGGAGAACATGCCCCGGGACACTTCGCCGTGCAGCTTGGCCACGCCGTTGGCGCGCTGCGCCAGGCGCAGGCCCATCACTGCCATGTTGAACACGGCAGGATTCCCGTCGGCGTAGTTCTCGCGGCCCAGTTCCAGGATCCGGTCCACCGGCACGTCCGGTGCCAGCCCGGCCTGGAAGAAGTGGCTGATCTGGGAAATCTCAAACCGGTCGATGCCGGCCGGCACCGGGGTGTGCGTGGTGAAGACGGTGGAAGCGCGGCCGGCAGCCAGGGCTTCGTCGAAGGTGAGGGCCTGGTCCCCGGACATGAGTTCCTGGATGCGCTCGATGCCAAGGAAGCCGGCGTGGCCCTCGTTGGTGTGGAACACTTCGGGTGCCGGCGAGCCGGTGAGCTGCTGGTAGGCGCGCAGGGCCTTGACCCCGCCCATGCCGAGCAGCAGTTCCTGCTGGAGGCGGTGGTCCCCGCCGCCGCCGTACAGCCGGTCGGTGACGCTGCGGGCGGCGTCGTCGTTGCCCGGAACGTTGGAGTCAAGGAGCAGCAGGGGAACGCGTCCGACGTCGGCACGCCAGATGTGTGCCAGCAGCCGGCGGCCGTTGGGCAGCGGGAGGGTGATCTGCAGGGGCCGGCCGTTGCCGTCGGGGGAGGGCTCGCGGAGCAGGGTCAGCGGCAGGCCGTCCGGGTCCAGGACGGGGTAGGTCTCCTGCTGCCAGGCGTCCCGGGACAGCGACTGCTTGAAATAGCCGGCCTGGTACAGCAGGCCGACGCCGATCAGCGGCACTCCGAGGTCCGAGGCCGCTTTCAGGTGGTCACCGGCCAGGATGCCCAGGCCGCCCGAGTACTGCGGGAGCACCTCGGTGATGCCGAACTCGGGGGAGAAGTAGGCGATGGCGGCCGGCGCGTCCGGGCCCAGGCTTTGGTACCAACGCGGTTCCTCCAGGTACCGGTCAAGGTCATCCTCGGCAGCCCGTACCCGCTCCACCACGGACTGGTTTGCGGCGAGCCGCTGGAGTTCCTCCCGGCTGACCATGCCCAGGAAACCGACCGGGTCCTGGCCGCTTTCTTCCCACAGCCGGGGATTCAGCCCGGCGAAGAGTTCGCGCGTGGGCCGGTGCCAGGACCAGCGCAAGTTGCTCGCCAGCCGTGCCAGGGGCCGGATGGGTTCGGGGAGGACTGTACGGACCGTAAACCTGCGGATTGCCTTCACCTGCGTCACACTAACCGACAACATGGGCAGCCGGAACCAGCTTTGGGTTTCTTTTGGGTAAATGACAGGGGCATGAAGGAAATGAGGCGCGGCACAACGAATTTAGTGAGCAGGCTTAGCAATCTTCGTCATTTCTCGCTAACGTCGAGCCTGTGACGACTAACTCAGTAACCAGTGCCGCATCAACGAAAATGCCAACGGGACGCATCACCGACGGACTGCGGTTCGGACGTTTTCCGATCACTGCCGTGCAGCCCGTCGTCGAGGGTGGAAAGTTCCCCGCAAAGGCCCTGCCGGGCGAAGGAATCGTGGTGGGTGCCACCGCATTCCGGGAGGGGCACGACCAGCTGGGCGTCAGCGCCGTGCTCCTGGACCCGTCCGGCGCGGAGCGCCAGCGCGTGCGCCTCGCACCGCCCCGCGGGGAACGCGGCATGGGGACGGACCGCTGGGAAGGCATCCTCACGCCGTCGGAAACGGGCAACTGGTCCTTCGTCATCGAGGCCTGGCATGACCGCTACGGCACGTGGCACCACAATGCCGAGGTGAAGGTCGCCGCCGGCATCGACGTCGAGCTGATGCTCGCCGAAGGTGCGGCGCTGCTGTCCGAAGCGGCCGACGACGACTCCCGCAGCGAGGCGGACAGGGCAACGCTGCGCTGGGTGGCCGACAGGCTGGCGGACCGGGCGCTCAGCCCGGAGGAGCGCCTCGCCGCCGGGTTCAGCAACGGGGTGACGGACATCGTGGCCCGCCAGCCCATCCGCGAACTGGTGACTGTTTCCGAAAAGTACCCCCTCCTCGTGGAGCGTGACCGCGCCGGGCGCGGCGCCTGGTACGAGTTCTTCCCCCGTTCCGAAGGCGCCGTCAAGGACCACTCCACCGGTGCCTGGACGTCCGGAAACTTCCGCACCGCCGCCCGGCGGCTGGACGCCGTGGCCGCCATGGGATTCGACGTGATCTACATGCCGCCCATCCATCCCATCGGCGTGCAGCACCGCAAGGGACCGAACAACACCCTGGTCGCCGGTCCCAACGATCCCGGTTCGCCCTGGGCCATCGGTGCCGCAGAGGGCGGCCACGACGCCATCCATCCGGACCTCGGTAGCTTCGAGGACTTCGATGCGTTCGTGGCCCGGGCCAACGAACTGGGCCTGGAAGTGGCACTGGACCTCGCGCTGCAGGCCGCCCCGGACCATCCGTGGGTGACGTCGCATCCGGAATGGTTCACAACCCGGGTGGACGGCAGTATTGCCTACGCCGAAAATCCCCCGAAGAAGTACCAGGACATTTATCCGCTCAATTTCGATAATGACCCCGAAGGGCTTTCCAACGAAATCCTGCGGATTGTCCTGCTGTGGGTGAGCCATGGCGTAAAGATTTTCCGCGTGGATAATCCGCATACCAAACCGGTGTGGTTCTGGGAATGGCTGATTGCCGAAGTGAATAAAACGGAGCCAGGCGTGGTGTTCCTCGCTGAGGCGTTCACGCGCCCGGCCATGATGCACGCCCTGGGCCGTGCGGGCTTCCAGCAGTCCTACACATACTTCACGTGGCGCAACACGAAGAAGGAGATCGAGGCCTACTTCCACGAGGTCAGCCACGAATCCCCGGCGTTCTTCCGGCCGAACTTCTTCGTCAACACCCCGGACATCCTCACCGAGTACCTCCAGTACGGCGGGCCCGCAGCCTTCAGGATCAGGGCAGTCCTGGCGTCCACCGCCAGCCCGCTGTGGGGCGTGTACGCCGGCTACGAACTCTATGAGCACGTGGCCCGGCCGGGCGCCGAGGAGTACATCGACAACGAAAAGTTTGAGTACAAGGCACGGGACTGGGACGCCGCGGCAGCATCCGGGCGCACCCTCGCACCGTTTATCACCCGGCTGAACCACCTTCGCCGCGACCACCCGGCCCTGCAGGACCTGCAGAACCTGACGGTCCACCAGAGCACGGACGACTCCACGGTGGCGTACTCCAAGCACAAGACTCTTCCTGACGGCTCCAAGGACACGCTCATCGTGGTGGTGAACGTGGATCCCCATGTCACCAAGGAATGCAGTGTTTCGCTCGACCTGGCGGCTCTTGAGCTCGACCCGCAGGACCTGACGGCCAACGGGACCTTCTACGTGGACGACCTGATTTCCGGCGAAAGTTGGGAATGGGGTGAATTCAACTACGTCCGCCTCGATCCGCATGTAGAGCCTGCACATATCCTGAGCGTGAGGAGAATGCATCAGTGAGTTTTAATCCGCAAAGTTCCGGCCAGCACTTCACTCCCAAGAGCACGTTCGAGCTCAATGCGCCAGGTCTCCAGCACGATCCGCTGTGGTACCGGAAGGCTGTGTTCTACGAGGTACTCGTACGGGCTTTCGCGGATGCCAACGGCGATGGGTCCGGGGATTTCTCCGGACTCATCGACCGGCTGGACTACCTGCAGTGGCTGGGGGTGGACTGCCTCTGGCTGCCCCCGTTCTTCCAGTCGCCGCTGCGTGACGGCGGCTACGACATCTCGGACTACAACTCGGTTCTGGATGAGTTCGGCACCATCAGCGACTTCAAGCGGCTGGTCGCGGAGGCGCACGCGCGGGGTGTGCGCGTGATCATCGACCTGCCGCTGAACCACACCTCGGACCAGCACCCATGGTTCCAGGAGTCCCGCAAGGACCCCGACGGCCCGTTCGGCGACTTCTATGTGTGGAGCGATACGGACGAAAAGTACCAGGACGCCCGCATCATCTTCGTGGATACCGAGGAATCGAACTGGACCTTCGATCCCATCCGCCGGCAGTTCTTCTGGCACCGGTTCTTCAGCCACCAGCCGGACCTGAACTTCGAAAACCCCAAGGTGATCGAGGCGCTTTTCGACGTGGTGCGGTTCTGGCTGGACCAGGGCATCGACGGTTTCCGCGCGGACGCCATCCCCTACCTCTTCGAGGAGGAGGGGACCAACTGCGAGAACCTGCCCGCCACCCACGAGTTTCTCCGGAAGCTCCGCACCATGGTGGACGAAAACTACCCCGGCCGGGTCATCATCGCCGAGGCGAACCAGCCACCGAACGAAGTGGTGGAGTATTTCGGAACCGAGGCGGAACCGGAGTGCCACATGGCGTTCCACTTCCCGATCATGCCGCGGCTGTACTACGCGCTCCGGGACCAGAAGGCCGCCCCCATCATCGAAACCATGCAGGATACCCCGGACATTCCGGAGGGCGCACAGTGGGGCACCTTCCTGCGCAACCACGACGAACTGACCCTGGAAATGGTCACGGCCGATGAGCGCGCGGCCATGCTGGGCTGGTACGCGCCCGATCCCCGAATGCGGGCCAACATCGGGATCCGCCGCCGGCTGGCGCCGCTGCTGGACAACTCGCGGGCGGAAATCGAGCTGATCAACGCGCTGCTCCTGTCCCTGCCCGGCAGCCCGTTCCTGTACTACGGGGACGAGATCGGCATGGGGGACAACATCTGGCTTGAGGACCGCGACGCCGTCCGCACCCCCATGCAGTGGAACCCCGACCGGAACGCGGGCTTTTCCCATGCCGATCCGGGCAAGCTCTACCTGCCCCCGATCCAGTCGCTGGTGTACAACTACAGCATGGCGAACGTGGAGGCCGAGGCCGCCCATTCCGGTTCCCTGTTGAGGTGGACCCGGCAGATCCTTAGCGTCCGCAAAAACCACCCGGCATTCGGGCTGGGCGGGTTCAAGCATGTGGAAGCCGACCACGACGCCGTCCTTGCCTACCTTCGCGAACTGCCGGAGGGCAATGCCGCCGGTGCAGACGCCGAGACCATCCTGTGTGCCTTCAACCTCTCGCAGCACCCGGTGGCTGCCAGGCTACGGGTTCCGGAGTATGCCGGCCGCGGACTGCGCGACGTCTTTGGCGGCCAGACGTTCCCCGGAATCAACGACGACGGCACGCTGACGCTGACCCTGGGCAGCCACGATTTCTTCTGGTTGCGCCTCCGGTCTGCGGCTTCCAACCCGTCGTCGCCCTATACCCAGGCCATGCCCATCCTGTCGATAGAGAACTGAGATGAACCAGCCCATCCTCACCCCCGCCCTGACCGCGCTCCTCAAGGAATGGCTTCCGAGGCAACGCTGGTTCCCCGTCAAAACACCGGATTTCGACATGTCCCAGGCAGGCAGCCTGGGACTGGACGATCCCTCCCGGCACGCCGCCCTGGCCGTCTTCCTGCTCAATGTCACCACCCGTGGTGCCGACGGCGGCCGGCGCACCGCCGTAGTCCAGGTCCCGCTGAGCTTCCGCCCGGCGCCCGCGGCCGGGATGGAGCGGGCCCTTGTCGGCCAGGCCGCAGGGACGGACCCGTCCCGGCCCTGGGTCTATGATGCGGTCCACGATCCCGACTTTGTCGGCGGCTGGCTGGAACTGATCCGGCAGGAGTCCAAGGCTCCCAGCGGCACGGCGATGGGCTACAAGGTGCCCGGAAGCTACCGGCTGCCCACCGCACGCGGCGTGGTGAAGGTCCTGTCCGGTGAGCAGTCCAACAGTTCCGTCATCGTGGACGACGGCGAGTCGGCCGCCATCGTGAAGTTCTTCCGGGTCCTGTCCGAGGGGACAAACCCGGAAGTCGAAGTGGGTGCCGCGCTGACGTCCGCCGGGACCTCCGAAGTGCCGGCCACCCTTGGGTGGGTCCGCGGGGAATGGATGGCGCAGGGCAGGACGGCCTCCGGCGATACGGGCACCCGCCACGTCCAGGGCGAACTCGCGGTGGCCCATGAGTTCCTGGCCGGTGGCCGGGATGCCTGGCGCCTTGCCGTGGATGCCGCCCGGTCAGGGACGGACTTCACCGCCGAGGCCCGCGCCCTGGGTGCGGCCACCGCCACCGTCCACCGGCGCCTGGCTGAAGCACTCGGGCAGTCAGCCGAAAGCGAAGCCGGGAAGGTGATCGGGCCCGGAGTAGCCCAGCGCGTCCGCCAGGCATGGACGGAAGCCGGTCCCGCCGTCGGGCCCTACGACGAACCATTGAATGCACTGCTGGACGGCCTCGACGGCGTACCCGCCGGCCCGCTGCAGCGCATCCATGGCGACCTGCACCTCGGCCAGATCCTTCAGGTGCCGCAGGCCGCCGGCACGGCTGGCGGTGGCGCCCGGTGGGCCATCCTCGACTTCGAGGGCGAGCCCATGCGGCCCATCGCCGAACGGAACGTCCCCGATGTTCCCCTGCGCGACGTCGTCGGCATGCTCAGGTCCTTTGACTACGCAGCAGGGGCGGCCCAGCGCGAGCAGGAAGGCGCCCACGTGCCTGCGTCCTGGGTTGACGACTGCGCCGACGCGTTCCTCGAAGGGTACGCAGGCGTCACGCCCGGCACCGTGGACAGGAACTCGCCGCTCTTTGTGGCATTGTGGCTGGACAAGGCGCTCTACGAAGTAGTTTATGAAATGCGTAACAGGCCCGACTGGCTGGCAATACCAGTGAATGCCTCCAGGCGGCTCCTTAGCGGTAACAGCTCCGGCCACCAGGCCGGGGCAGCATCGGAAGGTAACGAAATGACAGGCTCAGCACGAACTGACCGGCCGGGAGTGCCGCTGCACGTAGATGACGGCATCCTGGGCAGGATCGCGAACGGTGAACACCACGCCCCCCACTCCGTCCTTGGTGCACACCTGGACGACTACGGCCACGTCACCATCCGCACCGTAAAGCACCTCGCGGAAGCAGTCACCGTCATCACCGCGGCCGGCGAGGTTCCCATGGAGCATGAGGCGCACGGGGTGTGGGCGGCCGTCCTGGAACCGCTCCAGCAAGGCCACGTCCCGGACTACCGCTTGTCCGTCACCTATCCCGGCGCTGAACCCGTAACGGTTGATGAACCCTACCGGTACCTGCCCACCGTGGGTGAAGTGGACCTGCACCTGATTGGCGAGGGCCGGCACGAGAAGCTGTGGGAGGTCCTGGGCGCGCACGTCCAGCACTACAAATCGTCGCTGGGTGATGTGGACGGTGTTTCGTTCGCCGTGTGGGCCCCCAACGCGCAGGCCGTCCGGCTCAAGGGTGACTTCAACGGCTGGGACGGACGCGAGCACTCGCTCCGCTCACTGGGTTCCTCGGGCGTCTGGGAAATCTTCGTTCCCGGCGTTTTGGCAGGGGCGTGCTACAAATTCGAAATCAGGACCAGGTCCGGTTACTGGGTGGAGAAAGCCGATCCCCTTGCCTTCGGCACCGAGGTTCCCCCGCTGACCGCATCCAAGGTGGTGGAACCCTCCTACGCCTTCAAGGACGACGAATGGATGGAGGCCCGCGCCCAGCGGGATCCGCACAACTCGGCCATGAGCGTGTACGAAGTGCACCTCGGATCATGGCGCCTGGGACTGGGTTACCGCGAACTGGCCAAGGAACTGGTGGACTACGTCAAGTGGCTGGGGTTCACGCACGTGGAGTTCATGCCGGTCGCCGAGCACCCGTTCGGCGGGTCCTGGGGCTACCAGGTCACGTCCTACTTCGCGCCGACCTCCCGGTTCGGGCACCCGGACGAATTCCGCTACCTTGTGGACACCCTGCACCAGGCGGGCATCGGCGTGCTCCTGGACTGGGTCCCCGCGCACTTCCCCAAGGACTCCTGGGCTCTTGCGCAGTTCGACGGCGAAGCCCTGTACGAGCACGCGGACCCCAACCTCGGCGAGCACCCCGACTGGGGCACGCTGATCTTCGACTTCGGCCGCACCGAAGTGCGCAACTTCCTGGTGGCCAACGCGCTGTACTGGCTGGATGAGTTCCACATCGACGGACTGCGCGTGGATGCCGTCGCCTCCATGCTGTACCTCGACTACTCCCGCCAGGACGGGCAGTGGCAACCCAACCGGTTCGGCGGCCGGGAGAACCTGGAAGCCATCTCCTTCCTGCAGGAAGTCAACGCCACGGTGTACAAGACACACCCCGGCGCGGTCATGATCGCCGAGGAATCCACGGCGTTCCCCGGCGTGACGGCACCCACCAGCCACGGCGGGCTGGGCTTCGGCCTCAAGTGGAACATGGGCTGGATGCACGACTCCCTCAAGTACGCTTCCGAGGATCCTGTAAACCGCAAGTGGCACCACGGCACCGTGACGTTCTCCATGGTCTACGCGTTCACCGAAAACTTCCTGCTGCCCATCAGCCACGATGAGGTTGTGCACGGCAAGGGCTCGATGCTCCGCAAGATGCCGGGTGACCGCTGGCAGCAGCTCGCCAACCTGCGGGCCTTCCTCGCGTACCAGTGGGCGCACCCGGGCAAGCAGCTCATCTTCATGGGCACCGAATTTGGCCAGGAAGCCGAATGGTCCGAGCAGCACGGCCTGGACTGGTGGCTTGCGGACATTCCGGCGCACAAGGGCCTGCAGCTCCTGACCAAGGACCTCAATGAGCTGTACAAGTCCACCCCGGCCCTCTACACCCGGGACAACGAGCCCGGTGGTTTCCAGTGGATCAACGGGGGAGATGCGGACCGCAACGTCCTGTCCTTCATCCGCTGGGACACCGACGGCAACCCGCTCGTGTGCGCCATCAACTTCTCGGGAGCGCCGCACGTGGGCTACACCCTGGGAGTCCCGACGGCTGGCGCCTGGACCGAAGTGCTGAATACCGACCACACCACCTACGGCGGATCCGGCGTCCTCAATGACGGTGAGCTCAAGGCCTCGGGTGAGGGCCAGGACGGGCAGCCGGCCACGTTGACCGTCACATTGCCGCCGCTGGGTGCTTCCTACTTCAAGCCGGGGGCAGCCAAGCCGTCGGCAGCCAAGCCAGGAGCAGCCGGAACGGCCTAGTTTGTTTGGACCCTTTGAAGGAGCCCGGGATCCGCGTGATTCCGGGCTTTTTCATGCCCAGCCGCTGGCGGCGGGGAAGGGCCTGCCGGGTGGAGTTGGCCTTCCCGGGCAAGTGGTGGTAGAGTTTATTTCCGCGCTGCTCCACGGAGTCAGGCGGAAAAACCGACCACAACGCCTCAGGGTGAAGATGGTTGCGGGACGCCGGTTTGACAAGTTGGAAGCCAGCCGGTAAGTTTGGAAAGTTGCTCCGGAGCGAGCCGCGGCCTTGAAAGTGGTTGTGGTGGTGCCGGGTGTGTCTGTTGTTTGAGAACTCAATAGTGTGCCAAGTTTGTTGATACCGATTTGTTTTTATGGATTGG
>NZ_JBNHIE010000019.1:0-22129 GCF_059093025.1 Arthrobacter sp. 210 2
CTCAATGGCCTCAGCCTTGAACTCAGGGCTGAACTTACGACGGCTAGACATGAAACAGATTCTCCTAAACCCTGTCTCAAATCACCATACGGGCGCATACATCAACTGGTGGGAAGGCAGAGGCAGCAAAGCACACCAATTCCTCCAACTCGCCCTCGACACCGACCCCGCGTACCGCCTCGCCCGCCTCAGCGACCAAATGATCGGCTCCGGCCTCGTCGCCGGCTGGAACATGAACAAAGAAACCGCCTACAAATCACTCCCCTTCGACCTGCCGTGAAGCACTTATGTCCGAGTCAGCAGGTTGACGGAATCTCCATTATCGGCGTTTGGTTTGCGACCTGATTGGACCAGGGAACCAGAGTCAATCTAGCCAGGCGACAGCCCTTACTGGGGCGCCGTCCGTGTGGTCCAGTTTTAAGGGAAAGAACCCGGTGCGGCAGCGGACCGGCAAATTACTGGCGCCCCGGACGTTCTCGACGATCAGGCCGCCGGATCCGAGTACGAGTTGATGAACGGGAAAGGTCGATGTTACTGCGGACTGGCCAGTTTGATCGGGGTTGAGAGTGTCGAGGGCGAGAAGCCGCATTCCCCGTTTCCAGAATTCCTCCGCGGCTTTCAGGGACAGGTAGGGGTGGTCAAAATACGCTTTCGTCCCGAAGTGTTTGTCCCAGCCCGTGGCTAGTAACACAATCGATGGGACATTGCTTTCCGTCTGGTCTGCGATCCGTTCCCAAGTGATGCATTCCCCCGGGGCCAAGTCCTTAAGGTGGACTACCAACGTCTCGCCCGTGAGCTCGTCCAGCAGCACCTCCGATGTGCTGCGAGCCCCCTTTATGGTGTGGCTGGGCGCATCGAGATGCGTTCCAGTGTGAGAGCCCATCTGGACACCGGTAACGGCAACCCCGTCCTTCTCCAGTGCAAGGGCAGTGTGCAATTGAACGCCAGGATCGCCTGGGAAGACCTGCATGCCTGAGCTCACAGGATGGGTTAGGTCTATGAGTGTCACGAGGTGGCCTGGCCTGCAGTTTGCCTAGTCGCTTCCTGCTGGGCGAGGTTCCCGGCGGTTTCGCCGGCGAAACGACGGCGGTCTCTGGCGGAAAGAGCTAAGTACAAAAGGAAGCTGACGACGAAGGCGGGAATGGTGGCTCCCACGGGGCTGGGCCAGAGGTAGGTCAGCAGGTACGACACTCCCGCTCCCACCACCCACACTGTGATGGCGGACCAGTTGATCCCGGCGGAGTACCAGTAACTACCGCCGTGTTCGCGCAGAATGTCCCGGGTGTAGTTGCCGTGTTTGATGATGAAGTAGTCCACGATCATGATGGCGAAGACGGGGACAAAGAACGCCCCGATAACGAATAAGAAGTCGGTGAACTGGTTAAGCAGGGCCATCCATGTGGACCCGAGAATCGAAATCGCTCCAACCACCAGGGCAGTGGGCAGGAAGCGCAGCTTCCAGCGAGGCTGGGCGTTGACCACGGATGTGACCATCCCGTAGACCACCATAGTGTTGGTGGCCATGACCGACATGAAGATCACAACGGCCAAGGGAGCGCCGAAGGCAGCCACGATGGCTGTGGGGTCAAATGCCGCTGCCGGCTGGCCGGAGAGGATGACAAAACCTATGGCCGTTGCACCAAGGGACATGGACAGGATGGTTGAGAGCGTGTACCCGATTCCCGAGCCGATGATGCCGGCGCGGCTGGACTTGGCCAGGCGGTTGAAGTCGGCAGAGAGAACGGTCCAAGAGATTGCCGTTGCAACGACAATGTCCAGAACTGTGAAGTTCGTGAAGCCAAGAGATTCGTCCACGTCCAGGGCGGCGAATTCAGCGGGGCTGAAGGTAGTGAAGGCGGTGACGAAGACGTAAGCCATGATCGCCAAGATCACCACGGCAAGCCAGGGTTCGACCTTTGCGATGCCTTCGTGGCCAAAGATGGCAAGGCAGACAACGATTACTTGGCAAAGCACGGCGAACAGGATCGGGTTGGAGAAGCCGGTCACCGGCTCAAGCAGGTAGTTTACTGTTACACCGGCGAGCATCGCCTGTACCCAACTCCACCCCATCAGGATGATGAAGTTGGCTGCCACCGGCAACAGGCTTCCCCGGACACCGAAGGCGCCCCGGGTGATGGCCATTGTCGGAAGTCCGGTGCGCGTTCCGATGCTGCCGATAAGAGTCAGAACGACAGCACCAACAACCGTTCCAATCACGATCATCATCAGCGCCGAAATGAAGCTGACCCCGGGCACAAACAGGGTCCCCGTCAACAAGGTGGTGACGACGAAGTTGGCGGCCAGCCAGATCATGCCGATCCGCCGGGTGGACAAGGAGCCGCAAACAGGGCCGAAGCCGTCAGCGTTCTGCTGCAGGTGCGCGTCAAGGCGCTTGTACATATTCATTGGGGTCCTAAAAATTTCCGGGCTACTGCGCCAGAGCTGGGGCGGGGGAAAGATGCTCGTGGATAGCCGTCAGGCTGCCGTCTTCGGTTAGCCGAAAGATGATGGATTCCCGTTCCCGGTAAGACTCGCGGCTATCGGGGGTTTCGACTGTTGTCGCGACTTCATGGATGAAGACGGCGCCGCCTGGAAAAGTTGTGACCAGCGGATCACTGGACTCGCAGGCGATCACCTTCCACCCCTCCCCCAACCACCCTCTCCAGAGCTCTTCGTACTCGCGGCGGCTGCTCAACTTTGACGGTTCGGAGTGGAAGACGAACGTGGCGTCCTCAGAAAAACAGGAAAAGTAGTGGCTCGTGTCGGTCGAAGCGAAAGCCGCAACAATGTCTGCTGCTGCCCTCACCACGTCCTGCTCCGCTGGTACAAGGGCGAGGTCGGGAAATCCCATGTTTTTGTCCTAGAGGCAAGGCATATCGGTATGCCGGGAACTGATCGGGTGGGCGGAGATCAGGCCAGCGCGACGCTGAGGACCGGGCTGGAGCAAAGCTACTCTTGAGCCGACAGGGCGAACCCGGCCAGCCGGCGTATTTCCTGGCCGAGGGCCTGGGCTGCGTAGCCTGTGGCTGCTCCGAAGCGGTCCCCCGCCACGGCATTGTCTGCCATCAGGGTAACGAGTTCGAAGGCCACATGGCTTGCAGCCACGCCGGTTATTTCGGCGTGGTCGTAGGCGGGGGCAACCTCCACGACGTCGGCCCCCACCAGGTTCATGCCGCGGAAGCCGCGGATAATTTCCAGCAGCTCGCGGCTGGTGATGCCGCCGGCTTCCGGAGTGCCGGTGCCCGGGGCGTGGGCCGGATCCAGGACGTCGATGTCCACCGAAATGTACAGCGGTCGGTTGCCGATCCGGTCCCGGACCTTGGCCACGGTCTCCAGGACGCCCTGGTAGTAGACATCAGCGGAGGTGACGATGCCGAACCCAAAGCGATGGTCGTCGTCAAGATCCTTTTTGCCGTAAAGGGGCCCGCGGGTACCGATGTGGCTGATGGCCTCCGTGTCCAGGATGCCTTCCTCAACGGCGCGGCGGAACGGTGTGCCGTGGGTGTACTCGGCGCCGAAGTAGGTGTCCCACGTGTCCAGGTGAGCGTCGAAGTGCAGCATCGCGATGGGTTCGCCGGCACGCTCGGCGGCGGCGCGGAGCAGGGGCAACGCAATGGTGTGGTCACCGCCCAGCGTCACCAGCTTGCTGCCGCCGGCGGTGAGGTCGAGCGCGTTCTGCTGCACGGTCTCGATGGCCTCGTTGATGTTGAAGGGGTTCACCGCCATGTCACCGGCGTCGGCCACCTGGATGTTTTCGAAGGGGCTCACGTCCCAGGCAGGGTTGTACGGGCGCAGCAGCCGGCTGGCTTCCCGGACGTGGTTGGCACCGAAGCGGGCGCCGGGGCGGTAGGAGACGCCGGAGTCGAAGGGAACACCCACAACCGTGACATCCGCCTTTTCCACCTGGTCCAGGCGCGGAAGGCGGGCATAGGTGGCAGCCCCGGCGTAGCGGGGAATACGGGATGAGTCGATGGGGCCAAGGTTGCCGTTGGCTTCGATGCGCAGCTCTTCCAATGGAGGCCTCTCCTTCGAGGAGTCTAGGAACTGATGTGACTGCCATCATACATAGATGTTGTCTTTTAAGCATCATCTGTTTACTCGCAGGCTTGAAGCGTTGGCGCCCGCGATTTGGCAAAAGCTTGGCGGCGGCCGTCCTTGGAATCAGCATCGGGTAAGCAACTGAAGGCGAGATGGTCCCTTGCAGCGTAAGAGAGACGCGATGAGCTTTCATTCAGCGAGTGGAGAGGAGCAAACAGTGAAGCCATTACTGATAGACGCCAGTGCGCTGACAGGCACACACGCTTCACCCTCCCCAACCTTGGATCGCCACAGCATCTCCAGTCGGAAAGTGCTGTGGTTGTCCTCGGCGTGATGTATCCAAGCGTCCGCCCACAGCTTGTCGAAGCTAACGCCCACCTTGATCGGATGCCCATACCTCCTGGTTTGGTGGGCCTGCAAAGCGTGGACGTTGTCTTCTACGACCCGTTATCTTCCAAGAGGAACGGTGAGGAGGTTCCCAGGCCGCCGCGAAGTATGGAAGGAATTCTAAGGGTGATGGCCACCGAAATCGTACGGAGGCCCAGAAAGCTGTTGCCCGTGAATTGGCTTTGCTTTCGATAGAAAGACGCAGGTAGTCACCACCCCTCGACTGTCATCATTTTGCGATACCCAGAACCCCGTGAATTACAGTCCGTGGCGAAGGGATCGAAGCCTTATCCGGCTCAAGCCCTCCTATGGGAGAGGTGGATGAACGTACCGCCGGGAGGACGGCTGGCAGGTTCGTCCTATCCACCGGGAATCGTGAACTCACCCGTGACGGTCAGCCACTCCTTACTTCAGCTCAGGGCGTTATGGACCTTTGAGGTGAGGCACACCCCAACCTGAAATGCATATCCTTGCCTTGGGCTGCAAAGTAGCGGGAATTATGTCCCCGGTCTACCGTGAAGCGGCACGGTGGCACCGCCGAGCCGGGGACAATTTCGTAGGGCATCTAGCGCTACTGCTCGGAGGGAACTATCCCAGCGGCTCCCAATTCTTGGCAGGGTAACCGGAATTGTCCCGAGGCCATCGACGGATAAGTTACTCCGGGCTTCGGCCTGATCAGCAGACATGGGGTTGTCGGCGAGACAGGTGACGGAAGATCCGTTTTCGGCGCTTGATATCCAAGCGGGCAATGAGTGGATCGCGCGTTTGGCGGTAGCTGGAGCCTTTGAGGTGACGACTTCGGGTTGAAGTGATGGGGCCAATTCTTCGGGAAGAAAGGGGGACCATGTGAGCGTGCGCTCCTGTTGTGTGAATGAGTCCAGCGGACCAACAGCAGTCGGGCGTGGTTGGCGTTCTTGATCTCGCAGGTGGCGGTCCGGGGTGAGTCGCTGTAAAAAGGGGCCATCCTGGTGAGCTCGGTGACTCGAGGTGCTACCCGAAAGAAGGCAGATCTTCCTATTGAGCGGGATTTCTGTTGGTAAGCGGTGCACATCATTACTCTTGGATTGTTCGTGCAATCGGGAGAGCTTCCTTGCCAAGGTGCTCCAGCACCGATAGTTTCTGCTCCAGCGTGCCGGTGAGATCGTCGTAGTTGAAGTCGAGCCGGTCCAGGTTAAGGTTCTTTGCCAGGTGACCCAGCCGCTTTCCGACGGTGTCGGGACTTCCCACCATGAGTAGGCCGCGGTCGATCTCACGATTAAAGTGGCTGCGGTCTATCGGGCCCCAGCCACGTTCTTTTCCGATTTCGTTGAACCGGTAGTTGTAGGTGGGCCATGCCTCCTCGCGTGCCTGCTCATCTGTTGCGGCGACGTACCCGACAACGCTCAGGCCCCGCATCATTTTTTGCTGCGAGTGTGACTCCAGGGCCTGATCGAAGAGGTTGAGGTACTGTTTTAGTCGTTGCTCTGTCTGACCAAGGCCGGCGAGCATGAGGTGGTAGCCGTACTGGGCTGCCCGCAGCACAGAGTTGGGGTTTCCGCCGACACCGATCCATGCGACCAGCCCGTCCTTACCACTGGTCTTGGGGTAGACGTGCTGATTCTCCAGGTTTGACCGGGTAGAGCCCTTCCACGTCACTGCCCCCTCTTGGCGCAGCCGGGCGAAGAGTTCGGCGCGTTCTTCGAAGAGCTGGTCGTAATCTTTTAGGTTGAACCCGAACAGGGGGAAGGATTCAGTGAAGGACCCCCGCCCGAGTATGGGGTGGGCGCGGCCGGCTGAGACGGCATCCAGGCTGGCGAAGCGTTGATAAACCCGGACCGGGTCATCGCTGCTGAGCACGGTCACTGCTGAACCGAGGAAGATTTTCTCAGTCTGAGCAGCGATTGCTGTCAGTAGCACGTCCGGTGCCGAGACGGGGATATCTGCCCGGTGGTGCTCTCCTATTCCGAAGCCATTGAGGCCGAGCTGCTCGGCGCGGATACCCTGCTCAACCACCGAACGTATAGTGGCCCCGTCGCGGTCGGGGTCACCACGCAGGTCTGTCGGGACGGCCCCGAATGTCAGGGCGCCGTATTTTGTCATTTCGTCTCCTTTGCGTAACTCTGGGTCAGAGCGTTCATACGTGGTCGGTATTCTGAGCTGTGGGACGGCTTGGCCCCACGCTGCCGGCGCTCATTGCCGGTTCAGAGGCGCTATTTTGATCATGTCGAACTTGGCTCCCATGACTGTGGCGGTCTTCTGTGGTGAAATTGCCGCCCCACCGCTGTCAGATTTTCCTTGTGTTTGGTTTTAGCCCAGGAGCACGAGTAGGCCCAGCACTGTGCTGAGCATCGCCAGGGCGCCGAGGATGATGTTGGCCTTGACGCTTTCGCCATGGCGGGCATGCAGGACGCCAGCGAACAGCATGGTTACCGCCAAGCCGGCGCTGGCCGATGGGGCCAGGATCGGGGCGACTCCGACAGCCAGCGGCAGGGTCAGCCCGAGTGCAGCCAGGACCTCCAGCAGGCCGACAAGGCGGAGCCTGGTAAATCCGAACTCTTCGGCCCAGGAAGCGGTCGCGATCAATTTCTCCCTCGAGCCGGTCAGCTTCATAGCCCCGGCGGCCAGGAATGCCAAGGCCAGCAGGGCGTTGATGATCCACAGAGCGATAAGCATGGAACTCCTTCAGCGTGCATTGCATCGACGGTTACGATTAGTAACAAACCCCATCATGAGGGTTCTCAGGACGGCTTACAAAAGGCACATGAGTGTCACTGAAGCACACAGATGGCACCCATAGAGGGGGACCACACGCAGGAAGGAAGGCTCCAATGGGAACGCTGTCAGCAGTTGAGACAAACCAAGACCCTGCCACGGAGGCTGAACTGTTCAGGAGCGACTACGAGCAGATCTGCCGCGAACATCAGCACGACGGGCGCATGATCCGAGAAGTACTGGAACGGGTCGGTGACAAGTGGTCATTACTGGTAATCGCCTCTCTGCAGAACGAGCCCCTGCGGTTCACCGCATTGCAGCAGCACATCCCCGGCATCTCTCAACGCATGCTCACCCGCACAGTCCGGCTTCTTGAGCGCGACGGGTTGATCACCCGCACCGTCTATCCCCAGGTACCGCCACGGGTCGAATACGGTCTGACAACGCTGGGACAAACCCTCCTGGTACCGGCACTGGCGCTAAGCAAATGGGCTGTGACGAACCAGGAAGCCGTCCGCGCCTGCCGAACCCGCTACGACGAAGCGGTCACCGAATAAGCCGCGCCGGCCAACTGTTCGAACGGAGCGTGGGTTGGCTTGAATACGAAGAAGTTGTAGAAGTCGGTGAAATGGGAGCGGTAGCACCTGATTCCGCACGTGAGCAACCTGAAGCTTAGAAAGGACCCCTCAGGTGCTCAACCGCGCGTGCCCCGCCATTATCGGCGTTCCTGAGGGAGCAAGTGCATCAGGCGTAGCCCCCCTTGCCCTGGCACTTCCGGTTCGCCGAGTGAAAGCATAAGCCTGTTTGCCCAGTTGAAGAATGCGGATGAAGTGGCCACGTCAATGATTCCGGAGTCATCGAGCCCAGCATTGCGAAGGCGTTCCAGTGGACTCGCCTACGTGAGCACACCGTCGCCGCACGAGCTGGCGACGGACGAGGCCGAACAAGCAAAGTGTCTTGCACTGCATAACTTGAACCACCTCTAGGACGGTGCTAGGTCCCGTAGGAAAGCCAGACCGTTGGCGGCCAACTCGTCCTGGCTCGGGGACAAGCGGCCGTCAGGTGGAGGCCCCTTCGGAAACCGTGACATCCGCAGTGAAACTTTCATTGTTCAGGGGCGTTTGCAGCTGCCATCAGGTGGGTGGCTCCTTCAAGTATCACTCCGATGTTGCGGGGATTGTGGGCGAACCGTCCCAGGAAGAGCCCGTCGACCTGCGGGTAGAGCTGCGGCAACAGCCCGGGTCCGGCGCTGCCGCCGTATAGCAGAGTGTGTTCGATGTCCAGACCCTGCCGGAGGTGATCGGTGACAGCGCAGACGTAGCGTGGGTCTGCGGGTTGGGACGCGCCGATTGCCCATACGGGCTCGTAAGCGATGACCGGTCGTGGCCCTTGCGGATCGATGTTCGCAAGCCCGATCTGCTTCAAACAAATCCGGGCCGCTTCTTCCGGTCCTGGGACTGCCCCGGCTTCTGTTGACTCGGGGTCTTAGGCCGCTCTCAGCGCGGTTCGGTTGATTGTTTCATATTCGATGGGCGTGAGTTTTCCCAGCCGTCTTTGACGTCGCCGGCGGTGGTAGGTCCGCTCGATCCAGATTGTGATGGCCAGTCGGAGGTGCTGTCTGGTGAGCCACCGCTGACGGTTAAGAACGTTCTTTTGCAGCAGCGAGAAGAACGATTCCATGGCAGCGTTGTCCGCGCACGCACCGACCCCGGCGGACTGTCTTCGTCGGCCGGCCGGCGGGAAACCAGCTCGAGCCGGTGAAGCCAGCTGTCACCGAAGTCGTACTCGTAGAACGCTTTGCCTGAGCCCAATGTAAGCAGCTGATCCAGGGAGCAATCCTCCTCGGGCCTGTCGACCGGTTCTTCACATTCCTGCCCTGGAAGCCACTGCGGGCCGGAACTTCACCATCGACCGGCCGCAGCGGCGCGAACGGGTGGCTTGCGACAAACTTGTGCAGGTGCGCGTCCTCCCGGTCGTCCAGAAACAACGCGTTGCCGACCTTCTGGGGGTCTCTATATTTATCTTGATAGTGAAGCCGGGCTCGTCTCCGAGCGTCTGGCGAAGGCCCGGATACGCCCCGGAAATAGGGGCGCAACACCACGATCGGGGGAATTGTTGCTCCAAGTGGCAAGTGCGTTTTGTGGTTCATCGTAGGCGTCCCAACCCGACTTTGGGATTCAGCAATAGGGGCCAGCGGCCGGAACATTGTGTTCCGGCCGGCAGGCTGCTGGGTTCAGCTCCTGTTAGTGCGGTGCATCCCGAGCCCGCTCTTGGTGCACCCGCGAGGTCTCTATTGGAGCAGGTGTCTAGACGATATGAAGTGTGGTCAGGTCCTGCTCGTCCGGGCCGGCCATTATTCGCCCGGCGTAGGTCCTGCAGCGCCGGCTTGATGTGATTTGGTGGGCGGCGTGCGGGAGGGTGGCGCTGCCGGCCCTGTTCCCGGGCGGTGATGGCCTTTATCCCGGACGGGCAGATTTGGCAGGGACGGTGGGGGCCGGGGCCTTCTGTTTCACAGCGTCCGTGGGTTGCCATTAGCGGCTCCCCGTGGCCTGCGCGGCCCCGTCGGGGTGCAATGGTAGTGCCACATGTGAGGTTGGGAGGTCCCGGCTGTGTTTGAGCATACTTTCATTGGTCTGGATGTTCACGCGGTTAACGTCGTTGGGCATGCACTGAATCCGGACACCGGCGAAATAACACGCCACACGATGACCGCCGACCCGGCTGTGGTGGTGGAGTGGGTCCGCCGTTTCGAGCCGCCGGTCAAGGTTGTCTACGAATCAGGCCCGACCGGGTTCGTCCTTGCCCGTCACCTGCGGTCCGAGGGCATCAACTGCGTGGTTGCGGCGTCCTCGAAACTGCTGCGCGCCCCCGGGGACCGGGTGAAAACCGACCGGCGGGACGCCCGGGTGCTGGCCGAAATGCTCGCCGTCGGGTCGGTCACCGGGGTCCGGATCCCGGACCCCGACGAGGAAGCCCTGCGGGATTTGTCCCGGCTGCGCTCCGGTGCGGCCAGGGACCTCGCGCACGCCCGCCAGCACGTGAACGCCGTCCTGCTGCGCCACGGCACCCGCTATCCGAAAGACACCCGGTGGACGAAGGAACACCGCCTGTGGCTACACCGCCAACACTTTGACGAACCGGCCCTACGGTTCACCTATCAGGCCGATGTCGAACAGGCCGAGCTGCTCGCCGCGCGCCTGGCCCGGATCGACCAACAGGTCACCGCCACGGCCGCGGCCTGCCGCTACACCCGGGTGATTGACGCGTTGATGTGCTTGCGGGGCATCCAGCTCACGACCGCGTTCGGGCTGGCTGTGGAGATCGGCGACTGGACCCGCTTCACCGGCTCGACCATCGGCTCCTACCTCGGCCTGGTCCCCAGCGAGGAGTCCTCCGGCCAGTCCCGGCACCGGGGTCCGATTACCAAGGCCGGGAACACCTACGCCCGCAAACTCCTGATCGAAGCAGCGTGGCAGCATCGGCGCCCCTACGCCCGGCCCGGGGAACGGCTGCTGCGCCAGCTCGAACTCGTCGACCCCGCCACCCGTATCCGCGCCCTGGAAGGAAACCACAGGCTCCACCAAAAATGGGAACACTTCGACGAGCGCCGCAAAATGTCAGTCAAGGCCAACACCGAGATCGCCCGCGAGCTCGCCGGCTGGTGCTGGTCCCTTGCCGCCCCGCTCCAGCAAGGAGAACGCATGACCGCGGCCTGACATAAACCTGCCGCCGAACGTGATCGAAGCCGGCCGATGGCAGCATCCGGAGCTAACCCGAGTTTCCGCTATGAGCAGACGTCCCCCAACGTCGACGCTCGATTCTAGACACCGGTATGCTCCAGCCGAACAAATCGTCATGCGGTAACCAACCCGCGAATGTCAGCCTGACACTGCAGTCGAAAACGACTCGCCACGGCCCCCAGCATCATGACCGGCCGGCACAAAGATGAGCGGCTCCCGAAATCAAACCCGGAAGCCGCTCATCCATGCACTCTTGACAACCAGATCTACATATCAGCGGACGGAGGCTTCCGGCAGGCCGTCACTGTCAGAGGTTTCCAACACAATTCCCTGGGCTAGTGCCGCGCGCTGGACACGGGGGTCGTCGGAAGGCAGTTCAATGGGCTCTCCTTCCTCAGTGCGTGCATAGGCCGTGAGGGGGAGCGGCATTAGATTGGGTTTGAAGAGACTGGTGGTGTCCTGGGTATCCACAAGGAGTTGGGCTTCTTCCTTCGTGGCGACGTTGGGCAGGGATCCGTTGAGCGGCTTCCTGCTTGTCTCCTTGAGGAAGAAGACGGAAATGAGTCCCAGGACGGCGGCGCCGACCAGGTAGTAGGCGGGAACCATCTTGTTGGCCGTGGCGCTGATAAGCGCGGCAATAACCAGTGGAGCTGTGCCGCCAAATGCCGCGTTTCCCAGATTGTAGGCGAGCCCAAGCGCACTGGCCCTGGACGGTGTCGGGAACTGCTCCGGCAGGGAGGAAGCGTAGCTCGACGAGAAGAGAGTTGCGCAGACCATAATACAAAGGGTTCCCACAAACGCCCCCCAGGCCTGCCCTGATCCCATCATCATGAAGGCTGGAATTGGAAGCACGACGCCGAGTATGGCGCCGATGTACAGGATGCGTTTCCTGCCTATCTTGTCAGAGAGCGAGGCGAAAAACTGGGTGGCGAAGGCCGCTATCACGAAGAGGGGGAAGACGACAAGCGTGCCCTGGGCACCTTGGAATCCGAGAGTCTGGCTCAGGTAAGTAGGAGTGAAGGAAGTCATAGTGTAGGCAATGACATTGCCGGCGGCCGCCACGCCCATGACTGGCAGAATGAACCGCCAGTGGGTTTTGACCACCTCCACGATACCTATGTTCTTTTCCAGTTCACCGGTTTTCCGTGCTTCTTCAGCACGCTCCTTGAGGACGGCGGTGAACGTGGGGGACTCCTCGATCCTGTACCGGAAGTACAGGGCAATCGCAGCAAGTGGTCCCGCGATAAGGAACGGAATGCGCCAGCCAAAGGACTCCATCGCGTTTTGGTCCAGAGTTAGCTGCAACACAGCTACCAGGCCGGCTCCAAAGGCGAACCCAAGGTAGCTGGAGCCCATGAATCCGACGAAGAAACCTCTCCGCTTGTCCGGGGCGTATTCGCTTAGGAACGTTGCACCACCGGTATATTCACCGCTGGCCGACAATCCCTGAAGGAGCTTCAGGAAGACCAGAAGCGCTGGGGCCCACACCCCGATAACGGCGTAACCCGGGAGCAGGCCGGTAGCGAACGTGGCAAAGGACATCAGGAGCAGGGTGAACGTGAGTACCTTTCGGCGCCCGATCCTGTCTCCCAACCACCCAAAGAACACGCCGCCAAGTGGACGGGCAACGAAGGTCACTGCGAACGTTCCGAACAGATAAAGGGCCTGGACAGAGGGGTCAGCCTGGGGCAGGAAGACCGGGCCCATCACCGAAATGAGGTAGGCGAATACTCCGAATTCGTACCACTCAATGATGTTTCCGACGACAGTTCCGGCGACTGCGCGCCGGAGGGCATCTTTCTTAACAATGCGGACGTCACCTTTCCGCAATCGCCGCTTAGAAAAGTAAATGCCGTCATAATCGGCAATCCTGGGTCTTCCATCGGACATGGATAGCCTCCGTATAGGTCCTAGTGCTGCGTAAAACGTTGTTGGGGACAGGTCTAACTGCCGTCTACCCCTTGAAGCAGCCGGTGGGGTGCGGTGGGGTGACCCGATCCAAATGATGCCCGCTTGAATCCCCCGGTTAGGACGGGGATCTCAATGGTTGCTTGCAAACCCTGTTCTTTGGGGCGTGCATGATCAAGTTTGGCGGCAGGTGTATAAATTTCACATCGACTTGGGATAAATAAAACAGGACCACTCGCATAGGACCTATAAGTCACTTCCCGAGATTAGCGCGGACAATCTGTAGTATTTCCAGTCCATCGAGCTGCGGTGACAGGTTCGTCGCTTAATGGAGGAACAGATGCGGGGTGCCTCTCCCACACCGATGCCTTTCAGACCCTCTTCTGACGGTTATTCAGCGGCTTCCTGACGTTAGGTTGGGGTGTATTCTAGCCCTCTCCCCGGCCGATGAGCTGGTAGCCCCTCTTATCAAGAGCTTTTCTACCCGGACGTGGTCAGCGTCGTCCAGCAACGCTCTACCCGACCTACCCGGCGCAGCCTCAGCGGAACCAAGCGAACATGGTGCCTGTCCTGGTGGAAACTGTGCCAAGGGTCCATGTCCTAATCCCTGGGCGCTTGCGCGCGAGTCAGGCTCTCGGGGACTACCCCTCCTCCCTGCAGAAGAGTTCCGCCCGTTGCGCCGACTCCGCTAACCGGGGTCTAAGTTGCAACTAAACTAGCTAGGCGTCTCGTCGGCGGGACGCCAGGTAGTGGCTTTACCGTTGTAGGCAGGAAAAACGTGTCCTTCCGAGAACGGCTGAACCACTTGCGGTTCCCCTTCCGGGCTCCAGAGTCCGGTCGCAGGGCAATGGGAGCCCGTAGCTCCCGAGCGGCCGGCACGTTTCGAAGATAGTGTAATGCGCTTCATCGTTGAACCTCATCTTTCTGTGTTGCAAGAACAGACGTATGGGACAAGATTAGGAAGCGCTCGAACTGTGCCCAATGGGCACAAGAACAAAACGACAGCGACCAACAATGCACACGGACAGGGGCCGCAGGAGAAAAAGTCCGAGTCCGGAAACACTGGCCTCCTTGCATCTCGGCGCGTGAGCGCTGGCTCGCCCGCGGAGTCATTAGGGGCCCTTCGCAGATGAGCGTGGTTAGCGCAATCTGAAACTGGCGCCGCGGGGCGGGCCGTTTTCGGTGCGGCGTGGTGCGGCAGGAAAGAGGTCAGGGCCTCTTTGAATTGGTAGCGACCAAGCAACCAAAACCACAAAGAGACCCTGACATGAATAACTCTATGTCTTGTTCGGGTGGCCGCTGGTGCACGCGCGCGGATGCGCTGCTCGGCGTCGAAGGCATCCACGTCAGCTCCGTCACTGCAACCGGGACCGGCCTGCTTCTGCGCATCGAGACCGGTGATGACCTTACAGGTTGCCCGGACTGCGGCGTCGTCGCGGTCGGCCACGGACGCCGCCAGGTCCGGCTCCATGACATCCCGTGTTTCGGCCGGCCCGTGCGGCTGCTGTGGGCCAAGCGCGTCTGGCGGTGCCCGGACCCGGACTGCCCAAGAACGACATTCACCGAGGAACATCCTCTGGCCGGACCACGGGCGAAACTGACCGCAAGGGCCGTTGGCTGGGCGACCGATGCGCTGCAGGCTTTCGATACCTCGGTCTCCGCCCTGGCCCACCAGCTCGGCGTCTCCTGGCACACCGTCTGGGACGCAATCAATGCAGAAGCCACCCGCCGCATCAGGAGCTCCGATCGGCTCGCCGGCGTTAACGCGCTCGGTGTCGATGAGCACGTCTGGGCCCACACCGGCCCACCGGGCTCCGGCATGGTCACTGGAATCGTGGACCACACCCGCGACGACCACGGCAGGTCCACGCCCGGCTGCTTGACCTCGTTCCAGGCCGGTCCGGGAAGGCCTACGCCGACTGGCTCAAAGACCGAGGCGCCGGATTTACCGCCGGAATCAAGACCGCGGCACTGGATCCCTTCCGCGGCTACGCCAACGCGATCCGTGACGAACTCCCTGAAGCCATCACCGTCCTGGACGCCTTCCACGTCGTCAAACTCGGATCAGCCATGGTCGACGAAGTCCGCCGCCGGGTCCAGCAGGACACCCTCGGACACCGCGGCCGCAAGGGCGACCCGCTCTACGGCATCCGCAGAACCCTGCAGATCGGCGCCGAACACCTCAGCGAGAAACAGTCCGCACGCCTCGATGCGAAACTCACCGCCGGCGACCCCGACCACGAAGTCACCCTCGCCTGGCAGTGCTATCAGAAGCTCCGCAACATCTACCACGCCCGCCCGGAGCGGGGCAGGGAACTCGTCAACGAGGTCATCGCATCATTCCCGACCTGCCCGATCCCGGAAGTCGCCCGCCTCGGCCGGACCCTCAAACAATGGAAGGCCGCGATCCTGGCCTACTTCGACACCTTCGGCGCCTCCAACGGACCTACCGAAGCGATCAACGGCGTCATCGAAACCACCCGCAGAATCGCCCGCGGTTTCCGCAACTTCACCAACTACCGACTCAGATGCCTACTCGCAGCCGGCGGCCACCGCCCCTACCGAATCAAACAGGCCAACCATGCCTAAATGCGAAGAGCCTCATTAGGCCCGCTCTAGGGCCTGAGCAACCGCGGGTTGCTCGACATGTTGTTGAAACAGTTGAGAAACGCGACTGCAAAGTCGCGCGAATAGTCTCACCGTAATTCCCCTCCATAACGAAGGCCCTCGTGAAAAGCCGTACACTGCGCAAAAATCTGATAATCGTTCCTGTGATAGTTGCAACTCTCACATCCTGCACGAGCACCGCGGCCAACCCGCCGGCGTCCAAGGGGTTTGACCCGTCGGGTCTGAGTGTGCAGGAGCTCAGTGAAAAGCTGGAAGCCGGTGACGTGACCTCTGTTGAGTTGGTGGACTTCTATCTCGACCGGATTGAGGATCTCGATTTCCAGGGACCTGAGCTGAACTCGGTGATCTCGGTCAACGGCAACGCCCGAGCCCAGGCACAGCGAATTGATGAGGCCCGTGAGGACGGCAATGACCGGGGGCTCCTCTACGGGATCCCTTTCGTTGTGAAGGATAACTACGATGTCGTCGGGCTGCCGACAACGGCGGGGTCGGCCGCCCTGGCAAATAACTACCCTTCGACGAACTCGGCTGTGGTGCAGGAGCTCCTCGATGAGGGTGCCATCGTCCTGGCGAAGACGAACATGTCCGAGTTCGCCGCGTCCTACGGCCGCCTGGGCTACAGCTCGCTCGGCGGACAAACCCTTAACCCGTTTAACCTCAAACGTGACGCGTCAGGGTCAAGCAGCGGCAGCGCTGTCGCAGTGTCGGCCGGTCTTGCGCCCTTCGCACTGGGAACAGATACCTCTGGTTCGGTCCGTGGACCTGCCTCCGTGACCGGGATCGTAGGGATCCGTCCCACCCACGGTTTGGCAAGCGGATCCGGTGTAGTGCCTCTCGCGCCGTCCTTTGATACTCCCGGTCCAATGGCACGCACGGTCACCGACGTCGCCGTAGTTCTGGACAGCATCACCACGCCGGGTCCTGACAACAACGGCACCTCTGACTCGGAAGTTCAAAGCTACAGTGGCGCTCTCGATAAGTCGGTCCTTGAAGGAGCACGAATCGGTGTCCTTACAGAATTGCTAGGGGGCAACGCAGAAGTGGACCAAACTGTCCACGCTGCCATCGCGTCCATGGAGGAACAAGGCACCACGGCTGTTCCTGTCAGTTTGGGCGCTGAGTACCTGAATTTATGGAGTGATGTCCTTGGTCCTGTCGGGGAAGCCGAATTCGCCAGCGGACTCGAGACCTATCTGGCGAAAACAACTCCAGGGATCGTCAAGACCCTCGAAGACGTTATCGCCATTTCAGGTTCCGATGGTGTGCTGAAATCTGCGACACCCGTGAACCCGGCGCGGTTGAACGGACTGAAAAGTGAACAAGCCAACCGTGGGCTCCAGAACAGCCCAGACTATCGCGTGGCGGTGTCAACCAAAATGCCGCAGCTTCGAAAGCACCTGGAAGACATGATGGACGAACAGGATCTCGACGGTTTGATTTTTCCCACCATGGCATGTGTGGCAACTCCCCGCTACGACATCGAGGACCCCACCTACTCCTGCGATGCAGAAGACCCATACACCGCCTCCTACATCGGTTCTGCAACCGGACTCCCCGAAATTACTGTCCCCGCCGGCGCAGATCAGCACGGCATGCCAATCGGTATCTCCTTCCTCGGCCGCGCATACGACGAACAGACCATCCTCAACCTCGGATACGCATGGGAAACCATCGCGCCCACCAAACCGGCCCCTGGGACCCTCACTCCCTAAACCCATGTAAACCGCCGGTAGCGAACGCGTTCAGACCAGGCGCCGATGCAGAGCCCGCCGCTCCCCGGATACATGTTGCGGTTCGCCGAGCTCCACCCGAAGAAGGATAATGCCGAAGTTATGGAGCAGATGAAGGCCTATTCGCACCCTAGGAATCCAAGCACACTCCCCCGCCGGAAACCCTCAGAGGGTAAATCCCTTGCCCATGCGGGCAGTTTACGGACCGCCAATCTTCAACGTAGACGGAAACACCGGAGGCGACACCGGCCGCGACCACTGCCTGACGCCGCTCGGCCAGGGCCCCGTCGACTTGGGACCCGGAAAGCCAGCCTGCACATTACGCTTCTGCTCCAGCCGGTGGATGATCTCTAACGCCGTAGTGCTCATTATGCTTTTCCTTGAACTAAGGGCGCCTAGGTGTAATGTCCCGGCACGTTGGTGACACGGGGTGGGGATTTCCGCAATAAAGAGGACCTCCGGGTGTTGTGTGGAGCTTGTCGAGAGCAGCACAGATACCAGGAGGTCCTCGTGTCCCACTCTAACGCGATCCTTGCACCTGCCGGGCGCTTGAAGCTGACCCAACGCGTGGTGAATCATCATTGGCCGTTGCGCCCCGCGGCTGAACGGTTCAACGTCTCAGTGCCCACCGCAGCCCGCTGGGCCAAGCGTTACGTCGAGCACGGAGCTGCTGGCATGCAAGCGGCCCAGCCGGCCGATGAGCTGCCCACATCGCAGTGCAGTACGGACAGAACACCGGGTTGTTGGGCTGCGGACCTCCAAGCGTTGGGGGCCGGCCAGAATTGCCTACCACCTGCACTTAAACATCTCAACTGTCCACCGGATCCTCCACCGCTACCACTGCCCACCGCTGCGCTTCACGGACCCTGCCACCGGGACGAGGACCCGGCAGGAACGCGCCCGCCGCTATGAGTACGCATGGCCCGGTGAGATGATCCACGTGAACGTGAAGAAACTAGGCAGGATCCCCGACGGCGGAGGCCACCGCAGCTTGGGAAGAGTCGGCGGCGATGCGAACAAACGAGCCCGGAATCTCGCTGAAGGAGCCCGGAGGAATCGGGGACTGCTTCGTGGTTTCACGTTCCATTCACTACGCTGTCGATGACCACTCCCGCTACGTCTACTCCGAGATCCTGCCTGACGAAACCAAAGAAACTGCCGCAGCCTTCATGCGCAATGCGATCGCCGCGTTCTCCGCCCAAGGGGTAAAAATCCAGCGGGTGCTAACCGATAACGGCTCCTGCTACCGCTTCAAAGCCTTCGCCCGGGTCCTGGCCGAGGCCGGCATCCGCCACAAACGCACCAGACCCTACCGGCCCGGACAAACGGAAAAGTAGAACGATTCAACCGCATCCCCCTGGAGAAGTGGGCCTACGCCCGGCCCTTCGTCTCAGAAACCGAACGCTAAGCCTGTTACCAGGACTTCATCGAACACTACAATCAGGCCAGGCCCCACACAGCGCTCAAAGGCGCCTCACCCGCCAGCCGCGTCACCAACCAACCGGGTTATGTTAGCGGCCATGAAAAACTGCCCATAGGCGGCCACGAAGATGCCCACTGACTTGAATTCCAGGGGTCGTTGCAACACCCGTGCTTAGCTGGCTATCAGTAAATCACGTAGACGCTCGGCTGGGGTGTCCCAGTTCAATGTTTTGCGTGGTCGTCCATTGAGTTCCTGGGCGACGTGCTCCAGGTCCTCCGGCCCGTAGGCGTTCAGGTCCGCGCCTTTGGGGAAGTACTGGCGCAGCAGTCCGTTCGTGTTCTCGTTGGATCCACGCTGCCACGGGCTGGCCGGGTCGCAGAAGTAGACGTCCATGTCAGTGGCGATACTGAAAGCCTTGTGCTTGGCCATCTCGGCACCTTGATCCCAGGTGAGAGATCCCCGCAGGTGCGCCGGCAGAGTTCCCATGGTTTTGATCAGTCCGTCGCGGACCGATTCGGCGGTGTGGTCCACCGGAAGGTGCACCAACATCACGTAGCGGGTGGTGCGTTCCACCAGCGTTGCGATCGCCGACTGGTTATAGGCTCCGGTTATCAAATCCCCCTCCCAGTGGCCCGGGACGGCGCGGTCTTCGACCTCGGCTGGACGATCAGAAATGTTGATCATCGGGTCCCGGAAACGACTGGAGCGTTCCTCGGGATTCCTGTGCTGCTTGCGGCGGGTCCGGCCGGTGCGCAGGGCCTCTTTCACCTCGCGTTTGAGCCCACCGCGGGCCTGAAAGTAGAGGGCCTGGTAAATCGTTTCGGGGCTCACGCGCATCTGCTCGTCATCGGGGAATTCCTTGATCAGGAGCTTCGAAATCTGTTCCGGGGACCAGTGTGTGAGCAGCTTGGTTTTCACGTAGTCGTGCAGTTCCCCCGGTTCTGCCAGCTTACTGTCCTTCGGCCGTGCCCGGGCCGCGGTGGCAGCCCGGTGAGCACCGTAAGGCCGGTAACCCAGCACCGGGTGGCTGTTGCGCTTGATCTCCCGGCTGATGGTGCCCACGGACCGGCCCAGGGCCCTGCCGATCGCTTGCATTGAGGTTCCTTGGCACCTCAGATCCGCGATCCTTTCCCGCTCCTGCAAGGACAGGTAGCGGGTGCTGACCGAATGCTCCAGAGCTTCCAACATCACCATGGCGGATGCTGGCACCGTCGCTGAGGCTGGCAGCTCCGGCACCGCTGCAGGTGGCGAAAGTTCCGTGAAAGTAGTTGTCACTTCCTGTTTATACGGCAGATCCACGACATGGCCTTGGGCCGAGGCCGTGTCCTTTGCAGCCTGTTGCCGGTCCCATTGGTAAGAGCTTTGTTTGCTGGCACCAACGGCGAGGGCGGCGGCCCGCCGGCCGAATCCTTCTTCGCGTAAGCGGAGGTAGTTAAGCTGCTTCTCTGAAGGGCGCCGCAGGCATGTGGAGGCCATGCCGGCATCGACCGCCCAGTTCGAACAAGTGGAGCGGTTCAGGCCCAGCTGCTTCGCTGCCGCGCTGACGCTACCGATTTCGCGGAGCACGTTGAGAAACTCCTCGATCACCGCCGGTGAATAGCGTTGCGCCGGACCGGTCTTCACTGACCGGGTGTTCCGTGGCTTCCAGGCGACTGGATGGATCCTGCCGGCCCAGGTGTGCGCGGTGCCGATATTCAGCCCCACTTCCCTCGCTGCCGCCACGATGCTGCCGGTCCGATCAAACGCGGCATGGAACTGTTCCTTCTCAGCATGGGTGTACTGGCGTTGACGCCTGATCCCGGCAGCGTTCGCCCACTTCTGGCAGGTACTTCTGTTGATACCGAGTTCCTTGGCCGCCCCGGCGACAGTTCCCAAGCGCGCCACGGCGGCCAGGAATTCCTCCCTTTGCGCACGGCTATGGGACTGCTGGGAACGCTTCACAGCAGTCCCAGCCAAGGGCGCAGATTTCTCAGTTGAAGCAGATTCTTCCTCTAAGGAAGAACTAATTGTTAATGGTGATTCCATAGGTGTTGCAACTCCGGATTGTCGGAGGTGTTGCAACGATCGCTAGAACTCGCCCAGCGGGCACACTAACTGGCCGCCCGTGGGCAGACACTAATGGCCATTGACAGGGTTAATACACCTAGGGCGCCAAAATCGTCGGCTGCTTGTATTTGGCCTGGCATCCAAGGTGCTTATGAGCGCCTGGTGAGGATAACTCCTGACGCCGTGCATCGGGCGCGCTTCTACCGTGTATTTTTTGAATAAATGAAGTCTGCAGCAGAGTAACCTCCCCGAAATGGTCAGTCGCACGGAGAGTCACCAAGATTTTGTGAGCATTTCCAAACATCCAGGCACAGAAGAACGTAAGAACCGACTAGTGATTTTTGGAGATCTGCTGACGGGTGTCAGTCCTGCACGCTCCGGAGCCGATGCCGTTTGCTGCACGGCACCAGATCGCTTCAATGCGATGGTCAACATTAATTTGGCGCTAGATTGCCGCCCTATGCGGCAGATTCCGCACCAGCACCACCTTAGCTTGACACAATCAACTATCCGCTTGGAAAAGTTTGAAAGCAGGGATTTCGTCGGCATCTCCGAAGCCGCGGCATCGCATTGAAATTTCGCGCTCACTAGGCAGCTCTCAAGCAGCGCGAAACATCTTTTTGAAGATGTCGTATGCACCAGCGTCTACCTACTGGTTTGGATGATTCCGCCGCCGTAGGAACCATCCTGGCGAATTCCTAGGGGTCATCCGTCCCGTGACCGCCGTTTTTGGAAGTCACCGCATGTGCAGCGCCTAACCCTGCTGGTCACAACTAAGCAGACGCTTACATCGCTCCGTAGCACGAGCCGCATTTTAGGTGCGAGTTCCGGTCTGCATTCTCTCGGGTCCGGACTGTAGAGACGTTCCGTAGCTATTTGGGACTATTCGGCATCATAGGTATTGGCTATATATACATCGCAGGGAGCGTTGTGGGCAACGCTGTTGGCTACGCTGCCTAGAACACGGCCGATACCCTGCATCCTCCGGTTTCCCACCACTATGATGCGAGCTTGCATCCGTACGGCTTCCCTAATAAGGGCGTCTGCGGGACGTCCGCGGGCCGATGAGTAGGTGACCGCGATGTCCCGTCCAAGGGAATGCGCGACGGACCGGGCGACCTGCTCGGCCGCGTCGGCGTCGGACACTATCCATTGGTCGCTTCCGGTACCGAAGACTTCGGTATGGTCGCTGTCGAACGCCGAAACTACGTGAAGCGATGCGCCTAAAGCCGCCGCAAGATCCCGGCCGGCTTCGGCTGCCTTTCTTGCTGTGGCGCTACCATCTACGCCGACAACGATAGTTCCGCTCATGTGTTGATCCCTTAACTGATAGTGCGGTCTGAATGGTGGGTCGAAGGCAGCATCTCGCTATTGGCTTCCCGGAATATTGAGCAGGCTAGCACTTCTTAGACAGCGGCTTCAGTGCGTTGCGCCGGAAAGGGGCTCTTCACGGTTTATGGGGAAATGGATCCCTGGGATGAGCGTCATGCCGCCGTCCGGACGGCACTTCTCAAGAGAATAACTGATTTGTAGTTGGC
>NZ_JBNHIE010000020.1:0-20186 GCF_059093025.1 Arthrobacter sp. 210 2
TTCCAGGTTGAATGCTAGACACACTCATCCCAGCAGGGCCACGGGCCCCCTTGTCTTCAACGACACGAACTCAATTCCCCACCAACCACGAAGAGCCCCGTTGATCGCTTCGGTGGGGCCGTTCGAGGCGCCGTTCGTGTCAAAGTAGGCCAGGATGGCGGCCTTCCATTGTTTGAGTGTCCGGCCCAAGCGCGCGACTTCCGGGATTGGGCAGGTTGGGAATGACGCGATCACTTCCCTGACCAGTTCCCTGCCCCGTTCAGGCCGGGCGTGATAGATGTTCCGGAGCTTCTGATAGCACTCCCAGGCCAGGGTGACTTCGTGGTCAGGGTCCCCAAGAGCGGGTTTGGCATCGAGCCTGGCGGCTTGTCGGTCGGTAAGGTGTTCGGCGCCGATCTGCAGGGTCCTTCGGATTCCATAGAGCGGGTCTCCGTTGCGTCCGCGGTGTCCGAGAGTGTCCTGCTGGACCCGGCGGCGGACCTCGTCAACCATGGACGATCCGAGCTTCACGACGTGAAAAGCGTCCAGGACGGTGATGGCTTCGGGGAGCTCATCACGAATCGCGTTGGCGTAGCCGCGGAACGGATCCAGCGCGGCGGTCTTGATCCCCGCGGTGAAGTCAGGGCCGCGGGTTTTGAGCCAGTCCGCGTAGGCATGTTCCAGTCAGTACGAGGACCTGGAACCGGATTACGAGCCACATGCCGGCCTTTGTGCTACTGGCGATGCCACAGAGCGGAGTTCCCGCCGGTAACCGTCGGGAGGGGGTTTCTAACAGGAAGCTTCCGTGTACGCTGGACGCGCCCCTGGCCCGAGCGCTGTGTTTGACCATCAAACCCGACGCGCGCCCTCAGCGCCTTAACAGGTCAAAGTAGGCCGCACCAGGATTCCAGTTCACGGGATGCAGCAATGTCCCCACAGCCGGGTTCAGCGCACTCCACATCATGCCGTCGCCCGCGTAGATGCCGACATGCCCCCAGTTATCAGGCCCCTGAGGATTTTGAACCACGAGATCTCCCGGTTGTGGATCGTCTGTTCGGACACCAACGCGCCACTGTTCTACTCGCGGCAGCTCGATTCCGGCTTGCCTGTAGATCCATTGCACGAAGCCTGAACAATCCCAAGCCTTGAACGCAGTGCCGCCCCACACATAGCGCCCACCGAGGCCGTCCTGCGTGAACTTCAGAATGTTCTGCCGTAACTGGCTCAAGTTGTGTGGAGATCCCACCGGCCGCGGCGCTGGCGACGAAGCTGGACAGGAGGCAGGAGCAGTGCCATCCTCAAGCGAAGCCACAATCCCCGTGGCCGCCGGCTCCCAACGCGCATACAGTTCGGGAAAAGCAGACACCTGGACTGCTTGAGCCGCCAGACCTTTGTCCAGTTCTTGCCAACCAGGAATGTCCAGAAGTCCTCGAGGACTGCCGCGGTTCGGTCCCGACGGCCCGCCAAAGAAGGCACGCGCGTTATAAGAGGCGTCCATCAGCTGATCAACCGTCCCCCAGCCGGCCGCCGGACGCTGTTGGGCTGAACCGATCGAGTCGTGGTCACGTCCGACGCCGTCATTGGGGAAATGTAGGGAAGCCGGCACGCTGGGGTTCGCGAGCATGCGCAGGCTTGACTCCTGCAGCGCCATCATGATGGCAATGATGTGCCCGGAACGCGGTATTCCAAGCTGCTTGCCGACCGCGATGTATGTCCGCGCAACGCTCTCCTGCCGAGGCGTCAGCTCGTAAAGCAAGCGCCCAGCATTCCGAACTTCCAAGCCGGCACCAGCAACGCTAGGCGTAGTGGTCACCTCGGATCCCGCTGGCGTACAGGCAACTGCAGATTGGCGTGCCATACCAGTTAGCGCCGCCACGCCTCCGGCAAATGCCAAAGCGCCAACGAGCAGAGCGAGGAGAGCAGCCGCCGACACGACCCTCACCACTGCCCGGCGCCGTATGAGGCCTGCGACGGCCACCAATCCAGCCACTAGTAGACGATTCTCTCTGCGGTCGCGTAGAAGGCAACCATGGCGCAGCGCCCAGATGGAGCGGTGGTGGCAGGAGGACAGTTGACCATCACCGTGACAGGTGCCGCATAGGTACTTCTGCCATTCTTAGACTCGTCCACAACTTGCACCGTCACCGTGCATACGTGAAGGCCCTCCCACGGGGCCGGATACTCCTGAACTTTGGCCAACTCGAGATCGCAGTGCAGGGACTCAGCGGTGCCGCTCCGGCGAGCGGACTGGTCTGCCAGGGTGGTGAACGTCCCCGCCGTCACGCCAGTCCCCTCAAACTCTCGAACCAACACAGCTAAGGGATTCGATCCATCAGGTAGCAACTCCCACCACGAACGAACCTTGGCATATACATCCGAGTACGACGACGAACGGCTGTCCCAGCTATAGATTCCCTTTGCTGCCGCTACAGCAAGCGCCCGGTAATCGCGGGTGCGTGGCAAACCATCCGGCATTGCCTCCGCCGTAACGTCCGTCTCGTCAGGAATACGGGACGTACTGCCTGGCGCAGTGGCAGTACCTGATGGCTTCGCCGTTGCAGGCGCAGTCGCGGACGTTGCCGGTGGGACCCGTCCACTGGGGGTATCGGAAGGCCAAAGTAGGAAGACTGCACTAATCATGAGCAGGGCAACCAACCCAGCCGCCAAGCACTCCCGGCGGCCAGCTGTCCGGAACCAATTCATGGCCAACTCCGACGAACGACGACCATGGCTCAAACAGCCGGTCTGTTCACTTCGTGCTGAAGCACGCGCCAAGCTGCCTGGTACAGCTGCCGGGCAAACCCGATATTCACCGCGATGTACCTCTCAGTGACGCCGAGTTCACAGGCCAGAGCAGCCATCTGGACGGACCTGTCCGGTCCTCGCAGGCCCGGACGGACGATAGTCTCCGCGACGCTCCGAAGGATGTTTGTGGGAAGGCAGTTGGCAGCGCACCGGCAGAGATCGTCGACGCCTAGTCCGGGTTCGGGGTGGCAGTTCAATGCCGTGTTGATTGTTTTGGCCGTCTGCCGAACGACGGTTACGGCACGCCATCGACGCCGATCCTTGGGGGACGGAGGTCCATAATGCCTCGGCCCTGTGAGGCTGGATACCGCAAGCTTCCAGGTTTCCTCACTGACGCTGCGCTGGACCAGGCCCAACATGGCGTGTGCCCAGGCCTGATCAACATAGTTCTCGACGTCGTTTCCTGCCGCCCCAGCATGAACGACAGCAAGAAGCTCCGGTGAGTTTTCCGTCGTCGTGAAGTCAACAAGCAAGGGCAACGTTTGATGGCTAAGCTCGCGCCGGATATGGGCCGCGCAGATCTTATTGCAGACACCTTGGACCCACGCTTCAAAAGGGATGCCTGGCAGCTCCCGGTAGCGTCCCCGCGCAACCCCGTCCCAAACGGCGACCCGGATATCCTGCATGACGTCGTCCACATCGCAGGATCGCCCGATCCGCGCGAGCCGAGAAGTGACGTAACGGTGCACCCCATCAACCGCGACCATGATCCGGTCGATCTGGATGACGGGTTCTCCCGGCGGAAGTGCACTTCGCAATGAGACATCAACGTCAGCGACCGCCTTTGGTCCCTTTGTAGATTGAAACGCCCTGGCTTCAATTTCCATGGCTTCACCGCTTTGAATGTTCAGATCGAGTAGTTCGCAGAGTCGCACAAACGGCCACCCCAGTTAGTGGATACGGAGATCCAACAACGATCAGAAGAAGCTACAGGAATTATTGTCGAAGATAATTAAAGTATCGTCAAGAGTGCTGTTCTTACTTTTTGCGATGCCTTCGGGAAGAATGGCCGTATGCCGAGAATTACGCAGCCCCACGACGCCGCCTGGTCGGCCGACGTCGAGGCTGCCGTCGCAACCTTCGGCAACCGGGCGCGAAACGAAATCCTTCGATTCCTCACGGCCACTGGGCCTGCGACGCGCGGAGACATCGTCGCTGCTGTCAGCGCGGGCGATCCCAGCGTGGCCAAGCATCTGGCCGCGCTCGAAGAGACAGGCGTGGTGATGGTCGACGTCGAGCCTGGACGTAGGCACGGACGGTCACCGCGGTATACGGCGAACCCTGTCCGGATCAAGGAACTCCTCGACGCCCACCTCAAGTACTTGCTGGAAAAGTAGCCGCCGTTCGCTGGAAAGATGAGCCCGACGTTTAGTCTGCGCCCTCCGGCGCCTCATCCGCGTCCAACTGCGGGCTGGCCTCGGCCCTCTCCCCTTCTGGCCGACGGCTGATGTCCCTATTCAAGTACTCTGTGATCGCCCGAAGTGTCTCGGGCGACACGTCACCAAGGGTGCGAGCCGCGAAAGTCTTAACCCTCGCGGCGCGGAGAGATTTCACAAACTCAAGCTGGGAATCAATGCGCTCGGGCAGATCTGAGGCGTCGTTGCCCGTCAGATAATTCGGATCCACATCGAAGATGTCGCACAGGGCGCTCAGTAGTGCCGGGTCGCTCACGAGCCTGCCTGTGCCGTCCTTCATGTAGAACCAGCGGGCTCTGGAAAGCTTGATGCCCTTCTCCGCCAGCTTTTGCTGGACTTCGCGGAACGTGACGGGTTGCCCTCGCTCGGCAACAACAACGTCGAGGAGCAGGTTCAAGCGCCGTGCAAGTTCGGCTTGGGGAGACAGTTCCGCGCCTTTGAGACCTTCTTCGTCTCCGGACACGATTCACCTCCCAGCAAGACATGGCTATCGTCAGCGAGTCACTAATTGTTGCCCAGTATTGCCTTGGCCAAGTCCACATGCAATAAGCGGGCCTCATCCTTCCATCCGTATGAGGATGAGCGTATCGTTCTGCTGTAGACCCGTCTACAGCGGGCCACAAGAGATTCCCTCGTCACCTGGTGGTCTCCATGGCGAACATCTTGATGAACCGGACGCGAAGCCGCCTCATTCGCTATTTGATCACCCATGGCCCGGCGACGTGCCGTGAGGTCGGTGCAGCCCTCACCATTTCTGCTCCCTCTGTCCGCAAACACCTCAGTCTTCTGTGCGAGGCAGGCCTAGTCATCCTCGGTTCGGGAATGTATAAAGCGCGGCCGGATATGGTCGAAAGGGAGCTTGCGGACCTTGCAGTCACGTTTCAGTCAGCGGGCAGCGACTTCAGGAACTGCGTAACGGACGACTCCCACTTCTCGGTATCGGCGTTCCACTCGAGTGAATGCCCCGGAACATCGAAGCGAACCAACTGAACGAGGTCGTGTCGTAGCTCTGCGAACCGTTCAGAAGCTGAGACCGGTGTCGATTTGTCGTCGATCCCGTGCAATATGAGGGTCGGTGTCTTGAGGTCACCAGCGCGGGTAAGCCAGTCCAGCGCGGAGAGGTCAATGGATTGCTTGAGACCGGTGACCCAGCGGCCTGCATCCGAAGCCAACATTCTCAACCCAGCCCTGGCGATAGCTTTAGGCAACCCACTGGCACTCCCGTTAGACGTCAGCGTCTCGGCCCAATCCAGGACGGGAGCCACGAGCACCAGGCCGATGATCCGATCAGACTGGGCTGAAAGATTTGCTGCACGCAGAGCCATCGAACCGCCCAGAGACCATCCAAACAAAACGATCCGCTCGGCGCCATTGTCCACGGCGTACCTTATGGCTGCTTCGACATCCAACCACTCATTCTGGCCCAATGAGTACCGGGAATCGTGTGACGGCGGCGCTTCGCCGTCGTTCCGGAAGGACACGACCAGCGATGTGATGCCGAGTCTGCTCGCAACAGGAACACCGCGAAGGGCGCCTGCCCGTTTTCCACCCATTCCATGCACGTGAATGGCCCATGTCGAAGACATCAGACCGGCGGACGTGGGCGCGAATTTCCATGCAGGCGCCATGCCGCCGTCGACCTGGATCTCCACGTCCTCAAAAGGCAGGCCCAGTTGCTCTGGTTTGGAGTACGCGTACCCGCTCCAGATGCCGGCGGCAGCAGCGTGCAGGTCACCGGAGTCGACTCGTTCCACGAGCCGAGTCACTGTTCCCTTATGCATCTCTTCGTCTACGACAGGACCGATGCAGGCGTGGCCCTTGCCGTTGCCGAACCACAAGCTGTATCGGCCTGGCGCTCTCGTTAATGCGGTCGCAGGCAGTTCAACCCTCAGGTACCCGTCTTCTCCCGAGAAGACTTGCCTGATGGAAAGATCCTCACGACGTGTAGTGCTCGGCACCACCACCCTGCGCGCAAAGTAGGCAGCGCCAAGGAACGTTATTGAAGATGCACATGCAGCGGCAAGGGCTAGTGAGCCCAGCACTTTAGGAGCCTTCATCTTCGCTCCTGACATGCTCGTCAATGACCTCCCTGAGCCGCGCCAGCGTCTCAGGAGACAACTCCTGCAATTGCCTAGCTGCGAAATTTTTCACGCGAGCCTCCCGCATCGACTTAAGGAGGTTGAGCTGAGCTTCCACTAGTTCGGGTATCTCCGCGGAGTCATCCAGAAGGTATCGGCGATCCACGCCGAAGAATGCCGCGAGGTTTCGCAGCAGATCCTGGTCCATAGCCAGGGAGCTATCACCGCTTCGCATATAGGCCCACCTTGACCGCGACAACGGCGTGCCGTGTTGGGACATTGCTTCACTGACTTCTTTGTAGGACAAGGGCCCTGCGCCTCGGGTCTCATGCAAATCCATCAAGAGATTGATCTTGCGAGCTAGCCTGGCCTGCGGCGACTCCGAGGGTTCTCCGGCATCATCTGCCACTTGGGTTCTTCCCCCTCCCCCATTGCGCCATGCCCAAGCGGCCACCGTGCGTGTCCCTATGGGAAGCGAGGTAATGCTCTGTTCGAGTCAGTGTTTGAAAATCAGCTTCATCCAGCAACTTAGCAGCAGCGGGATCCATCAGGAGAGCATCCTCGATCTCGACGAGCATCCGATGAAGCCTCCGCGTCTGTGGGTCTCCCCGCTCGATGACTCCAGCGGGAGTCGCCAGGCGTCCATCCTTGCGGGTAGCTGTAGCTTTCTCCCAAGTGGCTGTGAGGTCTTCGAGTAAGCCAGCTTGAGTCCTCTGTTGCGTTCGTTGAACGATCCGGCGCGCTACTGGTGGCAGGGCCAGACCAGCACACAGGAACAACATCGCCCCGACAAAACTCGTGTCGTAGATAGCCGCTAACTGCTGCATGGTCGACAGGTCTCCGAGAAGATGAGCTAGGTCCATTCCCAAGACTGAGAACACTACGACGAGAGCCAGGAGGCAGCCAATGCCGATGAGGGTGAAGGCGACGCGAAAGTAGGAAGCGGCCATCCGCCGTCGGAATCTGAAGCTTACGTATCCGGTGACGCCGACGACCACTCCGATGTAAACAAACTGGATGGCGGAATAGAGGGCGGCAGCAGGCTGGTCCCCGTAATCCAGCATGAATTTCGTTGAGGATATGGGTGCTTCGATGCGGAGGAATGCGAGGACCAGCCCCACGGAGACTAGACCCAAAATTAGGAGGCCGCGACGGTCTCTGCGCACAGGTGCATCGTTAAGCTCTGCGGCCCGGAGGATCGCCTGGGAAAGGAAGTAGATTCCCACGACCATCAAAATGTTCGCGAGAAGATCCAGGAGGTTGTGGCCGCCGAGGGCTCGATCACCCGCGAAATAAATTGGATCGACATTCAAGGAGAGCGCGGTTGCAATCGCAACGGCGGCAACGAGGATGCTGTGGTCTTTCCTCGTGCGCGCGCCTGGCAGCAAGCACAGAACGAGGCCCCAGATGACCGCAGCCGTGACTGCCTGGATCACCCGAAGACCTGTTCAAAGGATCTAGGCTCCAGGGTGCTGTCGCGGATAGCGCCGGCCAGAAGATCTGCGAGAGTCTCAGCTGCGGCCTCCAGATCGTCGACGAAACTGCTCCGCGCCAAAGCTCGTGACACCAACTCTCCGTCAAGATTCGGGAAGAGGCTTGCTGCATAGTCGGAGGAGATCCCCAATTCATCGTGGCGCAGGATCATATGTCCAAGTTCATGAAGGATGAACTGCTGCCTATGGAGCGCTGAGTCCGTGACGGCGTGCAGAATGATTTCCCGAGTATCCGTCGACAACCAGAGACCGCAGACGGACGTGCCGTTGAGGATCGTCGTGGCTTCGATCTCGATTCGACGCCGACGTCGGGCGGCCACGATGGCAATGAGCCTCTCCAGTGTCAGGTGGCTCGGCAACCGCAGTGATACGAATGCCGCGGCCGCAACCTGAGCTGGCCCCTGTTCTTGCGATTTTTGATGGTCCATACCGCCCCCTCCTTGCAGCGGACAGCAGCGTGGCTGCCATTACAGCTGCCACCAGAGCGCGACAGGCGCCCCAGCTTCAATTGAACGCCTCCACTCTGGACATGTCCAGAGCGGAAAGACTGATGAAGTTGGTCCGATCAGCGCCCGGGTCTCCTTGTGCACAGGCGTCGATTAGCCCATCAGGGTCTTTCCGTTTGTCCGCCACGTAACCGATTGGTCGACCGGCGCTGCGCCGTACGTGACTCCGCCGAGGTTGGTGAAGCAAATGGCTGGGACTACACGATCCGCACACGCACGGACGGGTGTCTCTCAAAGCCTCGAGGGCTTGTGAGACGCTACGGTGAGACAGACTCGCTAAGACACTTTTCGAGACCGAGTGCCTTGCTGTTTTGGATTTGGACAAGCGTCTCAGAGGCTAGAGTTCGTGAGACGGTCCGGTCCTACGGGGCTGCCAGCTCACCTGGCGTTCACGCTTAGACTTCACTCCGTGATCAAGCTTCCGGTGGATGACCATGACGAGGTCCAGTTCAGCAGGTGGATCATGCGGCTGTTTGAGAGATCCGATGAAATCGCTGACGTTCTGTCGCCCTTGCTGGATCCACACGAGAGCTCGCCTCTTTGTCGGGACGATGCGAGGATCCCGAACTTCCCGGTGTCCGGCTATGCCGCGGGCCAGCTCTCTGTCGCGTCTGGCTGTATCGCTTCCCTGAAGCAAATGATGGTCCGTGAGTCAGAAACGACGATCGACATGGTGGCCAGTCCGTTTGGGGCCTATACCTTGGTCCGCAATGCCCTGGACGCTGCTGTTGTTGCCCTCTGGCTCCTGGAGCCGGTCAACGGGAGCTTACGAATCAAGCGCAGGATCTTGCTTGGCGTCGATGAAATTGGCAAGAGTGCAGCGTTCCGGGAAGCTATGGGGCAGCCGTCCACCAAAGGAAAGCGACGCGCCCGCATGCAGGAGGTTGCCGAGCTCGCTGGGCTGGGAGCTTGGAATCCCTTGGGTAGGAACGCGAAGCTTCCGTCCACGACGCAGATGTTGACCGATTTGGAGAGGTGGCATTCCAATGCGGTGATTCCATGGCTGGCGGCTTGGCAGCTGGCGAGCGGACATGCTCACGGAAAGCTGTGGGCGCACATCGCGTCGCATGAGTTGCAGGAGGTCGAAGGAACGCGAACGGAAACCGGCGCCCAATTCCAAATGACGATCCGCTACGGAATGCTTGCGGCTGTCCTGTTCGAAGCAGTTCAGCTGCTGGAGATTGCTGGCAGACGGTACAAGGAGCTTTGCGCTTGACTTCTAAATCTATATAGCTAGATTTAGTGCATGGAGAACTTGGGGCGCGTCACGCCCGCCACCGCGATGGTCCTTGAGGCCCTGCTGTCGGCCGACAGTGTGTGGGGACTGCAGATTGTGAAGGACGTCGGCAAAAAGCCCGGTACTGTCTATCCGATTTTGGACCGCCTCGAAGTTGCCGGGTGGATCCAGGGCGAATGGGACTCCACCCAGGACCGCAAAGGACCCCGCCGACGCTACTATCGGCTGCTGGCTGAAGCACGCCCGCTGGCCCAGGACTACGTGAACACGCACCGGGCGAAGGCCCGGACGACGGCAGCCAGGCCTTCGCCGGCAACGTTTGAGGGCCAGTGGCAGGGCGCATGAGACTCGCAGACACCATCCTTGCCTTGGCTGTGGCCCTGACTCCAACGCGTCTCAGGGAAGTTCGCGAGGAGCAGTGGCGAGCCGACCTGCGTGACGGGCCTGTCATGGGCATCTCAGCGAACTCGCTACTTTTCGGGGCTCTGTGCTCTTCAGCAACAGCACGGTCCTACGAGTTGCTTCAACGCGGCGGCAAGGTGCTGGCGCGCATCAAAAAGGGGGAAAGCATGAAACTTGTATTCGGCATAACCGGTGCAGCCGTCATCCTGGTCGGCGGTGCCGCTATCGGTATCCAGGCAGGCCACTCCAACACAGAAACGCCGGTACCCCGGACGCCGGTGGCAGACCGTCCGATCGGAGGCTACGAAGGCTGGTGGAACTCCACCCCTCTTTCCGGCAGCACAGAAGGCCTCCCCCAGGAAACCGTGACCGTGAACACCCGCACCGGCAAAATCATTGATGCCTTCAACAGGGCAAAGAACAGCACGCTGATCTCGGATGTCGACTACGAGCTTGTCCCCGACCCCTCCTGGCCGGCCGACTCCATCGTCATCATCGACGCCACGTCCGGCCTGGTCATTGAGGACTTCCGGATTGATGAGCGGGGCGTCCCCCTTGATGAGAACGGACGGCCTATCGACGCCGTTGCCGGATAGGGGTTGCTCGATGCCGCAGGAACGCCGCCCGTGGGCATTCGCCGGGGTGTGCGTCATGGTCCCCGCGCTGACCCTGATGGTGTTCAACCTGGCGGATCCCGTGATCCAGTTGCTGCCCTGGTACGCCGTTGCCTACCTGCTGATCGGAGCCTGCGTCTTCGGTTCGACCGGCAAGCCCCCGTCGCTGCGGCAGGCCGTGGCGTTCCTGCTTCCCGGCGCCCTGCTCGTGCCGCTGGCTCTGACGAACGTTGGCTGGTGGTGCGGCGGTTGGCTGCTCGGGCTGCCGGCCTGGGGTCTTCTCCTGAGCCGGTGGACGCCGGAGAACCCGCTCCCTGCCTTTCAGGTGCTGAAGTTCTTCGGGCTGCTGCTGCTCGGCATGACGGTCTTTACGCTCAACATCATCTACCCGATCCCCAGCCTGGGCCTGTTCCTACTTCCGGTCATTCCCCTGGTCCGGCTGGCCTACCCGGGGTACCGGGCCCGACCCCTGCAGGCGGCCGTGGAGGTCCTCCTGGCCGTGGCCGCCATCGTGATCGCTTTTGCCATCCCCACCCCCGAAGGGTCGTGGTCTTCGCCCTGGATATACGCCGGCGGGGCCGCCACCGCAGGACTGATGATCGCCTTGTGGGCCAGGAGCATCCCCCGCCGGTCCGGGCGGCTGAAGCTCAATGACGGAGCAGTTGTCTAGGTTCTCAATGCTGACCCCGCCAACGGCAGGACCTGAAATGTGAATCCTAAGCATGCTTACTATGGACGCAGCCGATTCGGAAACGGCTGCGAACGGGAGAATCGAGAAGGGTGCGCTCAGCGAACGGGGCGCACCCTTTTCGTGCCCTGTCGACGCTGAGCGGAATGAGGACGTCGCATGCCGGTAGAGTGCGGTCCATGACATTGGGGGATGCCGAGGTGGCAACAGATCCGCGGGCACCGGCCTTCGGCTACGCGCAGCGGCGGACGTGGGTTTTCTTTGCCTGGTGGTACGGAGCAGTGATCGCGATCCCGGGCACTGTGGACGCTGCGCTGTCCGGGTTTCTCGGCCAGGATCCGGAACGGGGAGTCATCACGATGTTCCTTGGTGCCGCCATCTCCGCCGTGGGCTGGCTCGTGACGCTGGGGGTGCGGTTCTCGCGGAAGCTGCCGAAGCCTGCCTCCGACATTCCCCGCGTGGAGCAGGCGATCCGGATCAATCCTCACGTCATCAGGTTTTCGGTGGTTGGCGCAGTGCTGATTGCCGCCGGTTTGGTCCTGTTCACGCCAAACGGCAGGTCTCCCGAGGTGCTTCCAATTGTCGGCCTCATCGCTGCCGCCCAGCTGAGCATCGCCGCGGGGGTGGCTTATTCGGCGTCACTCCTGAAGAACAGTGCCCAGCTCTACGCCCGGTGGCTGGACCGCCGCTGATCGGCCAGACGTCTCAGTAGCGGACGTGTTCCTCACGGTGGACGGCGACCCGTTCCTGGGGCCGGTCGGTGCTGCAGCTCGGCCCGCCAGGCAGTCACCCAGGGATAGTAAAGAAGCTCTTCGGGTCGTCGGCGCCCAGCAGACCGTGATGGAAGATGATGGCGTCCACGGGCCGGGTGTCCACGAACAGGACGGCGACTTCGCGGGAGTGGACCACGGTGTAGCGGGTCAGGTCCTCCACCCAGGAGTGGATCCCGGTGTACTCCTCGACGAACAACCCGTCACCGAGCAGGCCCCGCTGCTCGAGCAGGTCATAGACAACATTCCAGGCGAGATCCATCAGCTCGTGGATCGCCGCCTCAACAGTTGGAGCCGTCATAGGACCATGGTGCTCCCGGGCACCGACAGTCCTGTGGAGCCCCGGAGGGCGTGTCCTGGGACGCGGCTTTGGCGCGTATTGGCCCAGAGCCCGTCAACGGAAAGTTCCGCAGTCGGCGGGGGATGCTGCCGGCTCCAAGGCTCCTCCGGGAGCTGATGAAGGTACGCCGGTCAGCGCTATTGACTACGTCTGCACCCAGCGATATACCTCAACTAAGTCCGGCAGCAGGCCCGGAATCAGATCATCCGGAGACCGCTGTGACAGCCCACTATCCTCCCAGCTCCCAGATCACGCCTGCCCTTCAGGAGCAGACTCGGGCCTCCCCTGCGCACTCCTGAACTCCGTGGTTCAGCCTGGGCGATTGCCTGCACCATCAATGACCCGTGCCTCACGGGCCAACAGCCGAACCCTTCTTAGGAGAAGTGTCGCAGTGGACACGCTTCCAGCAGTGCTCCTTGTCATCGGTGCGGCATTTGCCTGGATCGGCCTGACCGCCATCGTCGTCGTCCGTATTCGCCGCAGACGGAACGGATCAACACTGGTCGCCTCGGCCCCGGAAGGAACGGGCCATCGTGTGCGGCCCTGGCGCGCCCGCCTTCACCGAAACCCCGCCGCTGCACGCCCTCGGAGAGTGAGCCTCCGGCGGGCGCGAAGCAGCGGCACCACCCACCACTCCGGATAGCCTTTGGGAGCAACCGTTGAACGCCGAAACGATCTTCGGATTCAGCATGGGATACCTTGCCGCGCTTGTCGGCATCTTCTTCATCTATTTGCCGTACCTCATCCTCTTTGTGCTGCTACTGATAGCGGCCGGGATCCTGCAGCTGCTGTTGCTGCCTTTCGCCCTCTTGGTACGGAAGCTGCGGCGTACAAAGCCGCGGCCAACCCAGGACAGCGCATGGATCCTGGACCGACCGGACAGACAGCCCACTGACCAGCTCCTGCTGCCCAGGCAGCACACTGCGGCGCCCCAGTGATGAGCTCCGTCCCGGGGCTGCAGGAGTGTTGCCTGATGGACGACCGTGGGCCGGTCCCCCATCGGTGGTACCGGCCCACGGCGGCGGCTCTCCCTGCGCGGGGCCGCCAGCACCTGCCCCCACATCCTTGGGGCAGCAGGTGGTCCTAGCCCGCTTCCGGACAGGGCTCCTCACCGCTGGGGTTTGGCGCTGAAGGGATGATGCCCTCCGGGGACATGGAGCGGCGGATGAGTTCCGCGTCCACAAGGCGAAGGAGCTCCTGCACCGCGGTTGTGCTATCCGCCTCGACACGGCGGTCGAGCACGTGCCTTAGCCAGAGGAGATCCGATACGGGCACGGCCGGCCAGCGCCGGAAGGATTTGAAGATCCTGCCGGCAGGTGTGAGGCCGGGTGTTGTGTCTTGACGGGAGGTATCAGCGTCGGATGCCATGGTCGGTGATTCTCTACAGAGTGCCGTGCCGGCTGACTGCTCAACCGCGAGTATGTACGAGATACCCACTCGGGCCCGGGAATCACGCTGCTGAAGGATTTTGTCCTGTCCTGGAGCTGTTACCAGCATTACGGCCGGGTGCAAAAAACGGCACCGAAACGATTAAGACGGCCGACAAAATGGCCCCGGGATTTACTGACACGTGACCCGGATGCGGCCTTCCTTACGGTTGCGCCCCGAAGCGGCAACAACCCTCGCTTCGGGGCTTTGCCCTCCCTAATCTTGAGCTATCCAACCGCTCCACCTACCTGGATGGCACCCCAATGAAGAAACTCCTCCTCTGGCTCACCGCGCTCTTGGCGGCCGTTGGGCTGGGCATCGTGGCGCCGGGGCCAGCCTCGGCAGCAACCTATTGCGGGCTCGCATGGGGATCTCTGGCCAAATCCGCGCCCGAGATGAGCTCCGCCTCCGTCACCAACGTCCGGACAGGGCAGCAACCCTGCTTCGACCGGATGGTGGTTGACCTTAACGGCCCCGCGAAGGGCTACACGGTCCGGTACGTCCCGGAGATCATCCAGGACGGCACCGGCTTCACGATTCCGGTCTACGGCAACGCACGCCTGCAGGTCGTCGTGAACGCACCCTCCTACGACCAGAACGGCAACGTCACCTACAACCCGGCGGCGAAGGCTGAGCTGTCCAACGTGGCCGGCTACAAGACATTCCGGCAAGTGGTCTATGCGAATAGCTTCGAAGGTTCCACCAGCATCGGCCTAGGCGTCCGTGCCCGGCTGCCCTTCCGGGTCTTCACCCTGGACGGGCCGGGATCCGGTTCCCGGCTGATCGTGGACGTAGCCCACTCCTGGTAATTGAACGAAAAGGTGCCGCACCCGCTAATCCGGGATGCGGCACCTCTTTCTGTCCGGCTGTCCAGAGGCTACATCTGAAGTTCCGCTGTACTTGTGTCAGCGTCAAAATTGTCTGTATGAGCAACTCGGTTGGTCGCCGGTGGGCCTGGCCGCTCTTTCTGGTTCTGGCCTACGGCATTACCTGGGCGGTGCAAGTCCCCGCGTACCTATATCTGGTCCCGCGGAGCATCGCTCCCACGAACGAAGCGAATTTCCTTCTGCTCGGGGACAGCGGACCAGATCCTGGAACGACCCTCGCGGTTATCCTTTTGTGCTTCTCGTTCGGCCCCTCAGCAGCTGGCGTGGTGGCGACTGCATTGGAGTCAGGACGTCCCGGACTGCGGGATCTTTTCGCCCGTTTGGTCAAAACCCGGATCCCCGGGAAATGGATCCTGTTTGTGCTGCTGTTCCCGGTTGTGCTCAGCGTGGCTGCGCTGGCACTGGGCTGGGTCATGGGTGGAATGACGCCGCTGGACTACAACTTTCTGGTGCCCGTGGTACTCGCCGTTCCATTCCTGCTGTTCCTCATCGTCTGCACCGGCCTGGCTGAAGAACTAGGATGGCGAGGCTTCGCACTGCCACACCTACAAAGGTCGCGAACAGCTGAACGTGCCAGTTGGATTCTGGGCGTGGCCTGGGGTTTATGGCATCTGCCTTCGGTGGTGCTGCTGCCCCTGATGACCGGTGCCGCTGGCCCGCTTCAGGCCGCATTCTCACTGGTGGGCCTAACCCTAGGCGTTGTCGGGTACACCATCATCCTGACCTGGCTCTACAACAACACCGGGAGCCTGTTCTGGATCGTCTTCCTCCACGGGTACGCCAACGCATGGCAGTCATACGTCGTGCTCTCGTCCGGGAACTTTGCCGCACAGGTCGTTTACGGCGTCCTGCCCTGGGTCCTCGCTGTCTGGCTGCTGAAGAAGTACGACGTACAAACACTCACCCACCGCTCACCTGGGAAGGCAATGCGTCAGGCGCCTATTGCGTAGCCTTCACACTGTTGTCCACCCAACGGCGGCCAAGGAGGACCAATCCTTGGGTTGAGATGCCGGACGCGGAACCGTCCTACTCAAGATCGGCACAAGACATTCTGAGGATTGACCAAACTACTTTCCCCGCTTCGTCCTAGCTTCCTAGAGTGTTCCCAAGGCATAAACGACTACGTCTGGGGGACGTATGAGTAGGAGCAGTATCCCGTCCGCGAAGGCCGCACAAGCCTCACCGGTGTCTGTCCCGACTCCACCCAGGACCGCCTTTGCAAGGCCTCGGCCAGTGCCTCAACGCCCAGCGCGCAGGGGCCGAGAACACGAGGTGCGGCGGTTGATCCGCGACCTCGCCGCTCTGGCAGCCAATCGCCACGGTGATGGTCCGGGGCCTGAATCGGCGGTGTCCTAGTAGTCGATGGCTTTCCGGTCGATGGACTTGAGGGCGGCGAGCCGTGCTTCCACTTCGGTCTGCTCACCGAGGTCTTCCAGGGAGGCGAACTGGGCATCCAGTGAGGAGGCGGCGAGTTCCTGCTGGCCGCGGACCGTGGCTTCCTGGCGGCGGATGTTCTCCTCGTACCGGCCGATAGCCGACGTTGGGTCTCCGGCGTCCAGGGCTTTGAGCGCATCATGGACCTGGGACTGTGTGGCAGCGACGCGGGCCCGGTTGACCAGCTGGTTGCGCTTGGCTGTCAGCTCGTGCAGCTTGCCCCGCATCTGGTCGAGCCCGCCCTTGAGCTTGTCGACGACCTCGTTCTGCGCGGCCAAGCCGGGTTCCTGGGCTTTAGCGGTGGATTCAGCGCTTATCTGCCGCTGCAGGGCGAGCCTGGCGAGGGCATCGAACTTGTCGGCGTCCACACTGTTCCCGGCGGACCGGAACTCGTCGGCTTTCCGGGAGGCGGCGATGGCCTTGTTGCCCCAGCTGCTGGCGTCGTTGACGGCCCGCCGGTAGTCCTCTTCGGCCATGCGGACGTTGCCGATGGTCTGGGCTACGGCGGCCTCGGCCTCACGGATGTTCTCCGAGTAGTCCCGGACCATCTGGTCCAGCATCTTCTGCGGGTCTTCGGCGGAGTCCAAGAGGGCGTTGATGTTGGCCTTTGCCAGCTGGGCGACGCGGGCGAAAATACTCTGCTTCACGAGGGTCTTTCTATTGGTGGAATTTGCATCCTATGTGTACGGCACCGACGGGGACCAGCACCCAGGTTAGAGTGGTCGGCCGTAGGGGTAGTCCACCCAGGCTCCGGTACCTTCTTCCGGGCACGCATCTCTGGCGCCGTTTTTCGTGGACCAGTAGTCTGCCGGGAAGCGGGATCCCTGAAGCACAGCGTCCAAATCGACCCCGTGTTCCTCGCGCCCGTCGGCGAATCGCGCGTCGTACTGAATGCTGCGGTAGCGGCTCTTCCACCAGCGACGTGTCTTCCACGTTGCAGTGGCCCGGACGGCAATCGGCATTTGTGTCATGCCTTCATCCCCTCTTTTCTGTCGAATACCAACTCACCCTGTCAGCGCTGCGCATCAAAGATGGCCTTGGGCCACAGGCTGCTTAGCTCGGTTTCGAGCCGCGCGGCCCCAGGCGACGCCCGCTGATGTTCCCGCCAGGAACCCTCCAAACCAGGCATATCCTGCCGTGCCCAGCGCGAACCACACAGCGATGAACAGTACGAGAACGGCGGAGCCCATCCACCGCTTGGTCACCCCAAAGCGCACGAGGACGGCACCTGCGAGCAGGCCCGCGACCATAGCTCCGACTTCCAGCAGCACCTTCTCCGTGGGCACAAACACCATCACGGCCACTGTGGCCAATACGACCAGCCCGCTGAAAATCAGCGCTCCCTTCCAGGGACGCCGGCGACTACTTGTCACAACTGCCATCTTTCTATTCATCTCCGTGCGCTCAGAGTGGCCCGTGAGTGGTGGTTTGGGATTTAGTCCTCATCCGGGCATCCTCTATCGTCTGTGTCACCCCAACGCGAATGACCTCCAGCAGCGCAAGCGCCAGCATGACCAGCAGGGTCTCAAGCGCGAGGATGAACCCGACGACCCCGCCAAGGGAGTCTTCCTTCCATTCGGGCGGGACGGAGTTGCTCGACTGGACGGCTTGGAGGAAGAACGCCAGGGCGGTCACAGCCAGCCCTCCGAACAGGATCCATCGGCTGTAGCGGTAGGCGCGGTGGCGCCCGGCGCCCGGCGCCCAGGGCAGCGTGCAGTATCCAAAGGATCCCGGCGATGACGGGCAGGACGATAAATGGGCTCACTTGGCGGCGAGTTCTTTGCGGCGGAAGGTTCCGGTGATGGAGAGCTTTTTGCCGTATTCGATAGATCCGTACCGGAAGAGGTGGACGGCGAGGCGGAGGATCAGGACGCCGACGATGAACAGTTCGGCAATGACGATGGCCGCCTCCATTCCGGAAAGGGTGCCGAAGCCGTTGCGGAGCATCGCGGTGACCGGTGCGGTCAGCGGGAAGTACGTGAACACCTGCACGATGAGGGACTTCGGGTCGGAGATGATCAGGCTGTAGGCGTAGAACGGGATGAACATCGCGGCCATGAGCGGGCCGAAGATGGTGCCGGCTTCCTTGGCGGTGGGCATGATCGCGCCGATGGCGACGAGGACCCCGGTGAACAGGGTGAACCCGCCCAGGAGCAGCAGAGCGCCGATCACCAGCGGTCCGGGCTCGAAGACCAGGATGGACAGGTCCATGTCCGGCAGGGCCAGGGAGTCGCGGAAGAACAGATACCCGGCGGCGATTGGGGCCAGGAACACGAGCATCTGGACGAGCCCGACAGCGAACAGGGAGATGATCTTGCCCGTGATCAGCGTGGTTGGGTTCAGGGTGGTCAGGATCATCTCGGTGACCCGGTTCTCCTTCTCCTCCAGGGTGGAGTTCAGCATCTGGTTGGAGAGCAGGATCATGGCCACGTAGAACAGCACCAGGAACAGCATTGGCGGGATGACCGAGCCGATTCCGCCGGAGGGCCGCCCGTCCCGGTAGGTCTCGGAGTCGAACTTCACCGTTCCGCTCAGGGCCGCGGTCAGCTGTGGGTTGTCGACCTGGGCCTGGGCTGCGGCGTTGAGGAGCTGCTTGGCCACAGCCTCATATTTACCGTTCTCGAACACGCCCTTGTCGGCGCCGTAGACCTTCACGGGATCCTTGGACGGGTCTGCAGGGTACGCGAAGTACGCCTCGGAGCTGCCGTCCTTCACCGCGGCCAGGGCGGCGTCCGGGTCGGAGGCCGACTTGCCGCCGGCGGCTTGGGCCATCTGCGGCGGGATGATGCCGGAGGCGTCCGTGTACGAGAAGGCGATCGCGGAGTTCTTCTGCGCGTCGGCACTGGCCTCGGTGCTGGAGTTGGACGCGAAGATCAGGACGAAGACCAGGATCAGGATGACCGGGATCGCCAGGGTCGCGACAACGAAGCCCCGCTTCTTGATGGTGCGCATGAACTCGAACGCCACTACGGTGCCCAGGTTGTGCTGTGAAAATGCCATTGCTAGACCTCTGCCATCTGCTGTTCGCCGTAAACCTGGATGAAGACTTCCTCAAGGGAAACCCTCGCGGGGGTGAAGGACCGCACCGCAACGCCTGATCCGATCAGCTCCCGCAGGACGGCGTCCTCGGTGGCCCGGGTCCTGGGCGCCAGTTCGGCCCGGCCGCCGCTGTCGGTGACGATGTCGTACAGCTCCGAGGCGGGCAGGATGCCTTCGTAGCTGACCCGGTAAACGGTGCCGCCGAACTGTTCCTGAACCTCCTCGACTGTCCCGTAGGCGCGGGCGGTGCCGTCCTTGAGCAGGATGACCCGGTCGCAGAGCCGCTCCACTTCCTCCATTTGGTGGGTGACCATGATGACGGTGGCACCGGCCAGCTTCTGCTCCTCGATGATGTCCATCAGCAGGCGCCGGTTCACCGGGTCGAAGCCCTTCGTGGGCTCGTCGAGGATGAGCAGCTCGGGGTCGTTCATGATGGTGACGCCCAGCTGGACCTTCTGCTGCTGGCCGCCGGAGAGTTTGTCCAGCCTGGCCGTGGCTTTGTCGGCCAGGCCGACCCGCTCCAGGTAATCCTGGGACCAGGTTCGGGCGCTGGTCTTGGACAGGCCCTTGAGTCGGCCGAAGTAGACCATCACATCCAGGACGGCTTCCTTCTTGTACAGGCCCCGCTCCTCGGGCAGGTACCCGAGGCGTGCCCCGTCGCGGGGTTCGAAGGCCTTCCCGCCGATGTGCAGGGTGCCGGCGGTGGGCTGGTAGATGCCCAGCAGCGCCCGCAGAGTGGTGGTCTTCCCGGATCCGTTGCTGCCCAGGAACCCGAAGGTCTCCCCGGACCGGACATCGAAGGACAGGTCCTTGATGACCGTCTTGTCCCCGAAGTCCATTCGAAAGTCTTTGATGTGCACAAGCGGCTCCGCCGCGTCCCCCAACGTCATGCTGCCAGCCTATAGGTCAAGGGGACGAACGACCGGCGTCACGGACCCGCACCCTGGGCTCGCGCGCACATGCACTTCGGCGTTGGCCGTAGTAACCGCCGGGTCTGCCCCCGCGCCCTTCCGACACTGTTCCACCCGCACCCTGGGCTCCCGCGCACATGCACTTCGGCGTGGGCCGTAG
>NZ_JBNHIE010000021.1:0-15010 GCF_059093025.1 Arthrobacter sp. 210 2
TTCCAGGTTGAATGCTAGACACACTCATCCCAGCAGGGCCACGGGCCCCCTTGTCTTCAACGACACGAACTCAATTCCCCACCAACCACGAAGAGCCATGTAAGGACATTACTCGTCCTAGCTGCTATAGCACGTCAAAAGTTAGTATGCATGCTTCCGGGGACATTCTCCTAAAGGCAAGAAGTTCCATGGTCGCCTTCGCCGATTTACGTTGGGTCATCCGAGAATGTCAGCGGGAGGGGATCGTCCTGGCCAGCTGTTACCTCCTTGCACCAGCCACCTCGGTGTCGGAAGGCGGACGGCACGGCATCCTTCTGAGCGCCGGCTCACCACCGCTCTAGCCTTCCCGATTTCCCTAACTCCTAGTAGCAGCTCTTTCAGCACCCGGCTCGGGAGCTGTTGGGCATCCCGGAGAGTAGGACCCAAGAGGTGTTGCGAAAATTGCAACCCGTAATTGCGTTCTTTGCACCATTGGCCCACAGTTGTTTTTGTGAATGAGAGCCAAGACACAGGACCTGCGAAGATGCTGGCAATCTTTGAGGCCTTATCCCGCAGCAGCCAGGATGGAGACCTCGGGCTGACTGTTTCGGGTCTTGCCCGAGCGCTGGGGCGTGACAAGTCGAGTGTCTCCAGGCAGTTGAAGCCGCTGGTGGACTTGGGCTTGGTGGAGCGCGACACGAAGGGGCTGCACCGTCTCGGGTGGAAGCTTTTCGCTGTTGCTGCCCAGGCCGGGGATCAGCGCTTGCTTCTGCTGGCTCCGCCCGTGATGCGACAACTGGCTACCGTTCTCGGCGAGCGGGTCCACCTGAGCATTCGGCGGAACGAGGACGTTTTTACCATTGTTTCTGAAGGACCCCAGCAGGTCATCGAGGCAAACGTATGGGTGGGCCGGGCTGTACCTATCTGGTGCACTTCGTCGGGGCGGGCACTGTTGTTTGACCACACCTCGGAGGAGATCCATACCCTGATTGAAAAGACCTTCAGCAAGGGTCCGGGGTCGCAGGCACCCACAAGCGTCGATGAAGTCGTGGCACGGGTGGAGAAGGCCCGCCTGCAGGGTTACGCCTTGGTTGTTGACGAGTTCGAAGATGGCCTTTCCGGGGCTGCGGCGCCTGTCCGCGATGTTCACGGCCGAATCGTCGCGGCTATCAATGTTTCCGCTCCCTCATTCCGCATCGCTGAAAACCTGACCCACGTGGGCCGCCAGGTTGCCCAGGCGGCGACGTATCTCAGTCGTTCCCTGTCTTCTCCTCCCGCTCGATCCAAGGACAATCACAATGCTCAGAACGGACCCAACGCCGACCTTAGAAGGATTTCATGAACTTCTTTGACTACGTCAGCGAAAACCAGGCGCGAATCACTTTCCTGCTTTTACAGCACATTGAAGTCGTCATGATTTCAGTGGTGCTCGCGACGGTGCTCAGCCTTATCATCGCCGTCGCCACGGAGACTCTGCCTCAGGTGCGCAAGGTCGCGCTGTCTGTGGCTGGAACCATCTTGACCATTCCTTCCTTTGCCCTTTTCGGTCTCATGATTCCGTTGTTCGGACTCGGTGTCGTGCCCACAGTGCTGGCGCTGACCGTCTACGCCGTGTTCCCGATTCTTCGCAACGCGGTGACGGGTTTCGAAACCGTAGACGAGGGAGTCATTGACGCGGCCCGCGGCATGGGCATGGGCTCCTGGCAGCGCCTTTGGCGCATTCGCGTCCCGCTGGCCTGGCCCGTCATTTTGAACGGCATCCGGGTAGCGACCATCATGGTCGTCGCCATCGCAGCCATCGGTGCGGCCGTACGCGGCCCTGGTCTTGGTGAACTTATTTTTAGGGGCTTGTCGCGCATCGGCGGAGCCAACGCCCTGAATGAAGCCCTCGCCGGTGTCGTAGCGATCGTGGCCGTCGCAGCGATCCTTGACCTTCTCTTCATCGTTCTTGGCCGCATCTCCACACCGAGAGGTCTAAAACTACATGTCTAACGCCCAGCTCTCCGCCACCGGCTCTACGGATACCATGATCCGGCTGATCAATGTCTCGAAGCATTACGAAGGTGCCCCCGCCCCGTCGGTTGCACCACTGTCCATGGAAATCAAGCGCGGCGAGTTCATCTGCCTGGTCGGACCCTCCGGCTGCGGAAAGACGACCACACTGCGCATGATCAACCGGCTCGTCGAGCCATCGGGGGGAGAAATCTGGATCGATGGCCAGAACGTCACGCACGCCAACCCTGACGAGTTGCGCCGCCACATCGGCTACGTAATCCAGCAGGTTGGTCTCCTGCCCCATATGACTATCGAACAGAACGTCGGGCTGGTGCCCTCCATGCTCGGCTGGGACAAAAAGAAGATTACTGCCCGTGTGGAAGAACTGCTGGAACTGGTGGGGCTGGACCCCCACAGCTACCGGTCCCGCTACCCGAAGCAGCTCTCGGGAGGCCAGCAGCAACGCGTCGGTGTGGCACGCGCCCTGGCTGCCGATCCGCCGGTCATGCTCATGGATGAACCCTTCGGCGCCATCGACCCGATTACACGGGACCGCCTGCAGGCGGAATTCCTGCAACTGCAGCAGCGCATCCGCAAGACCATCGTCTTCGTCACGCACGACATCGACGAAGCACTGCGGCTCGGGGACCGTATCGCCATTTTCGCCGAGGGTTCCCGGCTGGCGCAGTTCGCGACTCCCCTGGAAATCCTTACCAACCCTGCTGATGACTTCGTCCGCTCCTTCATCGGTGAAGGAGCTGCGCTGCGCCGGCTGTCGCTGCTGCGCATCGGTGACCTGCAGGTCCCACCAAGTTCGGACCTGCAACCGGCCGAACTCACGGTGCAGCCCACTGATTCGGTCGCCGCTGTGCTGGAGAAGATGCTCGAGCATGGGGCAGAGCGGGTCCAGGTGAATGGCGGGGAAACTCTTACCGTCCAGGACATGCTGTTGGCAACCGCGCAGGCGAAACAAGGGGCGGTCCAGTGACAGCATCAGCAACCCGGCTTCCTGCAGCTGCTCGACGCCGCGGAAGAAAAGACCATTCCGGCTGGATCATGCCCGCAATAGCGGTGCTCCTGGTGGTGGGGACCTTTCTCTATATAACCACCGCTGATCTGGACACCATCGAAGCCCGCGCTCTTGCTCCCGATGTCATCTTGGAAAAGGCGTACCAGCATGTCCTGTTGGTCGTCGTATCCACGGTCACGGTTGTTGCAATAGGCGTTCCTGTCGGTATTTTGCTGAGCCGTCCGTGGGCCAAGTACTTCCGGGCCCCGGTGCTTGCCATCGCGAATGCAGGCCAGGCGATACCTTCCATCGGTATCCTCGTTCTCCTGGCTTTGCTGTTCGGTGTTGGCTTCAACATGGCCGTCATAGCCCTGGTGATTTACGCCCTGCTGCCGATCCTGCGGAACACAATCGTCGGTCTGCAGCAGGTCTCGCCGTTCATCATTGATGCGGCCAAAGGCATGGGCATGAACGCCCGCAGGATCCTCTTCACCGTCGAGCTGCCCCTCGCGGTGCCGGTCATGCTGGCAGGCATCCGGGTCGCACTGATCCTGAACGTGGGCGTGGCCACGCTCGCCACCTACACGAACGCCGGAGGTCTGGGGGACCTCATTGAGCGCGGAATCGTGTTCTACCGGATGCCGATCCTGCTGACCGGATGCCTGCTCACCATCGCATTGGCTTTGCTGGTGGACTCGCTCGCCGGCGTCATCGAAAACCGTTACCGCCCCAAGGGCATCTGAGCTACCTCGAAAACCCGAAAAGGACCCCCTATGCGCAACAAGACAATCCTCGCCCTGGCCATCACTGGCGGCACTATGCTTTCCGGCTGCAGCCTCGGAGAAGCTCCACCCAGCGGAGTCACCGGCGGCTCCCTCGCCAAGGACAGCAACCTGGAGGGCGTTAAGCTCGCTGTCGGCGGCAAGGAATTCACTGAACAGCTGGTTCTTTGTGAGGTTGCAGCCCAGGCACTGGAATCGACCGGGGCCGAAGTAAGCCGCAATTGCGGACTCACCGGTACCAGCAGTGTCCGGTCTGCCCTTACCAGCGGCGATATTGACCTGTACTGGGAGTACACCGGGACCGGCTGGATCACCCACCTGGGACAAACCGAGCCCATTGCGGACCCGCAGAAGCTTTACGAGGCAGTGGCCCAGCAGGACGAAGAGAAGAACGCGATCACGTGGTTGAAGCCGTCCCCGGCCAACAACACGTACGCCATCGCCGTCAGCAACGAAAAAGCCGAAGAGTTCGGTGTGAAAACGATCTCCGACTACGCCGCACTGGCCAGTAAAGATCCCGCGGCAGCAGGTTTTTGCGGAGCAGCCGAATTTTTCGGCCGCAACGACGGGTGGCCCGGCGTGGAGAACGCCTACGGATTCAAGCTGCCCCGCAACAACGTTTCCGAACTCGCCGCCGGCGCCATCTACAACTCCATCGACAAGGCCGCCCCGTGCAATTTCGGTGAGGTATTCGCCACAGACGGACGTATCGAAGCCCTCGGCCTCACCGTCCTTGAAGACGACAAAAAGTATTTCACCCCGTACAACCCTGCGGCGACCGTCCGCACCGAGGTTATCGAGGCAAATCCCGCCGTCGGCGACGTGCTGGGCGAAATAGCCGAGGCCCTTACTGACGAAACACTGCGCCAGCTCAACGCCAAGGTCGACGTGGACGGCAAGACCCCGGAGGAAACGGCGAAGACCTGGCTCACCGAGAAAGGCTTCATCGGTGCCTGACACTCCAACGCCCGACGCCGCACGCCTCAGGGTGCGGTTGCTGCAAACCGACCCAACTCTGGGGGACGTTTCCGGCAACCTGGAGCACCTGAACAAGCTGGTGAAGGCAGCTTCGGACTTTGATCTGGTGACCACTGCAGAGCTGGCCACCCACGGGTACCACCTGGGAGAAGTCCCAGAGGCCCAGCCCATCAACGTTGATGATGAACGACTGCTCCGGCTCGGAAGCTACGGCCCGGCAGCCCTGGTCGGATTTGCCGAAGCAGACCGCCACCACACCTTCAACAGCGCGGCCCTGATCACCAACAAGGAAGCCCGGGTGCAACGCAAAATGTACCTGCCGACCTACCGGGCATGGGAGGAACGCAAGCACTTCCGACCCGGCGGCAGACTGCACTGCTACGACCTGCCCAAGGCACGGATTTCAACACTGATCTGCAACGACGCATGGCAGCCGGCCATGCCGTGGCTGGCCGGCCACGGCGGGGCTGAAGTGTTGGTCATCCCGGTCAACAGCGTCACCAGCAACGTGGGGCTGCCGACCGACCAGGCGTGGGACCTCATTCTCCGCCACGCTGCCGTCACTACACAGGCCTTTGTCCTCTTCATTAACCGGGTTGGGCGGGAAAACGGCAACGATTTTTGGGGCGGGTCCCGCGTCATCCACCCTTCCGGTGAGGTCATGGCAGAGCTGGGTCAGGAACCCGGCGAACTGGACTGCGAGCTGGACCTGGGCGAACTTCGGTCTTTGCGCAGGCAGTGGCCGCTTCTGCAGGAAAGCAGGGCCGACCTTATCGCCCGTGAAGCAGCACGACTGGCTCAGGAGGAGGAACTCTAGTGTTCGACAGTCACGTGCACGCCGGACCTGACGTCCTGGACCGTATCGGCGATGACCACGACATCAGCACAATGTACGCTGCCGCGGACTTTTCCGGTTTCGTGCTGAAGGCCCACTACGAATCGACAGTGGGGCGCGCCCACGCAGCAGCCCGCGCCACGGGCAAAGCCGTCTACGGCGGGTTGGCCCTGAATCAACACTGCGAGGGCGTCAACCCATCGGCAGTTGCAGCGGCTCTCGGCGCCGGCGGCCGTGTCATCTGGATGCCGACAGCCGATGCCCACACCCAGCACACCGCCGACCTTCCCCGGCTCTGCCAACATGAACCCCGAATAGGGAACCGGACCTATGCGATTCCCCCCGTCAACACCAAAGCCACAGAGGCCACCGAAACCGTGCTGGCGCTCATCGCAGACCACGACGCGGTGCTCGCTACCGGGCACCTCAGCGGAGACGAATGCCGATGGCTCAGCGAAAGAGCCCGCCATTACGGGATCAACCGGCTGATGTTTACCCACCCTTCCTACACCGTCCCGGGCCTGCAGCCGGATGCAATCCGGACCCTGGTGGAGGGCGGAGGCTACGCAGAAATCACCACCTACCAGCTGCTGCACCAGCCAGGCTGCACCCCAGCCATGCTGGCCCGCGCCGCCGAAGCCGCCGGGGACAGGCTCATCCTTTCCTCCGACGCCGGCCAACCCACCTCCCCTCCCCCGCCCGAGGCACTCATGCTCCTCATCGACACACTCGCCGCCGAAGGCCTCGACCGCCGCTGGCTGGAAGCCGCAGCTTCCACAACTCCAGAATCGCTTTTCTCACCCAACTAGCGGGTTCTGGAAGGAGACCTGGCCATCTTGTGAAGGTCTCCTTACAGCCTGAGGCTGCCCCGGCAACCCGCCACTACAATCTCACAGCTCAGCCAGCCCGGCCCCTGCCGGGCCTGGCAAGCCTGTGTACCTAACCAAAAGTCGAAAGGCCCTGCGCCCATAAGAGCTAGCTAAAAACACTTAGTCAGTAGAAAGTACCGAGACAAAAGCGCATCCAGGCCATAACGCCGAACCACAACACTTAGAACGAGGAAAAGCCATGATTGAGAAAAAGACAACATTCTTCAGCGAAGGCAGCCGTCTTCAGGCCAGCATCTACTACCCGGACGACCTCTCCAAGACCGGTCCCCACCCTGCAATCATCGTGAACTCCGGATACCAGGGCTTCAACAACTTCTACCCCAAGATGTTCGCCGAGAACCTGACCGCGCGCGGATACATCTGCCTTGGCTTTGACTACCGCGGCATGGCCGACAGCGAGGGCCCCAAAGGCACTGTGCTGATCGAACAGCAGGTCGAAGACGTCCGCAACGCCATCACCTTCATGCAGGCCCAGGACGAGGTCGACAACTCCCGCATCGGGCTCATCGGCTGGGGCATGGGCGCGGCGAACGTCGTTCTGGCCGGGGAAAAGGCAAAGAACGTCGCCGGAGTCGCAGCGCTCAACGGCTTCTACGACGGGGAGCGTTGGCTGAAGTCCATCCACACCTACGATGAATGGACCAAGATCCTCGACGAGGTCAAGGAAGACCGCACCCGCCGGGTCCTCGAAGGCGAATCCAAGCTCGCCGACACCTTCCATCACTACCCGCTGGACCCCGCCACCAAGGACTACGTCGGCAAGGAACTTGAACAGGTCTACGGTTTCGGGCACCCCACCCGGTTGCAGTTCACCGAATCCATCATCGACACCAAGGTGGAGCGGGCGGTCAAGTACCTGTCCCCGACACCGCTGTTCATCGCCCACGGCGAAAACAACACCCTGCACCCTTTCGAGGAAGCAGCCTCGCTGTATGAAGCGGCTGAATCCCCGAAGACGCTCTACACCGTGGCGGGCCGGCACAACGACTTCATGTACGGCGACCACCCCGAATTCGTTCTGATGTGCGATCGGCTCCAGGAATTCTTCGACCAGGCCTTCGAAACCAGCGCGGCACCTTCACGCATCACTTCTGCCTGACATGGCATGGTTCCTGCCGGCCCTGTAGGGCCGGCAGGAACCACCACACTTTCTTTTTCACCTCAGCAGCAGCCCTTATCTTCAGCCGTCGGCCAGCCCTGGAACGCATTGCCTGGCGGGCAAAGGCACCGGCTGTTTCCCTGCATCGGGCCAACCGGCTCCGAAGCCGGCACAGAAGCACACCAGGACGGGAACCATGATCGACATCCGAGACGACCTCACCACTCGCGCCGCCTACGTCTCCGACGCGTCCATCTACCGCAGGGTCCCGGCAGCAGTCATCGAACCGCGCACCGTTGAGGAAGTCCGGGAAGCGCTGGCCTTAGCGCAGAGTCGCGGCTGGTCGGTTGTCTCCCGTGGCGGAGGTACATCCGTTGCCGGCAACGCCATCGGCGAGGGCCTCATCATCGACACCTCCAGGCATTTCAACCGGATCAAGTCCATCGACCCGGAAACCATGACCGCCGTCATCGAGCCCGGCGTGATCTGCGACCAGCTGCGCGACGCTGCCTCCGAATTCGGCCTCACCTACGGCCCGGACCCGTCCACCCACGCCCGGTGCACGATCGGTGGGATGGTCGCCAACAACGCCTGCGGATCCCACTCCGTGGCCTGGGGTACCAGCGCTGACAACCTCGTGGCCGTCAAGGTCATGCTGGACGACGGAAGCGAAGTAGAACTCGGCAAGGGCTTCACCTCTGAGCCGCGGATCACCGATGCGCTGACCGCGCTGCGCGACCGGCATCTGGCGATGCTTCGCACCGAACTTGGCCAGTTCCCCCGCCAGGTTTCCGGTTTCGGTCTGCACTACCTGCTGAGCGAGCACGGCTTCGACACCGCCAAGGCCTTCGCCGGAACGGAGGGCACCTGCGGGATCATCACAGAGCTCACCGTAAAACTTGTCCACAAGCCCGCACACACCGCCTTGGCAGTCCTCGGCTTTGAGGACGTCTTCGCCGCCGCGGCCGCGGCCCCCAAGCTTCGCCTCCCGGGCGTTTACACCATCGAAGGCATGGGAGCTGACCTTATCCAAGCCCTCCAAACCAGACCAGGCAGGGAAACAGCCGGATCAGAACTGCCCGCGGGTGGCGGCTGGCTCTACTGTGAAGTAGGAGCCGATACCCTCCAGGAAGCCGAAACACGTGCCCTTGAACTGCCCGGCCTGATATCGGAAAAGGTCGTCGACTCCATCGTCGTGCCCGAAGGTCCCCTCGCCAAAGCCCTCTGGAACATCCGCGAAGCAGGCGCAGGCATCGTCACCCGCCTGCCCGAAGGCGGGGAAGCATGGCCCGGCTGGGAAGACTCAGCCGTCCCGCCCCACCGTTTTGGCGAGTACCTGCGTGACCTCTACGACCTGCTGGACGAGAGCGACCTCTCCGGCATCCCCTTCGGCCATTTCGGCGAAGGATGCGTCCACATCCGTATCTCCTTCGACTTCAACAACGACGCCGGCGTCGCCGCTTACCGCAAATTCATCGAAAAAGCCGCAGAACTCGTCCACCGCTACGGAGGCTCCGTTTCCGGCGAACACGGCGATGGACGGGCCCGCTCCGAACTGCTGGCAACCATCTACACACCCGAAGCCCTAACATCATTTGGCGAGTTCAAAAACATCTTCGACCCGAACGGCTTCTTCAACCCCGGGGTGCTCGTTGACCCCGAACCCATCGACCAAGGGATCCGTCCCGGTCCGGGAGCCCGTACCTTTGAACTGACACCCGTCCACGCATTCACCCATGACGGGGGTTCGTTTGCCAGCGCCGTGAACCGCTGCGTCGGTGTGGGAGCGTGCCGCTCTGACGCCGGCGCCATGTGCCCGTCATTCCAGGCCACCAAAGACGAAGTCCATTCAACCCGGGGACGCGCACGCTCCCTGGCAGAAATGCTGCGGGGCGAAAGCATCACCGACGGGTGGAAATCAAAGGAAACCCTCGAAGCCCTTGACCTGTGCCTGTCCTGCAAGGCATGCGCCACCGAATGCCCTGTCAACGTCGACATGGCCACCTACAAAGCCGAATTCCTCCACCACCACTACCGCCACGGGTTGCTTTCCTTCATCGGCAAGAACCGACGCCCGATGGCCCACTTCACCATGGGCTGGATGCCTTACCTCATGCGTATCACCGAACGCATCCCCTTCGCCTTCCGCCTTATCAACCGCATCGAATCATTCCGCCCCGTCGAGGAAATGACCAAGCGCCTGGGCGGTATCGAGACGAAGCGGCGGATGATTACGTTCGCCCCTCAACCATTGACAACATGGTTCCGCCGCAGGCGCTCAGCCGCACCGGAAGTCGAAGACACCCGAGAGTCGGTGGTCATCTGGCCGGACACGTTCACCAACTTCTCAGCGGACGCGCCAGGAAAGGCAGCCGTCGACGTCCTGGAAGCAATGGGATACCGCGTCCTGATGCCAATGGGCAATGTCTGCTGCGGCCTCACCTGGCACTCCACCGGGCAGCTGGACATGACCAAGAAGGTCCTGCGGGACACCCTCGATGTCATGGAACCCCTTCTGCGGGCCGGATACCCCGTGATCGGCCTGGAACCATCCTGCACCGTCATGCTGCAGGACGAAATCACAGAACTGCTCCCAGACGATGACCGCGCCGCCCTCGCATCCAAACTCACCCAGACCCTCGGTTCCTTCACGGCCCAGCACCTCAAAGACGGCAAGCCTTGGCCATTCGGGAAGCTGTCCAGTGATGAAGGGCCTGCGGAAGCGCTGTGCCAGGTGCACTGCCACCAAAAGTCAGCCCTTGGATACGACCCTGAACTCAGCGTCATGGAAAAACTCGGCGTCAACACCACCGTCATCGGGGGAGGCTGCTGCGGGTTGGCCGGCAACTGGGGCTTCGAACCAGGCCACTACGACATCTCCCAAACTCTGGGCGAGCGGGAACTGTTCCCGGCCATCCGCAACGCATCGGATGGCACCATTGTTCTCGCTGACGGCTTTTCCTGCCGGACACAGATCGCGCAAGGAACCTCCGCTGATGGAGTGCACCTCGCCCAAATCATGCTCCAAGCCTTGGACAGCGCAGACGAGTGATCCTTTGCATGCCATACCCGCCGCACTATCGGCAAGCCCTCCGGGCACCGCAAGTGCGCTGAACCCGGTTACTCCAAGGCAGGGCATACAGCTTCTCTCGCCCAATTGCCACGTCGGCTGACGGCTCAACTGGGTACATGCGGGCAAAGAAGCAACCAGCAATAACTCCACAACATAATCGAACAAACCATGAAGGTCACAAGGCAATGACGTCGACGATGAGCGATCACACCAAGTCCACAGCGAAAAAAGAAAATCAGTCCACTAAATCGGCCGGACACGTCATCGTGGACACTCTGGTTACGCACGGGATCAAACGCGCCCACGTCGTCCCGGGTGAGAGCTTCCTGGACGTCCTGGACGGGCTCCACGACTCCCCCATCGATACGGTTGTTTGCCGGCACGAAGGCGGCGCCACCTACATGGCTGAAGCAGACGGCAAAATGAACCAGACGCCGGGCATTGCCATGGTTACCCGCGGCCCGGGCGCTGCCAACGCCCACGTCGGCCTTCACACCGCGTGGCAGGACTCCACCCCCATGGTCCTGTTTGTAGGCCTGATCCCCTTCGCACACCGGGACCGGGAAGCCTTCCAGGAGTTCGACATCAAAGCCTGGTTCGACACCGGGGCCAAGCGTGTCATGGTTCTCGATCACGCTGAACGCGCATCCGAAATCGTCGCCGAAGCCCTATTCGCAGCCATGAACGGCAGACCCGGGCCTGTCGTTATCGGCCTTCCCGAAGATATCATCCGCCAACAAATCCCAGCCGAACTCCACCCACCGATCCCGGTCGCCACCGGCGGCATGACGACAACAGACTCCCAAGCCCTCACCGCAGCTCTTGCCGCCGCGAACAAGCCGCTGTTCGTCACCGGCGGCAACGACTGGACACAGGAAGGGGCCGACCAGCTCACGCAATGGCTGGAAAAGCACCACATCCCCGCAGCCGCTGAATGGCGGACCCAGGGCACAGTCCCCTTTGACTCCCCCTCCTACGTTGGCCCCATCGGCTACGGGCGTCCGCGCCCCACATACGACCTGCTCGAAGAAACAGACCTCCTGATCTTCGTTGGAACCGTTCCCGGTGACGTCATCACCGACGGGTTCCTCTGCCGGCAGGACTGGAACAAAAAGAACTTCCTCGTCACCATCGACCCCTCACTCCGCGGCAGGTCCGGACCAGTGTCCTATCAGATCGTCGCCAAACCAGACGTGTTCATCCGCGACCTCGCCAAAATCGACCTTCCAGTCAAGGACGAATGGAAAACCTGGACAGCACGAATGCGCGGCGAACAAGAAGCGTTCTCCGCCCTCCCCCCGGCGAATCCGACAAACGGTCCCGCCCGGATGGACACCCTGATGGCCAACCTCGTGCCCACCCTGCCCGCCGACGCGATGATCACCCTTGGTGCCGGGGAGCACACCAACTGGGCCCACCGCTACTTCCCCACCCAGCGCTACGCGTCCATGATCAGCGCCCGCAACGGATCCATGGGCTACTCCGTCCCCTCCGCCATCGCAGCGTCCCTGGAATACCCGGGCCGGCGCATTGTGACCATCGCCGGGGACGGCGAGTTCCTCATGAACGGCCAGGAGCTCGCCACAGCCGCGCAGTACGGTGCCACTCCCCTGGTGGTCGTGATGGACAACCAGGAATACGGCACCATCCGCACCCACCAGGAACGCCACTACCCTGCCCGGGTCTCCGGAACCCAACTGAAAAACCCGGAATTCGCGCTCATGGCACAAGCCTTCGGCGGCTTCGGCATCAAAGTCGAACAAGACATCGAGATCCCCGCCGCCGTCAAAGCAGCGCTCAAAGCCATCGATGAAAACCATGCCTTCGCACTCATCCACCTCGTCGTGCAACAAAGGGTCAAGGCCTACTGACGCCGCCGCCGGCTGAGCTTCGTTGAAACCCGTTCCGCTGACAAACCTCTAGGACTTCCCATGACTGTTTCTGCGCTTTCCCCTGCCATCTCACCCGAGCGTGAGGCCGCGCTGCTTGCCTCAGTCCCAACCGGCCTGTTGATCGGCGGGCAGTGGCGGGATGCTTCCGACGGCGGCACGTTCGATGTCCATGACCCCGCCACTTCAGAGGTGCTGGCAACCTTGGCTTCAGCGACCAGCGATGATGCTGTCGCCGCACTCGACGCAGCGGACGCCGCCCAGGCTTCCTGGGCGCGGTCCGCGCCCAGGGTGCGGGCCGAGATCCTGCGGCGGGCCTTTGACCTGGTCACAGAACGGGCCGAGGACTTCGCGCTGTTGATGACCCTGGAAATGGGCAAGCCCCTGGCCGAAGCCCGCGGTGAAGTAGCGTATGGCGCGGAGTTCCTGCGCTGGTTCTCCGAAGAAGCGGTCCGTGACTACGGCCGCTACCTCACCACCCCCGAGGGAAAAAACAAAATCCTGGTCCAGCACAAACCCGTGGGCCCGTGCCTGCTCATCACACCCTGGAACTTCCCCCTCGCCATGGCCACCCGCAAAGTCGCCCCCCCTGTGGCCGCGGGCTGCACCATGGTCCTCAAACCTGCCAAACTCACACCCCTGACCGCCCAGTACTTCGCTCGAACCATGCTCGACGCCGGGCTGCCCCCGGGAGTGCTGAACGTCGTCTCCTCCTCGTCGGCCTCCGGCATCTCCGGACCGCTGCTGAAAGACTCCCGGCTGCGCAAGGTCTCCTTCACCGGCTCCACCCCGGTGGGCAAACGACTGATGGCCGACGCCGCAGAAAACGTGCTGCGGACCTCGATGGAGCTCGGCGGCAACGCACCCTTCATCGTGTTCGAAGACGCCGACCTGGACGCCGCCGTCGAAGGGGCCATGGCTGCCAAGATGCGGAACATGGGCGAAGCCTGCACCGCCGCCAACCGCTTCCTCGTCCACGAGTCGGTGGCCCAGGAATTCACGGCCAAGTTCGCCGCCGCGATGGGCGCCCTGACCACCGGCCGAGGCACCGACCCGAAAACGAAAGTGGGCCCGCTGATCGACGCAGGGGCCCGCGATGACGTCCACGCCCTGGTAACCGCCGCCGTCGACGCCGGAGCAGTTGCCATCACCGGCGGGGCCCCCGTTGACGGACCCGGCTACTTCTACCAGCCCACCGTCCTCGGCGGCGTGCCCAACAACGCAGCAATCCTGGGCCAGGAAATCTTCGGACCCGTCGCCCCCGTAACAACCTTCACCACCGAAGACGAAGCCATAAAACTATCGAACGCCTCCGAGTACGGCCTCGCGTCCTACCTCTACAGCAAGGATTTCAACAGGCTCCTGCGGGTGGCCGAACAAATCGAATTCGGTATGGTCGGCTTCAACGCCGGCCTGATCTCCAACGCCGCCGCACCCTTCGGCGGCGTCAAACAATCAGGCCTCGGCCGCGAAGGCGGCACCGAAGGCATCGCCGAATACACCACCACCCAATACATCGGCATCAACGACCCCTACGCGAACTAAGGCCGACGAGCCCCATGGGGTCAACTCACGGGGCCGTTCGGTGCCTTCTCCATGGTTCGCCTGCAAGACCCAGACCGCTTCAAAACTAGGACTCGTAAGCCTGCCAACCCAGTCGTGACTATTAAAGGAGGAAGATCATGGCCCGAGGGCGACCCCTGCTACGTCCACCACGCCCTGCGGAAGTTCGAAGCACAAGATCCTTGCCTCCCAATGATGCCGTCTACATTCAGGACTGGACCATGCTCGTATCCGGAGACAGGGTTGCCATCGTCCAAGACCACGAACCTGAAATTTCCGGTCGTGTTGACGCTGTAACTGAAGACGGTCTAATCCTCTGGCTGCACCAGGACGCGGGCGCCGGACGCAAACTATTTACCTGTACCGAAGACGTACTGGTCTGGCGCCTGCAGCAAAACAGCTAGCAACGGCAGGCAGAAGGTTGCTCGCTCAGCCTGTCAACGCTGGCAAGTTATCGAAGAGCGCGGCGTGTCCACCTTCGAGCCTTGTGTGTACCCGGGCTCGAACTTGGAAAATCCGGGGAAGCGGGCACGGGCGGAGGCTCGTCCAGTTGGGGCACACCGCAACCTGACGTAAGGCAGGAGTGAAAGCTCGTCAGTCTGGACTTGGCTAGGTGGTGTAATTCTGTCACCTCATACTGGAACCAAGATGCGAGCCTGGGGCGGATTGGGAGCTGACGATGTGCGATGGCTTAGTCCCGTCCGGCTTGGAGATACCCTCACCTGCAAGATTCACAGTCGTGGAAGCGCGCCGGTCAAAGTCGAAACCCGATCGCGGGATTATCCGCATTGGGATCGAGACGTACAGGGACAACGGTGAACTGGCTCTTCACGGTTTATGGGGAAATGGATCCCTGGGATGAGCGTCATGCCGCCGTCCGGACGGCACTTCTCAAGAGAATAACTGATTTGTAGTTGG
>NZ_JBNHIE010000022.1:0-8648 GCF_059093025.1 Arthrobacter sp. 210 2
CCCTGTCCAAAAATACTTGCCGCGACCGGTCAATCACCTGCCGCCAACGGGCAAACCAACCTGCCGCCACCGGTCATTTCTAAGTTGCCGTTGACACACGCCGAATCGGTCCGGCGCAGCCCGGCTTATCGTTTCGATGGCACGCAGTTGCCCCAGCCGCTTGGGCGGCCCTCCCAGCGGACCGTCGGAGTCCGGGTAGCGGGGCACGACGGCGATCACCTTTAACCCGGGGTTCCGTTCCAGGGCCGAGGCGATGCCGGCTGCCACCTCTGCCGACCAGAGGTACTGGTCCTCGATGTAGATCAGGGAGCGGGCCAGGGAGAAAGCCTTTGTGTAGGCCAGGGCAACGCTTCGCTCGCCGCCAGGTGCGAACGGGAACGGCGGATGCTTCACGCCGTAGGTGCGCAGCAGCTGCACGGCGTGGGGGCCTGCCGGTGGTGGCGGCGGTGCAGTCTCCGGCAGGGGTTCGGGGTGCCGGGGCATATCGGCCAGGCGCTGCAGCAGCATCCTGTAGGGTGTGCGCCGGTCCAGGGGATGCGGGTCATCCCACCGTTCCGCGAACAGCTGTAGCACATCTGCCACAACCGGGCCGTGCAGTTCGAGGGCGGCATCGTGCCACGGAGGTTGTTTCCCGTACCGGGGATCCATGTCTACCGCCTGGGGGTCGCCGCCGTGGTCGGCGTCGTCCCGGCGGCTGTGGGAAAGGTCGATTCCGCCCACGAACGCGACGTCGCGCGAAGGGTCATTACGGTTGCGGATGACGAAGAGTTTCTGGTGGTGGCAGCCGAAGAGGCGCACCCGCTGATCCAGCAGCACCTCGCCGCCGGCGTCATTGATCTGGCGGCTGAGGTGCTCGTTGGACAGGTTGCTCATGGGGGCAGACACGCGCTCCCCGTGGGACCTCCAGACCAGGCCCCGCACTTCCACCCCCGCCCGGGCTAATCCCGCCAGCAACTCACCGATCGCCGGCCCGTCCGGCGTCAGCCGCTCGTCGCCATCGCCGCGCCAGTCGGTGAACCAGACACGGTCTCCCGCTTGAAGGGCCGACAACTCCTCATGCAGCCGGGCGAAGTAGGTGGCGCCGTGAATCAGGGGCCGAACGAGGTTTCCCTCGGACCAGGCCGGTGAGCCGGACCCGCCGGCGTGCACGTTAGTGGCTGCATGTTCCCGCTCAGCGCCACTCAAGAACCAGGTACCAGCAGTACTGTCCACTCGTCGTTCCCTTCGGGACCCGAGGCCGGCCAGGAGGTATTCGGCCTACCCAGTAGCCTACGACTGCGGAGGGCAAAGGGTGAGGACGGTACCGGTCGGGATTCTGATGGCTTTGGGAACCGGCCGCACACCTGACGCCCTGCCCTCGGCCGATGACGCCGCTTAACCAGCGAAAAACCCCCCAAAGCCCTAAAACTAGGGGCAATAGGGGGTTTATCCCGAGCTTCCTATCAGAATCGAACTGATGACCTTTTCATTACGAGTGAAACGCTCTACCGACTGAGCTAAGGAAGCACCGCATGAAATCCCCGGGAAAACCGGGCCCTTCATGCAAGAGTCAACTGTAATAGAGTCCCCGCGCCCGGGTCAAAATGGGACGCGCTCAGGCAGCTGAGGCGTTCAGCACACCGTGTTGTCGGCCGGCACTTCGCCGCTTACCAGGTACCTGTCCACCGGATCCTCGATGCAGCTGTTGGACCGTCCGTAGGCGGTATGGCCTTCGCCTTCCCACGTCATCAGCGTGGCATTTCCGAGCTGCTTCCGCAGCGACGCGGCCCATTCGACGGGTGTGGCGGGATCGCCGGTGGTGCCGATGACCACGATCGGGGAATCGCCGGTGTACTCCACCGGTGCCGGGGTCCGGACGTTCTTGTAGGGCCAGTCGGAGCAGCTCGTGCCGCCGTACGCGAAAAAGTACCCCAGTGTGGGCGATTCCTGCATCAGGCGCTGCTGCTCCGCCCGCATCGCGGCGGGGTCGGACTCCATAGGGTAGTCCAGGCAGTTGATTGCGTTGAAGGCGAAGGTCGAATTGGACGAGTAGGTGCCGTTGGACGACCGGTCGGCACCGAGGTCGGCCAGGCGCAGCATGAGGCTGACGTCCCCGGTCATTGCCGCTTCCAGGGCCTGGGTCAGGGCCGGCCAGCTCTGGTCGTTGTAGAGCGGGGTGATGAGTCCGCTGACGAACATCGTGGCGTTGACGGTCCTGCCGTCCTTGGCCGTGCGCGGCGTCTGCTGCACGGCGGCGATGAGGTCGCGGATCTGCTGCACGCCGGAGTCGACGTCCCCGCTCAACGGGCACCCGTCCTGCTGCTGGCAGCTGGCAACGTAGGCGCGGATGGCCTTTTCAAAGGCCCGGGCCTGGCCGCTGGTCAGCTCCTCGTTGCTGATGGAAGGATCCAGGGCACCATCGAGCACCATGCGTCCCACGTTGTCCGGAAAGAGGGAGGCATACGTGGAACCCAGGAACGTCCCGTAGGAGTAGCCCAGGTAGTTCAGCTTCTTGTCGTTGACCACTGCCCGGAGGATATCCAGGTCCTTCGCGGCACTCTGGGTATCGATATGCGCCAGCACCTCGCCGGTCTGCGCGACGCACTGGTCCGCGATCGCCTTGTTGTCCGCGCGGGCAACCGCCAGGCCGGCATCCGTTTCAAGATCGTAGATCTTTGCCCGGGCCGCGTCCCGCTCGGCATCGGTCAGGCAGGTCACCGGAGAAGAGCGCTTAACACCGCGGGGGTCGAAGCCCACCAGGTCGTAGGCGTCGCGGACCGTCTGCGAGAAGTGGGTGCCGGCCGCGTCCTTGACGAAGTCGTAACCGGAGGCGCCGGGGCCGCCGGGATTCACCAGCAGGCTCCCGGCTTTCCGGCCGGTGCTGGGAGCCCTCAGCGCGGCAATCTGGATCGAGACGCCCTCGGGATCCTCGTAATCCATGGGCACCGTCACCTTGGCGCACTGGAACTCATTCTCGCAGGGCTCCCACACCACTTCCTGCGAGTAAAACTGCTCCAGCCCGGACGGGGCAGAGGCCACGATGGAAGGATCAGCCTTGGCGGTGGCCGTCTCCTGGTTGCGGTCGCCGCCGTTGAGGAGGCTGCACGAGGCCAGCACCATGGCAAGAACCAGGGCGCCGGCGGCACGGAGTCCGACCACCAGGGATCGGTGGCGTGCGGGCAGGGGGCGGGCAGTCATCGGGTCTCCTTGGAAGGGGGCTAGATCAGGCTGGCTGCCATGGACTCAATTGTCAACAGCGGGGCAACGTTGGTGGTGGTGATGCGTTCGCGGGCTTTGTTGATGGCGTCCATCCGGGCAAGAGTGGCTTCTGGAGTGGAACGGCTGGCAAACTCCTCCAATTCACTCCTCAGCTCAACGTTTACCAGCTCCACAGCATTCCCAAGCTGGATAATCAGCACATCCCGGTAAAAGGACAGCAGGTCCGTCAGTGTGCGGTCCAGGGAATCCGTGATGGAACGCTTCGCCCGGCGCTTCTGGTCGTCCTCCAGCTGCTTCAGCTGGCTTCGCATGGCCGGCGGGAGGGTGCCGGACTCGGGTGCGCCGAGCGTGGCCAGCAGCGCGGCTTTTTCGGCGGCGTCGCGCTCTTCATTGGAGCTGTTCGCCTCGGCGGTGGCGATCTTCACCAGCTTGTCCGCCATCATGACTGCAGCGGTGACGCCCCGGAGCCCGAGCGGAAACCTCACAGTCTCCAGCCGGCGTTCCCTCGCTGCCGCATCCCTGGCCAGCCGGCGTGCGATCCCCACGTGGCTTTGCGCGGCGCGGGCGGCCCGTTCCGCGAGCTCAGGGTCCACGCCGTCGCGCTTGACCAGAAGCGCGGCAACATCGGCGGCCGGCGGCAGCCGCAACGCCACGCTGCGGCAGCGTGAGCGGATGGTGACCAGCACATCCGCGGGGGAGGGCGCGCACAGCATCCATACCGTCCGCGGGGTGGGCTCCTCGATTGCCTTGAGCAGAACGTTGGTGGTGCGCTCCGCCATCCGGTCCGCGTCTTCCACCACAATGATGCGCCAGCGTCCTGCGGAGGGCCGGTTCCCCGCGGTGGCCACCAGCTCACGTGCCTCGTCGATGGTGATGGTGACCTTTTCGGTCCGCACAAAGGTCACGTCCGAATGGGTTTCGCCCAGGATCGTCAGGCAGGCCGGGCATTCGCCGCAGCCGCGCAGGCGCACATCCTCCTGGTCACAGTTCAAAGCCGCAGCAAAGGCCTTGGCGGCATTCGAGCGGCCGGAGCCCGGCGGGCCGGTGAACAGCCAGGCGTGCGTCAGGGCTTCGCCGCTGGACGCCTGGCGCAGCTGCTCGACGACGGCGGACTGGCCCTGGAGGTCATCCCACACGGTCATGGGGTGCCACCGCCGTGGTCGCCCGCGGAGGGGCCCGCGCCAACGGGGGCCACCTCGGGGCTGGCCAGCAGGGCGTCCACCCGCGTGAGGATCGCCGCGGCCAGCTCGCCGACGGGCAGATGCGCGGGAAGCACGAGGTAGGAAGCGGGGCGGCTGCCGGCCAGCTCGAGGAAGGCTTCCCTGATCCGGCCGTGGAAGTCGTCCGCCTCGGATTCCAGCCGGTCCTCGGCGGCGTCACCGGCGGTCCGGCGCTGCCGTCCCATTGCCGGGTCAACATCCAGCAGGACGGTGAGGTGGGGCTGCAGGCCGGAGGTGGCCCACTCGTTCAGGGCCCTTACGGCGTCCTTCCCCAGATCGCGTCCGGCGCCCTGGTAGGCAACAGAGGAATCAAGGTAGCGGTCCGTCAGCACAATCTCGCCGCGCTCCAGCGCCGGCCGGATCACCTGGGTGGCATGGGCGGCGCGGGACGCCGCAAAAATCAGCGCCTCAGTGTGGGCGTCAATTTCGCCGTGGCCATGGTCAAGGACCAGGGAACGCAGCTTCTCGCCGATGGGCGTCCCGCCCGGCTCGCGGGTACGCAGCACTGTCAGTCCCCGGGATTCAAGGGCGTCTGCAAGCCGGGCAGCCTGCGTCGACTTGCCGGCACCATCGCCGCCTTCAAACGCGATGAAAAGTCCGGCCCCTTGTTTGTTCACCCCACAAGCCTACCGACCCCCATGGACTTTCTCCGATCGGGCGGGGCGCCTGTGGACAGCCCGGGTGGCCCCGGTAACGCCTTTCCGGGGCATGTCCGCTGGACAAGTACGCTTTCACCATGAGCCTTTCCGAACAACAGGCGGCTGCCCTGTCTTCAGAGACACTTGTGGTTGCGGCGGGACGTCCGCCGCGGGAAAGGGACCAGCCGGTCAACCCGCCCCTCGTCCTCTCCTCGACCTACTTCGGTACCGGCCCCCTGGGCCCGGGGGACCGCGGCTACGGGCGGTACTCCAACCCCACCTGGGACCCTTTCGAAGAGGCGCTTGGCCAGCTGGAGGGCGCCGAACTGCCGGGCCTCCTCTACGCCTCGGGCCTTGCAGCTGTCAGTTCGGCCCTGTCGTTGATCCCCGCCGGGGGAGTGCTGGTCATGCCGACCCACAGCTACTCGGGAACCCTGGTGATGGCTGCTGAACTGGCGCAAAAGGGGTTCATCGAACTCCGGACGGTTGACATCACGGACACCGACGCGGTCAAGGAAGCCCTTGCACCCGCCGGACCCGGGGCCCGGCCTGCCGCCATGCTGTGGCTGGAAAGCCCCACCAACCCCATGCTGGGCATCGCCGATGTCAAGGCACTGACGGCCGCGGCCCATGCCGCCGGAGCCATCGTGGTCACGGACAACACCTTTTCCACCCCGTTGGTGCAGCAGCCGCTGGCACTGGGGTCCGACGTCGTCCTCCACTCGGTGACCAAATACCTGGCCGGCCACTCCGACGTGGTCCTCGGGGCCCTGGTGACCTCCAACCTCGACATGCGCTCCGCGCTGCTCCACAACCGGACCATCCATGGCGCCATTGCCGGTCCCTTCGAAGCATGGCTGGCACTGCGGGGCCTGCGGACGCTCGCACTCCGGGTGGAACGGTCGCAGCAGTCCGCAATGATCCTGGCGGAACGGCTCAGCACGCATCCGCGCATCGACTTCATCCGGTTCCCGGGGCTTCCCGCCGATCCGGGACACGAACGGGCCAAAGCACAGATGACCGGATTCGGGTCCATTATCTGCGTCCACATTGCACCGGTCGCGGGCCTGGACGGTGCCGACGCCGCGGACAAGCTTGTGCGTGCCCTGGAGCTGTGGCTCCCGGCGACTTCCCTCGGCGGAGTCGAGTCCCTCATCGAACGCAGGCGCCGGCATGCCGCGGAACCCGTCAGCGTGCCGGAGAACCTGGTCCGCATGAGCGTGGGCATCGAAAATGTCGAAGACCTCTGGGCGGACCTGAAGCAGGCGCTGGACACGCTGGGAGGCTAGGCTTGGCTTGTGGACGGTGAACTGATTATTCGGCCTGTTGAGCAGGCAGTGTTCTTTATCCTTGCCCTGGTGGCACTGGGCCTTGAGCTGTGGGCCGTGGCCGACTGCGCCCGGCACCGGGCCAATGCCTTCGAGGCAACCGGCAAGAGGACCAAGACATTCTGGCTCGCCTTGACCGGCGGAGCCGCCCTGGTCGGTGTCATCTCAATGTTCGGCAGCGGCGGCGGTTTCTTCGGCACGCTGGGCCTCTTCGGCCTGGCCGCGGTAGTCGCCGCGTCCGTGTACCTCGCCGACGTACGGCCCGCCGTGAAGGACGCCGGACGCGGGGGCACCCGCAACATGGGCCCCTACGGCCCCTGGTAATCCCCACCGGCTCCCTCGGCTCGCAAGCTCGCCCAGGGAACCCTGCCGGCGTGGGCCCCCCAACCCTGCCGGCGTGGGCCGCCCACCGGTTCACTTAGGCCAGCGGCGCCACTGCTTCCCAGCCCACCGTCAGCTCCCCGAGCCGCCACCGCGCCGGTCCGTCCTGGACCGGCCAGCCCGCGTCGCGCAACGCCCGGCACATAGCCTGCCAGCGCTGCCTGTTACCAAACGACGCCAGGGGTGCTGATTCCAGCCACGCCCGGTCCATCGCCTGCATCAGGGCGTGGACGGGCTCGCCGGGAACGTTGCGGTGGATCAGCGCCTTCGGCAGCCGTTCGGCCACCTCGGACGGCAGCTCGAAGCTCCCGAACCGGACGGACACGCTGAGCGACAAGGGCCGGCTGCGGTCGAGCGCCACCCACGTCACCCGCCGCCCGATTTCATCGCAGGTGCCATCGATAAACAGCCCGTCAGCCGACAGGCGGTCCTGCACCAGCCGCCAGATCCCCGCCACGTCCGCCTCCTCATACTGCCGCAGCACGTTGAACGCGCGCACCAGGACCGGCTGGCCCGGCACGGGAAGCTCAAAGCCGCCCACGAGGAAGTTCAGTCCGGGCCGCTGGAGGGGCAGGGCAGCACGTACACGCTCCGGTTCGATCTCGATGCCGCAGACCCGGACATCGGAGCGGACGGCGGACAGCCGCTCATAAAGTTCGACGGCGGTGGCCGGGGTGGCGCCGTACCCCAGGTCCACTACCAGCGGGTCGGCAGCGGAGCGGAGGCGCCAGGCCTGCGGCCCGGTGAGCCAGCGGTCAAGGCGGCGCATGCGGTTGGGATTGGTGGTGCCGCGGGTCACGTTGCCCACCGGCCTGCCCTGCCTGCCGGCCGCGTTCCGGCCGGTAATCTGCGGGGCGGTCACCCGTTCAGCCTTTTGCACCACCGCCCCACCTTATCCTGCAGGGCGGGGTCACTCCCGGCCCTGTAATCCGCCTGGAAGGGGCATTATGTGACTCCGCGTTGCATTTAGGCGGAGCCACCCGGGCATCGCTTTGTAACGCTGGGCGGGCGGCAACGGCGCTCGGCTAGGATGAAAATCATGACTTACAAGCTGATTCTGCTGCGCCACGGCCACAGCGAATGGAACGCCAAGAACCTGTTCACCGGCTGGGTGGACGTTGACCTGAACGACCAGGGCCGCGAGGAAGCAGCACGCGGCGGCGAGCTCCTGGTGGAGAACAACATCCTTCCGGACGTGCTCTACACCTCCCTCCTGAAGCGGGCCATCAACACGGCCAACATCTCCCTGGACAAGGCCGACCGCGGCTGGATCCCGGTCAAGCGCGACTGGCGCCTGAACGAACGCCACTACGGCGCCCTCCAGGGCAAGGACAAGGCACAGACGCTCGCGGAGTACGGCGAGGAGCAGTTCATGGAATGGCGCCGTTCCTACGACACCCCGCCGCCGCCCCTGGATGACAACTCCGAGTTTTCCCAGGCCCACGATCCCCGTTACGCAGGACTCGGGGATGCCCTTCCCCGGACCGAGTGCCTGAAGGACGTGCTGGTCCGCCTGCTGCCGTACTGGGAATCGGACATCAAGGAAGACCTCAAGGCCGGCAGGACCGTCCTGGTCACCGCCCACGGCAACTCACTGCGCGCGCTGGTCAAGCACCTCGATGGCATCAGCGACGAAGCCATCGCCGGCCTGAACATCCCCACCGGCATCCCGCTGGTGTACGACCTGGACGAAAACTTCGAGCCCATCAAGCGGGGCGGCACCTACCTTGACCCCGAAGCTGCCGAACAGGCCATCCTGGCCGTCGCGAACCAGGGCAAGAAGTAAGACTTCGCGTTATGACGACGGCGGGAGGGGAGCACAACCCATGACCGGCCCAACACCGGCCACGATTCTTGTGTGCCAGATGGTTTTGTGCGTGTAG
>NZ_JBNHIE010000023.1:0-8602 GCF_059093025.1 Arthrobacter sp. 210 2
TTCCAGGTTGAATGCTAGACACACTCATCCCAGCAGGGCCACGGGCCCCCTTGTCTTCAACGACACGAACTCAATTCCCCACCAACCACGAAGAGCCGGTGAACTGGTGATGACAATGAAGACCACGGCGCTTGCTCGGACCCGGGCCGCCAAAGACCTTTATTGAGCGAGCGGCGGGCCCGGAGTCGCGTCAAGGGAAGGACGGCCCGGGCCCGCGTCCGTGCCATCCTTCCTCGCGATTATCGGCTTGCAATCATCATTACGTGCTTTAGCTGGGAATATTCATCGATGGATTGTGCCGACAGGACCTTTCCGTAGCCGGATTGACCAAATCCCCCAAAGGGCATTTCGGGAACGGTTGTGTGATGGCCGTTCACCCAGATAGTTCCAAATCTTAGCGATGACATCAATTTCAGCGATCGGTCTAGATCCGAAGTCCATAAGCTGGCCGACAGGCCGTAGTCCACGTCATTCGCCCAACGAAGCATCTCCTTCTCGGAGGAAGACCGCTGGATTGTGACGACGGGCCCAAAGATTTCCTTCTGTACCAGTTCATGGTCCTGCCTGATATCTGCAACCACTGTGGGTTCCACGAAGAATCCCGGCCGCTGCATCCGAGCTCCTCCGCTCAGGATTGAAGCCGACGTCGCCTTTGCCCGCTCAAGGAACCCCAGCACGCGGTCCATTTGCCGTTCGGAGATCAGCGGTCCGATTTGGGAGGCCGGATCGAAAGGATCACCGACTCGCAGGTCGTGGACTTCTTCAAGATACTTGGAAAGAAACTCCTCATAAATCGCGTCATGCACGATAAGCCGGCACGGCGCTGTGCACACCTGACCCGCATTGATGAAGGCAGCCTGGGCCAGGTAAGAGGCCGCCCGACTTACGTCAGCGTCTTCAAATACCAGTACCGGCGCCTTGCCGCCCAGTTCCAGTTGCACGCGCTTCAAGGTGTTCGACGCTGCCGCAGCAATCTTTTTACCGGTCGAACCGTCACCTGTCAGCGATACCATCGCGATGTCTGGGTGCTCAACGATGGCTGCTCCGGTAGTTCCGTCGCCGAGCACAACATTGACCACACCTGGAGGAAACACGCTGTCGATTAGTTTGGTCAAAGCAATCGTCGTGTACGGGGTGTTTTCGGACGGTTTCAGAACAATGGTGTTTCCCGCAGCCAAGGCCGGAGCTACCTTCCAAAGAGCCTCAGTCAAGGGAAAATTCCAAGGCGTAATGAGACCAACTACGCCAATGGGCTCACGAAGCAGGACCGAGGTGGTGCCCCGCTCATAATGCCCGGCAGCCGAGGTGGCGTTGGCACGGAAAGCTCCGGCGTAAAACCTTATAACATCAACCAGTGGCGGAATCTCTTCCAACGTTTCTGAGAGTGGCCTCCCGACGTTTAGGCTTTCGAGGATGGCAAGATCCTGGTCGGAGGCTTGAATCAAGTCGGCCAGCTTGTGCAGGTATTCCCCTCGTTCCTTTGGTGTGGTCAGACTCCAGGCCTCCAAGGCACTCTTAGCTGACTGAACTGCACTGTCGACAGTTTCCCGAGAGGCGATAGGAGCCTTGCCGAGTTCTTGGCCGGTACTGGGATTCACCACGCGAAAAGTGGGACCGTCCTCCCTTTCCCACTGGCCGCCAATGTAGTGAGCGAGACTCACCCGTTGAGTAGCTTCCGGCGCCTCAGTCAGTAAGGACGGGAATGTCATGAGTAGTCCTCTTTGATGAGGTCGGCGGCTTTGGCTCCTACCATCACCACTGTCATGTTGGGATTGACGCGTACTAGTTCGGGGAAGACTGAGGCATCTGCCACCCTCAAACCTTCGACACCTCGTACCCTAAGCCGGGGATCAACAACTGCGTTTAGATCGTCGGCCGCACCCATCTTGCATGTGACGCTGGGATGGTAAACGGTGTTGGAGTATCGACGGGCATACGCACCCAACTCCTCGTCACTCTGCAGCTCAGGACCAGGCGCAACTTCCCGTACAACCCAGTCCTTCAGAGCGTCAGTATCAGCGATCTTACGTGCCAAGCGGATCCCTTCCACCAGAATTTTCTCGTCCCGGCCTTCGCTGTCGGTAAAGTACCTTGGATCAACAAGCGGCTTGTCTTTCGGGTCCGCAGAGGCCAGGCGGACGGTTCCCCTGCTGGCTGGACGGGCAGTGTTAAGGGCGAGGCAGAAAGATCGCGGCGGGCTCTTCAGCTCATCGAACGGTTCCGTGTGAAGCCAATACGTAAAGTGCCCGAAGGTTGCCTGGACGCTGAAATCACCCTCATCTAAGACGTCTCCATATACACCGAGGTCAAGGCCATTGATGCTTTCACCCGGGTCCTTGGAAGATTCCCAGATGACGGGTGTCTCAATGTGGTCGGACAGGTTGGAGCCTACCCCGGGCAGGTCTTGAACGACCCCAATCCCATGTTCCTTCAGGTGCTCTGCCGGGCCCAGGCCGGAAAGCATAAGCAGCTTTGGAGTGTCGATGGCACCAGCGGATACGATGACCTCGCGAGCGGCGTGGAAGACTCCCTGATCCGTCTCGATTCCAACGGCCCGGCCTCCTTCGATAATCACCCTGTGAGCTAAGGTCTCCAGCTGCAGATGCAGATTTTTAGGGAGGTCAGCCGTGGGAAATAGGTACGCGACAGCAGTGGAAACCCGGACACCATCATCCTCGTTTAGTGATACCCACGAAATTCCCTCACGGTAGTCGCCCTTAGTGTTGTCGATTGTCTCAAGGCCTGCTTCATTCGCGGCTGCCAGGAATGCATGGGAGAGTTCCGCCGTCCGGGTGACACCATGGACACGCATGTCCTTGAACACCTGATCAAAGTACGGGGCCACACCCTCGGCATCCCAGCCGTCCGCACCCAAGGCGCTCCACCGATTCATGTCTGTATCGGGTGCCCGCAGGGCCCACGCGTCATTGTGGGCGCTGCAACCCCCGAGCATCTTGGCTCGGCTCATGTGCATGAGCGAATTGCCGCGCTCTTGGGGCACGATCGGGTAGTCATAGTCATATTTGAGGTCTCCAACCAAGCCCAACGACTCCTTGAGCAGGAGGACCTTCGGATCATCCTCGTATGCGGGCCCACCCTCAATCAGGCAGACACTAACTGAAGGATCATCAGCAAGCCTCCGAGCGATAACAGCGCCGGCTGATCCGGCTCCCACGATGATGTAATCAAAAACGGGGACGTTGGCGTTCAAATGAGTACTGCCTTTCAATACGTAAATGGTCTGAGGTCCTACGGTGCATTTACCATGAGTGGCCTGCCAGACGGGGCTGCCCTGGTCAAACCGCCGGCTCTTGATCGCTGCTTGCTACCGAATTCGGCTTTCCGGTCACCGCTGCTCCAGTCCGGCGATGGTTCCTCAAGGTGCCCGAGGTGCTCCGGAACCTGAACTTCCGGGCCGAGAACATTGAATTCTCCTTCCCGATACAGGCCCGACGACTATTGGCGGCCGATCCGGGCGTAGACCTGGGGCTTGGTCCGCTTATACACAACCGCAAGCAGAATCCCCCCGAAGAATACGACGCCGAGGAAGACCATAAGTGCCGTTGAGAGTTCCTGCGACCCACCGGTCAGAGCGTTGAAGTTCGTGATAGCGAGGTAAGCGCAGATCCCGAGGCCGACTCCTGCCAGGCTCGGAGCAATCACACGCGGGAAGAATGAGAACTCGCCGCGGCCATTTCGATTCAGGTAGACGAGGATTGCGCCATCACAAATGAAGAGAATCACAATCAGCACCAGACTGGTCATGCCCAACATCGCCGCGTAGAACGCAACCGGATCTACGTTTGCAAGGATCGCCGGAATGTTGACCACCAGGCACGCAAGACTCGCCACAAGCGAAGCACGATAGGGAGACCCCTGCTTCGCGTGGACCATGCTCAGGTGCTTCGGCAGGATGCCATCAGCGCCAAGATTGAAGAGATAGCGGGAGACGATGTTATGCCCCGCGAGAATCACGGCGAAGGTGCTCGTGAAAACGAGAACCGAGGAAATATCCGATAGCAGTTTTCCGCCGAAGGCCAGGAAGGTCGCGTGCATTGTTCCAGTGGGGTCGGCGGCGGCTTGCTCAACAGCGTCATTCATTCCCGCGGCGTTGACAAATGCCCAAGAGGTGACTGCATACAAAATGGTCGCAGCGATAACGACCATGTACGTCGCAGCCGGCACCGTCCGAGACGGGTTTCGAACCTCCGAGCGGAACAGCGCTGTGATTTCGAACCCCCCGAACATGCCGATAGCGAAGAGCATCGCCATTGCCACGGACCCATTAACCCAGTTCTCTGGAATCAGCGGGTCGGCCGAAATAACTCCACTGGCCCCACCCTGCATAAACACTGCAATGTCATAGATGACGATGACGACCAGCTCAAGTCCGAGGAACACGGTGAGAAGTGTCGCCGACAGAGAGAACTTCAACAGACCCAGTACTGCTACTACGAGCCAAAGGATGCTTCCGTAGACATACCAGGGCAGTTCGGGCAGTCCAAAAGTGCCATGGAACAACTGATTTGATACGACACCGCCGAAGGCGAATGTGCCGGAATACGCTGCAAAGTAGCCGACAAGAGTCAGCAGTCCGGAGCCTAGGCCGAGCTTCTTTCCCAACCCAGCTGTGATGTAGGCGTAGAAGGCCCCCGGGGTCGGCAGGATCTTCGTCATCCGAGTGAACCCTAAGGCGAACAACCCGATGGTCAGGCCGGCCACGATGAAGGCGCCAGCAGCTCCGATCCCGTTTCCGTATCCCACGATGATCGGAATGGCTGCAAACACGATCACGAGCGGAGCATTCCAGGCCATCACCGTGAAGAACAGGTGAAATAGGCCAAGATTGCCTCTTAGCTCTGGTTGAGCGATTGTAGCCTCTTGCGTCACTGTGGCCATGAGGTCGTCCTCTCGAGTGGAAGTCAATGTGGTTCTTGTGGGTTGCAAGTCGGCTCCACGCTCAGGCCCTTCTTGGTCCACACCCTGCCAAAGCTATGCGGTCCGTGGCACGAGTCACATAGGCACTTCTACGACGTGATGGTAGAGCGCCCGTGAACTTTACAAGCTACGGCTGGTCGACCGGGACTTCAGCGGATAACAGCCAACGCTGCTTTCCGAAGTAGCACCGATTATTGAGCCCGCGGGGCGGCGGTCTGTCCAGGAACTACAGAACTGGTCTAGGCGCTGACTCCACGTCATGCCGTTTGTTTCCCTGACTTCAATGAACAAGCAAAAGTTCCATCGCTGCTTGTCATTCTGATATGCCCCCATGATCGCTGGGCGAGTCCTCCGCGCAACCAGGGCGCTACCGCGCCGACACCGAACCGAAAACTTCATCACCATAACAGCGCAGCAGTACCGCCACATGAAGTTTTCGTCCCGGCGCCGGTTCCCCAAGTTGCACTCCGGCCCCTCAGCCCAGCGGCTGGTCCCCTACCAGAACGACGCCCATAACCAACAACTGCAGAAACCACGGCAACACAAAGGGTGAAGGGAACCAAAAAGATCATGGAAAAGCTCACCATCACAACACCATCAGATGTCCTCAGCTTCATCGGCCACACCCTGGGCTTCTGGCCACAGGAAAGCCTGGTCTGCATCACCATGAACGACAACAGCATCGGCGCAACCCTCCGCATCGACCTCCCCCGCCAATCCGGCCAGGAACTCCCCTACGCACGCACCGTCGCCCACTACCTCACCAGCGACACCACCGCCACCTCCATCCTCTTCGCCGTCTACACCAGCGAAACCACCCGCCTAGGACAGGCCCGACCCTATGCCGACACCATCGCGGCTCTGACCGGGGTCCTCGCGGAACAGGGCATCACGATCCGGGACGGACTCTTCGTCGGAGACGAAACCTTCTCCCCCTACGACGGCGAACCCGGCACCAGCCTCGCCCTGCCCGTCAGCTCAACCCAGACCAGCGCAATCAACGCCGAATTCATCTACCGCGGCAGCTTCATCGAACCCACCGACCGCATCACCCTCCCAAGCGCCGGACAGGCAGGAGCCAAAGCGGCCGCCGTCGAACACCACATGGAAACCATCAGGACCCAAGCAACCGACACCGCGCTGCAGCACGGCCGGAAACTCTGGGCCAACATGCTCGACTCCAAAACCTTCCCAAGCGACGACGACTGCCACGCCCTCGTCGCAAACCTGCAATTCCCCACAATCCGCGACCGCATCATCGCAGACATCCCGGGAGTCGACGAACCCATGCAACAGATCCTGTTCGCCCAAACAGAACAACCGCCGAAGTGGTCACGCATCGAGTGGGCACAGCAACTGCTGTTGCATGCCTACACTCGGACCAGCGCCGAGCACGCAGCACCGGTCCTTACGGCGATCGGTTACATCAACTGGTGGGAAGGCAGAGGCAGCAAAGCACACCAATTCCTCCAACTCGCCCTCGACACCGACCCCGCCTACCGCCTAGCGCGCCTCGGCGACCAGATGATTGGCTCCGGCCTCGTTGCCGGATGGAACATGAACAAAGACACCGCCTACAAAACCCGGCCCTTCGACCTGCCTTGAGACACCGCCCACTGGGCGAATGCCAGCAGCGGTCATAATGCCAACCGTCAACGGCGCCCCGCTTCCCTTGGACAGCAGTGCACGGGCTCCTTCCAGGGGACACGTCGTATCGTTGAGATGAGTCTGCAAAAGAGCGTCGCGGACGAACTTTACTCAAGATGCGCGTGTTGCAAAAACATCGGTGTGCTCATTGGCGGGCAGTGGGTGGAGGCGTCCGACGGCGGCACGTTAGATCTGCGCGATCCCGCGACCGGGGAGGTGCTCGCCGCCCTCGCTTCCGCCACGAGTGAAGACGCCATTGCAGCGTTGCACGCGGCCAACGCGGTCGAGGCGTTCTGGGCGCAGACCGCGCCGCGGGTGCGGGCGGAGATCCTGCGCCGGGGCTTTGACCTTGTCACCGAGCGGGCCGAGGACTTCTCCCTGGTGATGACCCTGGAATGGGTAACCCGCTGGCCGTGGCCCGCGGCGAAGTCACCTTTGGTGCCGAGTTCCTGCGATGGTTCTCTTCATACCGTGGCTGAGTCAATAGCCCGGCCTCCTAATTCCCTATCTTTGGAGAAAATGCCCGTAATTTTTCCAGATCGATTCCGCACCGGCGGGTTCTATGCTTACAAAACTGGTCACCATCTCAGCAGAGACCTGCGGTCGACGATCGTTGTCACTGTCTTGCGATAGATACAGGAGCATTCATGACCGACAGGCTACGATCCAGGATTCTCCACGGAGGGTTGATCGGTTCACACGGAGGCGCGTTCTAGATGATCTCCGAAACGATGCAGGCTTATCGGCTCCACACTGCCGGAGCAAGTAGCGTCCTTAAGATCGAGCAGGTTCCTACGCCGACCCCGAGCCCCGGTCAGGCCCTGGTCAAAATTAGTGCGTCCGGGGTCTGCAGACAAGATGTCATGCAACGCTCCGGAACCGTTTATCGTCCAAACGGGCGAATTTTGGGGCATGAAATCGCCGGCACCGTGGCCGCAATCGGCCCCGGTGTTACAACGATTTCACTTGGGGACAGGGTCGCATCGACACAACGTCAGTCATGCCACCGCTGCAGGAATTGTCTGGGCGGGAACGAAGTTCTATGTGCCGACGGCAAGCTCCTCGGAGAAGGCCTGGACGGTGGTTACGCCCAGTACGCAGTCATCGACGAGCTAAGTTTGGCCAAGGTCCCCGATGGTGTGAATGACGAAGCGGCGGCAATAGCAGCTTGCGCAATTGGCACCGGTTACCACGCGTTGAAGTTGGCTGGTGTTACTGCAGGCGACCGTGTTCTGGTCTCAGGTGCCAGCGGTGGAGTAGGAATACACGCTTTGCAGATTGCCCGTTCCATGGGCGCAGAAGTTATTGCCGCTACCTCGAGTGCTCGAAAGCTTGAACGCCTGAAGCCCTACTCCGATCATGTAGTACTAGCCAGTCACGGGAAGTTTGCGGATGAAGTACGTGCGCGAAACATCCAGCCATCAGTAATCCTTGATTTGACCGCCCATTTCACTTTGCCCGACAGCCTCCGGGCAGTTGCTCGCGGAGGGACTGTTGTTGTTGTAGGCAACCTGCAAAACGGGACTGTGGAGATACTGCCGGGCGCTTTCATCATGCGGGAGATCCGACTGATTGGCTCCAAGGCGTGTACGCGTACGGAACTTCAGGACGTACTTCAACTTCTGCGCCGCGGGCTCGTGCACCCCAAAATCCACGCTTCCGTACCACTGAAAGAGGCCGCGCAGGCACACGACCTGGTGGAAACGGGAACAGCCGAAGGGCGCATAATCCTACTACCCTAGGTCCGACGAGCTGGAATGCATTGTCTTGAATTGAAGTTGGGCGGAACCGAATTATTCTTCAGGACTTAGAAGGCTACTGGCGTTGGCCAGAAGATTGTGACAGGGCCTGCCCCTGCTCCAGGGTGAGTTGCCTGAGGGACAGGGAGAACTTACGGAGATCCGTCACAGAACCTATGTCGGCTCTTCACGGTTTATGGGGAAATGGATCCCTGGGATGAGCGTCATGCCGCCGTCCGGACGGCACTTCTCAAGAGAATAACTGATTTGTAGTTGGC
>NZ_JBNHIE010000024.1:0-4643 GCF_059093025.1 Arthrobacter sp. 210 2
GGCCGTTCATCAAGGGGGGTTGGCCGCTATCTTTCCGCATCAGCGGCGGCGACTCAGAAAACAATACACGCCCCACAACCCCACCGCAAATCGCCGCTCGATGGGGTCGAGCGCCGCCAAAACCCCCGAAGACACGGGGATTTTGGCAGCGCTAGCCCAGTCCCGCCGGCCCTAACCGCCAGGAACCGGTTCTATGGAGTGGCTCACATCGTCCGAGCTCCGCTCTTCGCACCAAACACCAGGGTGAAATCAGCTTCACGCGGCGTCAGCCGGTAGGGCTCGAGAACGCCGGGACCACAGGCAGCAGTTCCAACCCCGCGCATGACGTGGTCCAGGTACACGTAACTGCGCCCATCCTGCCTGAGTTCCGGCCGATGCGTGGCGGCGTCGAGGACTGCCAGGCTGTACGGCCGCACCGTGAGGGCGAATGGTTCACCCGATACCTCCAGCACGTTTCCGCCCACATTGAGGGAGGCAGACCGCACCCCGGCGCGGGCGCCGGCTTCCTGGGGCCGAACGTAGTCAACGTCCATGTCCGGGAGCGGAAGCGAGAACCATCCTGCGCGGGCACCCTGTCCGGTGTCCGGGTAGCTCTGGTGCGGTCCCTGCCCGAACCAGCTCACCGTTGTGGTCTCAGCCGCAAGCACCACCTCCAAACCGATCCGCGCCCATTCCACGTCGAAACCGGCGTTCACCCATGCCCCCTGGGGCCGGACCTGGGTCCGGAGCACCAGGACGTCGCCGTCGCTGGTCCAGGTGTAGTCCACAAGCACCCCGAACTGCTTGTCGGCAGCACCCATGCGCGTCCGGACGATCAGCTGGTCACCGCCGTCGGCAGCAGCTTCAGCACTAATGCCAAGCAGGCGCGTGTGGAGCCGGTCAAGCCCGGCGTCCTTCCACTGGACAGCGAGCGGACGCGCGTCGGCGCTTCCCGATTCCCTACCTAGGTCGTTGTCCGTCGGTGCCCACCACAATGCCAGCCCCATCTGCTCCACGGGAATACCTCCGATGGAGGTGGGCATACCGGTGATGCGGCTGAAAACGGCTGGACCAAGCCGCAGTTCGTCCTCGAGGACATCGACGCGTTCGCTTGCGCCTGGGATAAAGACGGCGGAAGGCTCCCGCACTGCCTGGCCCCAGGCGATTTCGTGGCCCGCGGCGGCCCAGGCAGAATCAGCGGCGAGGACAGCGCTGACGGTGAGCACCGCGGGTCCGCCGCCGGGCAGCGCCGCTGCAGCGGTGCCGGCAACTGCGTCCGGCAGGGACACAACCATCTCGGACTGAGGTGCCAACGGCGCAACGTCCACTGTTCCGACGTCGAGCGTGGCGCCGTCGTACTCCACCGAATAACGGAAGCTATACGCGGACGTGTCCGCAAAGTCCTGGCCGTTGCGGAGCCTGAAGCCCGACCAGTCCGCTGCCACCTCTATGCGCAGCGGCTCAATAACCTTCTTGAAGTCCAGCAGGCCGGGCCGCGGGTTACGGTTGGCGTCCACCAGGCCATCTGTGACGAAGTTGCCGTCGTGCACTTCTTCACCAAAGTCGCCGCCGTAGGCAAAATGCTCACCGCCACCCGGAGACGGCACGGTAATTCCATGTTCCAGCCATTCCCAGACAAACCCGCCCATCAGGCGCGGATACCGGTCAAAGAGCTCCTGGTACTCACTCATGCCGCCGGGCCCGTTTCCCATCGCATGCACGTATTCGCACAGCACAAAGGGCATGGCGCGGCGGCGCGCGTCCAGGGCGGGGTCCTCCAGCGGCGGCTCGGTCCCCTGCCCGATGAGCGCGGTTTCGGCCTGGCTTGCGTACATGCGCGAGTAGACGTCGACGTACGGTGAGGCCCAGTCCCCCTCGTAGTGGATGGGGCGGGAGGGATCCCGGTCCTTGGTCCAATGGGACATCGCTGCGAGATTCCTGCCGGTGCCTGCTTCGTTGCCGAGCGACCACATGACCACGCACGGATGGTTCTTGTCCCGCTCAACAGTCCGGCGCATCCGGTCCAGCAGCGCGGCTTCCCACTGCGGGTCATCGGAGGGATTCTGCGCCCATCCGGCGCTTTCAAAGCCATGGGTCTCCAGATCGCATTCGAGCACCACATAAAAGCCCAGCTGGTCAGCAAGCGCGAGGAATTCCGGGTGCGGCGGGTAGTGCGACGTGCGGATGGCGTTGATGTTGTGCTGCTTCATCAGCCTCAGCTCCGCCTCCACGACGTCGCGGGGCACCACCCGGCCCAGGCGGGGATGGTGCTCGTGGCGGTTCACGCCGCGCAGCAGGATGCGACGCCCGTTAACCTTGAACTGGGCGTCTTCGATGGTGATGCTGCGGAAGCCCAGCTGCAGGCTGACAGTCTCGCCGGGCGAGCTGACGGTCGCCTTATAAAGTTTCGGCACCTCCGCAGACCACGGTTCCACTCCAGGAACGCGCAGCTCCGTCCCGGCCGGCAGTTCCAGGTCCAGTTCAGGAACGCGTACGACGGCGTCAATCGCCTGGCCGCCCCGGCTCACCTCAACGCGCAGCACGCCTTCGCCGCTGAGATGGTCGTAGCCGGCGTGGACGAAGACGTCGTCGATCCCATGTGCGGGCCGGGCCTGCAGTGTAACGTCCCGGAAGATGCCCGGGAGCCACCACATGTCCTGGTCCTCCACGTAGCTCGCGGCCGAGAACTGGGCCACCCGCACAGCCACCGTGTTGGTTCCTTCAACCAGGGTTCCAGAGACGTCGAACTCGTGAGCCAGGCGGCTGCCCCGGGTGGTCCCCAGTTCCACTCCATTCAGCCACACAGTTCCGGCGGACTCGATGCCGTCAAACCGCAGCAGGGCGTCCGGCAGGAACTCTGGGCCAGCCTCGAAGGTGAGCACGTGATCACCGATCGGGTTCACCTCCGGAACGTGGGGCGGTTCGACGGCAAAGGGGAACTGGACGTTGGTGTAGGCGGGGGATCCGTTGCCGTGCATGGACCAGCTCGACGGAACGGGCAGGCTGGAGAACCCTTCCAGTGCTTCCCCTTCCTGCCATCCGTCGGCAGGCGCCCTGCGGATGCCCGGACTGAGCCGGAACTGCCATTCACCATTGAGGGAGAGCTTGGGGGCGTTGCTCGAGAGGTACGCCCGCGCCGGGAGGGTGCCGCGGCCGGGCGCCAGGGATGAGAGCTCGCGCACGCCCTCCGCGCCGATTTCGAGGCTGCCGGAGGCCCGTGTGCTGATTGCGGCGGCGGCAACATGGGGCACTGCTGAGGGGGTCTGAACTGACATGGATGTTCCTTGCTGACGAGCCTTTTAGACGACGTGAACGTTCACGGCCAACGTCAGCCTAGCTGCTGTGAGCATCTTTGAGTAGGGGTTCAGGCCGAACGTCGGACAATCAGCTCGTGCCGGAGAGTCAGGGACGCCGCAGGACTTCGAGCTTCGACCGAGCCCGACAGCAGGCCATCGAGGAGGTCGACGGCGGTGCGGCCAACTGTGCGCAGGTCCAGAGAGAGCGTGGTCAGTTCCGGGGTAGTCAGCTCGCCCAGGGGTATTCCGTCCATTCCGATGACAGCACAATCACCGGGCACCGACTTTCCGCCGTCCTGCAGGGCTTTCAGGGCGCCTGCCGCCATGAGGTCATTGAACGCCAGAATCGCGTCTATCCGGACCCCGCTGCGCAGCAGGGCATCCACGGCCTCCCGGGCCGCCTTTGCGGACGGAGCAGCATGGCAGCGCGTCACCGCGATGCCGGCTTCAGCCGCCACCGCAGCGGTTGCCGAGCCACGGCTGGCAGCAGGGCCGCCCTGGTCCGAGTCAAGATAGGCAATGTCACTCCGCCTATCCGACACCAGGTGGTCCATTGCAAGCCGGGCCGCATAGAGGTAGTCGAACGAGATGTTCCCGGCAGCCCCGCCCTCCGGGCAGTCCAGGGCAACCACCGGACGCCGGCCCATCATGGCCTGTGCTTCACCGGAGTGTTCCCCGAGGTACCCGATCAGGGCGTCCACTTGCGGCGCCAAGCGGGCCACCGCGTCGAGGCCGCTGGCGGTTCCATGGCCGTAATCATCCACCACAACATTCCAGCTCCGCTGCGTGGCGGCTTCCACCACGCTCGAGGCAAACGCAGGGAAGTAGGGGTTTGTCAGGTCAGGGATTGCCAAGCCTACAGAGATGCGGGCCCCCTGGACCAGCCCTTTCGCGAAGCGGCTTGGGGTGTATCCGAGTTCCGCGGCGAGCCTTTGGACCCGCTCCCGGGTCACCTCGCTGATACCGGTCATGCCGTTCATGGCCCGGGTGACAGTTTGCCGGGAGACGCCCGCAGCCGCCGCGACGTCCATGATGGTGGCGCGCCGGCCGACGGGGTCTGGGGAACGGGTGCTCATAGCTCGTAAGTCTAGGGCTGTCCGGTGGTTGCTCTATCGGTTGTGGTTGCTATCCGGGGTGTTTGAGTGCGTTATCTGATAGAGCATCCCTGGGTTTCCGGCGGGAGGTGATGGTGCGTCCGGGCTTTGTGCCAGGTGTTGGGGCGTGCCGGGTTTGGTGGGGTGGTGTTTAAATGCGGGAGGCCCCAACCATTGCTGGTTGGGGCCTCGACCTTAATGGTTGTCCGGCGGTGACCTACTCTCCCACACCCTCCCGGGTGCAGTACCATCGGCGCTGTGGGTCTTAGCTTCC
>NZ_JBNHIE010000025.1:0-3306 GCF_059093025.1 Arthrobacter sp. 210 2
GGGTGTGTGGTGTAAGTTGTTGGCCTATTAGTACCGGTCAGCTTCACGAGTCGTTAGTCCTCGCTTCCACATCCGGCCTATCAACCCAGTGGTCTGGCTGGGGGCCTCTCACACACGAGGTGTATGGAAATCTCATCTTGAAGCGAGCTTCCCGCTTAGATGCTTTCAGCGGTTATCCCATCCGAACGTAGCTAATCAGCGGTGCACTTGGCAGTACAACTGACACACCAGAGGTTCGTCCGTCCCGGTCCTCTCGTACTAAGGACAGCCCTTCTCAAATTTCCTGCGCGCGCAGCGGATAGGGACCGAACTGTCTCACGACGTTCTAAACCCAGCTCGCGTACCGCTTTAATGGGCGAACAGCCCAACCCTTGGGACCTACTCCAGCCCCAGGATGCGACGAGCCGACATCGAGGTGCCAAACCATGCCGTCGATATGGACTCTTGGGCAAGATCAGCCTGTTATCCCCGAGGTACCTTTTATCCGTTGAGCGACGGCCATTCCACAATGTACCGCCGGATCACTAGTCCCGACTTTCGTCCCTGCTCGAGATGTCTCTCTCACAGTCAAGCTCCCTTGTGCACTTACACTCGACACCTGATTGCCAACCAGGCTGAGGGAACCTTTGGGCGCCTCCGTTACTTTTTAGGAGGCAACCGCCCCAGTTAAACTACCCATCAGGCACTGTCCCTGACCCGGATTACGGGCCGAAGTTAGATGTCCAAAGTGACCAGAGTGGTATTTCAACGATGACTCCACCCGAACTGGCGTCCGGGCTTCAACGTCTCCCACCTATCCTACACAAGCCACTCCGAACACCAATACCAAACTATAGTAAAGGTCTCGGGGTCTTTCCGTCCTGCTGCGCGTAACGAGCATCTTTACTCGTACTGCAATTTCGCCGAGTTTATGGTTGAGACAGCGGGGAAGTCGTTACTCCATTCGTGCAGGTCGGAACTTACCCGACAAGGAATTTCGCTACCTTAGGATGGTTATAGTTACCACCGCCGTTTACTGGGGCTTAAATTCTCAGCTTCGCCGTGAGGCTAACCGGTCCTCTTAACCTTCCAGCACCGGGCAGGAGTCAGTCCGTATACATCGTCTTGCGACTTCGCACGGACCTGTGTTTTTAGTAAACAGTCGCTTCCCCCTGGTCTCTGCGGCCCCGATCCCCTCCACACCGCAAGGGTGTATCAAGGTTGGGGCCCCCCTTCTCCCGAAGTTACGGGGGCATTTTGCCGAGTTCCTTAACCATAATTCTCTCGATCGCCTTAGTATTCTCTACCTGATCACCTGTGTCGGTTTGGGGTACGGGCGGCTAAAACCTCGCGTCGATGCTTTTCTCGGCAGCATAGGATCACCAAATCCCCCCAAACGGGGGTCCCATCAGATCTCAGGCATCATGAACAGCGGATTTGCCTACCGTTCGCCCTACATCCTTAGACCGGGACAACCATCGCCCGGCTCGGCTACCTTCCTGCGTCACACCTGTTAATACGCTTGCCTCCCAGGATCAGGTCCTGCGCTCCACCAAAACCCTCACACCACAAGGGTGATCGGGCAGGTCTCGGGCAGTTAGTATCCCCTGTTCAGCATGGGCGGTTTTTCGCCGGTACGGGAATATCAACCCGTTGTCCATCGACTACGCCTGTCGGCCTCGCCTTAGGTCCCGACTTACCCAGGGCAGATTAGCTTGACCCTGGAACCCTTGATCATTCGGCGGACGGGTTTCTCACCCGTCTTTCGCTACTCATGCCTGCATTCTCACTCGTGTAGGCTCCACCGCTGGTTTACACCGCGACTTCACCGCCCACACGACGCTCCCCTACCCATCCAAACACCTGAACCACGAAGGCTTAGTCATTGTTTGAATGCCACAACTTCGGCGGTGTACTTGAGCCCCGCTACATTGTCGGCGCGGAATCACTTGACCAGTGAGCTATTACGCACTCTTTTAAGGATGGCTGCTTCTAAGCCAACCTCCTGGTTGTCTGAGCAACTCCACATCCTTTCCCACTTAGCACACGCTTAGGGGCCTTAGTTGGTGGTCTGGGCTGTTTCCCTCTCGACTATGAAGCTTATCCCCCACAGTCTCACTGCTGCGCTCTCACTTACCGGCATTCGGAGTTTGGCTGACGTCAGTAACCTTGTAGGGCCCATTAGCCATCCAGTAGCTCTACCTCCAGCAAGAAACACGCAACGCTGCACCTAAATGCATTTCGGGGAGAACCAGCTATCACGAAGTTTGATTGGCCTTTCACCCCTACCCACAGCTCATCCCCTCCATTTTCAACTGAAGTGGGTTCGGTCCTCCACGACGTCTTACCGTCGCTTCAACCTGGCCATGGGTAGATCACTTCGCTTCGGGTCTAGATCACGCCACTGCAACGCCCTATTCAGACTCGCTTTCGCTACGGCTGCCCCACACGGGTTAACCTCGCGACGTAACACTAACTCGCAGGCTCATTCTTCAAAAGGCACGCCGTCACCAGAATCAGACTGGCTCCGACGGATTGTAAGCACACGGTTTCAGGTACTGTTTCACTCCCCTCCCGGGGTACTTTTCACCTTTCCCTCACGGTACTGGTCCGCTATCGGTCATTAGGGAGTATTTAGGCTTATCAGGTGGTCCTGACAGATTCGCACGGGATTTCTCGGGCCCCGTACTACTTGGGATACTCTCACAGGCGGTACAAAACATTACGGTTACGGGGCTAACACCCTCTCTGGCCGGCCTTTCAAAACCGTTCACCTATGCACGCACATCACACCCCACCAGCCCGGCAGAACTGGTATGGAAAGTCCCACAACCCCGACCATGCAACGCCCGCCGGCTATCACACATGGAACGGTTTAGCCTGATCCGCGTTCGCTCGCCACTACTAACGGAATCACTATTGTTTTCTCTTCCTGCGGGTACTGAGATGTTTCACTTCCCCGCGTTCCCTCCACGCACCCTATGTGTTCAGATGCGGGTCACCAAGTCACTCGCGCGCTTGGCGGGGTTTCCCCATTCGGACACCCTGGGATCACAGTCCGGTTATCGACTCCCCCAGGCTTATCGCAGATTCCTACGTCCTTCTTCGGCTCCTAATGCCAAGGCATCCACCGTGTGCTCTTAAAAACTTGACCACAAAAGATCAAAAAACAAGTTTTCGAGAGAACCACGAAAACCGTTCCCCCACCCACAAGGAGTGAAGAACCAGATCCAGGTTCATATTCTTGGAAATTGCTTCTTATAAAAGATGCTCGCGTCCACTATGTAGTTCTCAAACAACAACCCCAAACCACACACCCCACACACA
>NZ_JBNHIE010000026.1:0-2736 GCF_059093025.1 Arthrobacter sp. 210 2
TGTAAGCGGCAACTTTAAACTGACCGGAGACGGCAAAACTGATTGACCGTTCGCGGCAGTGGTTTTGACCATTGGCGGCAAGCATTTTTGGACAGCAGTAGGCCATTTTTGGTGGTCTCGCGCGCCGGGATTCCTCTTGTCCATCCCTCGTGTCGTTACGGGGAGAGCCCCTTCCTTCCGCGGTGAAATGGCGATGCCAATCGTCTGTATTTCACCCGTTGTGGGAAGGAAGGGGCTCGTTGTGAAGTCTCCAGGAGAGTTCATGGAAATTTTAGCTGCTTACGATTTGACCCGGTCGTACCGGGATGCCGCGAAGATCTGCGGCGTCTCGCATAACACGGTGCGCTCCTATGTGAAGGCCCGCCAGGATGGTGCGCAGGCGCCGGTGGCCCGGCAGCGTGGCCGGATGACCGACCCGTTCCTGCCCCAGATGATCTCCTGGGTCGAGCAGTCCCGCGGGAAGATCCGCGGCGACGTGGTGCATGAGAAACTCGTGGCTTTGGGGTTCACCGGGTGTGAGCGGACGACCAGGACCACGCTGGCGGAATTGAAGGCGAAATACCGGGCCCGGAATGTGCGGGTGCACCGTCCCTGGACGCCGGAGCCAGGTCTGTGGCTGCAGTATGACTACGGCGACGGGCCGGTCGTGGACGGGGTGAAGACCGTGCTGTTCGTGGCCTGGCTGGCGTTCTCCCGGTTCCGGATCGTGATCGCGTTGCGGGATAAGACCATGCCGAGCGTGTTCGCCGCCCTCGACAGGACGTTCCGCCTGATCGGCGGGGTCCCGACCTACGTATTGACTGATAACGAGAAGACCGTCACGGTCGAGCACGTCGCCGGGATACCGGTCCGCAACCACCAGATCGTGGCGTTCACCAGGCATTACTCCACCGCGCTGCAGACGTGCCTGCCGGCGGACCCTGCCTCGAAGGGCGGGGTGGAGAACGCGGTCAAGATCGCCAAAGCCGACCTCGTCCCGAAAGAGACCAACCTGCTGCCCGAATACCGGTCCTTCACCGAGTTGGAGGCTGCCTGTGAGGCGTTCATGGAGGAGGTGAATTCCAGGGTGCACCGGGCCACGCTCGAGATCCCGAAGGACATGCTCCGGGTTCTCGAACAGCCCCGGTTGCACCCGGTCCCGGCGACCCCGGTGACAGCGAGTTTCGGCCATACCCGGCAGGTCCCGCCGAACATGCCCATGATCACCTTCCAGCAGTCCCGCTACTCCGTCCCGCACACCCTGATGGGTCAGATGGTCTGGGTGCGGGGCACCGAGACCGAGGTGATCATCGTTCACGTCGGGGACTCCGGCCCGGTCGAGGTCGCCCGGCACAAACTCACCAGCCCCGGCGCCCCCGCGATCATCGACGCCCACTTCCCGCCGGCGCCTGCCGGGGCCCTGGAACGGGTGATTCGCCCGACGAACACGGCCGAGGAGGAGTTCTTGGCCCTCGGCGCCGGCGCCGCGCTCTGGCTTAAGGAAGCCGCCGCCGCCGGCACCGGAAAGATCCGGCACAAAATGGAACGCGCCGTCACCCTCGCGAAGGTCCTGGGCGCCGACGAGGTCGACAAGGGCCTGGGAGCGGCAGCGGTGCATCAGCGCTTCACCCACGAAGATCTGCTCTCCATCGTCAACACCGGCAACGCAACAAGCCACACAACCAGCACCACCCACACCGTCACCGACCAGGGCCAATGGCTGAGCCAGGGCACCGGCGCCTGGGCACACTTCGGCACCACACCCACGACCGCACCGACCACCGAACACGCCGCTGACGGCGATCTAGAAGGAGCCATCGATGAGCGCTGACACCATGACACCGCCCTTGGCCGACACAGCGGTCCAGAACGTAATCGCACTGATGCGCACGACCCGGATGCCACACGCCCGCGCGGTCGTCGCCGACGTCCTTGCCACCGCGAAAGCCCAGCGCTGGGACCCCACCGAAGTCGTCCGCGTCCTACTGGAAGCCGAAGCCACCGGCCGGAACGCCTCGATGCTGGCCACCCGCCGCAAACGCGCCGGATTCCCCACCGGGAAGACCTTCGATGTCTGGGACGAAGCCCTCTCCACCCTCCCGGCCGCAACGACTTCGTTCTTGCGGACCCTGGAATGGGTGCGGCGGCGGGAGAACCTGATCGCCTGCGGCCCCTCCGGCACCGGTAAAACCCTGCTCCTGGAAGCACTCGGCCAGCAGGCCATCGATCAGGGCTTGTCCGTGTCCTGGCTCAGCATGGAAGACCTCGGCGCCCTCGTGCGCCGGCACCGCATCGATGACAGCGTCAACAAAGCCATCACCCGCGCCACCAACGTGGATTTGATTTGCATTGACGATATCGGCCTTCTGCCGGTCTCCGCCGACGCCGCCGAAGGCTTCTACCGGGTCGTGGAAGCCTCCTACGAGAAACGGTCACTGGCGATCAGCTCCAACATCCACCCCTCCGGATTCGATGAGCTCATGCCCAAAACCATCGCCACCGCGACCGTGGACCGGCTCCTTCACCACGCCCACCTCTGCCAAACCAGCGGCGAGTCCGTCCGGCTTATGCAAGCCCAAAACGGGAAAGGAACCCGTCCCATGAACTAACCCAAAACCCGGTCAGGCGCCCCGAAAACCCGGCACTCCCGGGGCGCCTGACCCTGTCCAAAAATACTTGCCGCGACCGGTCAATCACCTGCCGCCAACGGGCAAACCAACCTGCCGCCACCGGTCATTTCTAAGTTGCCGTTGACAC
>NZ_JBNHIE010000027.1:0-1709 GCF_059093025.1 Arthrobacter sp. 210 2
CCGGCACGCGCCTTGGCCAATTATCAAAACACGGTCAACCCAGTAGCGGCGTAAGAAGAAAATCAATCAAGCTGTCTCAGAAACTTGACGGGCGCAGTAGCCGATGGGGGTCTGTCAATTATTCGGTGTAACTGGGGGTTGTTTTTTTCTAGCTCCTGCCGGCGGACAGGCGTCCGTCGAAGGTGATCTCGAAGGCGTTGAGTGCGGCCTTCCAGCGGTTGCTCCAGCGTTTCCGGCCCTTGCCGGTGGGGTCCAGGCTCATGATTGCCAGGTAGATGCACTTCAGCGCGGACTGCTCGGTCGGAAAGTGGCCGCGGGCGTTCACGGCGCGGCGGATACGGGCGTTGATGCTTTCGATCGCGTTCGTCGTGCAGATCACTGTGCGGATCTCGTTGTCGAACTGCAGGAACGGCACGAATTCGGCCCACGCGTTGGTCCAGAGCCCGATGATGGCCGGGTACCGCTTCTCCCACTTGCCCGAGAAATCCGCGAACCGGTCCAGCGCCGCCGCCTCGCTCGGGGCGGTGTAGACGGGCTTGAGGTCCTTAGCGATCTGGGACCAGTCCTTCTTCGAGGCATAGCGGAAGCTGTTGCGCAGCAGGTGCACGATACACGTCTGGACCACCGTTTGCGGCCACACCGCCGCAACCGCGTCCGGAAGCCCCTTCAGCCCGTCGCAGACCAGAATGCAGCAGTCGGCCACGCCTCGGTTCTTGATCTCGGTCAGCACTCGCAGCCAGTACTTCGCGCCCTCGCCGTCGCCGTGCTCGCCGGCCCACAGCCCGAGGATCTCCCGGGTCCCATCGACAGTCACCGCCAGGGCGACGTAGATCGGCCGGTTCGCGACCTGGCCGTCGCGGATCTTCACGTTCACACAGTCGATGAAGATCACCGGGTACACCGGATCCAGCGGCCGGTTCTGCCACTCTCCCATCCCCTCCAGCACCCGATCAGTGATCGTGGAGATGGTCTGCTTGGACACCTCCGCCCCATACACCTCGGCCAGATGCGCCGCGATCTCGCCATGGGTCAGGCCCTTGGCCGAGAGCGAGATGACCAGGTCATCCACGCCGGTCAGCCGCCGCTGCCGCTTGGCCACGATCCGCGGCTCGAACGACCCGTCCCGATCCCGGGGCACCGAGATCTCCACCGGCCCGGCCTCAGTCAGCAGCGTCTTGGACCGCCGGCCGTTGCGGGAATTGCCGCCGTCGCGCCCGGCCGGATCATGCTTGCCATAGCCGAGATGATCGTCCAATTCGCCGTCAAGCGCGGACTCCATGACCAGCTTGGTCAGCTTCTGCAGCAGCCCTCCCTCCCCGGCCAGCTGCAGTCCCTCGGCCCGGGCACGCTCAGTCAACTGCCGAACCAGCTCCTCGTCCACAGCGTCCGTTACGGCGGCTGTCACATCTGTCACAGGTGTCTCCTCTTCATCAAGAGTTACACCGGAAAACTTACAGTCCCGCCGATGGTAGTGAGGACCGGTGCTGCGTGCTCGGCGCTGGTCCGAGTGTAGGCGTGCAAGAGCAGTTGTTGTGCCCACTCGATGCGTGACCACTTCGGCGGTTGTTCTGTTTGGGCGAACAGGATTTGTTGCATGGGTTCGTCGACGCCTGGGATGTCTGCGATGATGCGGTCGCGGATTGTGGGGAATTGCAGGTTTGCGACGAGGGCGTGGCAGTCGTCGTCGCTTGGGAAGGTTTTGGAGTCGA
>NZ_JBNHIE010000028.1:0-1357 GCF_059093025.1 Arthrobacter sp. 210 2
CCACCACATACGCGGCAGACAGTGATTTGTAGGTGCTCCTTAGAAAGGAGGTGATCCAGCCGCACCTTCCGGTACGGCTACCTTGTTACGACTTAGTCCCAATCGCCAGTCCCACCTTCGACAGCTCCCTCCCACAAGGGGTTAGGCCACCGGCTTCGGGTGTTACCAACTTTCGTGACTTGACGGGCGGTGTGTACAAGGCCCGGGAACGTATTCACCGCAGCGTTGCTGATCTGCGATTACTAGCGACTCCGACTTCATGGGGTCGAGTTGCAGACCCCAATCCGAACTGAGACCGGCTTTTTGGGATTAGCTCCACCTCACAGTATCGCAACCCTTTGTACCGGCCATTGTAGCATGCGTGAAGCCCAAGACATAAGGGGCATGATGATTTGACGTCGTCCCCACCTTCCTCCGAGTTGACCCCGGCAGTCTCCTATGAGTCCCCACCATCACGTGCTGGCAACATAGAACGAGGGTTGCGCTCGTTGCGGGACTTAACCCAACATCTCACGACACGAGCTGACGACAACCATGCACCACCTGTAAACCGACCCCAAAGGGGAAACCACATTTCTGCGGCGGTCCGGTTCATGTCAAGCCTTGGTAAGGTTCTTCGCGTTGCATCGAATTAATCCGCATGCTCCGCCGCTTGTGCGGGCCCCCGTCAATTCCTTTGAGTTTTAGCCTTGCGGCCGTACTCCCCAGGCGGGGCACTTAATGCGTTAGCTACGGCGCGGAAAACGTGGAATGTCCCCCACACCTAGTGCCCAACGTTTACGGCATGGACTACCAGGGTATCTAATCCTGTTCGCTCCCCATGCTTTCGCTCCTCAGCGTCAGTTAATGCCCAGAGACCTGCCTTCGCCATCGGTGTTCCTCCTGATATCTGCGCATTTCACCGCTACACCAGGAATTCCAGTCTCCCCTACATCACTCTAGTCTGCCCGTACCCACCGCAGATCCGGAGTTGAGCCCCGGACTTTCACGGCAGACGCGACAAACCGCCTACGAGCTCTTTACGCCCAATAATTCCGGATAACGCTTGCGCCCTACGTATTACCGCGGCTGCTGGCACGTAGTTAGCCGGCGCTTCTTCTGCAGGTACCGTCACTTTCGCTTCTTCCCTACTGAAAGAGGTTTACAACCCGAAGGCCGTCATCCCTCACGCGGCGTCGCTGCATCAGGCTTGCGCCCATTGTGCAATATTCCCCACTGCTGCCTCCCGTAGGAGTCTGGGCCGTGTCTCAGTCCCAGTGTGGCCGGTCACCCTCTCAGGCCGGCTACCCGTCGTCGCCTTGGTAAGCCATTACCTCACCAACAAGCTGATAGGCCGCGAGTCCATCCAAAACCACAA
>NZ_JBNHIE010000029.1:0-1290 GCF_059093025.1 Arthrobacter sp. 210 2
TGCGCCCGTATGGTGATTTGAGACAGGGTTTAGGAGAATCTGTTTCATGTCTAGCCGTCGTAAGTTCAGCCCTGAGTTCAAGGCTGAGGCCATTGAGCTGGTGATTTCCTCGGGCCGTCCCGTGGTCCAGGTCGCGGCCGATATTGGGGTCAATGAAGGGACGTTGGGGAATTGGGTGCGGGTCTGGAAGGAAGAGCATCCCGACGTCGCCGCCGATGAGCCGGGCCCGGTGGAGTGGGCGAAGTACAAGGCGCTGCAGGCCGAGAACGCCGAGCTGAAACGGGAAATCGAGTTCCTGGGAAAAGTCAGCGCCTTCTTCGCCGCGAAGCAACGATAGACGACTACTACGCGTTCATCTGGCAGGAGAAGGCCAACTACAAGATCGACTGGATGTGCCAGCAGCTGAAGGTCCCCAGATCCTCGTACTACCGCTGGACGCTGCCGAAGGAACCGACCCCGACGCAGGTCCGCCACAACAAGTTGACCGTGGAGGTGAAGCGGGTGTTTGGACGCGAGAAGGGTATGGCCGGGCGGGACCAGATCACCACGATCCTGGGTCATGAGGGTGTCCCGGTGGCCCCGGGCACGGTCGGTGCCATCATGAGAAAGCAGGGTCTGCGGGCGGTGCGGATGCGGGCATGGAAGAAGACCACGGTCGTTGACCCGGCCGCCAGGACCGGGCATATCCGCAACCACATGCAGGACGCGGACGGGAACCGTGACTTCACCGCCACCGTGCCGGGAACGAAGCTGGTCGGGGACATCACCTACCTGCAAACGGGCTCCGGGTGGCTGTACCTGGCCACCGTGATCGATCTCGCGACCCGGATGGTTGTGGGCTGGTCGATGGCCTCACACATGCGTACCTCGTTGATCATCGACGCGCTCAGCATGGCACGTGACCATGGCCGGCTTCATCCCCTCGGGGCGGTCTTTCACAGCGACCGGGGCTCGCAGTACACCTCTGCCGGGTTCCAACGCTGGTGCGCGGCGAACAGCGTCACCCAGTCCATGGGAGAGGTCGGTGTGTGCTGGGATAACGCGGTGGCCGAGTCGTTCTTCTCGCACCTGAAGACCGAGATGTACCACCACCATGATTTCCCTAATCACATCGCGGCCAGGACCGCGGTGATGGAGTACATCGAGTCCTGGTACAACCGGCGCCGGCCCCATGCGAACAACCGGGGCCTACCCCCGGCACGCGCCTTGGCCAATTATCAAAACACGGTCAACCCAGTAGCGGCGTAAGAAGAAAATCAATCAAGCTGTCTCAGAAACTTGACGGGCGCA
>NZ_JBNHIE010000030.1:0-1188 GCF_059093025.1 Arthrobacter sp. 210 2
GCCTTGACCAGCTCCTCGAGCTCTGTTTTCGCTACTGCGGCGTCTTCCAAAGAGCCGGTGCGCAACAGGGTTCTGAGTTGTTCTTTGACCTTCCAAACGGCGTGGAGCGTGCCGGTTGGATCGTCCAGGGAGAACACTTCCTCGAGCCGGTGGGCTGCCCTGCAGCTGAGGTTGTCGCCGCCGCGCAGCAGGAGCATGCGGTGGGCCCAGGCCTTGTCGATGGCCCGGCCGCGGCGGCCCTTGACCTGCTGGGAAAGGTTCTGCCGGGTCTCGGTCATCGCCTGGTTGGCCAGCGAGATCAGGTGGAAGTGATCGACGGCGACAGCAGTCCGGGGCAGCCACATCCGCAACGCCTTGCTGAACGCCGCCGAGGGGTCGATCGCGACGACCTGCACGGCCAGCCGCCACTGCAGGGGCCGGGCGAAGAGCCAGTCCCCGACGCCCTTGTGATCGCGGCCGTCGACCACGCCCAGGACCTGTCCGGTCTCCAGGTCCACGATGGTTGTCATCCACGGCTCGTACCGTGTCCACGCCTTCGTTGCCGGGTCCTGGAAGTAGCGCACGGACCGGAACCGGTGTTCATCAATGCCCAGCATCCGCGGGCTGAGCTTGTCCACGTCCGGCAGCCGCAGCAGGCAGGCCTCGTTCAGCGCCGCCCGGACCATCCACCAGGACACGGCGAAGCCGGCAGCTGTCTCCGAGACAGCCCTACCTGAGCGGATGACCGCGTCCACGAGCTGGTCGCGCAGCCGGCTCGTCGAGCGGGCACGGCGCGGGACCTGGGGCGTGGATTCAAAGAACGACAGCCGGTCGCAGGCTATTTCTTGGCAGTACCAGCGGTACTTGGACCACAGCACGTCGACCGGTCCGGCGACAGGAACATCCCGGAGCCGCTGGAAGCGCCGCTCCTTCCGCCGGGTAGAGACCACCCCACAGCTTGGGCAGCCTGGCGGCTGATTGGTTTCGATAAGGACCTGTCGCCGGCCGGCAGTGATAGTGGTGGAGATGACGTGGTAGTCGGGCAGGTTGAAGAGGATGGTGGCAGCGTCGGCTGCGACCCCGGTAGGCTCGTTCAAAGGCTCGTGGTCCTGTTCCAGGTTGAATGCTAGACACACTCATCCCAGCAGGGCCACGGGCCCCCTTGTCTTCAACGACACGAACTCAATTCCCCACCAACCACGAAGAGCC
>NZ_JBNHIE010000031.1:0-477 GCF_059093025.1 Arthrobacter sp. 210 2
ACTAAGTCGTAACAAGGTAGCCGTACCGGAAGGTGCGGCTGGATCACCTCCTTTCTAAGGAGCACCTACAAATCACTGTCTGCCGCGTATGTGGTGGCGGGGGTTTGTCAGGAGTACAGCCCGTTGCGCAGACACAGGTTCTGCGGCGGGTGCTCATGGGTGGAATATCAACAAATAGCGGCCGCGTGTTTCTTTTCCCTGGTTTAGTACGGACGCCTTGTGTGTCCTGGAACGGCAGGGTCGGGGAATGGGTGGTTTAGTGTTTGGCACACTGTTGGGTCCTGAGACAACAGGACCGGGGGTGCTGCAGTCTTTTGGCTGTGGTGGTTCTGGTACTTGTGTGTTTCTGGTTTCCTGGCTGCATCGATCATGCGCGTTTGTGTGTGTGGGGTGTGTGGTTTGGGGTTGTTGTTTGAGAACTACATAGTGGACGCGAGCATCTTTTATAAGAAGCAATTTCCAAGAATATGAACCTGG
>NZ_JBNHIE010000032.1:0-453 GCF_059093025.1 Arthrobacter sp. 210 2
GCCGTACCGGAAGGTGCGGCTGGATCACCTCCTTTCTAAGGAGCACCTACAAATCACTGTCTGCCGCGTATGTGGTGGTGGGGGTTTGTCAGGAGTATATGCCCGTTGCGCAGACGCAAGTTCTGCGGCGGGTGCTCATGGGTGGAATATCAACAAATAGGTGCCTGGTGGCACGGACCGGCTTGTGAGTACGGACGCTCTGTTTTTCCTTCGGGAATGTGGGTGTCCTGGAAAGCGGTTGGGTCGTTGCTGGCGGGTAGTGTTTGGCACACTGTTGGGTCCTGAGGCAACAGGGCTGGTTCTCTTCTGTGAGGGAGGGTTCTGGTACTTGTGTGTTTCTGGTTTCCTGGCTGCACCGATCATGCGCGTTTGTGTGTGTGGGGTGTGTGGTTTGGGGTTGTTGTTTGAGAACTACATAGTGGACGCGAGCATCTTTTATAAGAAGCAATTTCC
>NZ_JBNHIE010000033.1:0-422 GCF_059093025.1 Arthrobacter sp. 210 2
CTATGTAGTTCTCAAACAACAACCCCAAACCACACACCCCACACACAAAAACGCGCATGATCGGTGCAGCCAGGAAACCAGAAACACACAAGTACCACACCCCACAACCATCACCCGCACAAACGGGAAACAACCATGAACCACGGTCCTGTTGTCTCAGGACCCAACAGTGTGCCAAACACTACCCGCCAGCAACGACCCCACCGCTTTCCAAGACACTCAAGAGCGTCCGTACTCACAAGCCGGTCCGTGCCACCAGGCACCTATTTGTTGATATTCCACCCATGAGCACCCGCCGCAGAACTATCGTCTGCGCAACGGGCTGTACTCCTGACAAACCCCCACCACCACATACGCGGCAGACAGTGATTTGTAGGTGCTCCTTAGAAAGGAGGTGATCCAGCCGCACCTTCCGGTACGGC
>NZ_JBNHIE010000034.1:0-292 GCF_059093025.1 Arthrobacter sp. 210 2
CCGGGCTTGCCGGCCAGCTGACCGGGGTCATCACCGCCCGGCTGCGGGAGGAGATTCGCCGCCATGCCAAGTAAATCCCTGTCCGGCTCCGCGCCCGATGCCGCCCCCGCCCCTTCGCCGGACGGCTTTCGTCCTGCGGACGAAGCGTCCGGCTCCGACAGGCCCGATGCCACTCCCTGGGCGGCATCGGGCGCTGCGCCCGCATCCACTCAGCACGTCCATGCCGCTTTGACGAGGACTTCCACCGGGAAAGAGGACCTGCGGGAACTCGAGTCCGGGCTGGACTCGCTGC
>NZ_JBNHIE010000035.1:0-287 GCF_059093025.1 Arthrobacter sp. 210 2
CACCCTGGGCTCCCGCGCACATGCACTTCGGCGTGGGCCGTAGTAACCGCCGGGTCTGCCCCCGCGCCCTTCCGACACTGTTCCACCCGCACCCTGGGCTCGCGCGCACATGCACTTCGGCGTGGGCCGTAGTAACCGCCGGGTCTGCCCCCGCGCCCTTCCGACACTGTTCCACCCGCACCCTGGGCTCCTGCGCCCGTCAAGTTTCTGAGACAGCTTGATTGATTTTCTTCTTACGCCGCTACTGGGTTGACCGTGTTTTGATAATTGGCCAAGGCGCGTGCCGG
>NZ_JBNHIE010000036.1:0-276 GCF_059093025.1 Arthrobacter sp. 210 2
GGAATTGCAGGTTTGCGACGAGGGCGTGGCAGTCGTCGTCGCTTGGGAAGGTTTTGGAGTCGAGCATGTTGGCCCAGAGTTTCCGGCCGTGCTGCAGTGCGGTGTCGGTCGGTTGGGTCCTGATGGTTTCCATGTGGTGTTCGACGGCGGTCGCTTTCGCTGCTTCCGGGCTGGTAGTGGGGAGGGTGATGCGGTCGGTGGGTTCGATGAAGCTGCCGCGGTAGATGAATTCGGCGTTGATTGCGCTGGTCTGGGTTGAGCTGACGGGCAGGGCGA
>NZ_JBNHIE010000037.1:0-274 GCF_059093025.1 Arthrobacter sp. 210 2
CTCAATGGCCTCAGCCTTGAACTCAGGGCTGAACTTACGACGGCTAGACATGAAACAGATTCTCCTAAACCCTGTCTCAAATCACCATACGGGCGCACTCCCGCGCACATGCACTTCGGCGTGGGCCGTAGTAACCGCCGGGTCTGCCCCCGCGCCCTTCCGACACTGTTCCACCCGCACCCTGGGCTCCCGCGCACATGCACTTCGGCGTGGGCCGTAGTAACCGCCGGGTCTGCCCCCGCGCCCTTCCGACACTGTTCCACCCGCACCCTGG
>NZ_JBNHIE010000038.1:0-251 GCF_059093025.1 Arthrobacter sp. 210 2
GATGGTGGCAGCGTCGGCTGCGACCCCGGTAGGCTCGTTCAAGGGCTCGTGGTCCTGTTCCAGGTTGAATGCTAGACACACTCATCCCAGCAGGGCCGCGGGCCCCTTTGTCTTCAACGACACGAACTCAATTCCCCATCAACCACGAAGAGCCGCCTTGACCAGCTCCTCGAGCTCTGTTTTCGCTACTGCGGCGTCTTCCAAAGAGCCGGTGCGCAACAGGGTTCTGAGTTGTTCTTTGACCTTCCAAA
>NZ_JBNHIE010000039.1:0-249 GCF_059093025.1 Arthrobacter sp. 210 2
GTGTTCGAGCAGTGTGGTGTTGTTATTCAATTTGGTGTTCCCTGCAACAAACGGGTTTGTTGTTTGGGAACCACATAGTGGACGCAAGCAGTCTTGTGTATCTTTTTACCCGACCCCGGGTGCAAACGCTTTTGAAGTTCGTTTGCGGGGAGGGGTGTGTGGTGTAAGTTGTTGGCCTATTAGTACCGGTCAGCTTCACGAGTCGTTAGTCCTCGCTTCCACATCCGGCCTATCAACCCAGTGGTCTGG
>NZ_JBNHIE010000040.1:0-247 GCF_059093025.1 Arthrobacter sp. 210 2
TGAGTCGCCGCCGCTGATGCGGAAAGATAGCGGCCAACCCCCCTTGATGAACGGCCTGAAAATGGTTCGCTTTTGAGCGTGCCGGTTTTGGGTGGGGCTGGTTTGTGGGAGCTGGGAATCGCGGAAACGCTGGTTTGCAAAGCTTCCGGAGATCGGGTAAGTTTGGAAAGTTGCTCCGGAGCGAGCCGCGGCCTTGAAAGTGGTTGTGGTGGTGCCGGGTGTGTCTGTTGTTTGAGAACTCAATAGT
>NZ_JBNHIE010000041.1:0-226 GCF_059093025.1 Arthrobacter sp. 210 2
TCGGCGTTGATTGCGCTGGTCTGGGTTGAGCTGACGGGCAGGGCGAGGCTGGTGCCGGGTTCGCCGTCGTAGGGGGAGAAGGTTTCGTCTCCGACGAGAAGTCCGTCCCGGATCGTGATGCCTTGTTCGGCGAGGACCCCGGTCAGAGCCGCGATGGTGTCGGCATAGGGTCGGGCCTGTCCTAGGCGGGTGGTTTCGCTGGTGTAGACGGCGAAGAGGATGGAGG
>NZ_JBNHIE010000042.1:0-210 GCF_059093025.1 Arthrobacter sp. 210 2
GTGTTCGAGCAGTGTGGTGTTGTTATTCAATTTGGTGTTCCCTGCAACAAACGGGTTTGTTGTTTGGGAACCACATAGTGGACGCAAGCAGTCTTGTTTATCTTTTTACCCAACCCCGGGTGCAAACGCTTTTGAAGTTCGTTTGCGGGGTGGGTGTGTGGTGTAAGTTGTTGGCCTATTAGTACCGGTCAGCTTCACGAGTCGTTAGTC
>NZ_JBNHIE010000043.1:0-210 GCF_059093025.1 Arthrobacter sp. 210 2
CAGTACCATCGGCGCTGTGGGTCTTAGCTTCCGGGTTCGGAATGGGACCGGGCGTTTCCCCCACGCTATGACCGCCGTAACCCTTGCTCCACACCCCGTGGGGGTGGGAAATCCTGGTGGTTACAACAATTTGTGCTCGTGTTCGAGCAGTGTGGTGTTGTTATTCAATTTGGTGTTCCCTGCAACAAACGGGTTTGTTGTTTGGGAACC